>NZ_AFQO01000001.1 GCF_000222025.1 Haemophilus haemolyticus M19501 | reverse complement strand
TAAAAACGGCCGACAAGTGCGGCCTTTTTTTAGAATTCTTTTGAAATTAAACTTTCTGCTAATTGCAAATCAAGTGTGGAATCAATATCAATGGAACGATAAGTTGGCATTAAATAAAAACGCATTGGGGCAATAAAAAAACGTTTTTCTTCAAAGAGACTTTCGATGTCATTAATATAAATTGCACCATTTGCACGATAAGATTTCGGTAATTTTTGGCGAGGGGCTTCAAAATCGGTTAATTCGTGAATAGGCTGAACTTCGGTGCCTTCTAAAGTGAAGGATTTATAAGGATGATGCTCACATTCGCAAGCGGAAACCACTGATTTATATTTGCCGCCAAGGAAAATTTCCATCGCATTACGAATATCTAAAGCATTACGCAATGGGCTAGTTGGCTGCAAAAGTACAGTCGTACCTTGTGAAATATTGAGCGTTTCTAAGCAATGCAAAATAGCATCAATGGTGCGTGTATCACTTTGCGCCAAATTTTCAGGGCGTACCACTGCTTTTGCACCATATTTTGTAGCTTCTTTTAAAATGTTTTCGCCGTCTGATGTTACGACAATCTGATCAAACATACCCGACTCTTGCGCTGCCAAAATCGCACGCCCCACTAAAGAAACGCCACCAACAAGCTGTAAGTTTTTATCTTTAATGCCTTTAGAACCCGCTCTTGCAGGAATAATCGCAATTCTTGTCATCATCTTTACTCTCTATGATAAAAATGCTAACTATTTTAGAACCTTTCCCTTGCTTTAGCAAAAACTAATCTTTAGTATGGCGACGCATTTTTGTTTAAAAAAGAGGAAATAAAATGACTCAACTTACTCGTGAACAAGTTCTGGAACTCTTCCATCAACGCAGCTCAACACGTTATTACGACCCAACCAAAAAAATCAGTGATGAAGATTTTGAATGTATTTTAGAGTGCGGTCGATTATCGCCAAGTTCTGTTGGCTCTGAACCTTGGAAATATTTAGTGATTCAAAATAAAACCCTGCGCGAAAAAATTAAGCCTTTCAGTTGGGGAATGCTAAATCAGCTTGATAATTGCAGTCATCTTGTCGTAATTCTCGCGAAGAAAAATGCCCGTTATGACAGCCCATTTTTTGTGGATGTAATGGCGCGCAAAGGCTTGAATGCCGAGCAACGACAAGCCGCCCTCGCAAAATACAAAGCCTTGCAAGAAGAAGATATGAAATTGCTCGAAAGCGACCGCACTTTATTTGATTGGTGCAGTAAACAAACTTATATCGCCCTTGCCAACATGCTTACTGGCGCCGCAGCCCTTGGCATCGATTCTTGCCCAATCGAAGGTTTTCATTACGATAAAATGAACGAATGCCTCGCCGAAGAAGGATTATTCGATCCTCAAGAATATGCCGTTTCTGTCGCCGCAACTTTCGGCTATCGCTCACGAGATATTGCGAAAAAATCCCGTAAAGGGGTGGATGAAGTGGTGAGATGGGTGAAATAAATTAGAGTTGTTTTATTTTTTATTTGCACTACAATGTTACACAAAGTAGCACTTTAATCTAGGAGATCATCATGCAAGCGACATTAAGACAACAAGGTGGTGCCGCAGTTTTAACTGTTCCAATGGCAATATTACAAAAAATGGGTTGGGAAATTGGAAATAAAATCAATTTAGAACCGCAAGGAGAACAAGTTGTGCTTACCCCAGTTAAACGAAAAGCAAGAGGACGAAAAAGCATTGCGGAATTATTAACTGCTATTGATAGCAAAGAAATAGCAAACTTAAATGCATCAATCTCAGAACTCACTAGCTCTAAAGCTGTAGGGAAAGAAGTATGGTAATGCGAGCCCCAAAAAAAGGTGAAATTTGGTACATTGATCCCGATCCAACAAAAGGAAAGGAATTACGTAGCCCACATTACTTTATTGTCATAACTGATGAGTTATTAAACAAAGCATTAGGAACGGCTCTTTGTTGCCCAATTTCAACAGGTGGAAATGCTGCACGTTCACAAAGTGTGACAGTTACTCTTGACGGAAATAGCACTCAATCAGGAAAAATAACTGGTGTTATTTTGTGCCACCAACTAAGAGCATTAGATTTAGAAGAACGACAGGCAAAATTTGCTACAAAAGCAGAAGATTATTTAATCGATGAAGTTATTATGAAACTTGTCGATTTAATTGATCCACAATAGAAATTGCCCTGGCAAATACTAGGGCAATTTTTCTAATCTTTTAAAATCGCTTCAACAATGTCTTGAACTTCAAATAAAACATAATCTGGTACAGATTCAACTTTTTTCGCGCCTCTACCTCGAAAATCAATTATTCTGACTTGATATGCAACAACCACACCTTGTGTCTTACAGCCTGTTCCACTTAACGTTACCGCAAAACCATTTTCTCTGGCAAGCTCCGCATTTCCTTGTGTAATCGGTGCTATCATCATAAATCCCAAATTATGAAATTTATTATCGCTTAATACTAATGCAGGACGTTTCTCACCCTGCAATTCATTTCCTACAACGGGATTTAAGCAAACCGTGATAATATCGCCTCTTTTAAATTGTTGTTTAGCCATCAAATTTCCTGCCCTGTCGGCTCAAGTAAATCCCATTCTTGAATGACGGGTAATTGTTTTGATGAGGTCATTGCAATACGTTCATCCAAAGTTAATCTTTTTCTTTTTTTCGGATTATTAGGCACAACAATCACTTTAATTGTATTGTCGCTAATTTTTTCTAGTTCCAAGAAGTCTCCCATATCTAAATTCATAGAATCGGTAAAGTCCTTAGGTAAACGGATTGCTTTACTATTTCCCCACTGTTTTACTTGTAATCTCATATTCATCGTTATATAGCTGACAAAAGTTTATTTTTAATAAAAAATAAGTCAAAAATCAGCCTCTCCTTATACTAATTAACTATTGGCAATAATGTATCACTTAATGATACTCTGCTAGTGTAACTTGATATTTATTGATGTCAAATAAAAGGATCATTTCATCATATTCAATGTAAATTAGATGAAAATAAATTCTAAGGGCTGCAAATGCAGCCCTATCTTTTTTCTATTATTTCACTTCTTTAAATAAAATCTCACTTGGGATTACGGAACCTTGCCAGTAAAGTTCTGTAGAAACTTTTTCTGCAAGTTGTAGGAATGCTTGTGAAATTTTATTTTCAGGCACTCGCACAGCAGTTGGGTTGCCTGCATCTAAATCTTCACGAATACGAATGTGTAAAGGAAGTTGAGCTAATACTTTTACATTGTATTTTTCAGCCATTTTCTCTGCACCGCCTGTGCCAAAAATCGCTTCGTGGTGACCGCACTCGCTACAAATGTGCATTGACATATTTTCCACAATACCCAATACCGGCACGGATACTCGCTCAAACATTGAAATACCTTTCACCGCATCAAGCAAAGCAATATCTTGTGGAGTTGTCACAACTATTGCGCCAGTCACAGGGATTTGTTGTGATAAGGTAAGTTGAATATCGCCAGTGCCCGGTGGCATATCGATAACAAGATAATCTAAACTATCCCATAGGGTTTCATTCAATAATTGGCTTAATGCACTGCTCGCCATCGGGCCGCGCCAAATTGTTGCGCTATCTTCATTCATTAAAAAGCCAATGGAATTTGCAGATAAACCATGTGCTTTAATTGGGGTGATGTGTTGATTATCTGGCGAAGTTGGACGTTGATTCGCTGCGCCTAACATATGTGGAATAGAAGGGCCATAAATATCCGCATCTAAAATCCCAACACGTGCGCCTTGTGCTTGTAATGCTAAAGCGAGATTAACGGAAACCGATGATTTCCCTACGCCGCCTTTACCAGAACTCACCGCAATAATATTTTTCACACCTTTTACAGCAGGTTGATTATTTGCACGTTTAAGTGTGGCGATTTGATAAGTCACCGCCCATTTAATTGCTTTGCAATCTGTTGCTTTCAACAACGCATCTGAAACCGCTTGTTTTAATTGTTCTGCACCCGAATTCCACGCAAAAGGTAATTTCAATTCTATACGTAAAGTATCACCGCCCTTTTCCACTTTTTTCAAAGTATTAAGCGCAATCAGATCCTTTTGCAGGGTTGGATGCTGAAATTGTTGAATAATCTGCTGAACTTGATTTTGCTGCTCGGCAGTCAAATTATCAGAAAAGTAGGTTGCCATAATAACTTCCTGTTTAGTAGAGTAAATTTGTCGGGCATATTTAATCACGGAAAGTGCGGTATGTTAAGTTAAAGTTTTTCAAACCGAATAAAAAAACCTGTTTCTGATAAGCGATTTCAGAAACAGGTATTTACTCAAATAATGGACTAAACTCAAATTATTCCATTATACAAGCTGTTTTTAGCCCTTTATGACAAGCCTGTTTAAATTTTTCTTTTGCCACCTCAAGGTTTTTTGAGAGATGTTGTCCGTTATAATATTGCGCTGCAAGATAGAAATCAGCATTTGCACAATTTTTCTCACTCGCCTTAGTAAATAACTCAAAAGATTGATCGTATTTCTTATCTTTATAAGCTGCCACACCTAATTGAAAATCAGATTTAGCTTGTGATGAACAAGTTTCAACATCTAATGCCAAAGGCGAAATCATTGCAGGAAAGGTAATATCTTCATTAGAAGTACAAGCAGATAATACAGAAACTGTTCCAACCAAAGAAACCATAGCAATCAATTGTTTTTTCATAAAATTTTTCCCTTATTTCTTATTGTAACTTTTTAAAGCTTTACAAGCTTCCTTTGTACCTTGTTCACAAGATTTCTTAAATAATTCTTTGGCTTTCGCTTTATTTTGTTTAACGCCTACTCCATTAGCATACATCTCACCTAAGAAAAATAGTGCCGTGAAATTTCCTTGCTCTGCAGACTTTCTATACAACTTTATTGCCTCAGCATAATCTTTTTCTACGCCTTTTCCAAATCTATACATTGAACCTAAGGCCATTTGACCTCCTGCACTCCCCTGCTCTGCAGCCTTTCTATACAATTTTACTGCTTCAGCATAATCTTTTTCTACACCTTCTCCGTTTTCATACATCTCACCTAAGAAAAGTAAGCCAAACTTCGCCCCCTGATCTGCAGCTTTACGATACCATTTTGCAGCCTCAACATAATCTTGCTTAAAAAATTCCCCATTATAATACATTTGCCCCAAAAGTATTTGCGCTGTAGGATCTCCTCTCACTATACCTGCATCTTTAAACTGTTCTGCAGCCTGTGCGAAATCATTCTTCCTATAAGCATCTATACCCACTTGTGTTCCGAAATCCATAGCTGCCGCAGTTGGATGAAAAGAAAGAATAGAGGCACCTAACAATGCACTGGTAAGCAGTGTTTTTGTCAATTTCATATAATAATCTCTTAAGTTGATTTATAAAAAATACCAAATTTTTTGTTTGGCAATATGTTTTGTTAGTTTCTCTGTAAAGAGAAACTAACACCCAGTATACTGGGTGTGAAATGATTAAATTTTAAGCTTTTAAAATAGGTAATTTTAAATAAAGTGCGGTGGATTTTCCTTCCATTTTCAAACTAGAAAAAATCCCCTATTTAAAGTAAGATAAGCACAATTTTTATATGCTAAAAAAGAGAATAATAAATGACAACTCAACCCCGTAAAATTTTAGTCACTTGCGCCTTGCCTTATGCCAATGGGGCAATTCATTTAGGTCATATGTTAGAACATATCCAAGCGGATATTTGGGTGCGTTTTCAACGTATGCGTGGCAATAAAATCCATTTTGTCTGTGCAGACGATGCGCACGGCACGCCGATTATGTTGAATGCTGATAAACTTGGCATTACACCAGAAGAATTAATTGCCAAAGCAAAAGCCGATCACATTCGTGATTTTGCAGGTTTTAATATTAGTTTTGATAACTATCATTCCACTCACAGCGAAGAAAACAAACAGCTCACCGCAGAAATTTACAATAAACTCAAAGCCAATGGTTTTATTAAGAGTAAAGTTATTTCTCAGTTATTCGACCCTGAAAAAAATATGTTCTTGCCAGATCGTTTTGTAAAAGGCACTTGCCCGAAATGTAAAGCAGAAGATCAATATGGCGATAACTGCGAAGTGTGTGCTTCTACTTATAGCCCAATGGATTTAATTAATCCTCGTTCAGCTGTTTCTGGCGCAACACCTGTTGTAAAAGAATCTGAACACTTTTTCTTTGACTTACCTGCATTTGAAGGGATGTTAAAAGAATGGACACGTTCTGGCTCACTTCAATCTGAAATTGCCAACAAAATGCAAGAATGGTTTGAGAGCGGTTTACAACAATGGGATATTTCACGCGATGCGCCTTATTTCGGTTTTGAAATTCCGGGCGCAAAAGATAAATTCTTCTATGTTTGGTTAGATGCACCAATCGGCTATATGGCTTCATTCAAAAATCTATGCAATCGTGAAGGCATTGATTTCAATGAATTTTGGGCGGAAGGCAGCGATGCGGAGCTTTATCATTTCATCGGTAAAGATATCGTTTATTTCCACAGCCTATTCTGGCCTGCAATGCTTGAAGGCAGCGGCTACCGTAAACCGACTAATGTGTTCACTCATGGCTATGTCACTGTGGATGGGGCGAAGATGTCAAAATCTCGCGGGACTTTCATTCAAGCCAGCACTTATTTGAATCATATCGATCCTGAATGTTTGCGTTATTACTATGCAGCAAAATTAAATGATCGCATTGAAGATTTAGATTTTAACCTTGACGATTTCGTACAACGTGTAAATACGGATATTGTAAACAAATTAGTGAATTTAGCTTCACGCAATGCGGGCTTTATTGCGAAACGCTTTGAAGGCAAACTTGCGGATAAACTAGAAGACGAAACATTATTTGCAGAATTTACCGCTCAAGCCGAGCAAATCGCCGCTTATTACGAAAGCCGTGAATACAATAAAGCCATTCGTGAAATTATGGCATTAACGGATAAAGCCAATAAATACATTGATGAAAAAGCCCCTTGGGTGATTGCAAAAGAAGAAGGCAAAGAGGCAGAATTGCAAGCCGTATGTTCAATGGGAATTGAGCTTTTCCGCGTGTTGATGTCTTACTTAAAACCTGTTCTTCCAAAACTGGCAGAACGTGCAGAAGCCTTCTTACAAGCTGAATTACGTTGGGATAATATTCATCAACCATTACTTGGCCATACCCTTGCACCGTTTAAAACCTTATTCTCTCGTTTAGAGAAAAAACAAATTGATGCCGTTGTGGAAGAAACCAAAGCCTTATTTGCAGCAGCCAATAAAGCCGCAGAAAAAACTGAAGCAAAACCAACCGCACTTTCTGCCGTTGAACCTATTGCTGAAACTATCACTATTGATGATTTCGCTAAACTTGATATGCGTGTAGCAAAAGTGTTGAAATGCGAAGCCGTGCCAGAATCTAATAAGCTTTTACGTTTTGAATTGGATCTTGGCGATCATACTCGCCAAGTCTTCTCTGGCATTAAAGCGGCTTACAATAAACCTGAAGAATTAGAAGGTCGTTTTGTGATTATGGTGGCAAACCTTGCACCACGTAAAATGAAATTCGGCGTGTCCGAGGGAATGATTCTATCCGCAGGAACAGGCGGTAGTGATTTATTCTTGTTATCTGCCGATAGCGGTGTCACTGCAGGCATGCAAGTAAAATAATCAATTCAATCTAAATGAGGGCAACATTACGTTGCCCTTTTATTTTCTTGTTGAAAAGAGGTGACTTATAACCTACTATAACACTCAACTATTTATCTGTTTGGAGAATATTATGAAAAACGAATTAATCTGCTATAAACAAATGCCAGTGTGGACAAAAGACAAATTGCCACAAATGTTCCAAGAAAAGCACAACACAAAAGTCGGCACTTGGGGGAAATTAACTGTATTAAAAGGTAAACTCAAATTTTATGAGCTAACCGAAAATGGCGATGTCATTGCCGAGCATATTTTTACACCAGAAAGCGAGATTCCTTTTGTTGAACCTCAAGCGTGGCATCGTGTTGAAGCGCTTTCTGATGATTTAGAATGTACCCTAGGTTTCTATTGCAAAAAAGAAGATTATTTCAGTAAAAAATACAATATGACTGCCACTCACGGCGATGTGGTGGATGCAGCAAAAATTATCTCGCCTTGTAAAGTATTAGATTTAGGTTGCGGACAAGGACGTAATTCACTTTATTTAAGTTTATTGGGCTATGATGTGACCTCTTGGGATCACAATGAAAACAGCATTGCCTTTTTAAATGAAACTAAAGAGAAAGAAAATCTTAATATTTCTACCGCACTTTACGATATTAACTCTGCCAATATTCAAGAAAACTACGATTTTATTGTTTCAACGGTGGTGTTTATGTTCTTAAATCGTGAACGTGTGCCGTCAATCATTAAAAATATGCAAGAGCACACCAATGTTGGCGGATATAACTTAATCGTTGCTGCCATGTCCACAGATGATGTGCCTTGCCCACTTCCGTTCTCTTTCACTTTTGCTGAAAACGAATTGAAAGAATATTACAAAGATTGGGAATTCTTAGAATATAACGAAAATATGGGCGAATTACACAAAACCGATGAAAACGGCAATCGCATTAAAATGAAATTTGCCACGATGTTAGCGAGAAAGAAATAATCTGCTAATTTAAAAAATCACCGCACTTTGCCCCAACAAAAAAGATAACTTAAAACATATCTTTTGCTTTGCGAAGTGCGGTAAATTCTTCAAGTGTTTTTGCTTGTAAAAACGGATTAATTTCTCGCTCTAGTTTTAAGGTGGTCGGCAAACTTGGTTTATTTTCAGACCGCTGTTTTTCAACAAAAATACGTTGTTTTTCCACCGCACTTTTTTCTACCGCACTTTTCTCCACCAGCACCGTTTCCGCAAACGCTAAATTTCCTAATGTATATTCGTGAGCAGGGCAAACAATCGTCTCGTCAAGCAATGTATTCAAACGCTGCAAACTTTCAAACATCTGCGCATAATTACCGGTGAAAACACGTCCGCAACCTGCAGAAAATAACGCATCACCACAAAATAAATGATTATCCACTAAAAAACTAACGTGCTGTTTAGTGTGTCCCCCAGTCGGAATGACATCAATTTGATAATGTGCGGTAAGGATCTTCCCTTCGTTTATAATTTGAGTCGCGCCTTTTTTCTCACATTCTTGCGGCCCATAAATCGGCACTGTTGGATAACGTTTTTTAAATGCCGACACACCTTGTGTATGATCATCATGTTCGTGAGTAAGCAACACCGCTTCAACCGTTGCGTTTTGCTTATCTAGCCATGCAAACAGCTTATCCGTTTCAGGCAAATCGACAATAATAAGCGGCAGATTTTCTCGTTGATAAAGCCAAATGTAGTTATCATTCAGCGCAGGTAAAGCAAATAACATAATCGTCCTTTTAATTAGTGATAGAAAAATAAATTGATTCCGCTTAAAACATTAGATGCGCTCCACATTCCACCAAATCAACGCCCATTTTTTCTGTCCATGAGAAATTGGTTCGTTATTGGCTTGTTTACGATCGTAAAAGGCTTTTAAACCTTGTTTTTCTTTTTCGGAAAGCTCGCCTAAAGAAAATTCCACCGAGGCTAATAAATCCTCGTAGCTTTCACCTTGAAAACAACCCGATTCGGTTTCAATAAAATTCAAATTTGCCTGAATGCCTTTTTGATACAACCGATTGAGTAAATAAATATAAGTGGGGAAACCAATATCTTCACGGCCAATCGCCTCAAATACGCCCTCATCTAAAAAATGACGTTGTGTGACAGAAGTCAAAAACACACGTTTTTTCGCTTTGGCACAGAGTTTTTCGATCATATTGTCCAAATCGTCCACCAACGTTGAACGAGATGCCAACACCACATCAGCTTGTGGCACATCATCCCAATTATCCGCCCAAGATTTATGAAATGTCGTCAAATTATGCAAACCAAATTTTTGCTTAAATTGTGCCAAGCAATCTAACATTCCATTGCTATAATCCAAGGCATATACCGTTGAGCCTTGTTGTGCGAGAGGTACAGCAAAGGTACCGGGGCCACAACCAATATCCAACACAGTTTCATCGGATTGCACATTCATAGCTTGCAATAATTGCTGATTATATGCAGAAGGCTTGCCGACTAAGTTCTCTGCCATTTTCACGGCTTTTTTTATCCCATTTTGTCGGGGGTAAGTTGTAATGATTACAAGCGATTAAATGCTGTTGATAAAGTTCAGCAAAATTGATGTTGTAAATAGTCATAGTGATTTTTCAATGTGGTTATTCAAATGTTGATGTAAAAGTTCAGGTGAAGTGCGGTTAAAATGATAAAGCATTTTTTCATTTTAACTTTTTAAAAACGAGACATTGCAACCAATTCTACAGTATCGATATATTAATTCAAATATAACGTAGTAAAATAAGATAAAAGAATTCTATAATATTAGGTGTTCTATATTTTCCTATGGTTATTTTGTAGAAAAGGACTATTCAATGAAATTTGAAGTAATTTATAAATTTTTCTTAGTATGGGGATTAGCCTTAAGTTTGCTTTTCGTTGTTGCAAGTGGCATTTCAATGTGGCTGGGACTTCCTTTTACTCAAGCCTTAGACATTCATCTTTTCTTTGCAGGATTTGCCGTATTTGGTTTGTTACTGCATTTTTATAGCCGCAAGAAGAAATGGGTAAAAATCAACACTCAATTTGCCGATCTCATCACTCATAATCGTATGCCTTCTTACTGCAATTTAGATCGCTTGATGATGACTTTCGAGCATTTTTCTATTCAACAAATCGCCGAGCAACTTAATCTTTCTCTCCCGATTTTATTAAATGAATTATCACAAGCTCAAATAAACATTACCGATTCCCACCGCACTTTACGCGAAAACTTTCCTCTCAACGATGAAAAAATTTTCGCCATAATTACGATTGCCTTGAAAATGCGGTTCAATTCAACTTTACTTTAACGCCAATCAAATATACGTTAAAAGTCAGTAGAAAACCCCGAAGTTTTTCGGGATTTATTTTTGCCGAAAAAATCTTGCCCCGCTATTAAAACTCCCCTATTATTCACCGCACTTTTTTCTTATTTAGGAACAAAAAATGACAGAACAAACGTTTATCCCTGGTAAAGATGCCGCATTAGAAGATAGCATTGCAAAATTTCAGCAAAAATTGACCGCACTTGGTTTTAATATTGAAGAGGCATCTTGGCTGAATCCCGTGCCAAATGTGTGGTCTGT
Organism: Haemophilus haemolyticus M19501; assembly: GCF_000222025.1. Classification (GTDB taxonomy): domain Bacteria; phylum Pseudomonadota; class Gammaproteobacteria; order Enterobacterales; family Pasteurellaceae; genus Haemophilus; species Haemophilus haemolyticus_G. The sequence goes on along the minus strand of NZ_AFQO01000001.1, from coordinate 28,191 downwards.
GCATATTCGTGATAAAGACTGCCCGCAGTGTTTTTCTAATGGTAAAGGGGCAAGCAAAAAAGCGGCGTTAGCTTCTGCCCTTGGCGAATATTTTGAGCGTCTTTCCACGAATTATTTCTTTGCTGATTTCTATTTAGGGCAAGAGATTGCAAACGGCGATTTTGTGCATTATCCCAATGAAAAATGGTTCCCGATTGAAGATGATGCTTTACTGCCTAATGGCATTTTAGATGATTATTTATTGGATTATTTTGATCCTAATGCCGAGCTTACGCCTGAATTATTGGTAGATTTACAATCTGGCAATTATGATCGCGGGATCGTAGCGATGCCTTATATTCGTCAATCGGACGAACAAACCGTTTACATTCCACAAAGTATTATTGCCAACCTTTATGTCTCAAATGGCATGTCTGCGGGCAATACAAAATTTGAAGCTCGCGTGCAAGGCTTGTCAGAAGTTTTTGAGCGTTATGTGAAAAACAAAATTATCGCTGAAGCGATCAGCCTGCCAGAAATTCCAAAATTGGTGATGGATCGCTATCCATCTATTCAGGCTTCCATTGCAAAATTAGAGGAAGAAGGCTTCCCAATTTATGCGTTTGATGCTTCACTTGGTGGAAAATACCCTGTTATTTGCGTGGTGCTACTCAATCCGAATAACGGTACTTGCTTTGCCTCTTTTGGTGCGCATCCAAATTTCCAAGTGGCATTAGAACGTACTGTGACGGAGCTTTTACAGGGTCGTAGCTTGAAAGATTTAGATGTTTTCTTACCGCCCTCTTTCAATAACGATGATGTAGCTGAACACGCTAATTTAGAAACCCACTTTATTGATTCGAGCGGTTTAATTTCTTGGGATTTATTCAAAGAAACGCCTGATTATGAATTTGCTGATTGGAATTTCAGCGGTACCACGCAAGAAGAATACAATAATTTAATGGCGATTTTCCGTGCGGATGAAAAAGAAGTTTACGTAATGGATTACAACCATTTGGATGTCTATGCGTGCCGCATTATTGTGCCAGGCATGTCTGATATTTATCCTGCAGATGATTTAATTTACGCCAACAACAATATGGGCATGGATTGGCGCGAAATTTTACTGGATATACCAAACTGGTATCACGATGCAGAAACCTATCAAGAGTTATTAGAAGAATTAGACGGACAAGATATTGATGATGCAACTCGCGTGCGTGAATTTATCGGTATCGTTGCACCTAAAAATAGCGGCTGGACAACCTTACGCGTGGGTGAATTAAAATCTATGCTCCACCTTGCATTAGGCGAATTAGAACAAGCATTAGATTGGGCAAACTGGACGCTGAATATGAACAGCTCCGTATTCACCACAGAACGTGTGAATTATTACCGCGCATTAATTTCCATCATTGAATTACATTTAGATCAAAATCGCGAACCAGCGCAATATCGTGCAGTGTTTGAGAAAATGTATGGTAAAGATGCGGTTAAACAAGCTTGGACAGCTGTCGCTGAAGGTGGTAATCCATTCTACAATCTTCCAGCAAGTGATGAGAATTTGGAAAACTTTAAGGAGCATCAGGCGCTGTTGGAGGCTTATGGGAAGTTGCAGAAAGCCAAAAAAGAAAATTGGAAATAATTAGGTCAGGATTTCGCCTGACGGCGACCTACTTTCTTTTACTCGTGTAAAAGAAAGTAGGCAAAGAAAACACGCCCCAGTTAAATCGCTGTTCTTTGCTTTGTTTCAATTTTCTTAACGGCAATTTGCTGAACTCGCTACGCTCAAACAGACGCAAATTGCCTGAAAATTGAAAGTCGCAAAGGCGATTTATATGGGGCCCCGAATTTATCAGAGCATTATTTAAAAAGTGCGGTTAATTTTAAATTCATTTTAAGAACAAAAAATATTTTGAGTTTTGACCGCACTTTAAATCGGATAAAGAACAAATTGGGTTCCCTTCTTTTCCACCTTTGTGGAATTGAATTTGTAGGAAATTTTCGTCTGTTTGAGCGCAGCGAGTTCAGAAAATTTCCGTGAAACAAATTCAATGGAACAAAGGAAATAAGGAAAAGCAGGGTTGCCTTTCTTTTTGCCTACTTTTTCTTTGGCAAAGCAAAGAAAAAGTAGGTCGCCATCAGGCGAAATCCTGATATCAAAAACCACATATCCACAATTTTATGCTATAATCCGCCACAATTTTTGATCAAAAAAGGAATACCAATGACGGATTCAATCCAATCATCTATCACCCCTGTCAATATTGAAGAAGAACTCAAATCTTCCTACCTTGACTATGCGATGTCGGTTATCGTTGGTCGTGCATTACCTGACGTTCGAGATGGTCTAAAACCTGTTCACCGCCGCGTGTTGTTCTCCATGGATCGCGAAGGCAATACCGCCAATAAAAAATACGTAAAATCAGCGCGTGTTGTGGGTGATGTAATCGGTAAATATCACCCGCATGGTGACTCAGCCGTGTACGATACCATCGTTCGTATGGCGCAACCATTCTCACTTCGCTATATGTTGGTTGATGGGCAAGGTAACTTTGGTTCAATTGATGGTGATGCGCCAGCTGCAATGCGTTATACCGAAGTGCGTATGCAAAAAATTACGCAAGCATTGCTCACGGATTTGGATAAAGAAACCGTCAATTTCTCGCCAAACTATGATGGCGAATTAATGATTCCAGATGTATTGCCGACTCGTATTCCAGCACTTTTAGCAAATGGTTCTTCTGGTATTGCGGTGGGGATGGCAACTAATATTCCTCCACACAACTTAAATGAAGTATTAAATGGTTGCTTGGCTTATATCGACAACAATGAAATTACCATTGATGAATTAATGCAGCATATTCCGGGACCAGACTTTCCAACCGCTGCATTAATTAATGGTCGTAAAGGAATTGAAGAGGCCTATCGTACTGGTCGTGGCAAAGTGTATGTTCGTGCTCGTGCAACCGTAGAAACCAACGAAAAAGGACGCGAGCAAATTATCGTGTCTGAATTGCCATACCAAGTAAATAAAGCAAAATTAGTCGAGAAAATTGCCGAATTAATTCGCGAGAAAAAAATCGAAGGCATCAGCAATATTACTGACCTTTCAAACAAAGAAGGGATCCGTATTGAAATTGATATTAAACGTGATGCAGTAGGTGAAGTAGTATTAAACCATCTTTACTCTCTTACTCAAATGCAAGTAACCTTTGGTATCAATATGGTGGCATTGGATCACGGTCAGCCGCGTTTATTTAATCTTAAAGAAATCATTGAATCCTTCGTTTTACACCGCCGTGAAGTGGTTACACGTCGTTCTATCTTTGAGCTTCGCAAAGCGCGTGAACGTACGCACATTTTGGAAGGTTTAGCGGTTGCTCGTTCTAATATCGATGAAATGATTGCGATCATTCGTAACTCTAAAAACCGTGAAGAGGCCGCAACAGCAATCAGTTCACGCTCTTGGACGTTACATAGCGATATTATTAATCTGCTTGATGTTTCCGCTCGTCCTGATGATTTAGAAGAGAATCTTGGCATTCAAGGCGAACAGTATTACTTATCGCCAGCGCAAGTAAACGCAATTCTAGAACTTCGCTTACATCGTTTAACGGGCATTGCGTTTGAAGAAGTTGTAAAAGAATATGAAGAATTATTAGTTAAAATTGCGGATCTTCTTCATATTTTAAGTAGCGCAGAACGCTTAATGGAAGTGATTCGTGAAGAATTGGAAGAAGTGAAAGCACAATTCGGTGATGATCGTTTAACTGAAATTACCGCAGCTTCTGGCGATATTGATTTAGAAGATTTAATCGCACAAGAAGACGTAGTTGTGACGCTTTCTCACGAAGGTTATGTGAAATACCAACCACTGACCGACTATGAAGCTCAACGCCGTGGCGGTAAAGGCAAATCTGCGACGAAGATGAAAGAAGAAGATTTTATCGAAAAATTACTGGTGGCAAACACTCACGATACGATCCTCTGCTTCTCTAGCCGTGGCCGTTTATATTGGTTGAAAGTATATCAACTTCCGCAAGCAAGTCGTGGCGCACGCGGTCGTCCAATTGTGAATATTCTTCCGTTACAAGAAAACGAACGTATTACTGCAATCTTGCCAGTTTCTGCTTATGAAGAAGATAAATTCGTCGTTATGGCAACTGCTGGCGGTATTGTGAAGAAAATCGCCTTAACCGAATTTAGCCGTCCACGTTCAAACGGTATCATCGCATTGAATTTACGTGACGAAGATGAATTAATCGGTGTGGATATTACTGATGGCAGCAACGAAATTATGTTGTTCTCATCACAAGGTCGCGTGGTACGTTTTGCAGAAAATGCCGTGCGCGCAATGGGGCGTTTAGCAACAGGCGTTCGCGGTATCAAACTAGCTTTAACAAACGATATTTCTGACGATGAAAGTGCGGTAGAAATTGAAGATATTTCTGATGACAACGCTGAAGTATCATTAGACTTAAATATCGATAAAGTGGTTTCTCTTGTTGTGCCAAAAGGTGAAGGTGCCATTTTAACCGCAACGCAAAACGGCTACGGAAAACGCACACAATTAAGTGAATACCCAACTAAATCACGTAATACAAAAGGTGTGATTTCAATTAAAGTGAGTGAACGTAATGGTAAAGTCGTTGCCGCAACTCAAGTAGAAGAAACAGACCAAATTATGTTGATCACTGATGCAGGAACGCTTGTTCGCACACGCGTAAGCGAAGTGAGTATCGTAGGTCGTAACACGCAAGGTGTTCGTTTAATTCGTACTGCCGATGATGAACATGTTGTAAGTTTAGAGCGTGTTTGTGATGCGGATGAAGAAGATTCTTTGGAAGAAAGCGGTTCTGAAGAATAACCTATTATGAAAGAAGAAGTGCGGTGAAATTTCACCGCACTTTTTTATGACTAATTAATTACCCGCCAAACCATCTCTAATCCGTTTTTCAAACTGATCATAATCCACTAAAAACGCATCGTGTCCGTAATCTGATGGAAATTCGTAAAAATATAGATCGACTCCACTTTGTTCTAAAAGCTGTTTACTTTTATAAAGGTCAATGGGCTTAAAGAGTTGATCCGTTGTCACTGAAACCAATGTATAGCGTGCTTTAATGCGTGATAATGCCTCTTTAACATTTTCATACCCCAAACTGGGATCATACATATCCAACGCACGTAACAAATGTAAATAACTATTGGCATCAAAACGTTCTAAGAATTTTTTGCCTTGATAAGAAAGGTAGGATTCCACTTGAAAGTAGTCGCCCCAAAAGCTGCCATCTGATTTTGTGGCACGCCCAAAAGCTTTCGCAAGTTGTAAATCGGTGCGGTAAGTCAGCATACCTAGCATACGCGCAATAGATAGCCCTTGATCTGGCGGTGTCCCCTCATAGTAATCGCCACCATTAAAATTAGGGTCATTAATGACTGCTTGACGCATAACATGGTTAAAGCCTATAGCTTCAGCACTAAAATAAATGGATGAGCAAAGATTCACGATATTATCCATAAAATCAGGATAATCAATCGCCCATTGATTCGCTTGCATGCCGCCAAAAGATCCACCAATAATCGCTTTTAAATGGCTAATGCCAAGATGATCAAGCAAGGCTTTTTGTACTTTGACAATATCTTGCACGACAATATTAGGAAATTGGCTACCATAAGGTTTACCCGTTTGCGGATTAATTGATGAAGGCCCTGTTGTTCCCTTGCAACCACCTAATACGTTCGAGCTAATAAAAAAATAACGATCCGTATCCAATGCTAAACCTTTGCCCATAAAATTCTGCCACCAGCCATCGCGACCGTCATCAAAATAAGGCTCAGCATCGCCAGTCAAAGCGTGGCAAATTAATACCGCATTATTTTTTTCGGCATTGAGCGTACCGTAAGTTTGATATGCGACATTAATATGGGAAAGTTTGCTGCCAAGCATCAGAGTTAAAGGCTGTGTGTCAAAAAGCACTACATTTTGCACAGACATTGAAAACCTATCGTAATAATCAGAATGGCGTTTAAACTATCAGTAAGTCGATTAGGTTGTCAAGAAATTTTAGCCGTCTAAACGGCTAAATTATCGCACATCAATGCAATTCACAAAATCCATCAAATTCTCCTTGAAGTGCGGTCGATTTTTCATTATGTTTACCGCTATGCTAGTAAAAAAATTCTCCCCAAAATTCACCGCACTTTTTCGCGCCCTACTCTACGCAATCTTTGCATTGATTATACTTTGCTTGCTAGTGGATCGAGGCGTAAGTTTTTATGTGCGTGATAAGATATTCACAAATATTGATGAACTCCCCTTTCGCCCTTACGCCCTTGTGCTTGGCACATCAAAATACACCGTCAGCGGAAAACCGAACGTTTATTACGATAGCCGCTTAATGGCAGCTAAAAGCCTAATCGAACAACAAAAAGTAAATTATCTTTTATTAAGTGGCGACAACCGAACTTTGCAATATAACGAACCAAGAGCAATGTTTCGCGATTTACGAAAAATGGGCGTGCCAGAAACTTTAATGTTCCGTGATTTTGCAGGCTTTCGCACCCTTGATTCAGTTGTTCGCGCCGATAAAATTTTCCAAGTGCAAGCATTTACGATTGTCAGCCAAAAATTTCATTGCGAACGCGCACTTTTAATTGCTAAAGCACATAATATTGATGCGATTTGTTTTGTAGCCAAACAACCTGAATTACATCTATCTACTCGAATAAGAGAAGTTTTTGCGCGTATAAAAGCGGTTTTTGATTTGATATTAGGGGTTGAGCCTTATTTTTTAGGCGAGCCAGAACCTTTGCCGAAGAAAAATTTTCAGTGAAATAATCATTGAGATCTAATCAGTATTTCTCCCCAAAAATTTCCGCTAAAATTTGCAAGCCTACTTCAAATTGGTTAAAATCCAAACGCTATATATGGATAATTTCATATAAGGCATTTCATACTAAAATTATTTAAACTTACAAAACTTATCAGGTGAATTTATGAAACACGCACAAGCAAGCAAGCAAGCAAGCAAGCAAGCAAGCAAGCAAGCAAGCAAGCAAGCAAGCAAGCAAGCAAGCAAGCAAGCAAGCAAGCAAGCAAGCAAGCAAGCAAAATTGTAAAAAAAACTTCTTAGTATTCTAGTCTCTTCTGCGCTTTCTACTACCTATTATTCACTTAGTACAACTCCAGCCTATGCTGCTTTAACACAAGACATAAACGTTGATAGAATAATCGTTGGAGCTGAGGATGAACTAACAGATAAGGGTATATCTGTAACTTCAGGAGCACATCTCACTCTCACAGGCACAGAAAATTTAACTCTTAAAGTTGCAACTAATGGAGATGGTGAACCTATCCCTATTACAGTTCAAGATTCAAAACTTACAGCTGATACTTTTGAAATAAAAGTAACTCAAGAACCATCTGCAGTGAACAACCGCCCTAAAGGAATGATTGTTAGGGGGAACTCTGATGTTAATATTAAAAATTTAGTTGTTGATGTTACCAAAGTAAATCGTAAAGCAGATACACCACATACCCCAGATAGTGATGCAGCTTATGGACTTGCTGTAGGATATAACTGGGCAGGTGGAGATAGTAATGGTAATGCTCGTGTTAATGTAGAAAACGCAAATATTACAGTAAATAATACAGCGGATACTGTAAGAGGGAATTATACTGGAGTTCCTATTTCTGGCGGAAAATTTGAAACTGGCTATCAATATTCTGGTATTAGAGTATATCGTTCAACAGGTTCAACACCAGAATTTCATTCTACAGGAAAAGTAGATATTAAAGTTTCTGATGTAAGTGCAAATAAAGTTGCAGATTATATGGTGGGGCTTTATGTGTCAGGTAATGATGCTAAGGCTATTTTAGACGGGGATACAAATATTAGTGTCACAGCAAACGGTATTAACTCTGCAGGTATTAAAATCGGGAAACCTGGCAATGGAGATGCGGGTAAAAATGCAACCGTAGAAGCCAAGGGAAAATTATTTGTAGACACGACAGCAATTAATGGAACAACCATTGCAGAGGGTACAACTTATCGCGGTTCAGGTGCGGTACGTTTATTTGATGAAGACTCAAAATTCACTATTACAGGTGAAAAAAATAAGAATGAAGCTTCTGAAATTCGAGCCAGTACAAATGCTTTAGTTTTCGATACCATTGATTATGAAAATCTTGGGGAAGTAAATTATTTTTTTAATTTTCAAGAAATGCTTGCGAGAGGTAAAGATAATAAAAATAATCAGGTTAGCTTAGTTAATACCAAGCTTTCCACCACCTCGAAAACTGACAGTCTTATTCTTACCAATGCCCGTTTTAAAAAAGATGGGCAACTTCTTTCTGGTGCTAGAATATTAGGGAAAGAGGGGGTATTAACAAGTCGTTTTACTTGGGGAGCTTTTAACGTATCTAATGCGACATTTAAACTTTCAGGCGACAAATCCATAGCCACTGCTGCACCAAAAGGCTGGGCCGTGTATGCTAAATCAGATGCAGTTGATACCGCAACAATTACTGCGAAAGCGACTTCAAAACTTACCGCCACCTTTAGTGAGGGTGCCCAATTAATAGGTTTAGTTCATCAAGATATTGGTTCAACCTTAACAATGAATGTGGATAACAAAGCCGTTTGGACATTGAAGAAAAAAGAAGATGAAACTGAACAACGCTCTACTGCTTATGACGTTACGCTGAATGGTGGTACATTAGATGCTTCAAAAAATTCTACTGACCTAGGTTCTGATTATAAAGTAGCATTAAAGCACGAGGCCAAAAAGCAAGATATTCAGATTCCTGCAGGTGAGATTCCTGTAGGTGAGATTTCTAATGCTAAGGGTTTTTTTAAAATAAAATCTGGTACATTAACTAAAGCAAACGGTATAGAACAACCATATAACGATGAAGAGGAATATATTAACACAACAAAACTATTAGAAATTAAAAAAGATGGAGTAATAGAACTAAAAAAAGCATCAGGACTAATCAAAGTTACAGATGGGACATTAGAGCTTAAGGAAGGTTTATTAAAAATAACAGATGGTAAAATTCGAGAAATTCGACTTGCTAAAAGTACATTTACCCCGTCAAGTGCGGGTGTTTCTTTATCAGGTACAAGTTATGAAACTGAAAAGGGAACATTCACCAACGGCGGTATCATCACTCTCGCGAATAAATCCTATGCAGACAAACTTACCATTGAAGGGGATTATGTTGGTAATAACGGCGTATTAAAAGTGAATACAGAATGGAACTCGCCGGGCAATGACAAGGGAGACAATTCTCACTCTGATTTACTTGAAATCACGGGGGATGCTTCTGGAAAAACAACTGTAATTTCAGTAAGTAAAGATGAGAAAGAAAACATTATTGATGGTTCTATTGCAAGTATCGCTGCAGATTTGCATAAGATTAGTGCGCCAGTCGTAAGAATTTTAGGTAAAGATAGCGGCCATAAAGGTGAATCTACTCTAGCTGGTACTCCATATAAAACTCGCCCAACCTTCAGCGGAACCGCCAGAACCACTGGTGCAGGAGAAGTGCAATTAGCCTCTCGTGAAATTGATGGTAAAACTGAATATTTCTGGACTGTTACAGCACTTAATCCACAGCCTGTACCACAACCACAGCCTGTACCACAACCACAGCCTGTACCACAACCACAGCCTGTACCACAACCGCAGCCTGCTCCACAACCACAGCCTGTACCACAACCACAGCCTGTACCACAACCACAGCCTGTACCACAACCACAGCCTGTACCACAACCACAGCCTGTACCGCAACCACAGCCTGTACCGCAACCACAGCCTGTACCGCAACCTCAGCCTGCTCCACAACCGCAGCCTGTACCACAACCGCAGCCTGCACCACAACCACAGCCTGTACCACAACCACAGCCTGTACCGCAACCTCAGCCTGCTCCACAACCGCAGCCTGTACCACAACCGCAGCCTGCACCACAACCACAGCCTGTACCACAACCACAGCCTGTACCACAACCACAGCCTGTACCACAACCTCAGCCTGTACCTCAGCCGCCTGTTACACCGCCAACAGGGCCAGTGATCATCACACCAAGTGCGGTTGCTTATACACTCGTTCCTCGCCAAAACTTGGAATTAGGCTATACAATGTTGGATACGCTTCACCAACGTCGTGGCGAAAATCAAACCCTTTCTTGGGATAAACAAGGCGGTTATTGGCAAGATGTAGAAAAACAATCTTGGGGGCGCGTAATCGGCAAACACCTCAAACTCGACGGAAAAGAACGTTTTGGTTTAAAAACCAATATGTACGGATTCCAAGTGGGACACGATTTTGATGTTAAAACCAAACAAGATGATGAGGGCAAACTTACTCGTCGTTTTACCGGCTTGTATTTCGGTGCGTTACGTTCTCACAGCAAATTCTATGATGAATACCGCGCGAAAAATGGTGTCGTGATTGCAGATAAATTAACTTCTCGCGTAAAAACTACCGCACTTAATCTTGGTGTAACTGACACGCGTTACAATGAAAATGGCACTTATATTGACTGGGTGGGACAACTCTCTTGGTTAAATAACCGTTATTCATCCGTTGATGGCACACAGGCGAAAAATCACGGATGGGGTGCTGCCCTTTCAGTGGAAACTGGTCGTCCTTACGCCTTAGGTAAAGATAAAACCAACAACGGAGATAGCTGGATTTTAGAGCCGCAAGCACAACTTATTGCTCAATACTTGCGCTTAGGCAACTTTAACGACGGCACTCGTGCAGTTTCGCAAAAAGGTTATGGCTTACGTGGTCGTGTTGGTTTCCGTTTGGCATATAACAAACCAAATGATAAACAACGCACTCGCACCTATTATTTCATCGGTAATATTTGGCACGATTTTAAAGCAACGGGCAATGCATTAATTGGTCGTGACAAATTAACCGAGAAATTTGACCGCACTTGGTGGGAATTAGGCTTGGGTTCTCAATTCTCCTTAAGTGAAAACACTTACCTTTATGCGGACGCTCGCTACGAAAAATCATTCGATAGCAACAGACATAAAGGCTACCAAGGCACCGTGGGTGTGAAATATTCTTGGAAATAATCTTATAAAAAATAAGGGCTGATTTTAAAGATCAGCCCTTTGTTTTAATGATAAATTTTATTCCACCACAGCCCAAAATTCGGCAACGGTGTGGAAAGATCCAAAGACTAAAACAACATCATTTTTTACCGCACTTTTAAGTGCTGTACGCACACCATCCATAACAGAATTATCTGATGTAGCTTGAATATCTGGGAAATGGCTTTTCAATTTCTCTGCTAATTCATCGCCCGACTGCCCGCGATAGCCGCCTAAGGTTACACAATGCCATTCATCAATAATAGGCGTTAAATGCGAAAATACCCCATTTGCATCTTTGTCTTTTAGCATCCCACACACGGCAATTATTTTGCCCTCGATGTTACGTTTAAGTGCGGTCAATTTTTCAGATAAATATTTTGCAGCGTGAGGATTATGCCCCACATCAACGATGATTGTTGGCAAGGTTTCAACTGGTACGCTAAGGTAATCCGATAATTTTTTGCGTCTATCTGCTTTTATTGCTTGAAAACGACCAACCAGTTCAACCTCTTGCAAAGATTTTCGCAAAGTCTGTTCTGAAATATCAAAAGGCAAGTATTGAACGGCTGCTAGAGCCGTTGCGGCATTTGCCAATGGAATCTGACAAAACGGTAAATTTTCTAACCGCACTTTTTTATTTTGCCATTGCCAATTTTCAGCATTTTGCTCAAACGACCAATCCACATCACGTCGAGAAACTTGGCAATGTAATTTTTCAGCTTGATCGAGCATTATTTGCGGCACATTGGGTTCGCCAATCACGACAGGGCAATTTTTGCGGAAAATTCCTGCTTTTTCAAAAGCAATAGCCTCTCTGGTATCCCCAAGAAAATCAGTGTGATCAATATCGATGCTAGTAATCACGGCAAGATCGCTATCCACAATATTGGTCGCATCTAAACGTCCGCCCAGCCCCACTTCTAAAATCACCACATCTAATTTTGCTTGCTTAAATAAATGCAATGCAGAAAGGGTGCTAAATTCAAAATAAGTCAGCGATTCTGTTTTGTTTTCATCAATAAAAGCAAAAGAGGCTGTATGTGCTTCATCGGGCAAATCTTGATTTTGAATGCGTGCTCGCTCGTTATAACGCAACAAATGGGGCGAAGAATACACGCCCACACGTAATCCGTGATTAAGCAAAATCGTTTCTAATAAGCGGCAAGTCGTGCCTTTACCATTCGTCCCACCTACCGTTATCACATAAGGGGCGGGATGAAGTAAATCCAATTTTTCTGCCACGGATTTAATACGGTCTAAACCGAGATCAATGGGTTTAAAATGGCTTTTTTCTAAATAAGAAAGCCACTCAGCGAGTGGCGAAGTGGCTTTAAGTTGCATATTATTCATCTTCTGAAATAAGTTCAGGTTCTACAAAAGGAGAAGGTTGGTTAGTTAGTTTACTCAGTACACTTGCCAAAGTTTGACGCATTTCTGAACGTTTGACGATCATATCAATTGCCCCTTTCTCAAGTAAAAACTCACTGCGTTGGAAACCTTCTGGGAGTTTTTCACGTACGGTTTGTTCAATAACACGAGGACCAGCAAAACCAATTAAGGCTTTTGGTTCTGCAATATTTAAATCCCCTAACATCGCAAAACTTGCTGATACGCCGCCCAAGGTCGGATCCGTTAATACTGAAATAAATGGCACACCTTTTTCACGCATTTGGGCAAGCACCGCGCTGGTTTTTGCCATTTGCATTAAAGAAAACAAGGCCTCTTGCATACGTGCACCGCCACTTGCAGAGAAACATACAAACGGACAATTCATTTCCATTGCCTTTTCAGCTGCTTTAACAAATTTTGCACCAACCACAGAACCCATTGAACCTCCCATAAAAGCAAAGTTCGATGCAGCCACAACAATTGGCATATTATAAAGTGTACCTGTCATAGTAATTAGCGCATCTTTCTCGCCCGTTTCTTTTTGCGCCGCACTGATACGATCTTTATATTTCTTTAGATCTTTAAATTTTAAAATATCTTTTGGTTCTAAATCTGCCGCTATTTCTTGGCTTGAACCTTCGTCCAATAAGTTTAATAAACGCTCACGTGCATCAATACGCATATGATGACCACATTTCGGGCAAACATAAAGATTACGTTTAAGTTCTTCACTATAAAGTACTTGTTCACAAGAAGTACATTTTGTCCACACGCCTTCCGGCACATTGGCTTTTCGAGTGGAAGAAGAAGGACTTTTACTAAAAATTCGGTTAATCCAGCTCATTTTTTGACCTTTTTATTGACTAGAAAATTGCGCGTATTAGAACATAAATTTATAGAATTTGCTACTTGTAAGGCGTTTTTGTACTGCTCCGATTTCCTTTTTAACAAGATAATCTACTCTCCTATTATTGAACATTTTTTTTATTTTTTTGTCTTATAGACCACGTTATCTGAAACCTTATTTTGGAGTATTTATGAAAAAAACACGTTTTGTATTAAATAGCATTGCACTTGGATTAAGTGTATTAAGCACATCATTTGTTGCCCAAGCCACTTTGCCAAGTTTTATTTCGGAACAAAACAGTCTTGCACCAATGTTAGAAAAAGTTCAACCTGCGGTGGTGACGCTTTCCGTTGAAGGGAAAGCCAAAGTAGATTCTCGTTCTCCTTTCCAAGATGATATTCCTGAAGAATTTAAATTCTTCTTTGGGGATCGTTTTGCCGAACAATTTGGTGGACGTGGAGAGTCAAAGCGTAACTTCCGTGGTTTAGGTTCTGGCGTCATTATCAATGCAAGCAAAGGTTATGTTTTAACCAATAATCACGTTATTGATGGGGCTGATAAAATTACCGTGCAATTACAAGATGGCCGTGAATTTAAAGCAAAATTAGTGGGTAAAGATGAACAATCAGATATTGCGTTAGTTCAACTTGAAAAACCAAGTAATTTAACAGAAATCAAATTTGCTGATTCTGACAAATTACGCGTAGGCGATTTCACTGTTGCAATTGGTAATCCATTTGGTTTAGGTCAAACGGTGACATCAGGTATTGTTTCTGCATTAGGTCGTTCAACAGGCTCTGACAGTGGTACTTATGAAAACTACATTCAAACCGATGCAGCCGTAAACCGCGGTAATTCGGGTGGTGCATTAGTCAATCTAAATGGCGAACTTATTGGAATTAATACCGCAATTATTTCGCCAAGCGGTGGCAATGCAGGAATTGCCTTTGCGATTCCAAGTAATCAAGCAAGCAATTTAGTGCAACAAATTTTAGAATTTGGTCAAGTGCGTCGCGGATTGCTTGGTATTAAAGGTGGCGAACTCAATGCTGATTTAGCCAAAGCCTTTAATGTAAGCGCGCAACAAGGCGCATTTGTGAGCGAAGTTTTACCGAAATCTGCCGCTGAAAAAGCAGGTCTTAAAGCGGGCGATATTATCACGGCGATGAACGGTCAAAAAATCTCAAGTTTTGCTGAAATGCGTGCAAAAATTGCAACTACTGGTGCAGGCAAAGAGATTAGCTTGACTTACTTACGCGATGGGAAATCCCACGATGTTAAAGTGAAATTACAAGCGGATGATGGCAGCCAACTTTCCTCAAAAACTGAGTTGCCTGCATTAGATGGCGCAACATTGAAAGACTACGATGCAAAAGGCGTTAAAGGCATTGAAATCACAAAAATTCAACCTAATTCGCTGGCTGCACAACGTGGTTTAAAAGCGGGCGATATTATTATTGGTATTAATCGTCAAATGATCGAAAACATTCGTGAATTAAATAAAGTGCTTGAAACTGAACCGTCAGCAGTTGCACTTAATATTTTACGAGGTAACAGTAATTTCTATTTATTAGTGCAATAATCTACTTGATATATTTAAGAAAAAAGTCCGATCACAATGATCGGACTTCTTTTTATGCCGCAATCGTTCTTAACAAATCCACCACAAATTCTAACCGCACTTTGTTATCTGATAGGTCTTTCATAAACTTAAATTTTAATGGGCCATCAAAGCGATACACAATAGGTTCTTTTTGAATTAATTGAATAAATTTATCGGGATTCACTTGTGCTTTTGCTGAAAACTCAATAAAACCGCCTTGCGTTCCGGCATCAATTCGCACAACTTTTAACGGCTCAACCAATAAACGCAACTCTGCAATTTGCAGTAGATTTTTTGTCGCGTCAGGCAATAATCCAAATCGATCTATCAACTCGACTTTTAACTCGTCCAACTCTGATTTACTCTCTGCTGCGGCAATACGTTTATAAAAGGATAAACGCATATTCACATCACCTAAATAATCATCTGGCAATAAAGCAGGTATGCGCAATTCAATATCCGCTTGTTGTTGCGTCAATTCCTCTAATGATGGTTCTCGCCCTTCTTTTAACGCTTTAACCGCTGCATCCAATAATTCCATATAAAGCGAAAAACCGATGCTTTCAATTTGTCCGCTTTGTTCATTACCGAGCAATTCGCCAGCGCCACGAATCTCTAAATCGTGAGTTGCCAAGATAAAACCAGCCCCAAGATTATCAAGATTTTCCAAGGCATCTAGACGACGTTCGGCATCTTTTGTCATCATTTTTGGCGGTGGCGTAAGCAAATACGCATAAGCCTGATGATGTGAACGCCCGACTCGTCCACGTAATTGATGCAACTGAGCCAAACCAAAATGATCCGCTCGTTCAATAATAATGGTATTTGCCGTTGGCACATCAATACCCGTTTCGATAATGGTTGAACAAACTAATACGTTATAACGCTGATGGTAAAAATCACTCATCACACGTTCTAACTCACGTTCTCGCATTTGTCCGTGCCCCACAATCACTCGCGCCTCTGGCACAAGTGCGGTCAGTTTTTCTGCTGTATTTTCAATGCTTGCAACATCATTGTGGAGATAATAAACCTGCCCGCCACGTAAGATTTCACGCAAAATCGCTTCTCGTACAACAAGATCATCATTCTGGCGAACGAAGGTTTTAATACTTAATCGGCGCGCAGGAGGTGTAGAAATAATGGACAGATCACGAATACCATTCATCGCCATATTAAGGGTTCTAGGAATTGGCGTTGCCGTTAGGGTAAGAATATCGATATTCGCACGAAGCTGTTTGATTTTCTCTTTTTGCCCTACACCAAAACGGTGTTCTTCATCAATAATCAACAAGCCAAGATCGTTAAATTTGACATCTGATTGAATTAATTTATGGGTACCAATTAGGATATCGACTTTGCCTTCTGCAAGATTTTCCAGAATTTGTTTTTGTTCTTTTGCAGTTTTGAAACGCGATAACACTTCTACGTTCACAGGCAAGTTCGCAAAACGATCTTTAAAATTCTCATAATGCTGTTGAGCTAACAATGTGGTTGGCACTAGCACTGCTACTTGTTTATGATTCATCACAGCCAAAAAGGCAGCGCGCATTGCCACTTCAGTTTTACCAAAACCCACATCACCGCAAACAAGGCGATCCATTGCTTTTGGCTGACACATATCAGAAATTACCGCATTAATTGCCATTTCCTGATCGTAGGTTTCTTCAAAAGGAAAAGTTGCAGCAAATTGTTGAAATTCTTCACGATCATATTTAAAGGCAAAGCCTTTTGTCGCTTCACGTTGTGCATAAACATCTAGTAACTCTGCCGCTACATCACGAATTTTCTCCGCTGCTTTTTGGCGTGATTTCGCCCAAGCCTCGTTACCTAATTTATGTAATGGCGCACTTTCATCAGAACCACCAACATAACGGCTAATCAAATGTAATGAAGTCACTGGCACATAAAGTTTTGATTCATTGGCATAATTTAGTAGCAAATATTCTGCTTTAATTCCGCCTGTATCTAAGGTAACCAAACCGCCATAACGTCCCACACCGTGATCAAGATGCACAACTGGTTGCCCTATTTTCAACTCGGCAAGATTGCGTACAAGTGTGTCAGGATTAATCGTTTTACGTTTATTTCTAGAACGTTGTTGAACACGTTCGCCAAGTAAATTAGCTTCGCCAATAATCGCAACAGGAAATGATTGTTCAATAATAAAACCTTGTTCAAGAGAGCTGACTAACAAGCTAAATTTTTCATTCTTAGCCTGTTCCAAAGATTGAATTTGTTTTGGTTTAAGTTTTAACGCTGAAAGCAAATCAAGCAAAGTCTCTCGGCGACCTTCCGTCTCCACCGAAAACAGTATATTTCCTTTAAAATGCTCAATAAATTGGCGTAATTGCCCCAATGGTTCTTTTTGCTGGGATTGAATAGTCACTTCTGGTAAAGCGGCAACAGGTAAATTTTTCTGGCGTACTGATGACCGCACTTTTTCCGCTTTAAATGTAATACGTGGATAAGATTTCAATCGGCGATTAACTTCATCAACATTGAGCCATAATTTTTCAGGCGATAAAAGCGGACGCATTGGATCCACTTTACGTTGTTCATAACGCTGTTTGGCATCTTGATAAAAACGCTCGCCTTGCGTTTGGTTATTTTCCATATCCACAAACAGCGTTTGTTCTGGCAAATAATCAAACAACGTCGCCATTTCAGAAAAGAAAAGTGGCTGCCAATATTCAATGCCAGAAATCAAGGTACCCTTACTGATTTGCTGATAAATATGTTCGGGATCTCGACGAATTTCGCCAAAGGTTTCACGAAATTGTGCACGGAAAAATTCAATCCCTTTATCATCCGTTGGAAATTCGTGCGCTGGTAAAAGGTTAATTGAGTTGATTTCATCAAGAGTACGTTGCGTATCCACATCAAAAGTTCGAATGGAATCAATTTCATCATCAAAAAAATCAAGACG
Source organism: Haemophilus haemolyticus M19501 (assembly GCF_000222025.1). Taxonomy (GTDB): domain Bacteria; phylum Pseudomonadota; class Gammaproteobacteria; order Enterobacterales; family Pasteurellaceae; genus Haemophilus; species Haemophilus haemolyticus_G. The sequence continues at coordinate 10,323 of NZ_AFQO01000001.1, read as the reverse complement.
AAAAGGCACCGCACTTCCCATTGGGAAAAGATCCAACAAAGCACCACGAACTGCGTACTCGCCGTGTTCTAATACTTGCTCCACAGCTCGATAACCCGCTGCTTCTAATTGTAAGCGCATTTTATCGATGACCAAACGATCGCCTTTTTTAATCAGAAGTACATTGTGTTGTAAATATTGCGGCGGGCAAAGGCGTTGCATTAATGTCGAAATCGGCAATAAGAAAATGCCTTTTTTCGCATTTTGTAAATGGAAAAGCGCACTTAAACGAGAGGAAATAATTTCTTGATGGGGAGAAAAGGTATCATAAGGTAAGGTTTCCCAATCAGGAAAAAGGCATACATTTTGGCTGCTTAATTCCGATAAAACACGTGATAAACGCACCGCACTTCGCGTATCTGGTGTGACTACTACAGTTAAATTTTGATTTTGCTCTGCAATTTCACTAATCGCCAGTGCATCAGCACCTTGTAAGACATTGCCTAAAATTTTATGATCATTAGGTTGGGTTGGAATATCAGGTTGGAAAAAAGCCGTTTTCATAAATATAAATAATGCGTCAATCTTGTATAAAAATTGACGCATAGTGTACTGGAATTTGAATTATCTTTCAATAAACTTACTGTTTAAAAAAACAGTTAATATTTATTTCTTTAAAGAAGATTCTTCTTTCTTCAAATTACCATTTTCATCTTCTGTTGCTGATATAGGCACGCAGCTACAATTCGGTTGATCTAAACCCCATTTTTTAATGAAATTGTCATATTTTTCAAGTGCGCGTTTAAACCAGCCTTTTGGTTTTGCGGTTTGTTCTATCATAAAGTTCCTCGCTCTAAATATTGTTTAATTTCTAAACGTAGCCATTCTACGCCTTTTTTCTTGTTAATGGGAAGTTGTTTTTTTGTTAAATAAGCGGAAATTAATGGGAAACTTTCTTTGCCCGCTAATTTTAATAAACGCCTTATTGCAGGAATGCTTGAAAATAAAGTGCGGTAAAAATTAGCGAAGTTTTTTAAGCTAATCCAATCAAACTCATCAAGCACCCAATCAAGATTATTTTGTTCAAAATTTATGGCGAACGGATGAAAAGATAAAGGGATATTACGCTGAAATTGTTTGTGTGCAGTATCAACTAAAGCCAAGCCTTCTTTGGAAAGACCTTTAAGGGCAATCGCTGAATAACAACCACTACTCGCTTCTTGATGTTCGCCTAAATGCACCAAAACAAAACCGCACTTTTGCCAAAATTTTGCGAGTTCGTCAGTGTAACCAAAACTTACCGAAAGAAAATCCACTTCTGAATTTTCCATAAATTTCATTAGATTTTGACCAATACCTTGTTTTTGCCAATTTGGCTGAACCGCGATACGAGAAATGCGTAAAGATCGTAATTTACAGGCGTGGGATAAATTTTCATGGAAACATAATGCCTGTGGCACCAGATTCCCTTTCGGACGGCGTTTGCCTTGTTGAATTTGAATAATCAACTCATCATCTGCCATATTTCCTTCTTCTAATGCCCAAATTGCACCGAGCAAATTCTGTTGATATTCGGCAAAATAAAAACGTTGATTTTCTCCATCAAGTAAACGGCGAAGATCGAGTGGCGATGTGCGGTAGTGAGCAATCGTCATTAACCCATAAAAATTTCGAAAGAAAAATTGATGACTATATTCCCCTTGGCTGCCCTTGCTTGTGAGGGGTGCTACCGAAGGCTGAGGGGGGCTGGCTATATCTAAGTCCCCCTTCCGCCCTGCGGGCACCTTCCCCCGCAAGCAGGGGAAGGAAAGGTTTTTAGCGTTTTCCTCAATGTTATAAGTAATATCGCTATAGTCGAAGTGCTGAAAATCATCTTCGGCATTTAGCAACAAAAGATCATCAATAAAATGTTCTAAGGGATCATTTTCTTGCCAACGTAGAGGCTGTTTAAGCTCAAAATGCTGAAAAGTGCGGCGAATTTTCCGTTTAAATTTTAATTCGAAACCACGCCCCGTTCCTTCGTAGCTATGAATTGTAGTACTGAAAACAATATGTTGAAAATATTGAGAATATTGTTGCAATAATGGCAATGGGATCATCGCAGCTTCATCTACGAGCAACCAAGCAGATTGACTAAATTCAGGTTCATTTTGTAACCGAATAGCCAGTTCATCGGGGGCGATAAATTCTATCTCTCGTTCTGAAAATTCAATAACCGAATGTACCGCACTTTTATTCGGTGCAGTGAGATAAACTGGTGCTTGAATTTGGTTAGTAAGTATCCCCAATAATGCCGATTTCCCTCTTCCCCGCTTGGCGGTTAGAAAATAAATATCCTGCTCAGCCTGTAAAATAGTCTCGATAATTTGTTGTTGCGCTAACGTGGCATTTTTGTGATGCTCGTTAGAATAAAAAACATGGGGAAATTCAACCGCACTTTCCTCTCTTAAAATAGGGAAATAATAGCGTTCAATGCACTGTTTGAAATGATCAATAAAATTAGGTGTAGCAATCGCTGACTGATTTCCATTCCAACGTAAACTATCTTGATCTGGTTGCTGAGATAAATTTTCCCAATCAGATAACACTAAACAAAGTGTGCCACCCATTTTCAGTGTTCCAGCTGCAATAGCCAGCGCTTCAAGATGAATGCCATTTCGTCCATCAAATAAAATATGTTCAAATTCTTGTCCAAGCAAATTCGTTGCTTTAGAAAAAGCTATGCCACTTTCGCCGATAATCAAAACGTTATCAGGCACAAGTGGCAAGGTTTTGCAGATTAAAATTTGAAGATGGCGAGATGGCATCGTGTTATTTTAAATAGGCAATTAACATCGCACCAATAAAACTTACGCAAGCAAGCCAAAAGAAAATAGGTTTTGGTTGCACAACCTTTTTACTGAAAAATTTCGCAGCAAACAGAATATACAAAATCAGTAATGCGAATTTAGCTATCAACCACCATTCAATATCAAAAACAAAGAGATATAAAATGACGGCACCAGAAACAATCAACAAGGTATCTGATAAGTGAGGTAAAATTTTTAATAATTTTATCGAACGCCAATTTTTACCATTAAGCTGCATTGCACCACGAATTACTAACAATACCAAACTTAAAAAGGCGAAAAAAATATGTAAATGAATTAGCATAATCACTCCCAAAAAAGTAAGAAAAGTGCGGTCAAAATCCACCGCACTTTCTCAATCTAAATTACTTCGCAATACGTTTATATTTAATACGATGTGGCTGAGTTGCTGCATCGCCTAAGGTTTTCTTTTTCCACTCTTCGTAGTCTGAGAAGTTACCTTCGTAGAACGTCACTTTACCTTCATCGCCGTAGTCTAAAATATGCGTTGCGATACGATCTAAGAACCAACGGTCATGGGAAATCACCATTGCACAGCCTGGGAATTCTAAGATCGCATTTTCTAAGGCACGCAAGGTTTCAACGTCCAAATCATTGGTTGGTTCGTCCAATAACAGTACGTTACCTCCACGTTGTAGCAGTTTCGCTAAGTGTAAACGACCACGTTCCCCACCCGATAATTCGCCCACGCGTTTTTGTTGATCTACCCCTTTGAAATTAAAACGTCCAACATAAGCACGGCTTGGAATTTCAAAGTTGCCGATAGTGAGAATGTCTTGCCCATTAGACACTTCTTCCCACACGGTTTTCTTATCATCCATAGCGTCACGGAACTGATCCACCGAAGCAAGTACAACGGTTTCGCCCATTGTAATAGATCCATTATCTGGCTGCTCTTGACCTGACAACATACGGAATAAGGTTGATTTACCTGCACCATTTGCCCCGATAATACCAACGATTGCGCCTTTTGGAATGCTAAATGATAAATCATCAATCAAAGTGCGGTCGCCATAAGATTTGGTTAAGTTTTGCACTTCAATGACTTTATCGCCTAAGCGTGGACCTGGTGGAATAAAGAGTTCATTTGTTTCGTTTCGTTTTTGATATTCGCTAGAGTTCAATTCATCAAAACGAGCCATACGCGCCTTGCTTTTTGCTTGGCGACCTTTTGGATTTTGACGAACCCATTCCAACTCTTTCGCAATGGATTTTTGACGTGCATTTTCAGCTGCTTGTTCTTGTTCCAAACGTTTCTCTTTTTGCTCTAACCAAGAAGAATAGTTACCTTCCCAAGGAATGCCCTCGCCACGGTCAAGCTCTAAGATCCAGCCAGCCACGTTATCTAAGAAATAACGGTCGTGGGTAATTGCGACAACAGTGCCTTCGTAGTCGTGTAAGAAGCGTTCTAACCACGCCACAGATTCCGCATCTAAGTGGTTAGTTGGTTCGTCTAATAAGAGCATGTCTGGTTTTTCAAGCAATAAACGGCAAAGTGCCACACGGCGACGTTCGCCCCCTGATAAATGCTCAATTTTTGCATCCCAATCTGGTAAACGTAATGCATCTGCGGCACGTTCTAATTGGTTATCTAAGTTGTGCCCATCGTGTGCTTGAATAATGGCTTCAAGGTTCGCTTGTTCTGCCGCTAATTTATCAAAATCTGCATCAGGATCCGCATAAAGCGCATACACTTCATCTAAACGAGTAAGTGCATTTTTCACTTCAGAAACCGCTTCTTCCACTGCTTCACGCACGGTTTGTTGCGGCTCGAGTTTTGGCTCTTGCGGAAGATAACCGATTTTAATTCCTGGTTGTGGACGAGCCTCCCCTTCAAACTCTTTATCTACGCCCGCCATAATGCGTAAAAGAGTCGATTTACCCGCACCATTTAAACCTAAAACCCCGATTTTAGCACCAGGGAAAAAGCTTAAAGAAATATCTTTCAAAATATGACGCTTCGGTGGCACAACTTTGCCGACACAATGCATCGTATACACAAATTGAGATGACATTAATAATTCCTCACAAAAAAATTCGCCCTATTCTACTGGAAAATAGGGCGAAAATATAGAAAACAAGTGGACAGATTTTACAAAAGTTTGGCGAAACCTAACCACTTGTAAATATTTAGAGTGAAGTATTCTCTAAATTAAATAGACACATTAGGACTTAAATTACATTGCAAATGCAGAAGTGCCATGCCGATGTAGAGCGGGCTTAACATTCGCAAGGCTTTGTTGAAAACGTTTATTGTGTTCAAGCTCCCATAAATCAATACGTGTTTGCAGATTAAGCCAAAACTCAGGCGTAGTATCAAATGCTTTAGCTAGTTTAACTGCCATTTCTAGCGTAATTCGTGAACTATTATTAACAATGTTGCTTGCCGTATTACGATGTACATCTAAAATTTGAGCTAAATCATTAATTTTAAGACTTAAAGGTTCTAAAAACTCTTCTTGTAGAATTTCACCAACAGAAGTGGGTTTTCTCGTCATCATATTATCTTCCTTATAAATTATAAGAATGTGGATCTAAATATAAATTATTTACTTCGTTATTCTCATATTTAAAAATTAGGCAATATTGTTTATTTACTCGAATGGAATAAATTTTATTTTCTTTTGGCTCAAGCAACTCTAAGTGATTAACCGGCGGAGAACGTAAATCATTGATGTTTTCTGCAGCACTTATCATATCCAATTTTCTTGCCAATACTTTAGATAAATTAGAAGGAATCTTACTATGAGCATCACCATATTGATAAAACCTATAAAGATAATCATCTCTAAAATGCTCACGCTTTAAATTAAACATCTATTATTCTCTTGGTTATACTCGAGTTGATCATAATAAGAATAAATGCACAATGCAAGAGTGCATCTTTCGACTTAGATAAAAAAAACCACCCGAAACGGGTGGCAGGAAAGTAGTTTAGCTATATTTATGATTATTTTATTTAGGAACTTTATGAATATCAAGCAATCACTTGACGGGGGCTATGTTACTGAATATTCAGAGACGAGGGAAATGCTATTGAGAGTTTTTTTGATTTACATCAACATTTTTGACAGAAAAATTCGTTTTTGCGTGTAGAATAAACAACTTCAAATTCTATCATTCAAAATAATTAGGATTTTTTGTGAAAACGTATTCATTATTACTCGGTCTATTCATTAGTTGTGGTGTTTTAGCTCACCCTCACGCATTTATTGATATGCAAAGCACGCCCATTATAGAAAATAATCAACTTACTGGCTTTTCAATGAAATGGACGTTGGATGAACCAAGTTCGTCTGCGATTATTTATGATATGAAACAAGCTAGAACTAAAGCGGAGAAACAAAAACTTCTTGATGATGTCATGGGAAATATCGTCAGTGAACATTATTTTAGCTATCTATATGATGCTCAGAATAATAAAATCAAATATTCCCCTCACCCAAAAAATTACGGCATTAACGTTCAAAGCTTACAACTTCAATATTATTTTGATGTGCCACTCGCCCATTCTCAAAAGTTAGAAAAAAACACATTTAGCTTACAAACTTACGATCCCACTTATTATGTGGCAATGACTTACGCCTCAAAAAGTGCGGTAGATTTTTCCGCACTTCCGAAAAATTGCCAAGGAAAATTAATTGAACCTAATGTGGATGAAAAAATCCAATCCTACGCATCTTCACTTGATAAATCCCAAAAGAACGAAGATGATTCCTTAGGCGTAATGTTCGCGCAAAAAATAATAATTCAATGTGAGTAGAAATGAAAAAATATAAAACTGGTCTCGTGATATTAGTGATTGCACTCGCCTTATTTGGCTATTTTTCCCCTTGGTTTTTCTTACATATTGCTGCATGGCAAAAAGATTTTAATCAGCTTATTTCGGAAAATTTACACCAAATTCAAAATAATAGCATCAAGGCAGGCATCACGCTTATTTTTGCTAGTTTCATTTATGGGGCATTACACGCGCTCGGTCCGGGACACGGCAAATTTATTATCGCCAGCTATCTTTCTACTCATGAAAGCCAATTAAAACAAAGTACTATCTTGAGTTTACTTTCTTCCTTAATGCAAGGCATTGTCGCGATTACAGCAACAACATTGCTCGTTGTAGTACTTAATCTATCATCACGTTATTTCAAATTAAGCCAGCTTTGGTTAGAACGAACTGCCTTGCTATTATTGGTATTTCTCGGCTGTTATTGGATTTGGCAAGGTTTACGTACCTATCGTAAAAAAGCTAAATTAGCCATAAAATCTCTAAATCCCCTCCCCCTACACGAAAAAAGTGCGGTGAAAAATAACCGCACTTTTCAGCCAAACACATGTAGTTGTGGACACCAACATTTGCCAAGCCCCACGCAAACTGCACAAGCAACCAATCTAAAATCACAATTTCTCGTGATTTTAACAATTAGTATGCGCCCTTGTAGCGGTGCAATTTTCGTTTTATTTTTAGCTTATATGCTTGATCTTTATAGCTGGGGAATTTTAGCTGTATTAGCCATGTCTTTCGGCACAGGACTTATGCTGTCAGCCTTCGCTGGGATTGTACGTTACGCACGAAATACCGCCATTCACTTAGGGCGTTGGTATGCTTCAAAACATACGAAAGGAAAAGGCGAAAGTATCGTGAAATTAATGGCGGGTGGAATAATGTTATTTTTTGCCTTGAGCTTGTTGTATGGAACAACTATTTCCACTGGCGGAAGCAAAATCCTATTTTGAAGTTAAAAATAAAGCCCATCAACATGATGGGCTCAAAATCTTTTGGTTGCTAATTTAGAATTTGTAAAAGGAGACAAACAAACTCTAAACCAAAAGAAAAATTGGCTCCTCCTGCTGGACTTGAACCAGCGACATATGGATTAACAGTCCACCGTTCTACCGACTGAACTAAGGAGGAATAAACTTTGTATCACAAGGAATAGGGCGCGCATTTTAATAAGGAGCTCATTCCTTGTCAATCAAAATTTATAAAAATGTAAATTTAATTTACATTTTATTTATTGAATTGATAATTAGTTGTCACATTATGTTTATGAAGTTAATTTGAACCTCTTCTTTTCTTACGAATCTTTACAAATCTTTACAAATCTTTACAAATCTTTACAAAAAAATAAGCATCAATATATTGATATATATATATATATATATAATCGCGAACTTTTATCTCACACTTATTTAAACGTCACTATCTAGAAAATACGTTAAAAATATGCGGGTTATTTATACCCCTGAAATAAAGGTTATTTATTTATGAATCGTATATTTAAAATCATTTGGAATAAAACAACACAGAGACTAGAGGTTGTTTCAGAATTAGCGAAAGGTTCAGTTAAAGCTAGCTCAACATCTAGCTCGGAAAAAAATAACAAAACACTCCCTGTATCTATTCTGGCTACACTAGTTACCTCTATTCTTGCAAGTAGTGTTTCTTATGCTGCAATCAATTACGATGACATCCCTAAGCAGGGCGTAGCTGCTGTTTATGATGCAGATAGTGGCATTTTAAAAAATATGGCGTTAGAAGGAACTCTCAACTCTGGAGTTTTATCTGCTATAGATGCAGTAAGTTCATTAAACACAATGTTAGGGCACTATAAAGGTTTTGTGCATGTTAATTCAGAAGGGGATAAAACTAATAAGACTGGTATTTGGGACGATTGGCTTACAGCTCAGGACTCAAAAGTAGAGGCTGAAACAAAAAACTCAGGAGGGGCATTTAGTGATAACTTGGGTAAATTTACAGAAAAATCTGGTGCTCAAGGTTCTCGATCTGTTGCTGTTGGTGTATATGCTAATGCCTTAGCTGCTGATTCTATTGCTATCGGCTCTCGAGCAAATGTTAATAACTACTGGGGAAATCAATATCGAGAAGCTTTAAATGGTATTGCGATTGGTAGACAAGCACAAGTTGAAGGTGCAACAAACTCAATTGCATTCGGTACTAATGCAAAACTTCTAGCCAGTACTCCTTATTCACTAAAACCTGATAACTCTATTGCTATCGGTAATAAAAGTACTGTGAACTGGGCAAGCAATGCTATTGCCTTAGGTAATAATACAAGTATTACAGGAAGCCACGTTGTTAATAGAGCTTGGAAAGGCTCAGATAACAGTATTGCGATTGGTAATGAAACAACAGTTGGAGGTGAAGATACTGTTGCAATCGGTAGTAGTGTAAATGCACAAAGAGAAAATACCGTTGCTATTGGTACAAATGTTACTGCAACAAGAGAAAATTCTGTTGTTATTGGTCAAAATGCAAGTGCAACGAGAGAAAGGGTTGTCGCCATTGGTGCATATGCAACTGCAGGAGGCGATAGAACTGTAGCGATCGGTCCAGAGGCAACAGCCAATGGTTCAAGATCTATTGTGATTGGTGGCTTGGGAGATAATAAAACAGATAATCAAGCAAAATCTGAAAGTGGTGCAAATCAAGCTATTGTAATTGGTAATGGTGCACAAGCGAAAGCTGCTGCCAGTTATTCTATTACTTTAGGTAACAGTGCTAAAACAGAGGCAGCTACAGGGATTAGCATTGGTGACCGTGCTAATGTTGCTTCTGGTGCAAATAATGGTATTGCCTTAGGGCAAGGTGCAGTTGCTAATAATTCTGGTGATATTGCTATTGGTCAATCTTCAAGTACATCTACTAAGCATGCAGTAAGTGATATGAAAATCGGAGACACTACGCTATCTAAAGGTGTTGCCGCAACCGATAATGGCACTGTAAGTTTTGGTAATGACAATGTTAAACGACAAATCCAAAACGTTGGTGCAGGCGAGATCTCTGAAAATTCTAGTGATGCTATTACTGGTTCACAACTTTACCATGTAATTAAAGCAGCTGATGAAATTGCTAAAACGGAATATAACTTCCAAGTAAATGGCACGAATATTAAAACCATGCGTAACAATGGCACATCATCAGCTAATAATGCTAATAATACGCTTGATTTCAAGGCTGGCGATGGATTAGAGGTTGCCTATGAAAACGGAGCTGTAACTTATAAATTAAATGCTGAATCCAAGAAATCTATTGCTGATGCTAAAGCAGCCGCAAAAACAGTAAGTGATAAACTAGTTGAGATCGATAAATCAGTTGCTCGAGCAGAAACGGCAGCGAGTAATGCAGCAAATTCCGCAACCTCAGCAGCTAACTCTGCAACCTCTGCGGCTAACTCTGCAACTTCTGCTGCTAACTCAGCAACATCAGCGGCTAACTCAGCGACATCAGCGGCTAACTCTGCAACTTCTGCTGCAAATTCCGCAACTGAAGCCGGTAAATCTGCAACTTCTGCAGCTAACTCAGCAACATCAGCGGCTAACTCAGCGACTTCTGCAGCTAACTCTGCAACCTCAGCAGCTAACTCTGCAACCTCTGCTCAGAACTCAGCAACTTCTGCTGCAAATTCCGCAACTGAAGCCGGTAAATCTGCAACTTCTGCAGCTAACTCAGCAA
>NZ_AFQO01000002.1 GCF_000222025.1 Haemophilus haemolyticus M19501 | reverse complement strand
ATAAACCGATTTTACAAATCATAATTAAAACTACATAAAAAATGACCGCACTTACTACCAATAATTTAAAAGCCAATTTTGGCTTTCTCTGATGTAGACGATATAAAATTCGAGCTACCACCGCAAGAATAATAGGATAAATCAAAAAAAATATTGAGAATAAATTAACTTGCCAAGTTTCTAAGTTTGAATTTTTCTCAAATGTAGTGGAAAGCAACAGAGCCATCGGGCATAACAATACAGGAGCACAAAAAATAGCTAATCCCCAAGAAAATAAACTAAAGCCACGAGGCAAAGATTGTCTTGTCATAATTTAAAAATTTTACAAATAAAAGATAATTACAATATAACAAATACTGTGATTATTAGAAAGTAACTGGAAATCAATAGACTTGAATAAAATGAAATGGCGCACCCGAAAGGATTCGAACCTTTGACCGCTCGGTTCGTAGCCGAGTACTCTATCCAGCTGAGCTACGGGTGCGTAGATGATGCTTTAATTATTCATGACCATTTTTAGAAGATAGAGCCGTTTTAAAATGGCGCACCCGAGAGGATTCGAACCTCTGACCGCTCGGTTCGTAGCCGAGTACTCTATCCAGCTGAGCTACGGGTGCAGAATAAATAAAACAAACAATGGCGGTGAGAGAGGGATTCGAACCCTCGATGGAGCTTTTTAACCCCATACTCCCTTAGCAGGGGAGCGCCTTCAGCCTGCTCGGCCATCTCACCACAATCGGTGTGAGCGGTATAATACGTTTTTTAGAAAATATGTCAAACCATTTTTTGAAAAACACACCTGTTTGAATATTTTATCTACACATTAAATATATTATTGAATAAAAATCTACTCATCATTCAAAAATACTAAAATCTTAGATATTGTTTCCTGTCTCAATTCATCTTGCTCAAATAACACCTCATGTTTAGCGTTGAATACAACTTTACATTGAGAATTCGGAAAAAGTGCGGCTAATTTTTCAAGATTTTTGTTATCTACGATTTTTTCTTTTTCAGCTTGTAACATTAGGATTGGAATTTCAATCTTAGGAATAACTTTCGGCAAGCGTTTAATTGCATTTAAACACAAATGAACCCAACGGAACGTTGGTCCGCCAAGATGAATTGCTGGATTTTTACGATTGACACGATTCATCCATTTCATTCTGGTTTTACAGAAACTTAGTTCATTGTATTCCAAGTGGGCTTGTTGATAAGGCCCTTTACCAAAAACATAACGCTCGTCCTGCCCTAACATATTCATCAGGGCAATAATCAGTTCATCTCTAATAGGGTGCTTTAAAGGAATACCGTAAAAAGGTGAAGAAAACACAGCTTTATTAATGCGATGATCACAATTTGCCAAATAATACGTTGCAATCAATGCACCCATCGAATGAGCAAGCAAATGCTGGGTGGAATAATTAAAAAGTGCGGTCACTTTTTCGATGATTTTCGCCATATCATCGACATAGAAACGAAATTCGTCTAAATGCCCTTTTTCAGAATCCTTCAACAAATGGGTTGAATAGCCTTGACCACGGTGATCAAATAGCAACACATCATAGCCTTGATGATAAAAATCATAAGCTAGCTCTGACCATTTCAACATATTTTCAGCACGACCACTCACCAAAATCATCAATTTTCTATCCGCACTTTTAGCGTGTGTTAAATGACGATAAGCGATTTGAACGTTATTTTTGCTAATGAAATATTGCGTTGGAAATTGATTGAAAAAAGGTAACAGTTCGGTAAAGGCAAATTGAGTAAAGTTGGACTCTCGATTCATAAGTTTTTAGATAGGATACATCAACGCATACAAAAGAAAGAAAAAGTGCGTGAGATTTTACTTCACGCACTCTGCCAATTATGCTACCAATTGTTTTAAAATACGGCGAACTGGCTCTGCCGCGCCCCATAATAATTGGTCACCCACAGTAAAGGCAGCCAAATATTCAGGGCCCATTGCCAATTTACGTAAACGACCAACAGGCACGCTTAATGTACCCGTTACTTTCGCTGGCGTTAATTCACGCAATGTGGTTTCTTTGTCGTTTGGAATCACTTTCACCCATTCATTATGTAATGCAATAATTTGTTCGATTTCTTCTAATGGTAAGTCTTTTTTCAGTTTGATAGTGAATGCTTGGCTATGGCAACGTAATGCACCGATACGTACGCATAAACCATCAACAGGAATTGGATTGTCGCTTAAACCTAAAATTTTGTTGGTTTCTGCATAGCCTTTCCATTCTTCTTTAGTTTGTCCTGTTTCAGGAAGAAGTTTGTCAATCCAAGGGATTAAGCTACCACCTAATGCTGCACCAAAGTTATCGGTTGGGAAGCGATCAGAACGCATTTCTGCCGTCACTTTACGTTCAATATCTAAAATAGATGAAGCAGGGTCTTTTAATTCACTTGAAACTGCTTGCTCTAATAATCCCATTTGTGAAAGTAATTCACGCATATTTTTTGCGCCTGCACCTGAAGCCGCTTGGTAAGTTGCCACAGAAATCCATTCCACCAGATCTTTTTCAAATAGACCGCCGATAGCCATAAGCATTAAGCTCACGGTACAGTTGCCGCCCACGAAGGTTTTAATGCCTTTTTTCAATCCTTCAGAAATCACGTGTTGGTTTACCGGATCCAGCACAATAATTGCATCATCTTTCATACGTAATGCAGATGCGGCATCAACCCAATAACCATCCCAGCCTGTTGCTTTTAATTTTGGATAAACTTCATTGGTATAATCGCCACCTTGGCAAGTCACGATAATGTCTAATTTTTTGAGTTCTTCAATATCGAATGCATTTTTAAGTTCGCCTACATCCTTGCCACCAAATACAGGGGCTTTTTGACCTGCTTGAGAAGTTGTAAAAAATACGGGATTAAGATTCGCAAAATCATTTTCCTGCGACATACGATCCATTAATACGGAACCCACCATTCCGCGCCAGCCGATAAAGCCTACATTTTTCATTGTTGTTTCCTTAATTTGTTGTGTTTGAATAGAATTATTAATTACAAGATAGCGTTAGCAAAATCAAGTATTTTTCATGGAAATTTACATTTTGCGAAAGAAATTAAATAAGAAATAGAAAAGAGCGGTCAATTTAAAATAAAATTTAACTCGACCGCTCTTTTTCTAGTTATCTACTTCAACACTCATCACACCTTCTTCCGCTTTCAACAATGCATACGCATCTTTCAACATTGTAGAATCAATGGAAAAACAGCGAATTTGTAACCGCACTTCACCACTACTTTGATCTTTCACCTGTATATGTTCAATACGATACTGATTGTTTACTAACAATTGGGTGACTTTTCCAATACTTTCCGCATCATTGACAAGAATATTGAATTTCGTCCGACGACGTTGTGATTTACGATGTACCCAACGTTGCACTAATGGACTTAATCGAATAGACACCAAAATCATCACCGTTGCGATAACCGCATCAAACACGAAGCCCGCACCAGCAGCAATACCGATCCCCGCAGAAGCCCAAATAATCGCCGCAGTGGTTAAACCTGAAATCGCATCATTTTTCTTATGCAAAATCACACCAGCACCTAAAAAACCGATGCCGCTAATCACTTGAGCCGCAAGGCGCATCGGATCCGTACGAATATTTTCTGAAACTTGTGCATAATGCTCTGCGGCTTGAATCGAAACAATCGTTAGCACACAAGTGGTGACAGCAATAATAGCGCAAGTTTTCACGCCCACAGGTTTGCGCTTAAGCTCACGCTCTAAGCCAATAACACTTCCAAGCACCATCGCCAATAGCATTTTGCTAAAAATAATTAAGTGATAAGGATCGAAAAGTGCGGTTAAAAGTAAAGATGAATTTTCCATAATGATAAAAATGAATCCGACATAATCGTCTATTCTACATCACTTAGCTTAAAATCTTTACCCTTCCAAGCCTTTAATTTATCGCCTTTCTTGCGAAAATTGAGTAAAATCTTGCGTTTGAAATTTTATAGAGCGAAAGAACGGTTATTTTATGCAAAATTCAACCCCAAGCATTGGCTTTGTAAGCCTTGGTTGCCCAAAAAACTTAGTAGATTCTGAACGAATCTTAACGGAACTACGCACCGATGGTTACAACATTGTGCCAAGCTATGAAAATGTCGATTTAGTGATTGTGAACACTTGTGGCTTTATTGATAGTGCCGTGCAGGAATCACTGGAAGCGATTGGCGAAGCATTGGAAGAAAATGGACGCGTCATTGTAACTGGCTGTTTGGGGGCAAAAGAAGACCAAATTCGTGAAGTGCATCCTAAAGTTTTGGAAGTCAGCGGCCCACATAGTTATGAAACAGTGATGGCTCAAGTTCACAAATACGTGCCAAAACCGACACATAGTCCTTATACCAGCTTAGTACCAAAACAAGGCGTGAAACTAACACCAAAACATTATGCCTATTTGAAAATCTCTGAAGGCTGTGATCACCGTTGTACGTTCTGTATTATTCCATCTATGCGTGGAGATTTAGAAAGCCGTTCTATTACGCAAGTTTTGGACGAAGCAAAACGTTTAGCCGAAGCAGGCGTAAAAGAATTACTTGTGGTATCACAAGACACTTCCGCTTATTCCATGGATTTAAAACGCCAAGAGGGCGGTGTAAAAACAGCTTTCTGGAATGGCATGCCAATTAAAAATGATTTAATGACGCTTTGTAAACAGCTTGGCAAACTTGGCATTTGGGTTCGCTTACATTATGTGTATCCCTATCCTCATGTGGATGATTTAATTCCATTAATGGCTAATGGTACGCTCTTGCCGTATTTAGACATTCCATTACAACACGCCAGCCCGAAAATCTTAAAAGCAATGAAAAGACCGGGCAGTATTGACCGCACTTTAGAACGCATTAAACAATGGCGTGAAATTTGCCCAGATTTAACATTGCGTTCCACCTTTATTGTCGGTTTCCCAGGTGAAACCGAAGAAGATTTCCAATTACTGCTCGATTTCTTAAAAGAAGCCCAACTTGATCGCGTAGGCTGTTTTAAATTCAGCCCCGTTGAAGGCGCACCTGCAACAGATATGGCAGACCAAGTACCAGAAGATGTGAAAGAAGAACGTTTCCATCGTTTCATGCAATTACAACAGGAAATTTCTGCAAACCGTTTAAAACAAAAAATCGGTAAAACCCTTGACGTATTAGTGGATGAAATTGACGAAGAAGGCATTATTGGCCGCTCCAAAGCTGATGCCCCTGAAGTGGATGGGTTAGTTTATGTCGATAATTTAAGCGGAATCAATGTCAAAGTCGGCGACGTGATTAAAGTCACCATCACAAATTCTGATGAATATGATTTGTGGGGAAGTTGTTAAATAACAACAATCTCAAGGAAATAAACAAAAAATCCATCTTCGTATTGAAGATGGATTTTTTATTAACCGAACACTTTTTCCAAGTGTGCTTGGTAGTCTGCTAAGTATTGTTCTACTTGTGGATTTTTAATCACATCGTTACATAAGAATGTCGGCAGACGGGTCAAGCCGATGAATTCGTTGAGTTTATGGAAGTGCATATATAATGCATCCACGCCTTTGCCTTCGAAGAAGTCTCCTTCACGGGTGAACGCTTCAATCGGTGCATTCCAAGTAAGCGAAAGCATGTGTTTTTTGCCTTGCAACAAGCCACCTGTGCCGTAGCCTTCTGTCGGACTGACACGATGACGGCCATCACTGTGGTAAAGCTTGCCGTGTCCAGCGGTTAATACTTCGTCTATGTATTTCTTCACTGTCCAAGGCTCGTGCATCCACCAGCCTGGCATTTGCCAAATCACGGCATCCATCCACAAGAATTTTTCGATTTCTGCTTCAACATCATAGCCAGCATCAATCACGGTTTCTTTTACATTGTGTCCAAGTGCGGTCAAAACTTCTTTCGCTTTTTTGTGAAGTGTGTGGTTTAACTCACCATGCGAATGACCAAACGCTTTTCCACCGTCTAATAATAAAATATTCATCTTTGCTCCTAAAACAAATAATTATAAAAAATGGGGTTGCCATTATGCCTTTTTACTTTAATTTTTAAAAGTATGTTTGCCTGCCACGTTATTTCCAGACTATAAGGAAGACTACAGCCCGTAGGATGGGAATAAATCCTAGTTAAACGCGTGGGCTTACGCCCACCCTACATTGGCAATTAAAAGAGCGGTAAAAAATTGGTGGAAATCAAACGAAAAATGACCGTACTTTTAAAGTAAAAAATCGGCAGAGAATTTCCCTGCCGATTTTTATTAACTTTTCAAAATCGCCCTCAATCTATCAAGTTGGTTTTGTGTTTTTTCTTGTTTTTGCTCGGTAGTTAGTTTTGGTTTATCACGTTCCCATAACACATCATCATGGGGTAATTCAGCTAAAAATCGGCTGGGTTCAGGGCGAACTAATTCACCATATTGACGGCGTTCTCGACACAAGGAAAAAGTAAGTTCTTTTTGTGCTCTTGTGATGCCAACATAAGCCAAGCGGCGTTCTTCTTCCACGTTGTCTTCATCAATGCTAGTTTGGTGGGGCAAAATACCCTCTTCCATACCGATCAAATAAACATAAGGAAATTCCAATCCTTTAGATGCGTGCAATGTCATCAGTTGAACTTGATCGCTCTCATCATCGTCTTCGCCTCGCTCCAACATATCCCGTAATGTTAGGCGGGTTACTACTTGATTAAGGTTCATCGGTTCATTGGTTTCATCGCCTTTTAACATATCCGCAACCCAATCAAATAGCGTGGCGACATTCTTACTTTGCATTTCTGCCGCTTTAGGGCTTGTTGCATATTCGTACAAATATTCTTCATAATGAATTGCGGATAACATTGAACGTACCGCACGTTCAGGTTCAGAACGTTGAATTTCATCATTAAGTTCGACAATCCAACGGCCAAATTTTTGCAATGAATCATAGGCTTTTGGCGTGATGCGTTGAATAAGCTCAAACTCAAAAATAGCCTCAAACAAACTGATGTGTTTTTCTTGAGCCAACTCTCCAAGTTTTTGTAACGTCGCAGTACCAATTTCACGCTTCGGTGTATTCACAATACGCAGGAATGCTGCATCATCATCTTGATTTACGACCAAGCGTAAATACGCCATCATATCTTTGATTTCTGCACGGGAGAAAAAAGAAGTACCGCCCGAAATTTTGTAAGGAATACGGTTTTGCATCAGTACTTTTTCGAGTAATCGGGATTGATGATTGCCTCGATATAAAATCGCATAATCTTTATATTTGGTTTTACGGCTAAAACGATGGGCGATCAACTCAGCGACAATCCGTTCTGCTTCGTGTTCTTCATTTTTTGCTTCGATAACAAGCAATTTTTCCCCTTCGCCAATGGTTGAAAAGAGTTTCTTATCAAACACGTGGTCATTGTTATCAATCAAAATATTGGCACAATGCAAAATACGTTGGGTTGAACGATAATTTTGCTCTAGCTTAATCACGTTCAAACGAGGGAAATCATCGCGTAAACGCACCATATTTTCTGGTCGTGCGCCACGCCACGAATAAATAGATTGGTCATCATCGCCCACCACAGTAAAACAAGCACGATCCCCCACTAAAAGTTTAATCAGTTCATATTGGCTGGTGTTGGTATCTTGATATTCATCCACCAACAAATAACGAATTTTTGCCTGCCATTTTGCCCGCACTTCTTCATTTTGCTTGAACAATAATGTCGGCAACATAATTAAATCATCAAAATCAAGGGCATTGTAAGCTTGAATTTGTGTGGCGTAACGCTCATAACATTTTGCGAAAGTTTGATATTTTGCATCACGCGCCAACGCAAACGCCTGTTTTGGCGAAATCAAATCGTTCTTCCAGTTAGAAATCACTGAAATTAACTCACGCAATAAATCCTTATCTTCTTTTAACACATCAGAGGTTAGCTCTTTTAACAACGCAAATTGATCATGTTCATCAAACAAAGTCATATTTGATTTAAAGCCCAACGCTTTATATTCACGCTTAATAATGTCAAAACCGAGCGTATGAAAAGTGGATACAAGCAAGCCTTTAGATTGTTCTTTGCCAATGGAATGTGCCACACGCTCTTTCATCTCGCGTGCGGCTTTATTCGTAAAAGTAACTGCGGCAATTTGTTTCGGAGAATAACCGCACTTTCCAATTAAATGGGCGATTTTATTAATGATTACGCGAGTTTTGCCAGAGCCTGCGCCAGCAAGCACAAGACAAGGACCTGTCACATATTCAACGGCTTGTTGTTGTTGAGGATTGAGTTTCATAAGAATTATTGAGCCCACGCATAGGGCAGTAATACGGTGTCTAATAAAAATGAGAGAGGCAAATCTAAGATTGGCAATCCCCATTGTTGCGCCATTTCAAGATCATAAGCAGCCCCTGCATAGGCGGTATATTTTTCTGTTGGATCGATAAGTTTGACCACGGAACCACAACCAGATAAAACGATAAGTGCGGTTAAAAAAATAAAGGTTTTTATCATCGTGCTTTTAACGCATTGAACACAGACACAGGCACTAGCTCTGCCACATCGCCGCCGTGCAAATAAATTTCACGCACAATGGAGGAAGAAACAAACGCCCATTTTTCTGCTGGTGGGAAAAACAGACTATCTACGCCTTTTGTGAGTAAACGATTAAGGGCAGCCAATTGCAGTTCATATTCAAAATCTGTTGTTGTGCGTACGCCGCGAATAATGGCAGAAATATTGTGCTGTTTAATCACATTTGCCAACAAATCAGAAAAGCCAAACACTTCCACATTGGATAAATGCACAACAGATTGACGAACAAGTTCTACGCGTTCCTCCAAAGAAAATAGTGGCTTTTTACTTGGGCTATTCGCCACCGCCACTAAAACACGAGGAAAAATTACCGCACTTCTTTCAATAATGTCTAAATGACCGTTCGTAATCGGATCAAAGGTACCGGGATAAATCACGCTCGTCATACATTGCGCTCCAAATAAGGTTTTAATAAATCTAACAAACGCTGTAATGCCCCTCGGTTTTCCATCAGCACTTCATAGCCAGCATTGCCTAAACGTTCGCGGGCTTCTTTTGAGTTTAATAAGGCTTCTACGGCGCGTTCTAAGGCATCTGCGGTTGAATTAACTTCCAACACACCTTGCACTTCCACCAACATTCGAAATATCTCGGGAAAATTGAAAGTATGCTTGCCAGTAATTACAGGCATTTTAAACGCAAGAGGTTCCAGTGGATTATGCCCCCCGTGTTTCACAAGGCTTCCACCCACAAAAGCAATATCGGAAATGCCATACATCAACATCAGTTCGCCCATACTATCGCCCAAAATCACTTGGGTATTTTCATTTGGTAATTCATTTGTGGAACGACGAATAAATTGAAATTTTTCCTTTTTAAGTAAATCAGCCACCACATTAAAACGCTCTGGATGGCGCGGAACGAGCAATAACAATAAATTTGGGTATTTTGCTAACAAAGCGCGGTGAGATTTTAAAATGATTTCATCTTCTCCATTATGCGTGCTGGCAGCAATCCATATTGGGCGATCTTGTTTCCAAAGCGTTCGCAATGAATCAATTTTACGTAATAGTTCATCATTCGTATTGAGATCATATTTAATATTGCCCGTGATATTCAATTTTTCCTTTGGATAGCCCAAAGTGGCATAGCGTTTTCCACTAATGTTATCCTGTGCTGCAATCAAGCTAATTTGCGACCACATTGTTTGTAAGTGCGCTTTTATTTTTCCGTAACGATGTGCAGAACGCGCAGATAAACGTGCATTAGCGATAACAAATGGAATATTGCGTAAAAATAATTGATGAATAAGATTAGGCCAAAGTTCTGTTTCCATCACGATACATAATTTAGGTTGTACAAAATTAATAAAACGATGGATCGAAAAAGGTAAATCAAGGGGGAGATAATAATGAAAAACGCTGTCTCCAAAAGTGGCTTTGACGCGCTCTGAACCTGTGGGCGTAAAAGTCGTAAAAGTAATGGATAAATGTGGATAATCTTGTTGCAATTGACGAACCAGCGGTGTCGCAGCAATCACTTCCCCTACGGAGGCGGCGTGGATAAAGATCCCTTGTGGTGGTGGGCAAGACGCATTGCCATAAAAACCATAACGTTCAGCCAAACGCTGACGATAACGTGGAGATTTAACACTGAGCAAGCCAATAAAACACAATATCAACGGCTGGCAGATTAAAAGCAAGCTGGTATAAAAAAAACGCCACATAAATGAAATTCGGTTATACTTGAAAAAATTTCGGCTAGTATAGCAAAAAAAGGATTGAAAATATGCCTACAATTAGCGTTGCGATGATTGTAAAAAATGAAGCACAAGACCTCGCCAATTGCTTAGACACCGTAAAAGATTGGGTGGATGAGATTATCATTCTAGATTCTGGTAGCACAGATAACACTAAAGAAATTGCGCTCAGTTATGGGGCGAAATTCTATGAAAATAGCGACTGGCAAGGCTTTGGTAAACAACGCCAATTAGCCCAACAATATGTAACTAGTGATTATGTACTCTGGTTAGATGCTGACGAACGCGTTACGCCCAAGTTACAACAGGCTATCTTAAGTGCGGTTAAAAATGATCGAGAAAATACCGTTTATGAAATTCCACGAGTGAGTGAAGTATTTGGGCGTGAAATTCGCCATTCAGGCTGGTATCCCGATTATGTGGTTCGCCTCTATCGCACAAACTATGCGCAATATAATGATTCACTTGTGCATGAAAAAGTGGAATTTCCAGCTGGGACAAAAGTAGAAAAATTAACAGGGGATTTAGAGCATTTCACTTATAAAAGCATTCATCATTATCTAGTGAAATCCGCGGGTTATGCAAAGGCCTGGGCAGACCAACGCCAAGCTAAAGGAAAAAAAGCCACACTTTGGCAAGGAATCACGCATGCGCTCGGTTGTTTTGTGAAGATGTATTTGTTAAAAGCGGGTTTTTTAGATGGCAAACAAGGATTTTTATTAGCGGTGTTATCCTCGCATTCAACCTTTGTAAAATACGCCGATTTATGGGAGCGCGATCAGCATAAACACGAGCGAGTTTTGCAAGGACAATCATTTAAATGATCGTCTACCAATCCCATAGACTGCATAAACGCATAGCACGTGGTTTCGCCAACAAAGACGAAACCACGTTTTTTTAAGGCTTTAGAAAGTGCTTTAGATATTTCTGTTTTAGCCGGCACAGATCGCAAATCAGGCACATCATTGACAATCGGTTTATGATTTACAAATGACCAAACAAAATCACTGAAATTTTCACCGCACTTTTCCATCGCCAAATAAGCTGTAGCATTTTTCACAATCGCTTCAAGTTTTGCTCGATAGCGAATTAGTCCTGTATTTTGCATGCAAGCATCAATATCAAGTGCGGTCATTTTTGCGATTTTTTTCGGATCAAATTGATGAAAAGCCACACGGTAAGATTCATGTTTTTTCAAAACTGTAATCCACGAAAGCCCCGCTTGCTGCCCTTCCAAACAAATTTTTTCAAATAGCTTTTGGCTGTCGAATTCAGGCTTACCCCATTCCTTGTCATGATAATCAATATAAATAGGTTGTTCGCCAACCCAAGGGCATCGAGTCATCATAACATCTCCTTTTTAAGCTGTTCATAAACCGCCACAAAATCTGGCATTACGCCTCGCCATAAATGAAAAGAATGTGCTGCTTGCGCGACTAACATTCCAAAGCCATCGCTAACATTGGTTAAACCCAAACTTTTGCATAATGCGATAAATGGCGTATCTGTGCCTTTCGCATATTGCATATCGTAAAAAGCTGAGCCCAATTTTAAAATTTCAGTATCAACTGGAGCAGTTCCACCACTTAATCCAGCTGAAGTCGCATTAATCACCAAATCATAAGTTTGTAGTGGAATAGAATCCATTGAGGCAGCTTGAATATTGCCGTAAGGCTGAAATCTTTCAGCTAATTCTTTGGCTTTGGAAAAAGTGCGGTTGGCAAGGAGAATATTTTGTTGAGCTTGTAAAAGTGGCAATAATACGCCTTTTGTTGCTCCGCCTGCTCCTAGAATTAATATGCGTTGATTTGGATGAAGCCAATTCAAACGTTGTAAATCCGTTACCAAACCAATCCCATCGGTGTTATCCGCATAAAGTTTCCCATCATCGAGTTTTTTTAGCGTATTGCAGGCCTCTGCCAGTTTTGCTCTTTGGCTATATTCGTCTGCCAGCTGATAAGCTCGTTCTTTAAAAGGCGAAGTAATATTGCAACCTTTCGCATCATCCTCAAAAAATGCCAAAAGCTGTTGTTCAAAAGCATCAAGATCACCTAATTTTGCAATGTATTCCATGGTTTGATGCGTTTGCGCTGCTAACTTATTTTGAATTAATGGCGATTTACTTTGCGCAATCGGATTCCCCCACACAGCATAAAGATCCATAAATTATCCCTGTCTAAAAAGTTGATTTGTGCGCAAGTCTCGAATTTCGGATGGATTGCGTGCGTCTCCCACAAGTTCATCCAATACAGGAAAATCCGCACCGAATTGTAACCGCACTTCATCGGCGGTGCGGCAAGGTGACTCACCAGTCAGATTGGCGCTAGTCGAAGTTAATGTAAACCCCGTGAGTTCACATAAGGCTTTTACTGAAGGGTGATCGCACAAACGTACCGCGATGCTATCAAATTTGCCTGTGAGAAAATGCGGAGTGGTCGATTTGGCGGGCACGATCCAAGTTGTTGGACGTTCATATTTACCTTGCAGGCGAGAAAGTTGCTCATCGTTAATCTGTTCAAAATCAACAAAAGGACGGAAAAAATCCAAGCTAGGTGCCACTAAAATCAATCCTTTTTCCACTGGACGTTGTTTCAAATCAAGTAATTTTTTTACCGCACTTTCACTTTGCGGATTACAGCCCAAACCAAATACAGCTTCAGTGGGATAAGCGACCACTTGATTTTGTCGAAGGGCCTCGGCAATTTGTTCTCTATTCATTTAACTCTTTTACTTTTATTGCTCAAAAATATGACGGCAAGTTTTATTTGCACACTGGAAGACTTGTTTCTCTCCATTTTTCTCTACATTGTCGCTTTTTAACAAGGAAAGTGGAAAATGGCAGGTTGGGCAAGGCACGGAATAAGGTTTGGTAGGCAAAGAAAATTTACATTTAGGGAAATTATCACAGCCGTAAAAAATTTTTCCTTGGCGACCCCGACGAGAAATCAAATGCCCAGTTTTACATTCAGGACAAGTAATTTTTTCCTCAGATTCAGATTCTTCCCGCACCACAAAATCGCATTCAGGATAATGACTACAACCAATAAACATCCCAAAACTGCCTTGTTTCAACTGCAATAAATTACCGCACTTCGGACAAATTTCATCAAGTGTTTTTAATACTTTATGTTCCGCTCGTTGTAAAGGACGCAAATAATCACATTCAGGATAAGCAGAGCAACCTAAAAACAGCCCTTTTTTGCCTTGTTTAATTTGCAAAGGCGCGCCACATTGAGGGCAATATTCCTGTTGTTTGCTATGATAAAAAAGGCTTTGATTCATAATCTATCCTTATGCTTGTAGCATTTCTTCCAATTCTTCCTGAGCGGCCATCCATTTCGTTTCTACATCATCTAATGCTTTCTTCACATCCACTTGTTGAGCCAAAAGTGCGGTCAATTTTTCTTTATTTTCGGCATTATATAATTCGGCATCGGCCAGTTGATTTTCTATGCTCGCAAGCTCAGAAGAAAATTTATTCATTTTTTCTTCTAATTGCGTGATTTTTTTACGCAATGGCGCAGTTTGTTGGCGTAACTCTGCTTCACGGCGTTTTTGTTCCTTACGATTTTGAACTGAATTTTCATTATCGCCAACTTTTTCCGAAACTTTATTTTCAGGTGTGCTATTTTGTTCACTCAACCATTTTTGATAGTCTTCTAAATCGCCTTTAAATTCTTCCACTTTTTTATCGTGAACTAAATAAAATTCTTCCACGGTATTGCGTAATAAATGACGATCGTGAGACACCACCACCAAAGAACCTTCGTAATCCACCAATGCTTCCGTTAATGCTTGACGCATATCCAAATCCAAATGGTTAGTTGGTTCATCAAGTAATAGCAAATTCGGTCGTTGCCAAACAATCAAAGCCAACACCAAGCGGGCTTTTTCTCCTCCTGAAAATGATTTCACTGCTTGATTTACTTTATCGCCATGAAACGCAAAACTGCCTAAATAATCCCGAACTTGTTGCTCCGTTTGCTCAGGCGCGAGTTTTTGCATATGCCACAGAGCAGATTCATCTGCGCGTAAAGTATCTAATTGATGCTGGGCAAAATAGCCAAGCTGTACACCTTTTGCCAACTGTACCGTGCCTGAAAGTGCGGTCAGTTCTCCCGCTAATAATTTAATTAAGGTTGATTTTCCCGCACCATTTTTACCCAGTAAACCAATTCGCGAACCCGGCACCAAGTTCAACTTAATTTTACTTAAAATTTCTACCGCACTTTCGCCGCTGCCATAACCCGCACTCGCTTGCTCAATCATCACTAAGGGATTTGGCAAGGATTGCGGTGGACGAAATTCAAAAGTAAAAGGATTATCCACATAAGCTGGTGCAATCAGCTCCATGCGTTCTAAGGCTTTCATACGGCTTTGTGCCTGTTTGGCTTTAGTGGCTTTGGCTTTAAAGCGATCAATATATTTTTGTAAATGGGAAATCTTTTGTTGTTGCTGACGATACATGGCTGTTTGTTGTGCCAGTTTAGTTGCTCGTTGCACTTCAAAGGAAGAATAATCGCCCGTATATTCGTTGAGCTTCTGATTTTCAATATGGAGGATTTTTGTCACAATTGGATCGAGAAAATCACGGTCGTGAGAAATTAATACCAAGGTACCTTGATATTGCACTAACCAACGTTCTAACCAAATAACTGCATCCAAATCCAAATGGTTGGTCGGCTCATCCAGTAACAATAAATCTGACGGACAAAGTAATGCTTGTGCCAAATTTAAACGCATCCGCCACCCCCCAGAGAAGGATTTTACTGGTTGAGCGATTTCTTCTTGGTTAAAACCTAAACCATGCAATAAGGAAGCGGCACGCGATTGAATTGTCCACGCATCCAACATTTCTAATTGCCCATGAATACGTGCAATAGCGTTACCGTCATTGCGTTCATTTGCACGTTCAAGCTCTTGTTGCAAACGGCAATATTCACGATCCCCTTGAATTACATAATCAATCGCAGAAATATCCAATGCAGGCGTTTCTTGATTCACCCAAGACACCCGCCAATTTGCTGGATAATTCACCTCACCGCCCTCTGGCATTAATTCTTTTTTTAATAAGGCAAAAAGTGAAGACTTGCCACAACCATTTTTCCCCACTAAGCCGACTTTTTGCTTGGGGTTAATGGTAGCTGAAGCATTTTCGAGAAGTTCCGTTTGCCCTCGTTTTAAGGATAAGTTACTAAATATAATCATTTTTCTACATAGGTCTTAATTTGAGGCTATTTTGCAATATTTTTTCTTTTCTCGGAACAGTCTATTCCGATTTTATCGATTTTCTAGTCAAAAAAGCCACGTATAATAAGACGCAATAAAAATTATTTATAGTATAACAAGTCAATATAACGGGTATATCTTAGGCATTTTTTACCCTTAGAGGCACAATCGACAGGGTTTTCCCTAAAGGAGCGAGCAATTTTAACAACGTTTCAAGCTGAGGATTCGTTTGTCCTTTTTCAATGCGTGCAATCATAGGTTGCTTCACACCGCTTAAGGTTTCAAGTTGTTTTTGGGAAATCCCAAGTTGCTGGCGAGAAGTAATCAATTCTTTAATTAAGGCTACACGCAAATTACTTTCTCGGATTTCTTCTTCATTGAAAACTTGCTGTTCAAACTCATTCCAATTTGAACCTAATGGGCTGATTTTATTCATTTTTCAATCTCTCTTTTAATTCACTTAAGCGTTGTTGGGCAGTTTGGATTTCTCGTTTTGGCGTTTTTTGTGTTTTCTTCATAAATTGATGTAGTAAGACAAAGCGACCATCCATTAATCTTGCAAACAAGATGCGATCCCTAATTGGACGAAGTTCCCAAATTTCACCGTCTAAATGTTTCACATAGGGTTTGCCAACAGATGTCCCGAGGTCGCTTAATAACTTTACATAATCTCGAATTTTATTCAGTTTAACTCGACTATCTTTGCTTTCATTTTGAGCCAGAGATAGCAGATACTCTTTCACTGGCTCAATGTCATTTTGGTCTCTGTAAAAGAGAATTTCGTACATAATTTATCCTATTTATCTACTTATTTCAATAACTAATAAGTTATTGATTTTTGATATGTAATCAATAAATAGAAACTAAAAATTTGGCGAGATAGTCATTTCAATCTTTCGATCTAGATCGCAAAAATAGCAAAAAGAGATTGATTTTTAAGGAGATTTTACACAAATGCCGATGTTTGAACATTGGTTTTGAAAGAGAGAGTAAAAGATAGATCCTTCCTTAAGAAAAAGTGCGGTAAAAATTTACCGCACTTTTGGTTTTAGATAGGTTTAAAATTCAAACTGAACTGACATTCTATAGTTTCTGCCTGGGGCGTAGAAGCGGTTGATGCCTTGACCTGTTGATTGATCTATAACATTACTTGTTCCGAAGGAACGAATTGAACGAGCAGACTCCCAGGTGATGTATTTACGATTTGTAAGATTGTATACACCAGCTCTTATGGTTAAGTTTTTAATTGGTTGAACATATCCAATAAAATCAAGGATTGTATAAGATTTACTACGCCATTTTATGGTTGTATCACTTTCACCACGTTCTTTAGCATAGATATTATAAGTATCTTGTGGATTTTTACTTGCTACATGTGTTGTATAGAAATCGAAACCAAATTTATGATCTGGATGATCATATCCTAGTCCATACACCATCGTTTTAGGCTGAATTGCATTCATAGGAATATTGCCATTCATTCTTCCTTTTTGATAGGTATATTTATAGCTTAAGTTAAACCCATTCATAAATTTTGCCATCTTACCAAGGAATAGTTTTGAATTAATTTCAATACCTTTTACAGACGCATTATCTCTATTTATATTTTGATAAAGAGAAAATGGTAATGAGCTACCTCCTCCTGTGCCTACTTTAAAATCTTTTTCTCCTTTAAATATTAGGTCGATAAAGTTTTTATAGTTAGTTTTAAATATACTTGTAGAGATAAATCCCCAATCATCATGATGTAAAGTTAATGCGATTTCTTTTGTTTTTGCTATTTCTGGTTTTAAATCAGTATTTGGCAGAATAGTAAAATCTGGATGTTTAAAAGTGAAATACATTTCATCTGAAGTTGGTGCTCTAAAACCTTTAGAGTATCTAAGTTGTAAACGAAGATAATTTGTTGGATCAATCGTTGAAACAAAACTATAAGAATGCGCTTTATATTTTTTCTTTTGGCTTGCAATATAATTTATGTTATCAATTGCATTTTGTTTAATTTGCTCTTCTGTTGGATCATAATAATGACCTGGATTCCACGAAATTTCCTCGCCTTTAGGTAATGGAATATATAATCCTTTTACTATATCGTCTGGTAATTTTGGCGTTGAACCAGCTATGTAATGTGGTTTATAACCAATGTTGTCATAACGATATCCTAAATCAAATGATAAATAATCATTGATAATGATATTATCAAAGAAATAAGCTGATTTACCTGTCGTTGTCACTGGTAATAAGAATGAATACTCTGGATCAACTCGAGGGCAAAGAAAGGCATTATAGGTAGATGATCCTTCACAGGTTTCTGGAGTTTCTTTTAATGTGTACCAGTCTGTTGTAAGGCCTAGAGTACGTTCAGCCCACCATTTTACATCATGAGCATCATTACCCGCTCTATTTACCATTTGCTTCGTTGTTTTATTATACGAAACACCATATTGGAGATTATGCTCAGTATTCAATTTTGTAAACGATTTTGTTAGATCCAAGTTAGTTTGCTGGGTATTGGTATCAAGATCTCTTTCCTGCCACAAACGTTCTAAATAGCCTTTACTTGGTACTACAACACTATAACTATAATTCGCTTGAGATGATTTAGCGAAAGTTTTTCCATTCTGTTCAAATTTTTTATCTAACATCAAAGGCATTTTTTGAACAGCTCCAGACCAACCTACAGCTTTCCAATAAGTCATTGGTTTCGTGCAATCATAAAGGGAGCAATCAAACCAATATTCATCTCCTCTTTTTAGAGTAAAACCGTTAGTTTTTTCAGAATTATCTGTATCAATATAGGTGTCTTTATTTTTTAATTCGATATCGGTTCCATCTCGTCGAGTAATTTTACCATCTTGAAGTTTTATTCCATGTGGATTGATTGTTTCAAGACAATTACTACCATCACAGTATTCGTCGGTTCTTGCTCTCGTTTTTATTTTTTGTTTTGAGAAAGTAATTTTTAATGTATCCCAAAATAAGTTGGTTGAAAAATTTTCGTAAGAAAATGAGAAATTACTTCGTTGAGTTTTATCATTTGTATGTCTAGATTCAACTTCAGGGGTTTCATTACCACTACGTTGATATTTTAGTGTATAGGATAAATCTTGCCCACGAGAACGATGTTCATATAAATCAGCTGATGCCGTAAAACGATGGTTTTCAGTAGGATTAAAAGAGAATTTTAATAATGTACTGTCTTGCTCAATTTTGTATGGGTCTGCTTTTTCTCTACGTTTACCTTGGACGAGACTATCCGCATTTTTATAATCATAGTTTTCAAGTTCATGCCCATTTCTTCTTGTCGCAACCACTAGCGCATCGAACTTTTTATAACGTCCAGCAAGAGTAAGGGTATTGAATGATTGATTATTTTCTGTAGCGTATCCCGTTTTGTAACTTACGTAGTAGTCCTTGTTCAGGAGATAATCTCTCGCATCTTTTGTTTTATAAATTACAGAACCACCTAAGGAACCACTACCATTCTTAATAGAATCAGCCCCCTTGGTGATATTTACTTCTTTTAATGTTTCAATTTCTGCACCATTACGAGTGTTATTAAAGTTACCATAACCTTCAAAAAGTTCTTTAAAGCCTTGAGAAGATAATGTTTCAGCTTGCGCTAATCCATCAATATTAATAGAAACTCGATTTTCATCAACGCCACGAATAGTAAAACCACTGTTACCAAAACGTCCTGCTTCAACAACAGTAACACCGGTTTCATATTTAACGATATCTTTGATATTTTGAGCCTGCTGTTTTTCTAAGCTTTTCGCTGTTTTTACAGTTTCGGCAATTTTTGGCGGTGTTTTAGTATCACTATTTTCGGTAGAGCCAGATACAGTAATTTGTTCTAGTTGTTCAGAAACATTACTATTTTGGTTGGTTGGTTGGTTGGTTGGTTGGTTGGTTGGTTGGTTGGTTGGTTGGTTGGTTGGTTGGTTGGTTGGTTGGGCAGCATAAGCGATACCCACATTCAATGCAATTGAACAAGCAAGTAAGTTGAATTTAAAATTGATCATACTTAATACCTAAAAATATAAATGATAATAATTCTTAAACATATTACAGTAAAAATTTTTCTTTACAATAACAAAAATGCGTTTTTGAAAAAAAGTTTTCATTGTATAGGTTGTTTCTTCTTGGCTGAATCCTAAACCATACAACAAAGAAACTGCGCAGGATTGAATTGTCTGCGCGAATTGCTCATGAATACGCGCAATTGCGTTGCCATCATTAGGTTCATTTGCCTATTCAAGTTCCTGTTGCAAATGACAATATTCACGATCCCCTTGAATCACATAACCAATTGCTAGGATATCCAATGCCAGAGTTTCTTGATTCAACCAAACCGACTTTTTGCTTGGGATTAATCGTAGCAGAAGCATTGTCGAGAAGTTCCGTTTGCCCTCGTTTTAAGGATAAGTTACTAAATACAATCATGAATAAAATTCTTAATTCAATATAGTTTTACAATTTAAATTAATATTCTCTTTCTACTGGTAAATTTGCTTTCTCCCAGCCATCAAATCCACCAATAATACTAAACACATTTTCATAGCCTTGTTCCACTAGAAAGGTCGCTACATTTTTACTGCTTACGCCGTGATAACAACTCACAATAATAGGCGAGTCAAAATCGGCTAACTCTTCAAATTGCAAAAAACTTTGGTTGGTTAAATGAAAAGCACCTTTAGGATGTGAATAAGCAAAGCGCATATTATCTCGAATATCGACTAATATCGCGCCTTGTTGCATCATTTCCCAAGCTTTCTGTGGGGTTATTTCTTTAAATGACATTTATAAACTTCCTTTTGCGTGTTGTTTGTACACGCCATCAATCATAACAAGAACCATCGCGATGACTAAACAAATAAAAAGTGGGTAGCTTTCGCTATCAATTTGTTCTCCGATCAAAAATGATACGCATAGCATCATAATAGTTTCAACATAACCAAGCAGACCGAGTAAATTCATCGGAAGCATATTACTGGCTATTACATAGGCAATTAACGCAGTACCGCTGATTAATCCTAGTAATACAAGCAGCCCCCAAATATTAGGATTGCTTTGTTCGACCACTGCGAAATCTGTTTGCATCGCAAAATAAATACTGACAGGAATAAGGCTTAGCATTTCTAAACAAAAGGAGGCAAGATCGGTATTTTTTAATGCTTTTCGGATAGAAAAATACGCGGTGTAACCTAAACAAATAACAATGGCTTCCCAAGAAAGACCGCCTTTTAACACAATATTAGAAATTACGCCTAATGTTGCAATGATAACTGCAATAAATTTGAATGTTGAAATACGTTCTTTAAAAAACACGCGGCCTGCTGCTACCATTACAATTGGTAAAAGTAGATAACCAAAAGATACACTTAATGAACTGCCATTATTCGGTGCCCAAAGAAAAAGCCACATTTGAAAGCCCATTAATAATCCACAAAGTAAATACGACAATGCTAAGTGCGGTCGTTTTTGAATGCGTTTTAAACGTTCAATTAAAGCCGTTTTTTGTTTAAATAATGTAACGGACAACAGAACAAAAGGAAAAGTAAATATCATCCGATAACCAAAAATATCCGTGCCACTCAAGGGTTTGAGCAACGTAGAAAAATAATACATATAGCCAAATAGAAAAGAGGCTAATAATGAAACGAGAATACCTTTAAACATAAGAAATCCTTATTTTAAACCATTATTTATTCTATTCTAACATCGCCCAAAATGCACGGACTAGGGGCTGTTCGAGATTTCTTTTTTGGGTGCAAATACCTAATTCAAAAGGCTCAATAGGCTTATCAAGATTGAGTTTGGAAATTTGGTTATTCATTGGGCTGCTGTCAATTACTGCATCAGGTAACATTGCTAATCCAAATCCTAATCCCACCATCGGCACAATTCCTTCATGCCCCGCAACAGTGGCATAAATTTTCGGATGTTTTATTTGTTTCTCTCGTAGCCATTGTTCAATCCGCTGCCGAGCGTGTCCTTCAACAGGGAAAATAAAAGGCATTTGCTGCCAATCAATAGGTTTTTCTTGCAGTAATTGTGTCGCCAAACAAGCCACCCGTGGGGCAATTAGGGACAAACTAATATCATCTATTTTATGAAACACTACACTAGAGGGCAGATTATTCGGTTTGCCCGCAAGTGCGAGATCGACTTGTTGTGCTTGAATTAACTCTAGTGCTAACGCTGGATCGCCTGTAGTCAGTTGAATTTCCACTTTAGGATAACGCTGGCGAAACTGTTTAAGCACCTGTGGAAGATGGCTATAGGATGCTGTTACAGAGCAAAAAAGTTTAATTTCACCGCAAAGTTCATCGGATTCATCTTTAAGTTGTTGTTTAAATTGTTGCCAGTTTTGCCATTCTGTTTTAGCAAATTGCAAAAATTTCTCACCATATTCAGTAAGTTTGACTTGACGATTGTCACGGATAAAAAGTGTTTTCCCTAACTCGTCTTCCAATCGTTGAATTTGACGGGAAAGCGTAGAGGGAGACATGTGGTTTTGGGTGGCGGTTTTGGCGAAATTTTTTGTGTCACTGAGGTGAATAAATATTTGTAGGTCGTTAAATTCCATAATTTCTTCTTTTATTTTATTTAATATCGGGTTTCGCCGATGGCGACCTACTTTTTCTTTGCTCGTGCAAAGCAAAAGTAGGCAAAAAGAAAACACGCCCTGCTTTGCCTTATTTCCTGAGAAATTGAAAACTTGCTTAACGGAAATTTTCTGAACTCACTACGCTCAAACAGACGAAAATTTCCTACAAGTTTCCAATTTCTCAGACGGCAAGGAAGGGAACTAATTTGTTCTTTTTTCAATTTAAAGTGCGGGTAAAATTTAGTGTATTTAAAAAAATACCAGAAAACTAACCGCACTTTTTAATAACGCTCTGATATATTCTGAGCCCCATATAAATCGCCTTTGCGACTTTCAATTTTCAGGCAATTTGCGTCTCTTTGAGCGTAGCGAGTTCAGCAAATTGCCGTTAAGAAAATTGAAACAAAGCAAAGATCAGCGATTTAATTGGGGCGTATTTTCTGTGCCTACTTTCTTTTACACGAGTAAAAGAAAGTAGGTCGCTCATCGAGCGAAATACGATGCTAATTCACAAAAAAACAAAATCCAAAATAATTGCACAAATCGCAACATTACATTCCCATAATATCACTTTACGCAACAACAAAAAATCCTATAATCAAACCACAACAAAAAAATATGCAAACACAACATCATACAATTATCAACCTTACACAATTAAGGACAAAAAATGGCTAACTATTTCAACACATTAAATTTACGTCAAAAATTAGACCAATTAGGTCGTTGTCGTTTTATGGATCGCGAAGAATTTGCAGATGAAGCAAACTTCTTAAAAGGCAAAAAAATCGTTATCGTAGGCTGTGGTGCGCAAGGTTTAAACCAAGGTTTGAATATGCGTGATTCTGGCTTAGATATTAGCTATGCCTTACGCCCTGAAGCAATTGCAGAAAAACGTGCATCGTTCCAACGTGCAACCGAAAATGGTTTTAAGGTTGGTACTTATGAAGAATTAATTCCAACTGCAGATTTAGTCGTAAACTTAACACCAGACAAACAACACTCTAAAGTAGTTGCCGATGTCATGCCTTTAATGAAAAAAGATTCTGCATTTGGTTATTCACACGGTTTCAATATTGTTGAAGTTGGCGAAGAAATCCGTAAAGACATTACAGTTGTAATGGTTGCGCCAAAATGTCCAGGTACTGAAGTACGTGAAGAATACAAACGTGGTTTCGGTGTACCAACATTAATTGCGGTTCACCCTGAAAATGACCCGAAAGGCGAAGGCTTGGCGATCGCGAAAGCTTGGGCTGCGGCAACTGGCGGTCATAAAGCAGGTGTTTTAGAATCTTCATTCGTGGCTGAAGTAAAATCTGACTTAATGGGTGAGCAAACTATCCTTTGCGGTATGTTACAAGCAGGTTCTATCGTATGTTATGACAAATTAGTGGCAGACGGTAAAGATCCAGCATATGCAGGTAAATTAATTCAATACGGTTGGGAAACCATTACCGAAGCGTTAAAACAAGGCGGTATCACATTAATGATGGATCGCCTATCAAACAGTGCAAAATTACGTGCATTTGAACTAGCTGAACAAATCAAAGAAAGCCTTGGTTTCTTATATTATAAACACATGGATGACATCATCAGCGGTCACTTCTCTGCAACCATGATGGCAGACTGGGCAAATGGCGATAAAGATTTATTCGCATGGCGTGAAGCAACAGGTAAAACAGCCTTTGAAAATGCACCAAAATATGATGGCAAAATTAGCGAACAAGAATACTTTGATAACGGTGTATTAATGATTGCAATGGTTAAAGCTGGTGTAGAATTAGCCTTTGATGCGATGGTTGCAAGTGGTATTTATGAAGAATCAGCTTACTATGAATCACTTCATGAATTACCATTAATTGCGAACACTATTGCTCGTAAACGCTTATACGAAATGAACGTAGTAATTTCAGATACTGCAGAATATGGTAACTACTTATTCTCTAACGTAGCAACCCCAATTCTTGCAAAAGAAATTATCCCTAACCTTCAAAAAGGCGACTTGGGCGAGCCAACTCCAACAGTGGAAGTCGATAACATTACCTTACGTGATGTAAACGATGCAATTCGTAATCACCCTGTTGAATTAATCGGTCAAGAATTACGTGGTTATATGACAGATATGAAACGTATCGCAGTTGCAGGTTAATACTGAATTAAACCAAATTAAAACCGACTTTGTGAATGCAAAGTCGGTTTTTTTATTTTTAAATCCAAAGTGCGGTGAAAATTCACCGCGCTTTTGTTTGCTCTAACTAAATATTCAAAATCTTATAAATTTCAGAATCTTTACGATCTAGATAATGGATGGATTGGATTTTACGAATTGTACGGGATTTTCCACGAATTAAAATTGTTTCTGTGCTGGCTAAATTGCCCTTTCTAGAGATACCTTTAAGCAAATCGCCATTGGTGATACCCGTTGCGGTAAACACTAGATTGTCATCACGCACAAGATCTTCAAGTTTTAACACTTCATTGATTTTTACGCCTAATGCTTCACAACGCTGAATTTCATCGGCAGCAATTTTTTTATTTTCTTCCGTATCACCTTTTACTTCGTTACGAGGAAGTAAACGAGCTTGCATATCGCCACCTAATGCACGAATTGCGGCTGCAGCTGCCACACCTTCTGGTGCGCCACCGATTCCGTAAAGAAGATCGGCTTCGGCATCAGGCAAACAGCACAATACGGAACCTGCCACATCACCGTCAGGAATCGCCATCACTCTCACGCCCAAGTTATGCATTTGTTTAATTACCGCATCATGGCGTAGTTTTGCCAATACCATTACGGTGAGATCAGAAAGGGATTTTCCTAGCTTAGATGCGACACGGCGAAGATTTTGTTCTAGTGGTAAAGTTAAATCAATCATGCCTTTTACATCGGGGCCAACCACCAATTTTTCCATATACATATCTGGTGCTTTTAAAAAGGTATTTCTGCCACCAGCAGCCAAGACAGAAATAGCATTAGACTGACCCATTGCGGTCATACGCGTGCCATCAATAGGATCAACGGCGATAGAAACCAATTCTCCCATACCAGAACCGACTTTTTCACCAATATAAAGCATTGGTGCTTCATCAATTTCCCCTTCCCCAATCACGATTTCAGCATCCATATGAATTAAGTTCAGCATATAACGCATGGCTTTCACTGCCGCATCGTCAGCTGCATTTTTATCCCCTCGCCCCAGCCACATATGAGCCGCTAACGCAGCTGCCTCAGTCACACGTGAAAATTCAATAGCCAATGCACGATTCATCATTATTCTCCTTTTGCTTACTTTTCTAGAACATGGCAAAATGGCCTTATTTTATCACTGCGTAATCGTTTGCATAATAATTTTTTCTCCAACGCTTTAAAAAGGCAAATTTACTGGGTAAAATACTCTCAAACTTACCCATATTTAAAAGGAAATCATTATGTCTTTAGAAATTTTAAACCAGCTTGAAGAAAAAATTAAACAAGCGGTAGAAACTATCCAATTACTTCAATTAGAAGTTGAAGAATTAAAAGAGAAAAACGCAGAATCTCACAGAAATATTGAAAGTTTACAAACTGAAAACGAACAACTGAAAAACGAACACCGCAACTGGCAAGAACATATTCGTTCATTGCTTGGCAAATTCGATAACGTTTAATCGTAATAAAAAGGCTTAGATTTTCTAAGCCTTTTTATTTTCATCATTTCAAAAATATTTTTTACTTTTCCCTGTGTTAGGGAATAAAAATAAATACAGGATAATCAAATGCACATTTGCATTCTCTCTGGCAGCACTTTAGGTGGCGCAGAATATGTTGCCGAACATTTAAACGATGTTTTAAAAACTCAAGATTTTTCCACCACTCTTTTTCACGGACCAAGTCTATCCGATATCAAAAATGAAAAAATTTGGCTTGTTGTGACTTCAACTCATGGTGCGGGCGAGTTGCCGGATAATTTAAAACCTCTATTTGATGAATTAGCTAAAAATCAAAGCGATTTTTCAGATGTTCGTTTTGCCGTCGTTGGATTGGGTAATTCTGATTACGACACTTTTTGCTATGCAGCGGATAAAGTGGAACAAGCGCTTGAAGAAAAAAGTGCGGTAAAAATTTGCGAGACTTTAAAAATTGATGTTTTAAACATAGATGATCAAGAAGGCTATGCTGAAGCATGGTTACCGAGATTTATTGAGGGATTAAAATGATTGCCTTAATCCAGCGTGTCACCCAAGCGAAAGTTGATGTAAACGGTGAAACAATCGGGAAAATTGGCAAAGGTTTGCTGGTTTTGCTTGGTGTAGAAAAAGAAGATAATCAAGAAAAAGCGGATAAACTTGCTGAAAAAGTGCTTAATTATCGAATTTTCAGTGATGAAAATGACAAAATGAACTTAAATGTTCAACAAGTACAAGGTGAATTACTTATTGTTTCTCAATTTACATTAGCGGCGGATACACAAAAAGGTTTGCGTCCAAGCTTTTCAAAAGGTGCCCCCCCAGCATTGGCTAATGAATTATATGAATACTTTATCCAAAAGTGCGGTGAGAAATTACCTGTTTCAACAGGGCAATTTGCAGCGGATATGCAAGTGAGCTTAACAAACGATGGCCCAGTTACGTTTTGGTTAAACGTATAAATAAAAACGGTTAATTTAGTAATAAGATTCTTAAGACTTTTAGAAAATTAAGCACGCTAAATAGCTTAACTAATGGAATATCTGCGTTAAACGTACATATTCCATTAGTCAACGTCAACTAACAACATAGCACCTAACAACAAGGTTGGTGAGCAAAAAGGCGAACTGAAGCCCTCCATTGCTCCCTCGTCCATAAATGGACGTTTCCTCTCACCAATGGCCACTTATTAATAACAAGGGTGAATTATCACCGTTGCCATTTCACTGATTAGGGATAATCGGGAATGTCAGACAACAGCCCGCCAAACCCAATAGGCAAAGTGCACAGCGCAATGCCAAATGGCACAAACATCCATTCTTGCGCCTAAATCTTTTCATTTATAGTCTGTGTTATCAGCTACAAACTCACTGTACAAGAATATGGTATGCCTTTTCCTAGGTTAAAACTGTGATCTAGATCACAAAAATAAAAATGCGGTGAAATTCTTTTAAAAATTTACACCGCATTTTTAAGAATAAACAATTATTGTCGGATTAAAAGAGCAACAGCCTCGCAAGCAATTCCTTCTTGTCTTCCTGTAAAGCCTAGTTTTTCTGTTGTTGTTGCTTTCACATTAACTTGCTCAATATCGCATTGGAGATCTTCGGCGATTTTGGCACGCATTGCATCAATATATGGACGCATTTTAGGTGCTTGTGCAATGATAGTGACATCGACATTACCAATTTTATATCCCTTTTCTTGCACTTGACGAAATGCTTCACGCAATAGCCCACGACTATCCGCATTTTTATATTGCATATCCGTATCAGGGAAAAGCTTTCCAATATCACCTAGAGCGGCGGCTCCCAAGATTGCATCGGTTAAGGCATGTAATGCCACATCGCCATCAGAGTGCGCAATAAACCCAGTATGATAAGGTACTTCTACGCCGCCAATAATTAATGGGCGATCTTCACCAAACGCATGAACATCAAAACCGTGTCCAATTCTGATCATAATTTATTCCTTGTTAAATAAAATTCTGCTAATGCTAAATCTTCTGGACGAGTCACTTTTAAATTATCGCTACGCCCAGCCACCAAGTGCGGTCGAAATCCTGCCAGTTCCATTGCTGATGCTTCATCCGTTATATTCGCACCTTGTTGAATCCCTGTGGAAAGCGCATTTCTTAATATATCTACTGGGAAAAACTGTGGTGTCATCGCTTGCCAAAGTTGACGACGATCTTCTGTTTTCACAATACATTGCTGATTATCCGCCCGTTTAATCGTATCCGTCGCTGGAATTGCCAAAATTGCCCCATGTTCATCTTCAATGGCTAGCAATTTATCAATGTCGGCGTGTTGCAAACAAGGACGAGCAGCATCATGAACAAGCACCCACGCATTTTTTTCCTTAATTGCATTTAAACCATTTAATACGGATTCAGCTCGAGTTGCGCCCCCCTCCACTAACTGAATTTTAGGGGCGAGTGATAGCTTAGCAATATAAGGATCATCTTTGCTCACCGCCAAAATAATTTTAGATACGGCAGGATGAGAAAGCATGACATCAAGTGTGTGTTCGAGCAGTGTTTTGCCAAGTAGCGTTAAATATTGTTTCGGTTTATCCGCTTGCATTCGCGAGCCCACACCAGCAGCAGGCAATACCGCAATAATTGAACGAGCCATTATTTATTCTCTTTCACAATGTGATAAAACACTTCGTTTTCTTTCACCATGCCATGTTGCATTCGCGCACGTTCTTCAATAGCCTCAAAGCCTTTAGTTAGCCCTTGAATCTCCGCATTAATACGCTGGTTACGCTGAGACAGTTTTTCATTTTCCGCTTGGTTTTCTACAATTTTTGCGGCAGTTTCACGGTAATCAAAGAAACCATTACGGCCAAACCATAAGTCATATTGGAACAAAGCTAATACGGCAAAAAGAATGAGAATAAGAAGTCGCATAAAAATGTTGGTGATGAATAAAATTACGGCTAGTTTACCGTGAAAAGGGGGGAAAGGCGATAGGATAAAAAGAAAGTGCGGTAAGTTTTACATCTAAATCTCGCGTTAAAAATGTGACAAATATCACAAATTTAATAGAATTACCAAGAAATCGCCCCAAAAAATAAAAAGGCTTGCTATACTCTCTCCGTTTTTACTAACCCTAAAGTTAAAAGGAATATAACATGAAAACAACGTTAAAAATGACCGCACTTACTGCTCTTTCTGCTCTTGTCTTAGCTGGCTGTGGTGCACACCAAATGAAATCAGAAGAACACGCAAAAATGCAATTGCAACAACAAGCTGTTCTTGGCTTAAACTGGATGCAAGATTCTGGCGAATATAAAGCATTGGCTTATCAAGCCTACAATGCGGCAAAAGTTGCATTTGACCACGCAAAAGTGGCAAAAGGTAAGAAAAAAGCGGTTGTGGTTGATTTAGATGAAACTATGTTAGATAACAGCCCTTATGCTGGCTGGCAAGTTCAAAATAATAAACCATTCGATGGTAAAGATTGGACTCGTTGGGTAGACGCGCGTCAATCTCGTGCAGTTCCAGGTGCGGTAGAATTTAATAATTACGTAAACAGCCACAAAGGTAAAATGTTCTATGTAACAAACCGCAAAGATAGCTCTGAAAAAGCAGGCACTATCGATGATATGAAACGCTTAGGTTTCAATGGTGTGGAAGAATCTGCATTTTATTTGAAAAAAGACAAATCAGCTAAAGCAGCTCGTTTTGCAGAAATTGAAAAACAAGGCTATGAAATCGTACTTTATGTAGGCGATAACTTAGATGACTTCGGTGATACCGTATATGGCAAATTAAACGCAGACCGTCGTGCATTCGTTGATCAAAACCAAGGCAAATTTGGTAAAACTTTCATCATGTTACCTAACGCAAACTACGGTGGCTGGGAAGGTGGTTTAGCTGATAGCTACTTCAAAAAAGATACCAAAGGCAAAATCAAAGCTCGTTTAGATGCAGTACAAGCTTGGGATGGTAAATAATTTTCCATTAAAAAGATCGATTTAAATATCGATTCTAAAAAATTTAGTTGGGGGCTAAGCTCAGTTTTACTGGCTTAGCCTTTTTAGTTTTTTAGATTAACTAAAGTAATCATCATTACTACAGCTTGAAGTTTTGCTATGATGTTGCAAATCTTTCAAAATAGAAATCTAATTCAATGAAGAAGAATTTTTCGGCAGGAAAATTGCCCGCTAAAGGAAAAAGTGCGGTTAATTTTCACCGCACTTTTAAGCCAAAATCAAAACCTAAAATGCTGTCGTTGGATGAAACCAAAGTTGTGTTATTCAATAAACCTTTTGATATGCTCACTCAGTTTACCGACGAAGAAGGACGCGCTACCTTAAAAGATTTTATTTCAATCCCAAATGTTTATGCGGCAGGTCGATTAGATAGAGACAGTGAGGGATTACTGATTTTAACCAATAATGGCGAATTACAACATCGTTTGGCCGATCCCAAATTTAAAACAGAAAAAACCTATTGGGTGCAAGTGGAAGGCATCCCTGAAGAAACCGATTTAGCACAACTCAGAAAAGGTGTAGAACTCAAAGATGGCATGACTAAACCCGCTAAAGTGCGGTTAATTTCAGCGCCAAATTTATGGGAGCGCAATCCACCTATCCGAGAACGGAAAAATATTCCCACAAGCTGGTTAGAAATTAAAATTAGTGAAGGGCGCAACCGCCAAGTGCGAAGAATGACTGCGCATATTGGTTTCCCCACTTTACGATTAGTGAGAGTGCGCATGGGCTCATTATCTATTAATGGATTAGAAAATGGCTCATTTAGATTATTATCATTGGATGAAATAAAAGCATTATTTCAGACCGTCAAATTATAAAAATAGGGTAAGTATTTAGCTTGCCCTAAATTTTTCGCTCATAAACATTAAGCAGAAAGATAATTAATAAAAAACTAAACTGCTTTCAAACTCTTTCAAAAGATTACTTTCAGCTCGCAATTCATTCCAAATTAACGGGTTACGGTCTAAGTATCCGCTTTCAAAATTCAATGTCCAATCATTCAAAGTGTGATGCATTTCAAGGGTGAAATTTTTTGCAGTTTCTGTTGCTTGACGGGATTTATTGAGAATAACTGCAAGCCGAAGCAATCGCATTAAAGCCATCACATCTTGCTCGCTATAACGTGCAAATTTAAAAAATTCAGCAGGTTTAAGCGTGCCAATATGCCAACGCACTAACGCGGTAAGCAAACGTTGCTGTTCACGATCAAACCCAGGTAATTCCATATTTTGTAAGATATACGCCGAATGTTTTTGTAAACCTTTGTGATTAATTACAATGCCAACTTCATGCAAGCGCGCTGCCCAAAGCAGGATTTCGCGCATTTCTTCAATAAACTCTGTCGATTGCCAATCTTTATATTGTGCACTGAGTAAATTAGCACTATCCGCAACGCGATGAGCTTGAGCTTGGTCAATATTGAATTGTTCGCTTAATCCCCAAGCAGTGCGTGCTCGAATATCTGCAACTTGGAAGTTTTTTTCTAGGCTATAAATCACGCCTTCGCGCAATGCGCCGTCAGAATAGCGCATTTGTTGAATATGAAAAACTTCAAACACCGCACTTAAAATCGCTAAACCGGGTACAAAAACATCCACGCGGTCTTGGTTTAAACCGTTAATATTTAGCTCGGTAAAATGCTTGGCTTGTAGTGTTTGTTCAATTAGAGCATTTAATCGCTCGGCTGTAATGGTTCCATTTGGATCAAGATTAGTCGCAATGACTTGCGCCACAGTTTTAATTGTCCCCGATGAGCCGAGCACAGATTGCCAACCTAATTTGCGATATTCAAAGCCTAAATCTTCGATTTTATTGACCGCACTTTGGCGCGCTCGTTGAAAGTTTTCTGTGGAAATGACACCATCGGTAAAAAATTGAGTCGCAAAACTCACGCACCCCATGTGACGACTTTCCGCCACAAGCGGTGTGAAATCATCGCCGATGATCATTTCTGTCGAGCCACCACCAATATCCACAACGAGCTTACGACCTTTTTCTGGTTGCGTGTGGCATACGCCAGCGTAGATAGTTTTAGCTTCAGTTTGTCCACTAATAATATTAATGGGATAGGGGAAAACTTTAGCTGCTTGACGTAAAAATTCGTCATTATTCATCGCTCTTCGTAAGGTATAAGTACCAACTACATTGACATTTTCAACAGGAAACCCTTGTAAACGTTCGGCAAATAAGGCTAAGCAATTTACACCACGCGTGATGGCCTCTTGATTAAGCACCGCATTTTCATCTAAGCCCTCTGCGAGTTTCACTTTTTGTTTTAAGCGAGAAAGTACTTGGATTGAGCCGTTCACAATACGTGCCACAATCATGTGGAAACTGTTTGAACCAAGATCAATCGCGGCAATTTCACGTACATTGCCACGATGCTTGGGTTCTAAAATAGCGTCATTCATAACATTCCTAAAATTCAAATTTATAAAGCAAATCAAACACTTGGTTTGTGCTAGAAACGGATTGAAAATAAAGCTGTGGCATTAGGCGATAACGTAATGTGACTTCTGCTAAGCCATCAAATAAACCTACGCCATATTTTATTTGTAAGCGATTGGTAATATTACCACTTACCGTCACTTTGGATTTATCGCCCACGCCAGATGTACCAAGGTTTAAGTCTTGAATACCAAAAACTTCACCAATACTGCCCACTAATTTACCGCTCTTTGAAATGCCTAAACCAATTAATGCTGCGCCAATCGAACCACTGGAGCCAGCTTCACCGCTACTTTCTAACGAACGACCTGTTAATAAATAAGAAAGTGCTTGATCTTGTGGTTTGCTTGGTTCACTGAAAATAGTGACTTCTGGGCTATCGGCTATGCCAATCACTCTCACGCCAGCAGTAATTTTGCTGTCTTCCATTGCTTCAGGATTACGAATAGCCTCAATATTCAACGTAGGTTGTGTCGCTTGGCCAGAAAAACTAATA
Organism: Haemophilus haemolyticus M19501; assembly: GCF_000222025.1. Lineage (GTDB taxonomy): Bacteria > Pseudomonadota > Gammaproteobacteria > Enterobacterales > Pasteurellaceae > Haemophilus > Haemophilus haemolyticus_G. The sequence goes on along the minus strand of NZ_AFQO01000002.1, from coordinate 28,963 downwards.
AGCCCTTTACGAATGAGTAAATCTTGCCCGAAAGAAGCATAGCGACCTTTGGTTAAATTGATTTGACCGAATAAACCTAAATTGCCTTTATCTTGTTTCACTGAAAGTAAACCATCAAGATTGGTTTTTAAGCCATAAGCATCAAGGCTGACGTCTTTACCAATATTGATGCGTAAATCAGAGCGAATATCCATGCCTGATTTTGTTTTTGCGGCAAATTCACGTTTAATCAGTTCTTCTTTGCTCTTATGAGGGCCATTTAAAATAACTTCATCTTCGCTCACTGGCTCAGCTGTGTCTGGTAAGCTATCAATTCTAATTCGCGCCCAAGGAATATCCACTGTTCCGCTTAAATTCAAATCTTTCGGATTCGCTTTCACCGTGATATTTGGACTGAAACGTAGTTTCGCCATAGAAGGAATATCCACGTTGAAATTATTTGCCTGAGCATTTAATTCTGTCGTCCAATGTTCAATATTCGCCCAGTTTGCTCGGCCGGTTAAATTCAAACGACTATCGCTAGTTTCAATTTTTCCCTGTAAGGTGGAATTATTACCGTGGAAATGTACGGCAATATCGCCATCAGTAATATTGACTGGCATGGATTTTAATTTGGTACGAATATTACGAATATTGAAGTTGCCATTTAATAATGGTTTCTCTAAATTCCCGCCAAAACTCAACTTCGAGACTACCTCACCATTCACTGATTCACCACTAGTAAGTAGCTGATTTGCGATCGACAAGTTTAGTCGTTCTATTGCAAGAGTTCCGCCAAGTTGACGATTTTTAGCCAGATCATTTAAATGAATATCACCTACAATCCTGCCTTGGTTATGCACATTGATATCTGTTTTTAAAACCAAATTGTTATTTTGAATGTCGGCGTTAAGGGTTAATTTTGGAATATCCAATTTAAACGTACGGTAATCTAATTTTTGAGAGAAGGCTAAATGATTGCCATCTACTTTGGCGGTAAATTGGAATGGTTTGTCCGTAAACCAAGCAACATTACCTTGCGCTTGTAAATTGCCTTTGAGGCTATCTTGTTCGATAAGTTTATTCACTAAATCCAAATTAACACGTTTAAATTGGAAAGGAATATTCCCTTGCTTGCCTACATTGAATGCTTGGGGGAAACATAATTCTAGATCTATGTTTTGCCAGCAATGTGAAGCAATATTGGCTTGTGTTTGTTTGTGATCGTAAGACACCGTAATAGCTTGGTTAGATTTTACATCGCCAATCGGGGTTTCAAATTTTACCTGTGAAATTGTGCCTTTCCACTGCTCCAAAGTGCGGTCAAAATGACCGTTAATTTGTAAATTTGCAGCAACAGGCTCACCTTGGGATTTAAGCGTTAACAGATGATTTTGTTCATCGCCAGATAAGGCAAGATTAAGTAAACGGAGTTTAACACTTTCACCATAATGAAGTTGCTCCGCCTTAATATTGAATTGCCCTTTAGCTAAAGGATCGCTTTTGATATTCCCTTTCGCACTCGCTTTAAATAATTGGAAACCTTGCAAGTGTAAATTAGACGATACTAAATCAAGAGCAAGGTTTGGACTGGTGAACTGACCAGAAATAGCCGCATGCCCTTTCACATTACCGTTTAAATCAGACCATAAACCACGTAAATTTGGTGCATTTATATCTAGTGCAAAATCAGAATGATCATCTAATACGCCACTGGCTTTAAGATAATTTTCACCATATCTCACCTGCAAATCAGGTACTGTTAGAAGTACATTTTGATTAAGTGTTGCAGAGCCTTTTAAACTGATGGGGTTTGAAGACAGCGTCCCATTTAAATCGGCTACTGGCACTTCCACTTGCCAGACTTGAGAGCCTGCAAAACCACGCGAATGCAATTTGCCAGATAGTGTTGCAGGCATGACAGGTACATAAAAACCGATATTCATTTTTTCTAAATCGGCTTGTATATCCCAGTTTGCCCCCTCTTTCCAGCTTACAGCCCCTACAAATTCACTTTTACCATCTAACGAAGCTATCCCTAATTTATTGACGGTTACTTCATAAAGTTTGCCATCGGCATTAAGGTCCACTTTAGATGCGGGAATATAATCCATTCCATCTACGCCACCCTTAAGCTCAGCATGATAATTCAGTAAATCCCCCGTGAGCTTAAGCGTCACATTATTAATTTTGAGTGGTGCCATTGTGTTTACAAAAGCGTATTGTCCTTTTGCCACATTTAATGTGAGGTTTAATGGCATTTTGTTTTGTGCTAATTGCACGTCGCCATTCAGTTCAGCATCTAATACGCCTTTTGTTTTTAAAGAAAGTGCGGTGGCTTTTTTCAATGATCCCAAAAGCGTAAGATCGACATCACTCGCTGGTAAAATTTCTTTTCCATCGGATTTCAACGGCTCTAAATGGGATTTTAAAGTTAAATCGAGAGGCATATCGCCATCAAGTTGTAATTTACCTTGTGAATAAAGATTACCCAACGAGCTTTCTACCGCTAATTTTTGTAATTGCAGTTGGTTATCGACAGTATCCGCTTGTGCAATCAGGCTTGGGATTTCAATAGATTGAAGTGTTTCACCTTTTTCATTCACCGCTTGATAATGCCAGTTTTTGCCTTTAACCACGGGGACGTGTAAATCAAAAGGAAGAATTATTTCTGATACATTGCCTAAAAAAGCAGGCGTTAAAGATTGCTCAATCGCATCCCAATCTACAGGCTTATTCGGCTGTTCGGCTTTCGACTCTGATTTAACTTCAGGCAATTTTTTTGAAATAACTGAAATATCGTTAATTTCAGTCGGCGCAAGAGTTAAGCCTTTTTCATTATTTAAACTTACCGCACTTTTAAAATGACTGAGAGTAAGATGAGTCTGATCAATATTTACAGATAAATCTTGCACCACCAAATTTTCTGCATTGATACTAATTGGCAAGGAAATACGCTTCATCGGGCCAGACTTTGAATCATCAGGCGTAGATGGAGGCAATAATGCAGTATTAATCGCAATCGTCGGTTTATTTAGAGTGAAATCACGTAAACAAACCTCACGTGAAAGCAAACAACCGAAATCAAGCTGTAAACGTGCTTGTGCAATATGAGTATCAATCCCAGCAGTTTGGTATTGAACATTATTTAACACCAAGCCATTTTGTAATCCGCCTTCAATTTGCTCAACGGAAAAACTATCGAGCATTTTATCGACTAGTTGAATTAAACCTCTTTGCCCCGCATCGAAAGAAAGCACTCCAGCAACACCTAAAACAGGTATAAAAATGACCGCACTTCCGATACAAATAGCCTTGCGTACCCAGTGTTTTTTATTAGGTTTCTCAGGTGATTTTGGTGAAGTTTCTGATGGTTGTATTTGTTCTGTCATAAATTCACCTTAAATTTCTGTACCAAGTCCGATGTAAAATTGAATATTTTTGCTGTTATCTTTATCACGAATCGGGGTGGCAATATCAAATTTAATCGCGCCCACTGGTGATGCCCAACGGACACCAACGCCTGCGCCATAACGTAATTCTTTAGTCGTGTAATCATTGGCTGCTAATCCACTATCTGCGAAGGTCGCTGCCCACCAATTCGGATAAACTTGATATTGATATTCTAAAGAACCCGCAAGTAATCGTGAGCCACCAACCAATTTTCCATTTTTATTTTTAGGCGCAATTTTTTTATAACCATAACCTCGCACACTGCGATCGCCACCAGCAAAGAAACGAAGTGCGGGCGGAATTTTTTCAATATCTTTTGTATGTAAATACCCAACTTCAGCACGAGCAACGATACGGTGATTTTCTGCATAAGTACGAATCCATGCGCTAGAGGCTTGCACTTTTACGAAAGACGCTTCCGATAACCAAACTTTGTTACCTACATCAAAAGTGATTTTTTGTACGTCGCCCCAAGTTGCAAAAGAACCGCCACGTAATCGGGTGCGAGTAAATCCGACCGTTGGATAAAGGAAGAATGTTTTATCGGTTATATCGGCTTGTGTAAAACTGTCGTATCGCGCACGAAGTCCGCCAAAATATTGCCAGCCATGCGCGTTGTTCCAATAACGTAACGCGGACAACGTAAGCGCTCTCGTATTGGTATCATTCTCTTTTTCACCTTCCCAACCGACAGAGTAATCATAGTAATAATTTAATGGATTTTTAAGTAAAGGCTGTCGATAAGTTGCCTCTAGAGTTTGTTTTGGTGCTGAGAGATAAAGATTGGTACGGAAACTATGTCCACGGCTATTAATCCACGGCTTTGTCCAACCAATTTGAGTGTGCAGGCCACCATCAGTTGCAAAGCCCACCCCTAGTTCCATCGCATTTTTTTTACGTGGATAAAGAATAATCTCCACATCTACAGTTTTGCTTTTATGATTAACATTAGGTTGAACTAATACTGAGCTAAACCAATTTGAAGATGAAAAATCGCTGGTTAAATCCGATAAGTTATTCATTAAATACGGATCGCCAGATTTGATGTTAAGAATATTATTTAAGTAATCATCCCGAATTTGTGAATGGCTAAAAGTAATATTGCCATAATGATAACGAACGCCGCTATCAAATAACATTCGCCACCATGCTTGGTGGGTCTCAGGGCTGATTTCTAAACGTGAAATTTTAAATTCCCCATCAAAATATCCACGATTTAATGCTAAACGTGAGATCGCTGTTTTGTAATCATCGTAAGTTTGGTGTTCAACCAAAATGCCTTCTTTCGGCAAATTTTTACGTAACGCATCAAAATTTTCATCTTGCGCGGCTTCCCCTTCAATTTGCACATCAGTGCCCGCAATTTTTGTTGGCTCGCCAGGTGTAACATGAGCAATCAACAAATCGCGTTTGCCTTGACGCTGTTTTCGTTCAAAACGCACGGAAGATTCATAATAACCAAACACACGCAAACCACGATCCACAGCTTGAGTGACTAAATGTTGATAGCGTTCAGACCCATCCATTTCTTCTTTGTTAATCAGATGAACATTGAGATCCGTATTACGAACAGCACGAAAACCACGGATGCCTTGAACTTCAATATCAACGGTTTGTTCAGCAAATGCGGGAAAGCAACTTAATGCTAAAAAAAGTGCGGTGAGTTTTAGCGATTTTTTCTTCATTTTAAGGGGCTAAAATTTTTTAAGTAAATTACGCCATAGTCTACCGAGAAGTTCGTTAGGATCCAATATTTTCAGCGCATTTTGTCGGTTTTTTCATAAAAAAATACCGCACTTCATTGCTAAAGTGCGGTAATGTTTTCGGCTGTTTTTAATTAATGACCGCCGCAGCCACAGCTGCCATGACCATGTCCGTGCCCGTGACCACCGCCGCAGCATCCGCTGTGCTCGTGATCATAGTCGTGATGGTGGTGATGACCACCACAGCCACAACCGTGACCTTCTTCGTCATCATCGTGGTGGTGGCTATGCGCACCGTGAACGTGGCCGTGTGCAATTTCTTCTAATGTTGCTTCACGGGTTGCGACAACTTCAACGGTGAAGTGTAATTCTTGACCCGCTAACATGTGATTTCCATCAACCACAACTTCGTCGCCATCGATTTCAGTAATCACCACTGGAACTGGACCAATGTCTGTATCCGCTAAGAAACGCATGCCAACTTCAAGTTCATCAACACCTTGGAATACATCTTTTGGTACACGTTGAACCATATTTTCGCTGTATGCGCCGTAACCTTCTTCTGGTTGTACACGCACTTCAAATTTGTCGCCTACTTCTTTGCCTTCAAGCGCTTTTTCAAGACCGATCACTAAATTATTGTGGCCTTGTAAATATTCTAGTGGTTGATTCGCTGGCGCTTCATCTACCAATACGCCATCTTGTGTGCGAACTTGGTAAGCAATGCTCACCACTACATTTTTTGCTACTTTCATTATGTTTTCCTTATAAAAAAATCGGTTAAAAAAGCCGTATCATTGTAACGAAAATTATTCCGCACGCAAGGCTTTACGGATTAATGTACACGAGGTTCTTCTTCATCCTCATCATCAAAAAATTCCCCATCATCACCGTATTCATCGTCATCGGCATTCGGATCTTCAAAATAGGTGCCCCAACCATCATAAATGCCTTTATGTTTTTCTAATAACGGAAGGATTTCTTTTTGTTGCGCATCAATAATTTCCGCTTTTAATTCTACTTCACTGATAATGTCAAAGCAGAAAATTGGTTTACCATCATCATCTTCAAATTCTTCTGCTTCGGAAACTTCATAACCGGCTTTAAACGCATCTACCGCGATTTTTTCTAACAAATCAAAATCGTGATGAGCAATGTGATGCTCAATAATGTAAAGCGCATCCGGGTCACTACCATCGTTAAGTAAATCAGTGATAATTTCACGGGTTTCTGCTTGTAACTCAGCCAATTTTGACATAATAAAATCCTTCAACAAGAACAAAAGTGCGGTTATTTTAGTGGATAAATCACCAAAAGTCGCATAAAATTTCGTGCAATTATTTTCTATAAAAAAGACCCCTTAATCATGCTCGAACAACTCCCTTATTTGGCATTAAAAACACCGCCAAAAACCACCGCACTTTTAAAGGCTGAATGTGCGGATTTTATTGTAAAAGAGCATTTAGGCTATGAAATATCAGGCGAAGGTGAGTTTGTTGCCTTGTATGTACGCAAAACAGATTGCAACACCTTATTTGTTGGCGAAAAATTAGCTAAATTTGCCGGTGTTTCTGAACGTAATATGGGATATGCGGGGTTAAAAGATCGTCGAGCGGTGACAGAACAATGGTTTTGTTTACAAATGCCAGGAATGGAAACGCCCGATTTCAGTCAATTTGAATTAGATGGCGTAGAGATTTTAACGGTTACTCGACATAACCGAAAAATTCGCACGGGTAGCCTTGAGGGAAATTATTTCGATATTTTATTACGCGGTGCAGAAGAATCTGATGAGCTTAAAGCGCGGTTGGATTTTGTAGCAAATTTTGGTTTCCCAAATTATTTTACGGAACAACGTTTTGGTCGGGATGGTCATAACCTCACGCAAGCCTTGCGTTGGGCTCAAGGGGAAATCAAGGTAAAAGATCGCAAAAAACGCAGTTTTTATCTTTCCGCCGCACGCAGTGAAATTTTTAATCTGGTTGTGGCTGCGCGTATTGCAAAGGGCGCAACAAATCAAGTTTTACCAAATGATATTGTGCAATTAGCAGGTTCGCATAGTTGGTTCAAAGCGGATGAAAAAGAAGACTTAACTGCCTTTCAAGTGCGGTTAGAAAATCAAGATATTTTACTCACCGCCCCTTTAATTGGCGAAGATATTTTGGTGGCGAGTGAGATTGAAAATGAAATCGTAAATCAACATTCAGTTTTCGATCCTTTAATGAAACAAGAAAGAATGAAGGCTGCGCGTCGCCCATTATTGATGAAAGCAAAAGGGTTTTCTTGGGCATTTGAGCCAGAAGGCTTGCGTTTAAAATTTTATTTGCCAGCAGGCAGTTATGCCACGGCATTAGTTCGTGAGTTAGTAAATTATACAGAAGAATAAGGAAATATAATGCGAATTTTAGTCAGTAATGATGATGGTTTTCACGCGGAAGGCATTCAAGTTTTAGCAACAGAATTAAGAAAAATTGCAGAAGTTATTGTTGTTGCACCTGATCGTAATCGAAGTGCGGCATCAAGCTCGCTCACATTAGTGGAGCCATTGCGCCCACGCCATTTAGATAATGGCGATTATTGTGTAAATGGCACACCTGCAGATTGTGTACATTTAGCGTTAAACGGATTTTTATCTGGCCAAGTAGATTTAGTGGTATCAGGCATTAATGCGGGTTGTAATATGGGCGATGATACGATTTATTCAGGCACATTAGCCGCAGCCCTTGAAGGACGTCATTTAGGCTTGCCTGCTATTGCGGTTTCGTTAGATGGTCGTCAACATTATGAAACTGCAGCGCGAGTGGTGTGTGATCTCATTCCAAAATTACGTCATCAATTATTAAATCCTCGTGAAATTATTAATATTAATGTGCCGGATTTGCCTTTTGAAGAATTAAAGGGTTACAAGGTGTGTCGCTTGGGTTACCGTGCGTCGTCTGCAGAAGTTATTAAACAAAGGGATCCTCGTGATGAAACCATTTATTGGATTGGCCCTTCAGCATTACCTGAGGATGAAAGCGAGGGAACAGATTTCCATGCGGTGAAAAATGGTTATGTGTCTATCACGCCAATTCAGGTAGATCTTACTGCTCATCATTCACTTTCGACTTTACAAGATTGGTTAGAGCAGGAATAATGGCGCGTTTTACCAAATAAAGAAGAGATATGAAAATTTTCGGCACGATGTACGATAAAACTATGCAATGGTCAACGCACCGTTTTGCGACTTTCTGGCTCTCTTTTGTTAGTTTTATCGAGGCGATATTTTTTCCTATTCCACCTGATGTGATGTTGATCCCAATGTCTATGTCAAAGCCAAAAAGTGCAGTGAAATTTGCATTTTATACGGCAATTGCGTCTGTCATCGGTGGGGTGATTGGTTACGCAATTGGTTATTATGCAACGGATTGGGTAGAAAACATTGTGCAACAATGGGGATATGGTGCGCATTGGGCAAAAGCCATAAATTGGTTTGAGCAATGGGGCGTATTAGTTGTGTTTGTAGCGGGTTTTAGCCCAATTCCCTACAAGGTGTTCACACTCTGCTCTGGCGTAATGCAAATGGCGTTTTTCCCTTTTGTTATCACCGCATTTGTTTCACGCTTAGCGCGCTTCTTGCTAGTGGCAAAATTAGCCGCATGGGGCGGTGAAAAATTCGCAGCAAAATTGCGAAAATCTATTGAAATTATTGGTTGGTCAGTGGTGGCACTGGCTGTCATAGCTTACTTTATATTGAAAAACTAGGATAAAAAATGAATAAATTAGGTCTTATTTTAATGGTTGGATTCGTATTAGTTGGATGTGCTTCAGAACCAGTCAAAGATCCAGATGCGTTGCCAAACGGCATCATGCAACCAGTAGAAGGCACTGGCGCTGTTGCTGGCGGTAGCTTTATGCCAGAAATTCAAAAAAATACGATGCCAGCGCAAGTGAAATAATAACGGAACAATAAGGAATTACTATGAAAAAATCGTTTCTCTTACTCCCTTTAAGTATTGTTGTATTATCAGCTTGTACCTCTAATTCTCCTGCGCCAATTACCAATGCAGATAACACCCTTTCACCTGGTATTATGCAACCTGTAAATGGCGAGAGCACGGGCGGTTCTTGGCAGCCTGAAATTCAAAAAAACACGGTACCAGCGATGGGCGGTGTACCAACAGGCGTGCAAACGCCACAGCCAAATTTCCAACCAACCTATCAACAGCCTGCCATGCCAGCAGCGCCTGCTCAACCGGCATTCAAACCTGCGCAGCCAGCATTTCAGCCTACTCAAAAATCAGCTACTCCTGCGCCAGCTGTACAAACAAAAACCATCACTAAAACTGTTTCTGATTGTGTAGGTTCGCAACATATTAATGTTCCACGCAATCCAAATACTAATGCACCAGATTATAGCCAAATTGAAAAAGGATCTTACAAAGGCAATACCTATAAAGTGAACAAAGGCGATACGATGTTCTTAATCGCTTACTTGGCGGGGATTGATGTAAAAGAGTTAGCCGCATTGAATAACATGACCGAGCCTTATAGCTTGAGCCTAGGTCAAACTTTAAAAATCTCTAATTGTGGCACAAAAACAGTGACAACAACGGTTCCAGTAAAACAACCTGCGGTAGCAACGACAACAACTACTGTGGCTGCACCTGCAGAACCAGCAGTCACCTATACGCCAGGTGCAAATGGTACGCAAATGGGATCTGATGGCACAATCATTGGACCAATTAAATCTGGCGCAGGTGTAGCAAATAGCGCACCAGCAATGGTACCAGTTGCGACAACTCCTGTTACCCCAGCGACAACACCATCAGTACCAACTACACCAGTAGAGAACACCAATAGCACACCGATTAATGCCAATGTTGTTGCGCCAATCGCATCGAATATTGCATGGCAATGGCCGACTTCAGGTAATATCATTCAAGGTTTCTCCAATACTGATGGTGGAAATAAAGGGATTGATATTAGTGGCTCTCGTGGACAAGCGGTAAAAGCAGCTGCATCAGGTCGCGTAGTGTATGCTGGCAATGCTTTACGTGGTTACGGTAATTTAATCATCATCAAACATAATGATGATTTCTTAAGTGCTTATGCGCATAACGACAAAATTCTTGTAACCGATCAACAAGAAGTCAAAGCTGGTCAAGAAATCGCAAAAATGGGTAGCTCTGGTACAAATACCGTAAAACTCCACTTTGAAATTCGCTATAAAGGTAAATCAGTGGATCCAGTACGTTACCTCCCAAGACGTTAATCTTCTTCTAACAAAGAGCGGTGAAAAATCTCAACAAATTTTCACCGCTCTTTTTTATCTAGCTTTTTCCCCTTTCGGCACCTAAAATAACCGCAACAAAACCTATCTTTATTCAGTTTCAAAAGCAGGTAATTAGATGATTTCCGAAGAAAATTTCCAACAACATACTCCAATGATGCAACAATATCTAAAACTCAAAGCAGAGAATCCAGATATTTTGTTGTTTTATCGCATGGGGGATTTTTACGAGTTGTTTTATGACGATGCGAAAAAAGCGGCGGCATTGTTGGATATTTCTTTGACGAAACGAGGTCAATCTGCAGGGCAACCAATTCCAATGGCTGGGGTGCCTTATCATGCGGTGGAAGGTTATTTAGCAAAATTGGTTCAGTTGGGTGAATCTGTGGCGATTTGCGAACAAATTGGTGATCCAGCCACAAGTAAAGGGCCAGTGGAGCGCCAAATTGTGCGAATAGTTACACCCGGTACGGTAAGTGATGAAGCACTTTTGCCAGAGCGCCAAGACAATCTGATTGCTGCGGTATATCAAGAAAAAGAAAAATTTGGCTTAGCAACGTTGGATATGACCTCTGGCCGTTTTCAGCTTTGTGAACCTGCGGATAAAGAAACATTACGTGCGGAATTGCAACGTATTGCCCCTGTGGAATTGCTGTATTGTGAAGAATTTAACGAAATGGCTGCGATTGAACATTGCAAGGGATTACGCCGTCGCCCGATTTGGGAATTTGAACTTAGCACAGCCATTACGTTATTAAATCATCAATTTGGCACAAAAGATTTACGTGCCTTTGGTGTGGAAAAATCTCCGCTCGGCTTAAGTGCAGCAGGTTGTTTATTGCAATATGCAAAAGAAACCCAACGTACTGCATTACCCCATATTCAAAGCATTAGCTTGATTCAAAATCAAGACTGCATTCAGTTAGATGCCGCCACTCGCAGAAATCTTGAATTGACGCAAAACCTTGCGGGTGGCACAGAAAATACACTATCGTTTGTCTTGGATAAATGCGTCACGCCAATGGGTAGCCGCTTATTGAAACGTTGGATTCATCAGCCTATTCGTGATGTGGAAAAATTAAAACAACGCCAACAAGCGATTGCGGAAATTCTGAATTTTGATTTGGTTGATGAACTTCAGCCTTATTTGCAATTAGTCGGCGATATGGAGCGTATTTTAGCGCGTGTGGCGCTACGTTCAGCGCGTCCACGCGATCTCACTCGCTTGCGCACGGCGTTAGAACAAATTCCAGAATTACGCACAATTGTTCAACAAAAAACACCGCCATTTTTAACCGCTCTTTTCAGCCAAATTGCCGATTTCAGCGAGCAATGCGATTTATTGCAACGTGCATTGATTGAAACACCTCCGCTTTTAATTCGGGATGGTGGCGTGATTGCTGAAGGTTACCACGCCGAGTTGGACGAATGGCGTATGCTGTCTGATGGTGCAACCCAATATTTGGAAAACTTAGAAAAACGTGAGCGCGAAAGCACGGGCATTGACACCTTAAAAATCGGTTTTAATGCAGTGCATGGTTATTACATTCAAATTAGCCAAGGGCAAGCGCATAAAGCGCCTATTCATTATGTTCGTCGCCAAACCCTGAAAAATGCAGAGCGTTACATTATTCCTGAACTCAAAGAATATGAAGACAAAGTACTAAAATCAAAAGGCGCAGCGTTAGCATTAGAAAAGCAACTTTACGATGAATTGTTTGATTTATTATTACCGCACTTAGGTTCATTGCAACTGGCGAGCCTCGCACTTTCTGAATTAGATGGATTGGTCAATCTCGCCGAGCGCGCTGATACCCTCAATTACGTGATGCCAACATTCTGTGATGAAGTAAGTGTGAAAATTGAAAATGGTCGTCATCCTGTTGTGGAACAAGTGTTGAAAGATCCTTTTATCGCCAACCCAGTGGAACTCAATCATAATCGTCATTTATTAGTTATCACCGGGCCAAATATGGGCGGTAAAAGTACTTATATGCGCCAAACCGCATTAATTACATTGCTGGCGTATATCGGCAGCTTTGTGCCGGCAGACAGCGCGCGAATTGGACCGATTGATCGTATTTTTACTCGAATTGGTGCGTCTGATGATTTAGCCTCAGGGCGTTCAACCTTTATGGTGGAAATGACTGAAATGGCAAATATTCTTCACCAAGCCACTGCGCAAAGTCTCGTGCTTATTGATGAAATCGGTCGCGGCACATCCACTTATGATGGCTTATCCTTAGCTTGGGCTTGTGCAGAATGGTTAGCCAAAAAAATCCGCTCGCTTACATTATTTGCCACCCATTATTTTGAATTAACCGTGTTGCCGGAACAGCTAGAAGGCATCGCCAATATTCATTTAGATGCTCTTGAGCATAACAACACCATTGCCTTTATGCACGCCGTACAAGATGGTGCTGCAAGTAAAAGTTATGGTTTGGCGGTGGCAGCTTTGGCTGGTGTGCCACAATCCGTTATTAAACTAGCAAAACAGAAATTGACACAATTAGAAAAAACATCAGACCATTCAGCTGATCAGCAAATTCAAGCATTGCGTGAAGCCAATCACACTCAAGGTGAATTATTGTTTGAACAAGAAACGGATGCACTAAGAGAGGCAATCGAAAAACTGGATCCCGATGATTTAAGCCCTAAACAAGCCTTGGCGTATTTGTATCAGTTAAAGAAAATGGTGGGGTAACATCTTACAAAAGTGCGGTGAAATTTCACCGCATTTTTACTTTTTACGTTTCGCTCTTGGATGAGCCTGATCGTACACTTCCGCCAGATGTTGAAAATTTAAGTGAGTATAAATTTGTGTGGTGGAAAGGTTGCTATGCCCAAGCAATTCTTGCACAGCGCGTAAATCAGAACTGGCTTCCAACATATGCGTCGCAAAGGAATGACGCAATTTATGTGGATTAAGATGGCTATTTAAGCCTTGGCGAATACCCCAAGTTTCCAAACGTTTTTGAATGGCGCGATGAGAAATACGATTTCCAAGCTGGCTAACAAATAATGCCTCATCTTTTGGGTTAAATAATGCCCGCACTTTTAACCATTCTTGAATGGCATGCGAAGCATAACGCCCAAACGGCACTACACGCTCTTTGTTACCTTTCCCGATAACACGCACTTCCCGCACTCGGGTATTAATGCTGTTTAAATCTAAGCCTTGTAATTCCGATAAACGTAAACCCGAACTATACATTAATTCCAAAATCGCACGATCACGAATATCAATCGGCTCTTTGCTATCGTTGGCAAGCAACTGTTGAACTTGCTCGCCATCCATATTTTTCGGTAAATGCTTGCCTTGTTTAGGTGCGGAAATGCCTGTGGCGGGATTTACTTTTAATTCGCCTTGTTGCACCAAAAAACTGAGAAATCGCCGCAATGCGGATAAACGTAAAGCCAAGCTTTTTTCTTTTAAGCCTTGTTTTTTGCTTTCCGCTAAAATAAAGCGCACCACGCTGGGTGTCACTTGTGTCCAAGCGTGAATATCTTGTTGCGCTAAGATTTTGATGGAGGCATCAAGCTGATGTTGATAATTAGTGATTGTGTGAGGGCTCATTTGGCGTTCAATCCGCAAATAATCCCAATAACGATTTAACGCTGTTAGCATGACAAACTCAATTCAAATAAACGTTCTTTCGGGTTCAATTTAAACCCTTCCGATTCCAACATTGAATATTGATTTTGCGCTAATTCTGCTACTAAACGATTGGATTGCGTGAAATGCACAAAGTCTTTTGCTTTAGAAATCAACGCCGCATAAATCTCCGTTTGTTGAGCATGTTCTAACACAAAAATATCGGTGATTTGCCAATAGCGTTGTAATTGTAAAGAAGAAAGGCGAGGGAAAAGCTGCACAAAGCCGATAGCCTTTTCATTTTCGTCCACCGCAATAAAAAACAGGCTTTCATTAAAACGCATGCGATTAGTTAAAAAAGCCAAGGTGCGTTCTGGATTCTCTGCTTGTCCATAGGCTTGGCGATAGGCTTCAAAAAGAGGAAGAAGCACGTCAATATTCCATTGTTCAGCTTTGAAAAGTTTCATAATTGGTTATTTTTTATTGGTTCCATACAGGTAATTGTAGCTTTTTAGCACAAGATAATCATCTTTCTATGAGAATTTTTTTAATTTTATGATCTTCTGCAAAGAATCGTGGCGAAATTTTGGTATAGTAAGCGAGTTAATTTTATCAACTATGGAGAAACAAAAATGGCACGTCGTCCTTTAGTTATGGGTAACTGGAAATTAAACGGTTCCAAAGCGTTCACCAAAGAATTAATCGAGGGATTAAAAGCAGAATTACATGATGTAACAGGTTGTGATGTAGCAATTGCTCCCCCCGTTATGTATTTAGGTACGGCTGAAACAGCACTTTCTGGTTGTGGTTGCAGCTGTGGCGGTAAAAGTGTGGTTCAATTAGGTGCACAAAACGTAGATATCAATGTGAAAGGTGCATTTACTGGTGATATTTCTAGCGAAATGTTAAAAGATTTCGGTGCAAAATATATCATTATTGGCCACTCTGAACGCCGCACTTATCATAAGGAAAGCGACGAATTTGTGGCGAAAAAATTCGCTGCACTTAAAGAAGCAGGCTTAGTGCCAGTATTATGTATTGGTGAAACTGAAGCTGAAAATGAAGCTGGCAAAACTGAAGAAGTGTGTGCACGTCAAATTGATGCGGTGATCAACGCATTAGGCGTAGAAGCATTCAATGGTGCAGTGATCGCATACGAACCAATCTGGGCGATCGGTACTGGTAAATCTGCGACTCCTGCACAAGCACAAGCAGTTCATGCATTTATCCGCGGTCACATCGCTGCGAAATCTCAAGCCGTGGCAGACCAAGTAATTATCCAATACGGCGGTTCTGTAAATGATGCAAATGCCGCTGAATTATTTACTCAGCCAGACATCGACGGTGCATTAGTGGGTGGCGCATCATTAAAGGCCCCAGCATTTGCAGTAATTGTAAAAGCGGCAGCAGCAGCTAAAAATTAATTTTTAGTTAATTAGAATAACAACAAAAGTGCGGTGAATTTTGATCTGACGCCAAAAAGTTAGACTATCATTTAAAGGATTGTTTTCGATATTGTATCGGACTCAGTCCTTTTAATTTTAGTTGAATTCGTCGGTGGTTATAGTAATCCAAATAATCCCTGACGGCATCAACTATTTCCTCTCTACTGTTAAATTCCCGACCATAAAAGCATTCCGTTTTTAATCGCCCAAAGAAACTCTCCATCGCCGCATTATCTAAACAATTTCCTTTTCTCGGCATACTTTGTTGAATACCGTATTTTAAGAGGATTGCTTGATACCCTCTCATTTGATATTGCCATCCTTGGTCTGAATGTAAAATGGGCGTTTCCCCATTAAGCCTTGTTACCGCTTGCGCCATCATTCGAGTGATTTGCTCAAAATTCGGGCTTCTTGATAAATCATAGGCAATGATTTCATGGTTAAATAAGTCTTTAATAGGCGACAAATACAGCTTACCTTCTGCACATTTCAACTCAGTGAGGTCTGTTACCCTCTTTTCGTTTGGTCGGCTTGCGGTAAAGTTACGAGCTAATAAACTATCAGCAATACGACCTCTTTCACCTTGGTAAGTGCGGTATTTTTTTCTCTTATTTTTCCCCTTTCCCTTAATCTTCAGTTTTGGGTTTAGGTGGCATTTTGGGATATTGTGGTTTTATACTAGGACGACCTTTAGGTTTTGGCATTAAACCGTTTATACCTTGTCTTTCAAAGGCTTGCAACCATTGACTGATTATCCATAAATTGGCAATACCGAAATGCAGACAAGCAGATTCTGCAGAACATTTTCCTTGTTTAACCGCTTGAACAACTGAGAGTTTAAATTCAGGAGAATACGTTTGTTTCTTGCCTCTGACTTCTAACCCATTGTTTCCATTGTGATTGAATTGTTTAATACAACGATTTAATGTTTGTTCTGCAAGTTGGAAATGCTGTCTGGTGAGAGAACGATTTTTACCATGTTGAAGATAAAAATTGATCACTCGTTGTTTGAAAGATTGGTTGAATTTAGTCATAAAAAATCTACACCTTAATCAGTTGGTTGTTTAGTCCAACTTTTGGGGTGCAGATCAAAATTATAGAAAACTCTAGATACATCCCATCAACAGTTTATTGAAAAATATTACTAGCCTTGAGCTTTTTCCAGTATAATCTGACCAATTTTCTGACAAATTAAAACAAGACGATGAATAAAAAACACACTTTAATTTCACTTGCTATTTTGACCGCACTTTATAGCCAACAAAGTTTGGCGGATTTGCATGAACAATGTTTAATGGGCGTGCCAAAATTTAGTGGTGAAGTCGTGACGGGTGATGTGAATTCTCTGCCTGTATATATTGAAGCGGATAATGCAGAAATTAATCAGCCAAATGATGCGACCTATCAAGGTAATGTGGATTTGAAACAAGGTAATCGTCATTTGTTAGCACAATCTGTGCAGGTCAAACAATCAGGAAACCAGCCAACGCCTTTACGCATGGCTTATGTCCGCAATGGGTTTGATTATAAAGATAATCAGATCAATATGTTGGGTAAAGATGCAGAGTTTAATTTAGATAGTCACGATGGTAATTTAACAAATTCAGAATATGAGTTTGTCGGTCGTCAAGGTCGCGGTAAGGCCGATGATATAACATTAAGTAATAATTATCGCGTAATGAAAAACGCCACCTTTACTTCATGTTTGCAAGGTGACAATGCTTGGGCTGTGGATGCATCAGAAATCCGTCAATACGTGAAAGAAGAATATGCAGAAATGTGGCATGCTCGCTTTAAAGTACATGGTGTTCCTGTCTTTTATACCCCTTACTTACAATTACCCATTGGAGATCGTCGTCGTTCTGGCTTATTGATTCCAAGTGTGGGAACATCTAGCCGAGATGGTCTTTGGTATGCACAACCCATTTATTGGAATATCGCACCTAATTACGATCTTACTTTTACCCCGAAATATATGTCTCGCCGTGGTTGGCAAGCAAATGGGGAATTTCGCTATTTAACCCCTATTGGCGAAGGTAAAGTAGCAGGAGAATATCTAGGTAAGGATCGTTACTCTGAATATTCTAGTGATAATCGAAAACGCCATTTGTTCTATTGGAATCACAATTCTAGCTTTTTACAAAATTGGCGCTTAAATATTGACTATACCCGAGTAAGCGATAAACGTTATTTCAGCGATTTTGAGTCCGTTTATGGTCGAAGTACTGACGGCTACGCAAACCAATATGCTCGCGTAGCTTATTATCAACCAAATTATAATTTTTCTCTTTCTGCACGTCAGTTCCAAATTTTTGATGATATTGTAAACATCGGCCCTTATCGTGCAATGCCACAATTAGATTTCAATTATTACAAACATGATTTGGCTAATGGATGGTTAAATTTCAAATTACATTCACAAGCTGTTCGTTTTGATAATGACAGTGAATTAATGCCAACTGCATGGCGTTTCCATGTAGAGCCTAGCCTAAATTCTTTAATGTCAAATAAATACGGCAGTTTGAATATTGAAACTAAACTTTATGCTACTCGCTACGAGCAGAAAAAAGGTTCAGGAAAAAATGCAGAAGACGTGCAAAAAACGGTAAATCGAGTTATTCCACAATTTAAAGTTGATTTACAAAGCGTATTAGCACGCGATACAACATTCTTAAAAGACTATACACAAACCTTTGAACCGCACGTACAGTATTTATATCGTCCTTACCGAAATCAAAGCAATATTGGTTCAACACTTAATAATGAATATTTAGGATTTGGTTACGATTCAGCATTAGTACAGCAAGATTACTATTCGCTATTCCGCGATCGCCGTTATAGTGGTTTAGACCGAATTTCATCGGCTAATCAAGTTACCTTGGGTGGCACAACTCGTTTTTATGATATTGGTGGCGAAGAACGCTTTAATTTATCTGCAGGTCAAATTTATTACTTAAGTAATTCTCGTATTGATGAAAATCCAGCAAATAAAACCCCTACTTCATCATCAGCTTGGGCATTAGAATCTAATTGGAAAATAAGTAATAAATGGCATTGGCGTGGCAGCTATCAATTTGATACCCATACCAATTCAACATCATTAGCGAATACATCATTGGAATATAATCCTGAAAAAAATAATTTAATTCAGTTAAATTATCGATATGCGAACCAAGAATATATTGACCAAAACTTGGGTAAATCAGCTAATGCCTATCAACAAGATATCCAACAAGTGGGATTGGTTGTAGGATGGGAAATTGCGAATAATTGGGCTGTAGTAGGACGCTATTATCAAGATTTGGCTTTAAACAAACCTGTAGAACAATATCTAGGCGTTCAATATAACAGTTGCTGTTGGGCTACAGGTGTTGGTGTAAAACGCAATGTCACAAGCCACCAAAACCAAACAAGCAATGAAATTGTTTATGATAATAGTATTGGCGTAACCTTAGAATTAAGAGGTTTAGGCAGCAATGACCATCAAAGCGGTATTCAAGAAATGCTAGAAAAAGGAAAACTACCTTATATTCGAGCATTTAGTTTGGATTAAACATTGTTCAATATAAATGTTAGATCAACAAAAAGAGCGGCTATTTTTAGCCGCTCTTTTATCACAATATACAAAATAAAATGCTTATTAGAGATTACCTAACTTTTCGTTTAAAACACTGAGCAGTTTATCTTTACTAATCATTTCTTTTTCACCAGAACGACGGTTCTTATATTCAATTTCGCCATTGTCTAGGTTTTTCTCGCCAATTACCACCATATGCGGTACGCCGATAAGTTCCATATCGGCAAACATTACGCCTGGGCGTTCTTTACGATCATCAAAAATCACATCTATGCCTTGTGATTGTAAAGTGCGGTAAAGTTCTTCAGCATATTTTTGCACGGTTTCAGATTTGTACATATTCATTGGTACAATCGCCACAGTGAATGGAGCAATTTCATCTGAAGGCCAAATAATACCGCGATCGTCATGATGCTGTTCAATCGCTGAAGCCACCACGCGAGTTACGCCGATACCGTAGCAACCCATTGTCATCACAAGAGGTTTACCATCTTCGCCTTGCACGGTCGCTTTCATTGCTTCAGAGTATTTTTTACCCAGTTGGAAAATATGTCCTACTTCAATACCACGTTTGATTTGAAGAGTGCCTTTACCATCCGGACTTGGGTCACCTTCCACTACATTACGTAAATCAAATACTTCTGGCATTGCTACATCGCGTTCCCAATTCACATTGAAATAATGTTTTCCATCGATATTCGCGCCACAACTA
Organism: Haemophilus haemolyticus M19501; assembly: GCF_000222025.1. Taxonomy (GTDB): domain Bacteria; phylum Pseudomonadota; class Gammaproteobacteria; order Enterobacterales; family Pasteurellaceae; genus Haemophilus; species Haemophilus haemolyticus_G. The sequence continues at coordinate 9,227 of NZ_AFQO01000002.1, read as the reverse complement.
AAATCAGACATTAACGCCACAGTGCGGTCAATAATTGCAGGAATATTAAGATTTACCGCGCCTAATGATCCCACGCTCGCACCAATTTTTGCTTTAATTTCAGTTTCGTCCGCAAACTCAAGGGGATCTGCCACTAACGGATGTTTTTGTGCTTTGATCTCGTTTAATTCGTGGTCGCCGCGAATAATCAAGGCAACAAGCGGTTGATTTTCGTCAGCACCTTTCACAATTAAGGTTTTCACGGTTTTTTCAATCGGCAGATTGAATTGTTCTACTAACTCCGCAATGGTTTTCGCATTTGGTGTATCCACCAATGTCATTTCCGCCGTTGGTGCTTGGCGTTCGCCTACAGCAATTGCTTCTGCCAATTCGATATTTGCCGCAAAATCCGATTCTGTTGAGAACACAACATCATCTTCCCCGCTTGAAGCTAACACTTGGAATTCGTGAGAAGCTGAACCACCAATAGACCCAGTATCCGCTTGTACCGCACGGAAATCTAAGCCTAAACGGTTAAAAATGTTACTGTACACTTGATACATCACATCATAGGTTGCTTGCAAACTTTCTTGGGTAGTATGGAAAGAGTACGCATCTTTCATAATAAATTCACGCGAACGCATTACACCAAAACGAGGGCGTACTTCATCACGGAATTTTGTTTGAATTTGGTATAAATTAAGTGGAAGTTGTTTGTATGAAGAAACTTCACGGCGTATTAAATCTGTAATCACTTCTTCGTGAGTTGGCCCAAGTACAAAGTTACGGTTTCCACGATCTTCAAAACGAAGAAGCTCTGGGCCATATTGATCCCAACGACCAGACTCTTCCCATAATTCCGCAGGTTGCACCACAGGCATTAACACTTCAATTGCCCCGCCTTTGTTCATTTCTTCGCGAATAATCTTTTCCACTTTTTTCAATACGCGAATACCCGTCGGCAACCAGTTATATAAACCTGATGCCATTGGGCGAATCATACCTGCACGCAACATTAATTGGTGGCTCACGACCTGAGCATCATTTGGCGTTTCTTTAAGGGTGGAGAATAAATATTGACTTGTACGCATTGTTTAACCTTAGATTCTAAGAACTGAAAAAATTGGCGCAAGTATAACAAAAAGTGCGGTCATTTTTAACCGCACTTTTAACACTTAGTCATTATTTTACCCCTTCGCCAAAATTGCCTTATGTTCTTGAATAATTTAAGTTAGGATCTATATAGATTTTGGTAAAGTGATATGATTTAATACGATTTGGAAAGTGTGAACAAATTATATCTATTTTCTTTAGGAAATACTTTTTATTTCTTCTAACTAGATAGTAAATTCAGAGGTAATAATGTGTCAGTCAGTCAGTCAGTCAGTCAGTCAGTCAGTCAGTCAGTCAAATATAAAAATTTTATTGTCCTATGCAACGGTCTTTTCCGTTTACTGGGAAACATTGTAAAAATCCTGAGTTATCCATTTCACGCCCTTTTTCCCAAAAAACGTTTTACTATCCCCGAATTCAGCTCTGCAAAGTTAAGTACAAATCGCCAAGATAAAATCAACCGTACCATTTGGCAAACCAATTATTCAAATAAAGTAACTCTGCCAATGTATTGCAACTATTTGTTTAACCGCTTAATGTCTTTGAGCTACGATTACCGCTATGTCAGCACAGAAGAGCGTGAGGAATACATTAAAGCCTACGCAGAGCCACACGTTTTTAACGCTTACAACCAACTTACTGACGGTGCTGCGCAAGCGGATTTCTGGCGTGTATTTATTCTCTGGCGTGAAGGTGGAATTTACATTGACATCGACGGACATTTGGTTTTCCCACTCTCACAAATTATTACCGAGCAAGATTCAGAAGTGCTGATCAAACGCCACGATAAATATACCAACTTCTTCCTTGCGTGCGAAGCGGGACACCCAATTATGAAAGCCACACTAGATTTAATTGTAGAGAATATCGAAAACCGCCGTATAGACGGAGGCGTTTTTGCAATGACAGGCCCTGAAACATTAAATACAGTAATTAACCCTAAAATGATAAATACTCGTCGGGATAAAGTCACGTGCGCTCAAGGCACATTTACCAACGAATACTTCCAATATATCGACAAGCCACACAGTAAGTGGATTTACAAAAAGAGTGAGGATCTGTTGAAATAGAGATAGAAAGGTTTGCTCGCTTTTTGCTTTTAAGTGGTCATTTTAAGTTGTTATCTGGTTTATTATCTTTTTCTCGGATAAATAAATTTAACTTAATAAAATAAACAAATACAATTTGCCACTATTATTCTACCCCTTCGACAAAATTGCCTTATGTTCTTGAATAAGTTTAATAAAAGGCTGCCCAAAGCGTTCTAATTTAATTGAACCCACGCCATTAATTTGCAACATTTCAATATTGTTCGTTGGCATATATTGTGCCATTTCTTGCAACGTCGCATCATTAAAGACAATGTATGGCGGAATATTTTCTTTATCGGCAATTTGTTTGCGTAAGAAACGCAGGCGTGCAAATAAATCCTTATCATAATTTGCAACACCTTGACGTTGTGGATTATGGACAATTTTACTGATTGAAGAAATACGAGGCATTGCCAATTCTAACTCTTCTTCGCCTTTCAAAATCACTTTCGCACTTTCGGTAAGCTGCAACGTTGGATTTAGTTCACTGATGACCTGTTGCACAAAACCCAAATGAATAAGCTGACGAATGACAGACTGCCAATGCTCTTTGCTTTTATCTTTTCCGATACCATACACTGAAAGTTTATCGTGTTGGCGTTCAATAATTTTCTGATTTTGCATTCCACGCAACACCGCTATCACATAATGAGCACCGAAACATTGCCCCACTCGATAAATAGCAGACATTACTTTTTGCGCATCGACTAGTCCATCATATTTTTTAGGAGGGTCAAGGCATATATCACAGTTATTACATACTGTTTGTCGATGCTCGCCAAAATAATTGAGAAGAACTAAACGGCGACAAGTCTGGCTTTCTGCAAATTCGCCAATAGCTTCTAATTTATGCTGCTCAATCTGACGCTGTGGCGTTTCTGGTTTTTCTAAAAGAATTTTTTGTAACCAAGCGTAATCCGCTGGTTCATAAAACAAAACCGCCTCAGCAGGCAAATCATCACGTCCTGCCCGACCTGTTTCTTGATAATAAGATTCAATGCTACGAGGCAAATCAAAATGAGCAACAAATCGCACATTGGATTTATTAATCCCCATTCCAAAAGCAATGGTTGCGACTACTACTTGCACATTATCACGCTGAAAATCCTGTTGCACACGATCACGCCGTGCCGTTTCCATTCCCGCGTGATAAGCTGCGGCAGAGACACCTTTATTGCATAAACTTTCCGCAATTCGTTCAACCTTGTTTCGACTGTTGCAATAAATAATCCCACTCTTGCCCTTTTGAGCCAACACAAAACGTGTCAATTGCTCCATTGGTTTATATTTTTCTTCCAAGGTATAACGAATGTTTGGTCGATCAAAACTACCAATATATTTATGCGGATTTTCCAGATTAAGATGACTCAAAATATCTTGTCGAGTTGCGTAATCTGCCGTTGCAGTAAGTGCCATAATCGGAGCATCAGGGAAACTCGCTTTTAAACCACCAAGCTGGGTATATTCAGGACGAAAATCATGCCCCCATTGAGAAATACAGTGTGCTTCATCAATTGCAATAAAGCTGACTTTACTATAAGAAATAAGTTGAAAGAAACTGTTCGTCATCACTTTTTCTGGCGACACATAAAGCAGTTTAAGTTGTCCAGAAATAAGCTTATTTTGTACTTGTTGCTGCTGTTCTAAAGTCTGACTAGAATTAAGAAAATCTGCCTCAATGCCATTAGCTTGCAGCTGATCCACTTGATCTTTCATCAAGGAAATCAGCGGAGAAATCACTAACGTTAAACCCTCAAAACAAAGGGCGGGAATTTGGTAACAAAGCGATTTGCCATTCCCGGTTGCCATTACCACCAAAGCATCTTGTCCGTTTAAAGCGGCATTGATGACTTCTTCCTGCCCTTTACGAAAAGATTGATAACCAAAAACCGATTTCAAAACAGAAAGTGCGGTCGGTTTTTCTATTGTTTTTGATGGTAAAGGAGAATCCTGCATTTTAGAACTGCACGTTCTCGCCATGTGCAGCACAGGCCTCAACGAAACAATCCCAAAAACGTTTTCCATCATTAGACACCCAGTCGCCATTTTTAAACGCAAAATGGAAACCGCCTAATTTACTTGCAATCCAAAGCTCAAGCAGTGGCTCTTGTTTGTTAATCACTATTTTAGTGTGATTATCAAAAGTGATTGTAAATACAGAACCTTGCGTTTCGCAATCTACATCTGCGCCTTGATTTTCCAATTCTTCTTCAATTTTTTGCCAAATTTGTTCTATATTTTGGTGAAATTCTGCAATATTCATAAAATTTTCCTGTTTAAATCTGATAGAATGCGACAAATTATAAAGCCTTTCTCAAGCTTGTGAAAGGCGGATTTACCGATAAGTGAGAAAGAAAAAATGAAAAAATTACTATTAATTTTAGTACTTAGTTCAGTTTGCATATTCGCTACAGGATGTGGCGTAAAAGGTTCTTTATATTTTCCTGAAAAAGATCAAGCTCAACAAACTCAATAATCTATTATCCAATGATAATTCCAAAAATAACTAAAACAGGCACACAACATGAATTTTTTCCAATATAAACACAACAAACTTTATGCCGAAGATATTCCAGTTCAACAACTTGCTGAACAATTCGGTACGCCCCTCTATGTATATTCTCGTGCAACACTTGAACGCCATTGGCATGCTTTTGACTCTGCTTTCGGTAAGCACTCTCACTTAATTTGTTTTGCCGTGAAATCTTGCTCAAATATTGGCGTGTTAAATATTATGGCAAAACTTGGTTCAGGCTTCGATATTGTCTCGCAAGGCGAACTTGAGCGTGTACTAGCAGCGGGTGGCGATGCATCAAAAGTGGTCTTTTCTGGCGTTGCTAAATCCCGAGAAGAAATTATGCGCGCATTAGAAGTTGGAATCCGTTGCTTTAATGTGGAATCAGTTTCTGAACTCAAGCACATTAACCAAATCGCGGGAGAAATGGGTAAAATTGCCCCTATTTCTTTACGTGTAAATCCAGATGTTGATGCACATACACACCCTTATATTTCAACAGGATTAAAAGAAAATAAATTTGGCGTAAGTGTAGATGAAGCCCGAGAAGTGTATAAATTAGCCTCAACGCTGCCAAACATAAAAATAACAGGGATGGATTGCCACATAGGCTCACAGCTCACTGAATTACAACCATTTTTAGATGCCACAGATCGCTTAATTATCCTAATGGAACAATTAAAAGAGGATGGCATTAAATTAAAACATCTCGATCTGGGCGGTGGTTTAGGCGTAACTTATACCGATGAAACGCCACCGCATCCAAGCGATTACGCAAATGCGTTATTAGAAAAACTAAAAAATTATCCTGAACTTGAAATTATTCTTGAACCAGGTAGAGCAATTTCTGCAAATGCAGGGATTCTAGTAGCAAAAGTACAATACTTAAAAAGCAATGAAAGCCGTAATTTTGCCATTACCGATACAGGAATGAATGATATGATTCGCCCAGCATTGTATGAAGCCTATATGAACATCATAGAAATTGACCGCACTTTAGCAAGAGAAAAAGCCATTTATGATGTTGTAGGACCTGTTTGTGAAACATCAGATTTCTTAGGAAAACAACGTGAGCTTTCAATTGCCGAAGGGGATTATATTGCTCAATGTTCTGCTGGTGCCTATGGAGCAAGTATGTCATCAAACTATAACTCAAGACCCCGCACTGCAGAAGTTTTAGTAGATGGCGATCAATCCTATCTAATTCGTCGCCGAGAAACCTTACAGGAACTTTGGGCATTAGAATCGACCATTTAATATTTCTTATCTTAAAAAAGAGCGGTAAAAAATTATCTATTTTTCTACCGCACTTTTTCTATTTTTATCCATCAATAAACCTACCTCAAATAGTAAGTTTGTGAGATAAATCAAATTTTTTTCTATTCTAGATTGGCATAGAATTGAATTCTTTATAAAATGTCATGCTTTTTAAAGTGGACTTCTAACCACTAAAGGAGAAATTATGCAAGATAAACTAAAAGTTTTATTGATTGACGACCATCCGTTAATGCGTCGTGGCATTAAACAACTTGTAGAATTAGACGATAACTTTGAAGTGGTGGCTGACGTAAGCAGCGGCACAGAAGGGATTTCTGTGGCATTACAAACATCACCAGATGTGATCATTTTAGATCTCAACATGAAAGGACTTTCTGGGTTAGATACACTTAAAGGATTACGCGCAGAAGGCATTGATGCACGAATCTTAATTTTAACAGTGTCTGATGCAAAAAATGATATTTACACTTTAATTGATGCTGGTGCAGATGGTTATTTGTTAAAAGATACGGAACCAGATACATTGCTAGAGCAAATCAAGCGTATAGCACAAGGCGAAGTCATTCTGAGTGATTCTATTAAAAATTTATTATTAGAACGTACTCACGAAGATAATCCGTTAGACAGCTTAACAGATCGCGAAATGGGCGTACTTCGTCAAATTGCAACTGGCTTATCAAACAAACAAATTGCAGCACAACTGTTTATTTCAGAAGAAACCGTAAAAGTACATATCCGTAATTTATTACGCAAATTAAATGTACATTCTCGTGTTGCCGCAACCGTGTTATTTTTTGAACAAAATCGTTAAAAATAATCATAAAAAGTGCGCTAAGAAAAGTTAGCGCATTTTTTAAATTACAATATTTAAATTATCCGAATAGATTTAATATCTTCTAATAAAATATACAATTCTTGTTTAATATCTTTTTCAAACTGTACTTCTGCACTTTCTCGCTCTAAATCCAGACGCATTCTTTCTCTTTTTTCAAGCAATTTACGATCATCATGTGTAGGCATATCACGCACAACTTCATATAAGTTGGCCATCGCAGGATAAGTAGATAAATTCTTACCAAAAGGCATTAATAGCATTGTAAGACGAATTACGCCTTCAGAAAGATTACATTCTCCAGACTGCATTGCACGAGCAATAATATCAATACTCTCTTTTAATCGTATAACCCGATTATTCTTAGCTTTAGCAATCAATTCCTTTTGAACTTTTAACTGCTTTAATAAACGGATTGCATATAGAGTCAATCCAGTTACCAAGAAAAGTGCAATGACAAAAAATATCCAAATCATAGATTACCTAAATTGATTAATATCGATACGCTCGAAAGTGCGGTATAAATCATCTTCGCTTTCATCTTCGTCTTTAATGCCAAGTTCTTCCATTAATTCAGAAATTCTATCTAAGCATTCATCTACAAATTGTTGATCTGCTTTACTAATAGCTTTACCTGTATCTAAAGCATCCAATAATTCATTAAGAATTTCATTATTTTCCAGATTTTCAAGTTCTTTCATTGGATCTTGTTTTTTCGCCTGTTTTATTACAGGAATTAATTGACCTTTTTCAGGCTTATTAATAAATTCAACAACCAACGGTATCTTTTTCTTACTACCAATTTTTGGATCTTTAATTTCATTTTGAAGTTTATTCGCTTTTTCTTCAACCACACTATGACGAGATCCTGAAGCTAAACCTTTATGCTTACGTTTTTTCTTATCTTCACGAGCTTTCGCATCTAATTCATAACGTGTGAGTTTTTTACCCGAACGCGATTTCGGCATTTCCGGTTTTTTATCCGCTTTGCGGATTGGCATAATATCACTAATTTTGCGCGTTTTTTTCTTACGAGCCATTTAAGGTTATCCTTTTGAAAAAATTTGGTGGATTGTATCATTGGTGGGGGATTTTCTCACTAATAAATACAAACTTTATCTATACTTATTTTGCTAAAGTATAAACTTCCAAAAAAACAAAAACCCCAGTCCTTCAACTGGGGTTCTTCTGTTTTTATGTAATTTAGATTTTTATTTAGTAACCCGGCGGTGCCCTACTCTCACATGGGGAAGCCCCACACTACCATCGGCATTACAGCGTTTCACTTCTGAGTTCGGTATGGTCTCAGGTGGTTCCACCGCACTATCGCCGCCGGGATAATTCATTGATAACTTGCTCTGTTTGTTTTTTATCTTTTACTACTTCACTTTTTTTCGTTTTTCGTTTCTCTTGTTCTTATCGGCAACAAGCTGAATAGTTAGTTTAGTTAATTTCTCTTCTCTCACTCTGTTTTCCAAAAACACTTGAGCGTTGTATAGTTAAGCCTCTCGGGCAATTAGTATCTGTTAGCTCAATGACTCACATCACTTACACACCAGACCTATCTACGTCTTCGTCTTAAACAACCCTTACTGTCTTAAAGACAGGGAGAACTCATCTCTTGGCAAGTTTCGTGCTTAGATGCTTTCAGCACTTATCTCTTCCGCACTTAGCTACCCGGCAATGCGTCTGGCGACACAACCGGAACACCAGTGGTGCGTCCACTCCGGTCCTCTCGTACTAGGAGCAGCCCCAATCAATTCTCCAACGCCCACGGCAGATAGGGACCGAACTGTCTCACGACGTTCTAAACCCAGCTCGCGTACCACTTTAAATGGCGAACAGCCATACCCTTGGGACCTACTTCAGCCCCAGGATGTGATGAGCCGACATCGAGGTGCCAAACACCGCCGTCGATATGAACTCTTGGGCGGTATCAGCCTGTTATCCCCGGAGTACCTTTTATCCGTTGAGCGATGGCCCTTCCATTCAGAACCACCGGATCACTATGACCTACTTTCGTACCTGCTCGACTTGTCTGTCTCGCAGTTAAGCTTGCTTATACCATTGCACTAACCTCACGATGTCCGACCGTGATTAGCAAACCTTCGTGCTCCTCCGTTACGCTTTGGGAGGAGACCGCCCCAGTCAAACTACCCACCAGACACTGTCCGAGACCACGTTTCGTAATCTTCGTTAGAACATCAAACGTTAAAGGGTGGTATTTCAAGGTCGACTCCATAATCACTGGCGTGACTACTTCTAAGTCTCCCACCTATCCTACACATCAAAATTCAATGTTCAGTGTCAAGCTATAGTAAAGGTTCACGGGGTCTTTCCGTCTAGCCGCGGGTACACCGCATCTTCACGGCGATTTCAATTTCACTGAGTCTCGGGTGGAGACAGCCTGGCCATCATT
>NZ_AFQO01000003.1 GCF_000222025.1 Haemophilus haemolyticus M19501 | reverse complement strand
GTACAAGGCCCGGGAACGTATTCACCGCGACATTCTGATTCGCGATTACTAGCGATTCCGACTTCATGGAGTCGAGTTGCAGACTCCAATCCGGACTTAGACGTACTTTCTGAGATTCGCTCCACCTCGCAGCTTCGCCACCCTCTGTATACGCCATTGTAGCACGTGTGTAGCCCTACTCGTAAGGGCCATGATGACTTGACGTCATCCCCACCTTCCTCCGGTTTATCACCGGCAGTCTCCTTTGAGTTCCCGACCGTATCGCTGGCAACAAAGGATAAGGGTTGCGCTCGTTGCGGGACTTAACCCAACATTTCACAACACGAGCTGACGACAGCCATGCAGCACCTGTCTCATGGTTCCCGAAGGCACTCTCATATCTCTATAAGATTCCATGGATGTCAAGAGTAGGTAAGGTTCTTCGCGTTGCATCGAATTAAACCACATGCTCCACCGCTTGTGCGGGCCCCCGTCAATTCATTTGAGTTTTAACCTTGCGGCCGTACTCCCCAGGCGGTCGATTTATCACGTTAGCTACGGGCGCCAGAGTTAAACCCCAACCCCCAAATCGACAGCGTTTACAGCGTGGACTACCAGGGTATCTAATCCTGTTTGCTCCCCACGCTTTCGCACATGAGCGTCAGTACATTCCCAAGGGGCTGCCTTCGCCTTCGGTATTCCTCCACATCTCTACGCATTTCACCGCTACACGTGGAATTCTACCCCTCCCTAAAGTACTCTAGTTACCCAGTCTGAAATGCTATTCCCAGGTTAAGCCCGGGGCTTTCACACCTCACTTAAATAACCGCCTGCGTGCCCTTTACGCCCAGTTATTCCGATTAACGCTCGCACCCTCCGTATTACCGCGGCTGCTGGCACGGAGTTAGCCGGTGCTTCTTCTGTATTTAACGTCAATGACGTGTACTATTAGCACACATCATCCCTTCCTCAATACCGAAAGAACTTTACAACCCGAAGGCCTTCTTCATTCACGCGGCATGGCTGCGTCAGGGTTGCCCCCATTGTGCAATATTCCCCACTGCTGCCTCCCGTAGGAGTCTGGACCGTGTCTCAGTTCCAGTGTGGCTGGTCATCCTCTCAGACCAGCTAGAGATCGCAGGCTTGGTAGGCCTTTACCCCACCAACTACCTAATCCCACTTGGGCTCATCTCATGGCATGCGGCCTTACAGTCCCGCACTTTCATCTTCCGATACTACGCGGTATTAGCGACAGTTTCCCGTCGTTATCCCCCTCCATAAGCCAGATTCCCAAGCATTACTCACCCGTCCGCCACTCGTCAGCAAGAAAGCAAGCTTCCTCCTGCTACCGTTCGACTTGCATGTGTTAAGCCTGCCGCCAGCGTTCAATCTGAGCCATGATCAAACTCTTCAATTCAAGTTCAATCGCTCAATAAACTGCTTAGCTATAAATAAAACACTACTTAAAAAAGTAATGATGAATTTTCAGTTAAGCACCTATTAAGACTTCAAAATTAAAAAATAGTTTTAAAACAAGTCAATCAACAAGTGCCCACACAGATTGTCTGATACATTGTTAAAGAGCAAAAAACAACGACGCACGTGCAAACTTAAATACTTCACAACAGTGCGTCGTTGTGTGCGGTGCATTATAGGGATTTTCAAAACCCTTGCAAGTACTTTTTGTAAAAATATTTAAAAAAATGATCTTTTGGATAAAGTTAATACAAAAAGGTCTATTTGACATCAATTTTAGTCTATTTTTATTACATCTAAAGATTCAAATCCCCATAGGTGTAAAGCTTTTTTAAATTGAGATTCTTCAGAAAAATGTTCAGTACAAAACATTTGATTATGTTTTTTACCTTGAGCACGTACACTTTTACCATCGAGTAAATATTTTATCCGCTTAGCAATCGCCGCGCCAGGCTCCATAAAATATTTAATTTGTGGCAAGCACAACTGAATTTCATCTTTGATGAGTGGAAAGTGAGTACAACCTAAAACTAATGTATCCAAATCTGCCATGTCTGCCCACGGAGATAACTCATCTTTTAAACTAATTAGATCAACGGAATGACCACGAATTTTTTGCTCCGCAATTTCGACTAATTTTGTTGTTCCCAGTCTCTCAACAATACAATCTTGCGCAAATTTATCAATCAACTCATCGACATAGTGACGTTTTACCGTACCCTTTGTAGCTAATAAACCAATATGTTTTGTCTTTGTCATTTCTGATGCAGGTTTAATAGCGGGCACAGTCCCAATGATAGGAATATCAAAAGCAGCTCGCAAAGGCGGAAGCACAACTGTACTCGCTGTATTGCAAGCTATCACAATTGCATCTAATGGATAACGTTGATTAATAAGTTGGCAAACCGCTAAAGTGCGGTGAATAATACTTTCCTCTTCTCGTTCTGAATAAGGAAAACCGGCATTATCAAAACAATAGAGATAGTGCCAATTTGGTAATAATTTTTTAGCTTCACGGTATACGCTAAACCCACCAACGCCAGAGTCAAAAAAAAGTACAGTTGGGCGTTTTTCTTTTTTATCCATTTAAAACTCTTTGAAAATTGACCGCACTTTTAAGCGTTCGAGTAAATCTCTTTATTATTTAACCAACGACGAATCAGACTTTCTGCTAGATCAGGGTATTTTTGGATAAGTGATTTCGCATAAAATTGCACCGTTGGTATCATTTTTCTATCTCGCATTAAATTTGCTACTCGCAATTCAGCAACTCCAGTTTGTTTCGTTCCCAGCACTTCACCTGGTCCACGAATTTCTAAGTCTTTTTCCGAAATAACAAACCCATCTTGGCTATCTCGTAACACTTGCAAGCGTTTTTGCGACACTTTACCGAGCGGAGGTTTATACATTAGTACACAAAAAGAAGCCGTGCTGCCTCGACCGACACGCCCTCGTAACTGATGAAGTTGCGATAAACCTAAACGCTCTGCATTTTCAATGATCATTAGACTGGCATTCGGCACATCCACGCCCACTTCGATCACTGTTGTAGCCACAAGCAAATCGAGTTCTGCATTTTTAAAACGCATCATGACATCTTGTTTTTCTTGTGATTTCATCCGCCCGTGAACTAACCCGATATTTAACATAGGTAATTCCTTAGTTAGATCTTCCCAAATTGCTTCTGCGGCTTGAGCTTCTAAAACCTCTGATTCATCAATTAACGTACACACCCAATAGGCTTGACGTTTTTCATTAACACAAGCGTTTTTTACACGCATCACAATTTCAGCGCGACGTTCTTCAGAAACCACTACGGTTGTTATCGGCGTACGGCCTGGAGGCAATTCATCAATAATTGATGTATCCAAATCGGCATAGACGGTCATTGCCAACGTTCTTGGAATCGGCGTCGCTGTCATAATTAACTGATGGGGATAAAATCCCGCTTTTTCGCCTTTCTCACGCAACATTAATCGTTGATGCACACCAAAACGGTGTTGTTCATCAATAATCACCAATGCTAAATCGGAAAACTCGACTTCTTCTTGGAATAAAGCATGCGTTCCCACCACCATTTGCACCGCACCAGTTTTGATTTTTTCAAGCTCTGCTTGTCTTGATTTTCCTTTTACTTTACCGGCTAACCAACCAACTTCAATGCCGAAAGGCTCAAACCAACGTCGGAAATTATTCGCGTGCTGTTCTGCAAGAATTTCTGTTGGTGCCATTAAGGCGACTTGTTTGCCGTTATCAATTGCCGTTAACGCAGCCAATGCAGCAACCAATGTTTTTCCTGAGCCGACATCCCCTTGCACTAAGCGCATCATCGGATAATCTTTGATAAGATCTTGTTCAATATCCGACATTACTCGTTTTTGCGCATTAGTTGGTTGAAATGGCAAGGTGGCTAAAAATCGCTGTTTCAAATCTGTTTGATAATGTAGCGGTAAGGCAGAAAATTGCTGCGTTCCTAACCGCACTTTTTGCATAGCAAGATTATGCGCCAATAATTCTTCAAAAATTAATCGTTGTTGTGCAGGATGCTTACCTTGCTCTAACATTTCTAATGAAATATCTGGCGGTGGACGATGCAATAATCGCAACGCCTCTTTTAAGCTATATTGATGTGGATTAAATTCATTAGGCAAAATTTCTGCAATCTGAACTTTGTCGAGTAATGCCAAAGCCTGATCCGTTAATTTTCGTAATGAATTTTGTTTTAGCCCTTCCGTTGTGGAATAAATCGGCATTAGCGTTTCTTCCAATACTATGGGCGCATTATCTCGCACAATTTGATATTCTGGATGATGAATTTCTGGCATGTGACGCCCACGTTTTACCTCTCCAAAGGCCTTTACTCGCACACCTGCTTGAAAACTATTACGCATTCCCGCATTAAAATTAAAAAAACGTAACATAATTTTCGATGTGCCGTCTGACAAACTAATCGATAAAATCGGGCGACGGCCAAAAGTCACTTCACAGGTTTGTACAATTCCTTCAATGGTAAAATATTGTTCGGGGCGGAGATTAGCGATTGGCGTAATTCGCGTACGATCTTCATAGCGAATAGGTAAATGAAAGAGTAAATCTTGCAGGTTATGAATGCCGATTTTAGCCAGTTTATTAGAAATGGCCGCACCCACACCAGAGAGGCTGGTCAAAGGTACAGCATCGAGAAGTTCAAGGCTCATAGCTCATTAATATTGCGTTTGACATTAACCACGCCAGTGATGCCTTTAATGCGATGAACGATATTGGCAAGGTGTTTGATATCTTTTACACAAACCTGCAAAATCACAAGCAATAAATTGTTCTCTAATTCTTCCGTCCAAATATTTTGGAGACTGCTTTCGCTCGCAGAAATTGCGGTTATTAAACTCAACAAGGCATTCTGCTCATTCAATATTTCTATTTGTAATTCAGCCTCAAAATTCACCGCACTTTGAACATTATCCCATTTAGCCAACGATTGGCGACAAGCATTTTTCAAACTTGCACAATGTTGATGATGCACCACAACGGTGTTTTCTTCGGTATGACATCCCACAATAGGATCACCCGGGATTGGATGGCAACATTGAGCAAATTGTATTTTACCCACTTGCATTGGTGCAATAGTGAGTATTTTTGATTCAAATTCAAAATTCTGAGTATTAGCAGATTCTAACGGCACGCCCACAAATTGATGCGCAATGATGGAGGCAGATTGATTGCCTAAACCAATTTCTCGTAATAATTCATCTAAAGAAGAAAGCGCTAAAGCATCTAATACAGTGCTAATTTGTTGAATAGAAAAATCACCTAAATTATGCGGTTGTAATGCCGCATTAAGCTCAACTTCACCTAATTTCACCGCATCCTCTTCACAACGCTGTTTGAGATAATGGCGAATCCGTGTTTTCGCACGAGCCGTTACCACAAAATTTAACCATGCAGCTTCTGGATGAGCATTTGGATCGGTGATGATATTGACCGTTTGACCAGACTCAAGGGCTTGTGAAAGCGGATAAGGTTTATGCTCAACGGTTACGCCAACACAAGTATTCCCCACATCTGAATGCACAGCATAAGCGAAATCTACTGCCGTTGCGCCCATTGGCAATTCAACAATTCGACCTTTTGGCGTAAAAACATAAATTTCTTTCGGGAAAAACTCTGATTTTACATTCTCAATAAACTCAAACGAATTACCTACACTTTGTTGAATTTCGACCAAACTTTGCAGCCAACGTTGTGCGCGAATTTGTGCGGTTGTACTGTCGTTTTTACCATTTTCTTTATAAACCCAATGCGCAGTAATACCCATTTCGGCGACTTGTTCCATATCCTCTGTATGGATATGAACTTCTACGGGGACACCTTTCGGCCCAATCATTGAAGTTTGCAAAGATTGATAGCCATTTGCTTTAGGTACCGCGATATAATCCTTTACTCGGCCAGGGCGTGGCTTATAAAGATTATGCATTTGCCCCAAAACGCGATAACAGTCATCAACATTTTTTACAATCACACGGAACGCATAAATATCCATAATAGAGTGGAATTCTTGATCCTTTATGCGCATTTTTTGATAGATCTTGTAAAGGTGTTTTTCACGTCCCCACACTCGGGCAAAAATGCCTGCGTTTTCTAACCGCACTTTAATCTCTTGTGAAATACGTTCGATTAAATCTTGTCGATTACTCCGCGCCACATCAATGAGTTTTTTCAACACCTCATAACGGTGAGGATGCATTGCTTGAAAAGATAAGTCTTCTAATTCATTTTTGATATGCTCAATACCTAAACGATGAGCAAGCGGACAATAGATTTCAAGGGTTTCTTTCGCAATACGGCGGCGTTTATCTGGTCGTAACGAACCAAGCGTGCGCATATTATGCGTGCGGTCAGCAAGCTTAATTAACACAACACGAATATCACGCGTCATCGCTAAAATCATTTTGCGAAAATTCTCGACTTGTGCTTCTTGGCGAGTGCGAAATTTCAACTTATCGAGTTTTGATACACCGTCCACAATTTCAGCCACACTGGCACCGAACTCTTCTTTCAGTTGTTCTTCCGTATAAGGTGTATCTTCAATAACATCGTGTAAAAGCGCAGCCATTACCGCTTCGTGATCTAAGTGAAGTTGAGCAATAATGGAGGCTACCGCCACTGGATGGGTAATGTAAGGTTCGCCGCTGGAGCGAAATTGTCCTTCGTGCGCATCTCTTGCAATCACAAACGCACGCTTGATGAGTTCAATTTTATCTGCGGGCAAATACCCTTGAATAATTCGATCTAAATCCGCAAACAGTTCCAAAGGAGACCTACTTATCGTTGAAAGAGAAAGTGCGGTTAAAATATCGTGATTTTTTACCGCACTTTTAAAAGATTATTCTGTAATTAATGCAACAGCTGCTTCTTCCGTTTCTTGCACTTTTGCCATTTCTTGGAATTCTTGTGCATCCATAATATCTTGATTAATCAAACCTTTTTCGATTTCACGCAATGCGATTACTGTTGGTTTGTCATTATCTTCTGGCACTAACGGCGCACTTTGGTTAAGTTGTAATTGTCTTGCACGACGCGCAGCCGTTAAAATTAAATCAAAACGGTTACCAATTTTTTCTACTGCATCTTGCACAGTAACACGAGCCATAATTTACTCCGATTTGTCAAAAATTACTCTATTGAAGGGGAGTTATAATACTCAATTTCGCCCTATTTTGCTAGTAGCTGTTGAATTAACATTGCATTTTGTTTTTGTTGATAATCATTTGTTAAGCGTTCCGATTGCAAAATACTTTGTAAATCTTTTAATGCTTTCTCAAAATCATCATTCACAATAACATAATCATATTCGTCATAATGCGAAATTTCACTTATCGCTTTTGACATTCGTTCGGTGATAACCTCTTCACTATCTTGCCCACGACCAATTAAACGACGCTCTAATTCAGGCAATGAAGGCGGTAAAATAAAAATGCTTTTTACTGAAGGCACTTTTTTACGGATTTGTTGGGCACCCTGCCAATCAATATCTAAAAATACATCAATGCCTTTTGCTAAATTTTCTTCAATCGCAGGTAAAGAGGTTCCATAATAATTGCCACCAAAAACTTTGGCATATTCTAGAAATAAATCTTGCTCAATGAGTGATTCAAACTCTTCTTTTGATACAAAATAATAGTGTACGCCTTCAACTTCACCTGGACGTGGGGCTCGTGTCGTATGTGATACAGACACCATTTTTTGAGTTGAACTATCTGATGCCAATAACGCTGAAATTAATGAAGATTTTCCTGCGCCACTTGGTGCAGACAAAATATAAAGATTACCTTGAGACATAGAATATTTAACCTTCTCTAACAATTTCAGTCTATTATGCAGATTTCTCTATAAAAAATCATCAAAAGTGCGGTGATTTTTTACGGTACTTTTTCATTCTAATGATGATTTGATATAGATCACAAAAAAGTAGTAGGGTTTATAGTTTTATAAAAATGCTCGTGCTATACTTTGTGCGCTGTCTTACTGAGTGAGCAGTATTACTCAAAGCAAACAGATTTGTTTAACTTAAATAAAAGGTGAAAATCTTATGGCAATTAAAATTGGTATCAATGGTTTCGGCCGTATCGGCCGTATCGTATTCCGTGCAGCACAACACCGTGATGACATCGAAGTTGTAGGTATTAACGACTTAATCGACGTTGAATACATGGCTTATATGTTGAAATATGATTCAACTCACGGGCGTTTCGACGGCACTGTTGAAGTGAAAGATGGTAACTTAGTAGTTAATGGTAAAACTATCCGTGTAACTGCAGAACGTGATCCAGCAAACTTAAACTGGGGTGCAATCGGTGTTGATATCGCTGTTGAAGCGACTGGTTTATTCTTAACTGATGAAACTGCTCGTAAACACATCACTGCAGGCGCGAAAAAAGTTGTATTAACTGGTCCATCTAAAGATGTAACCCCTATGTTCGTTCGTGGTGTAAACTTCAACGCATACGCAGGTCAAGATATCGTTTCTAACGCATCTTGTACAACAAACTGTTTAGCTCCTTTAGCACGTGTTGTTCATGAAACTTTCGGTATCAAAGATGGTTTAATGACCACTGTTCACGCAACGACTGCAACTCAAAAAACTGTGGATGGCCCATCAGCTAAAGACTGGCGCGGCGGCCGCGGTGCATCACAAAACATCATTCCATCTTCAACAGGTGCAGCGAAAGCAGTAGGTAAAGTATTACCTGCATTAAACGGTAAATTAACCGGTATGGCTTTCCGTGTTCCAACGCCAAACGTATCTGTTGTTGATTTAACTGTTAATCTTGAAAAACCAGCTTCTTACGATGCTATCAAACAAGCAATCAAAGATGCAGCTGAAGGTAAAACTTTCAATGGCGAATTAAAAGGCGTATTAGGTTACACTGAAGATGCGGTTGTTTCTACTGACTTCAACGGTTGTGCTTTAACTTCTGTATTTGATGCAGATGCTGGTATCGCATTAACTGACTCTTTCGTTAAATTAGTATCTTGGTACGATAACGAAACGGGTTACTCAAACAAAGTATTAGACTTAGTAGCTCATATCTACAACTACAAAGGCTAATTAAAACTTTGGAAAAATTAACCGCTCTTCGGAGCGGTTTTTTATTATCTAGAATTGAATTTGCGATATAAAAATGAACAAATGATCACTAAAAATAATTTAAAACAATCAATATTCTTCTAGCTTTTATTCCTATTTAAGATTATATTAGCGCACAACTGTTCGCTCAATGAAATCAAAAAATAGGGTTAATATGAATCTCGATCTCCATTTTGTTCATCGTATTCAACAACAAGCCAAAACTCGTGCAAATATGACCGCACTTCGCTATAAAGAACACGGCTTGTGGCGAGATATCTCTTGGAAAAACTTTCAAGAGCAACTCAATCAACTTTCTCGAGCATTGCTTGCTCACAATATTGACGTACAAGATAAAATCGCCATTTTTGCCCATAATATGGAACGTTGGACAATCGCTGACATTGCGACCTTACAAATTCGAGCAATCACAGTACCTATTTACGCAACCAATACAGCCCAGCAAGCAGAATTTATCCTAAATCACGCCGATGTAAAAATTCTCTTCGTCGGCGATCAAGAGCAATACGATCAAGCATTGGAAATTGCTCATCATTGTCCACAATTACAAAAAATTGTGGCAATGAAATCCACCATTCAATTACAACAAGATCCTCTTTCTTGCTCTTGGGAAAGTTTTATTAAAACAGGTTCAAACGTACAACAAGATGAACTGACTCAACGCTTAAACCAAAAACAATTATCGGATTTGTTTACGATTATTTATACCTCTGGCACTACTGGAGAGCCTAAAGGTGTCATGTTAGATTACGCTAATCTCGCTCACCAATTAGAAGCTCATGATCTTTCACTTAACGTGACAGATCAGGACGTTTCACTTTCTTTTTTACCATTCTCTCATATTTTTGAACGGGCATGGGCGGCTTATATTCTTCATAGAGGTGCAATACTTTGCTATTTAGAAGACACCAATCAAGTGCGGTCGGCTTTAACGGAAATTCGCCCAACTTTAATGTGTGCCGTACCACGTTTTTACGAAAAAATTTATGCGGCAGTGCTAGATAAAGTTCAAAAAGCCCCAAAACTTCGCCAAATTATGTTCCATTGGGCAATTTCCGTGGGACAAAAACATTTTGATCTACGTGCGAATAACAAAGCTATTCCGTTCTTATTGAAAAAACAATTTGCTTTGGCAGATAAATTAGTGCTCTCAAAACTTCGCCAATTATTGGGGGGGCGTATAAAAATGATGCCTTGCGGAGGAGCAAAATTAGAACCGGCTATTGGGTTATTTTTCCACGTCATTGGTATCAACATCAAATTAGGCTATGGCATGACAGAAACAACCGCAACCGTTTCTTGCTGGCACGATTTTCAATTTAACCCCAATTCAATCGGCACACTCATACCAAAAGCGGAAGTTAAAATTGGGGAAAATAATGAAATCCTCGTACGTGGTGGAATGGTAATGAAAGGCTATTACAAAAAGCCAGAAGAAACGGCTCAAGCCTTTACAGAAGATGGTTTCTTAAAAACTGGCGATGCGGGAGAATTTGACAAACAAGGCAATTTATTTATTACCGATCGTATTAAAGAATTAATGAAAACCTCAAACGGCAAATATATCGCGCCGCAATATATCGAAAGCAAAATCGGTAAAGACAAATTTATCGAACAAATTGCGATCATCGCCGATGCGAAAAAATATGTGTCTGCACTTATTGTGCCTTGCTTTGATAGTTTGGAAGAGTACGCTAAACAGCTCAATATTAAATATCATGACCGTTTAGAATTACTAAAAAATTCTGACATTCTGAAAATGTTTGAGCAGCGTATTAATGCGCTGCAAAAAGAATTGGCTCATTTCGAGCAAGTAAAAAAATTCACGTTACTTTCTCAAGCATTTAGCATTAAATTGGGTGAAATTACACCAACATTAAAATTACGTAGAAAAGTGATTTTAGAACGTTATCGTAAGCAAATTGAAGATATGTATAATTCAAAAGAATCAAAAAATTCATAACTAAAAGGCTCTCGTTTGAGAGCCTTTTTCTTACCAATTATTCAGGAAATTTTTCTTCCAAAATTAATGCTAACCCATCTTCGTTATTGGTCGCGGTGACTACATTTGCAGCTTGTTTAATTTCATCAGGTGCATTTCCCATTGCCACCCCAAGCCCAACATGTTCTAGCATATCTAGATCATTAAAGTTATCACCAAACGCAATCACCTCACTGGTTTGTACGCCAAAATAATCTTCCAAAAAACACACCGCACTTCCTTTGGTTGCACTCTTATGCATCACCTCTAAAAAGTTAGCATGGGAACGACAAATACTCAGGTGTGGAAATTTTTCCTTTAAAATAATTTCAATCTCAATGATTTCTTGAGCTTCCCCAATAATTTGAATTTTATGCGGCGAACGTGTCGCTACTTCATCAAAAGGATGAATCTCAATTTTAGTGACGCTGCGTTCAAAAATCACCCATTTATTTTCTACGTCACGAGCATGGCAATCATTATTTGTATAATAATTTACACCAAGCAAAGGGTGATCCGCCAAAACGGTATTAATGTCTAAAATATCTTTTGGTTCAATTTGTACGCTATAAATTGGTTCAAGGTGTTGATTCAAAATAAGCGCGCCACTAAATGCAACAAGCACATTATTCGTTTCAAGCTGTTTCCAATAAGGCAAAATCCCCAAAGGAGAACGCGCCGAAATTGGCACAAAAGGAATACCATTCGCCGTTAAACGCTTAATTGCTGCAACAGTTCGAGGGGAAATGGTATGTTGAGAGGTTAATAAGGTGCCATCAAAATCACTAAATACCGCTTTATACATCATTACTCCGAATAAAGATTATTTCTCTGCTAGATAAGGATCATCAAAGCCTAATCCTTGCATAATTTGGGTTTCTAAACTTTCCATTTCTTCAGCTTCATCGTCTTCAATATGATCATAACCGAGTAAATGTAAGCAACCATGCACGACCATATGCGCCCAATGCGCAATTAATGGTTTCTCTTGTTCTGCGGCTTCTCGCTCCACAACTTGACGACAAATAACGAGATCCCCTAACAATGGCAACTCCACCTCATCAGGGCATTCAAATGGAAATGAAAGCACGTTAGTAGGGCGATCCTTGCCACGATAAGTTAAATTTAATTCATGGCTTTCGGCTTCATCCACAATACGCACCGTCATTTCGACTTCATCCCCTTCCGGTTGAACAGCAGCTGTTGCCCACTGCACAATCTGTTCTTCTGTTGGCAAACCCTCTATATTTTCTGTGGCAATTTGCAGATCAACGAATATACTTTCCATTTCACTCTCCTAAATTCTTTTCAATTTCTGACCGCTCTTTTTCACGTTCGGCTTTACGAAGCTCCGCTAATTCTTTTCGACGAATTTCATCTTGCACTTCCCATTCTTCGTATGCTTGCACGACTTTAGCCACCACCGGATGACGCACAATATCTTTGCTATCAAAATAGTTAAAACTTAATTCTGGCACTTTTTCCAACACTTCAATAGCATGACGCAAACCAGATTTTGTGCTACGAGGTAAGTCAATTTGCGTAATATCGCCCGTAATCACGGCTTTAGAATTAAAACCAATACGGGTTAAAAACATTTTCATTTGCTCAACTGTCGTATTTTGGCTTTCATCTAAAATAATAAAACTATCATTAAGCGTACGCCCACGCATATAAGCCAAAGGCGCTATTTCAATAACATTACGTTCAATTAATTTTTGCACACGCTCAAAACCTAACATTTCAAACAAAGCATCATAAAGCGGACGTAAATAAGGTTCGATTTTCTGACCTAAATCCCCAGGTAAAAAACCTAGCTTTTCGCCTGCTTCCACCGCAGGACGAGTAAGTAAAACGCGACGAATTTCTTGACGCTCTAAGGCTTCAACAGCTGCAGCAACGGCTAAGAATGTTTTCCCCGTTCCTGCTGGGCCAATACCAAAACTAATATCGTGAGTTAAAATATTATGCAAATATTGAACTTGATTTTCACCGCGAGGTTTAATCACACCTCGTTTAGTTTTAATCGTTGTACTGAAAACATGATTTTCAGCACGGTTCGGTTCAACTTGAGATAGCATTCGGCTTTCTTGTAAAGCCATATGCACATCTTCCAAATCTAACTCTTTCACTTTACCTTTTACGGGCGCAGTTTCAACATATAAATCTTGGATTAATTTCACCGCACTTTTTATCAATTTTGCATGATGAGGTTTTGGATCCTCTTCCGTAGTATCAATATTGAAAGTGAAATTATGACGAGCAATGACAAGATTAAATTCTTTTTCGATAAATTTTAGATGATCATCAAATGCACCGCATAAAGATTGCAAACGTGCGTTATCTTGAGGTTCGAGAGTAAATGAAAGCATGAGGATACTAAGCTGGTGAAAATTGCTGTTATTCTAGCGTAATTACCAGTTCATGGGAAATAATCATCGCTTTGTTTTTATCCCTATTCCCTCTATAATATGCGACTTTAATTATGTGATAAACTGGATATATTATGACCGAGCAAAATAACTCTTACGACGAACTTAGATACTACTCAAAACCCTTTTCTTACACGAGCATTGCGCTTTTGGAAGGAAATGCAACATTATGGGGATTAACCCCTCCAGCACTCAAAGGTGCTAAAGTATTAGAACTAGGTTCTTCTTTTGGTGGGAACTTAATTTCTCAAGCGGTTTATTATCCAGATACAGAATTTGTAGGTATTGATTTATCAGAAATCCAAATTACCCAAGGTAATGAAATTATTAAATCAATAGGATTAATAAATGTTCGTTTAGAAGCAAAAAATATTCTCGATATTACGCCTGAATTTGGCATGTTTGACTATATTCTCGTGCATGGTATTTATTCTTGGGTGCCTGATAATGTGAAAGATAAAATTCTTGAAATTTGTCGCGAAAATTTAACCCCGAATGGTATTGCTTATATTTCTTATAATACCTATCCAGGTTGGAAAAGCCGTGAAGTTGCACGGGATATTATGCTTTATGCCAATAAATATACGCAGGATTTGCCGCTTGCAGAACAAACTCGTCGTGGCAAGGCCGTTGTTCAGTTATTCTCCGATGCAATTAAATCTATTGAATCAGAAAAAGAACGAAATAAATTTAGAATTTCAAATTTTGATACTATTCAAAATCAAGATGACCATTATATTGCACATGAATATCTTGAATATCACAATGACCCTCTCTATTTAAATCAATTTGTAGATAGCGTCAATCAACATCAATTAGCTTATATTGGCGATACCAGTTTCCAACTTTCCTATATTTCTTGGATGCCTCACCATTTGAGAGAAATGATCGATCAATTATCTGAGACAGATTATGTCGCCCGTGAGCAATGTCTTGATTATCTTTACGATGTGGCATTTAGACGAAGTTTGTTATGTCATCAGCATTTACAAGAAAGTATCAATCGTACAGAAAATGTTGAAAAGCATTTGTTAGATAAATTTACCTTTATAAATACCAATCATACAAATCATCTTAGTCATCAATTTAACAATCAAGCACTCGTTCGTTTGCTTGAATATTTTATTTATCAAGTTGGTTCATTTACTATTCAATCTTTAACACAGCATATTGAGGAAAATAAAGAATTTGCCAATATTACTGAAAATGAACTGTATTCTGCGGTGCTATCTTTAGTTATTTTAGGTTATGTCTATGTTTATCTTACGACCTATCCAATTTATTCCTTTGAAGATAACAAAACTTACATACCGAAACGCTTTACTCAATATGTAAAAACATTGGTAGAAGGCGCAAATCAGTATATTGGTGTTGGAAATATGTATAACGGCGGCGTAGAAGATTTGAATAAACTTCATCTTTATATGATGTCTCAAATGGAAAAACCAACAACTAAAGCTGAGTTGAAATCAGCATTACAAGGCTATTTAATTCAAAATGAATATAAAGATATGAACAACAATGATAAATTGATTGATGAAACTTATGATTGCAGTGAGTTGTTTAATGCGCTTTGTGATGTATTAACAAAATTAGGTTATATCCAGCCTGTAAACCTATAATCTGTGGACGGTGCGTGTTATGCACCGTTTTATTTTTCATCTAAATATTAACTTAAATTGATAATTATTTGCATTTAAATAAAATTAGGCATAGAATAGCCGCAATTCAGTCTTAACTGAATAATTTGCACTCAACATAAGGAGCTTTTCAATGCAATTTAAACATTTCAAACTTGCTACCCTTGCGGCAGCACTTGCTTTTTCTGCTAATAGTTTTGCTGATATTACCGTTTATAATGGTCAGCACAAAGAAGCCGCTGCTGCTGTGGCAAAAGCCTTTGAACAGGAAACAGGCATTAAAGTTACGCTAAATAGCGGAAAAAGTGCACAACTTGCAGGTCAATTAAAAGAAGAAGGCGATAAAACACCAGCCGATGTTTTCTATACTGAACAAACAGCGACTTTTGCTGATCTTTCTGAAGCTGGGCTTTTAGCACCAATTTCAGAACAAACCATTAAACAAACTGCACAAAAAGGCGTACCACTTGCACCGAAAAAAGACTGGGTTGCATTAAGTGGACGTTCTCGCGTAGTGGTTTACGATCACACTAAATTATCTGAAAAAGATATGGAAAAATCAGTGCTTGATTATGCAACTCCAAAATGGAAAGATAAAATCGGCTATGTGCCAACTTCAGGCGCGTTCTTAGAGCAAGTTGTTGCGTTAAGCAAAATGAAAGGGGACAAAGTTGCACTTAATTGGTTAAAAGGCTTAAAAGAGAACGGTAAACTTTACGCTAAAAATAGTGTGGCATTACAAGCGGTAGAAAATGGCGAAGTGCCTGCTGCGTTAATCAATAACTATTATTGGTATAACCTTGCAAAAGAAAAAGGCGTGGAAAACCTAAAAAGCCGTCTTTATTTTGTTCGCCACCAAGATCCAGGTGCGTTAGTTAGCTATTCAGGTGCAGCAGTATTAAAAGCCTCTAAAAATCAAGCTGAAGCACAAAAATTCGTTGATTTCTTAGCGAGTAAAAAAGGTCAGGAAGCATTAGTGGCAGTGCGTGCAGAATATCCATTACGTGCTGACGTGGTTTCGCCATTTAATCTTGAACCTTATGCTAAATTAGAAGCCCCTGTGGTATCTGCAACAACAGCTCAAGATAAAGAACACGCGACCAAATTAATTGAAGAAGCTGGATTGAAATAATCCAAATATTGCGTGTGTGGATTTGAAAAAATTCACGCACGCGTTTACAATTCTCCTCCAAAATTAACCGCTTGCGTGCGTGAACTGAAAGGTTCACATTCCTAAAAGGATTTAACTTTGCCTCGCAGACCGCCATTCTGGCTCACTTTACTTATCATCTTAATCGGGCTTCCGTTATGCTTGCCGTTTCTGTATGTCATTTTGCGTGCGACAGAAGTGGGATTAACGCGAAGTGTTGAGCTATTGTTTCGCCCAAGAATGGCGGAATTACTGAGTAACACAATGCTTCTCATGGTCTGTGTAACCATTGGTTCCATTTCTCTCGGTACGCTTTGTGCATTTTTACTTGAACGCTATCGTTTTTTCGGTAAATCATTTTTTGAAGTGGCGATGAGCTTACCACTTTGTATTCCAGCCTTTGTGAGCTGTTTTACTTGGATCAGCCTCACCTTTCGAGTAGAAGGTTTTTGGGGAACGATTGGCATCATGACATTAAGCTCTTTCCCACTCGCTTACTTGCCAATTTCAGCCACACTTAAACGACTAGATCGCTCTCTTGAAGAAGTAAGCCTTTCATTAGGAAAAAGCCAAACTTACACCTTTTGGCACGCTATTTTCCCGCAATTAAAACCAGCAATCGGTAGTAGTTTATTGCTAATAGCATTACATATGCTGGTAGATTTCGGTGCGGTTTCAATTTTGAATTACCAAACATTCACCACAGCTATTTTCCAAGAATATGAAATGTCTTTTAATAACAGCACCGCAGCACTACTTTCCGCTGTATTAATGACAATTTGTAGCATTATTGTGCTGGGAGAAACATTCTTCCGCGGTAAACAAACGCTTTACAACAGTGGCAAAGGTGTCACTCGTCCTTATCCAGTAAAAACACTTTCCTTTGGCAAACAATGTTTAACCTTCGTTTTTTTCTCTAGCATATTCATCTTAAGTATTGGCGTGCCTGTGATTATGTTAATTTACTGGCTTATTGTGGGAACTTCACTCGAAAGTGCGGGTGATTTTTCAGAATTTTTATCGGCATTCAGCAATTCATTTATCATTTCAGGACTAGGCGCATTGCTTACCGTAGTTTGTGCTTTGCCATTGGTTTGGGCAGCTGTACGCTATCGTAGCAAATTAACCATTTGGATCGATCGATTACCTTACCTATTACACGCTGTACCCGGCTTAGTTATCGCATTATCGCTGATCTACTTTACAATCAACTATGCCAACAGCTTATATCAAACCTTTTTAGTTATTATCGTGGCTTACTTTATGCTCTATTTACCAATGGCACAAACCACACTTAGAGCCTCACTTGAGCAACTTTCTGATAATATTGAGAAAGTCGGACAAAGCCTAGGACGAAGTCCATTCTATATTTTCCGTACTTTAACGTTACCAGCAATGCTACCAGGCATTGCGGCAGCATTCTCCCTAGTATTTTTGAATTTAATGAAAGAGCTTACTGCAACACTTTTGCTCACGCCAAACGACATCAAAACCCTTTCGATTGCCGTTTGGGAATATACCAGTGATGCGCAATACGCTGCGGCAACGCCTTATGCCTTAATGCTCGTTCTCTTTTCAGGGATTCCTGTGTTTTTATTGAAAAAATATGCATTCAAATAAAATGATAAATAACCCTTTATTAACCGTTAAAAATCTCAATAAATTTTTTAATGAACAACAAGTTCTTCACGATATTTCCTTTACCTTACAACGAGGTGAAATCCTCTTTTTGCTTGGTGCTTCTGGTTGTGGAAAAACAACGTTATTGCGAGCGATCGCAGGATTTGAACAACCTAATACGGGCGAAATTTGGCTAAAAGAGCGGTTAATTTTTGGCGAGAATGCGAATGTTCCAACGCAACAGCGCCATCTAGGTTATGTGGTGCAAGAAGGCGTACTATTTCCTCACTTAAATGTCTATCGCAACATTGCTTACGGGTTAGGGAATGGCAAAGGGAAAACAGATGAAGAGAAAATGCGAATTGAGCAAGCAATGCAACTCACTGGAATTAGTGAACTGGCGGAACGTTTTCCTCACCAACTCTCAGGCGGACAACAACAACGAGTGGCGCTAGCTCGAGCATTAGCGCCAAATCCCGAACTAATTTTATTGGATGAACCTTTTAGTGCCTTAGATGAACATCTTCGCCAGCAAATTCGTCATGATATGCTAAAAGCACTTCGTCAAAGTGGTGCATCAGCGATTTTCGTCACCCATGATCGTGATGAAGCATTACGTTATGCGGATAAAATCGCAGTTATCCAACAAGGTAAAATTTTACAAATCGACACGCCTCGTACACTTTATTGGTCGCCTAATCATATTGAAACCGCAAGTTTTATTGGTGACAACATCGTGCTATCGGCGAATCTGATTGATGAAAACACAGTTCAATGCCAATTAGGTAATATTCCTGTAAAAAACAAATCAATCTCGCTGAAACAAGGTAAGATTTTACTTCGCCCAGAACAATTTAGCCTGTTTAAAACATCGGAAAATCCAACCGCACTTTTCAAAGGGCAAGTAAAACAAATCGAATTTAAAGGGAAAATTACCGCTATTCAAATTGAAATTAATGGCTACACAATATGGATTGAGAATATCATTTCCCCTGATTTATCTATTGGCGATGAGCTACCAATTTATTTGCATGGAAAAGGGCTTTTTTACGCCTAAGAATAAAGCCTTATCTTCACGATAAGGCTTTATTTTCAAACAATATATTCAGAAAAAATTTGTTCAAGATTTGATATTAAACAGCCTGCCCCTAAAATATTTTCCCCTTTCCATGCCTGTTGCAAAATCTCTGGAGAAAATTGCTGACTCGCTTGTTCTGCTAGCGGCAAATAACTGATATGCCAAGGCTCTCGCCCTACTTTCTTATTGGATTGCATATTCATAAAAGGCAAAGCAAAATCAAAGTGCGGTAAATTTTCGGTAAGAAATTCACTTAACTCAAAGAAGTAGCCACCTTTTTCATATTCCCAAGGCTCCAGTTGTAAAGATTGACCTTGTGGCAAAAGATCAGGATCGAAAATATCCACTTCCGTTCCCCAATGATGACGGCTCGCCCCTGGCAATGCAGACCAACGTAAAATCGCCTGACATTTTTGCCAGTCATCTAATTGGTTCAAATCTAATGCCTTGCCTGTGTCATCATGGACTTTTCTCTCGCCCTTAAATTTGCTGTTCCAAATAAGCTTTTGGCGTTCAAAATCACGAAAACTGCTCGATGGCTGTAAATTAAAGCCATTTTTTGCCGCACTTTGTTGCAATCCTTGAAATGCGCTCACCGCTTGTGTTTGCAAAAAATGATTTGAGGAATGAATTACGGGTAAATTGACTAAATGCTCACGAGACTTTCCTGTAAGTATTTCTGGCGTTAATTTCATTTTAGCTATCCAATAAATTCACTAACATTTTGTGATAAATCTCACCGCACTTGCCAAGATCTTCTACACTGACACATTCGTTGACTTTATGAATTGTTGCGTTAAGTGGCCCAAATTCCACTACTTCAGCGCCCATCAATGCAATAAAACGACCGTCTGACGTGCCACCACCTGTTTCAGCCTTTGACGTTATGCCTGTGGTTTCCTCAATAGCGGAGATTATCGAATCTAATAATTTACCCGGTTTTGTTAAAAACGGTTTACCTGATAAATTCCATTCAATACGATATTTCAAATTGTGTTTTGCTAGCATTTCAGCTACTTTTTGCTTGATGATTTCATCCGTGACTTCTGTGCAATAACGTAAATTGAACTGAATATATAACTCTGCAGGAATTATATTATTACTTCCCATCCCTGCGTGAATATTAGCAATTTGTAGGCTTGTTGGCGGGAAAAATTCATTACCTTTATCCCATTGATAGGTCGTTAATTCTTGCAAAAACGGGGCTGCTTTATGGATTGGATTTTCAGCTAAATGCGGATAGGCTACGTGTCCTTGAATACCTTGAATATAGAGATTTCCTGTAATTGAGCCTCGGCGACCATTTTTGACAACATCGCCTAAATTTTTAGCACTCGATGGCTCGCCAACCATGCAATAAGTAATTTTTTCATCACGCGCCATTAACGTCTCAACCACTCGCACGGTGCCGTCTTTTGCGGCTGCCTCTTCGTCAGACGTAATCAATAATGCAACTGTGCCTTTATGATTAGGATTTGCTTTTACATATTCTTCTGCCGCCACAATCATTGCAGCAAGGGATCCTTTCATATCCGCCGCACCACGCCCATAAAGCATGCCATCGATAATCTCAGCAGAAAACGGCGGAAACGACCATTGATTTTCATCGCCAGTAGGTACAACATCCGTATGACCTGCAAAAACAATAACTGGCTCACCTGCTCCGTGTTTTGCCCACAAATTCAGCGTATCATTAAAAGGCATCCATTCAATTTGAAAATCTAACTTTTCTAAACATTCTGCAATAATTTGCTGACAACCTTCGTCATTAGGGCTAATAGACGGGCGACGAATTAAATCTTGCGCTAACGAAACCACTTTTCCTCTCATAAAAAACTCCTAAAAAAATAACCGCACTTTAAGCAAATGTAGCCTGATATTCCTTCTCATTAAAACCAATTAATGCCTTTCCATCTTGTAAAATAATTGGGCGTTTAATTAAGGTTGGATTTTCCTCCAACACAGAAAGTGCGGTGGTTTTATCAAGAGAATTTTTAACTTGCTCATCCAAATTACGCCAAGTTGTACTGCGTTTATTGACCAATGCCTCCCAGCCAAATTGAGCTTCCGCCTGAGTTAAAAAATTCAAATCTAACCCATCAATACGGTAATCATGGAGTTTATGTTCAATATTGTGATCCGCCAACCATTTCAACGCTTTCTTTATTGTATCGCAATTTTTAATACCGTAAACTGTAATCATATTTTTCTCTCTTATTTGTTATTTGGCTGAGTATTATAACTGAAAAACAACCAATAATTCGATGAAAAAACAGATGAAAAAAGTCGCTTAGTCAGGCATAATATTGTCAATATTCACAGTAAGGAGTCTCAAATGGCACTCACTTTTGAACAAATTTCTGATTTACTCAAAACACAAAAAAAAGACAAGGAAGAATACGCTTTTAGTTTGGAAGAACGACAATTAGCTGCAAAAGCAAGTTCGGAAGCTTGGCAAGCTATTTTAAATCATAAAATTGAGCCATTCGATTTTAAAAAATAGAGTTGATTATGCTGCCAACATACGATGTTTATATTGCTGAAACATCAGGGGGTTGTCTTGAAAAAGATCTTCTAAAACGATTTATCGTGACTTATCTAACTCAAGATGATCTTGATAAACTAAAAATGATTTTAACGAATATCCCGCAACTTAGACCTTTCTGGGGAAAAACAGGCTATAAATACATTACAATCAATAATATCTATTTTTTATATGAAGTTGCCGAAGACGAAAGAAAAGTCATTATTTTAGGTGCTAAATTTAATAATAAACGAAAAACATTTAATTTTGCGAATACACTCAAGCAACAAAAAACAATGAAAAAATGGATTGAGGATTATCCTAAATACTATCCCAATAAATAAGCCCGATTAAATCGGGCTTATTTATTTTTAGTTAGCCTAATAATTTATTTATGCGTTTAATAAACGCAGCTGGATTTTCCAAAGATCCACGCTCTGCCAACATAGCTTGTTCAAGCAACAGTTCCACCCAATCAGCAAATTCTGTTTCATCGGCAATATCAGCCACTTTTTTCACTAAATGGTGTTCTGGATTAAGTTCAAAAGTGTATTTTACTTCTGGAACAGGTTGCCCCGCGGCTGCAAACAATTTCGCCATTTGGGTCGTCATTTGATCGTTATCTGTAGAAACCACCGCTGGTGTATCTGTTAAATTGTGAGTTAAACGCACCGTTTTCACACGTTCGCCAAGCAAGTTTTTCACACGCTCAATAAAACTACCAAAGGCTTCATCTTGTTGTTTTTGTGTTTCAGATTCTTTATCCGCTAAATCGCCTAAATCCAAATCTGCTTTCGTGATACTTTGTAATGGTTTACCGTCAAATTCAGTTAAATAGCTTAACATCCATTCATCAATGCGATCGGAAAGCAATAAAACCTCAATGCCTTTTTTATTGAATAATTCCAAGTGCGGGCTATTTTTCGCTGCAACATAACTGTCGGCTGTAATGTAATAGATAGCTTTTTGCCCTTCTTTCATACGCGAGATGTAATCTTCTAAAGACACAGTTTGCTCGCTACTATCATTATGTGTCGAAGCAAAACGCAATAACTTCGCGATAGTTTCTTTGTTAGCAAAATCTTCTGCTGGGCCTTCTTTTAAGACTAAACCAAACTCTTTCCAGAATTGAAGATATTTTTCTGCATCATCTTTTGCTAATTTTTCTAGCATCTGTAATGAACGCTTAGTTAATGCTTTGCGCAATGCTGCCGTAATTTTGTTATCTTGTAAAATTTCACGAGATACATTTAATGGCAAATCATTGCTATCGATTAAACCACGCATAAAACGTAGATAATTCGGCATAAATTGCTCAGCATCATCCATAATAAATACACGTTGAACATAAAGTTTTAAGCCATGTTTATGTTCGCGATTAAATAAATCCCAAGGTGCTTTAGCTGGCACATAAAGCAAACTAGTATATGTTTGATTTCCTTCCACTTTGTTATGCGCCCAAGTGACAGGATCAGCAAAATCATGGCTTAAGTGTTTGTAAAACTCTTTGTATTCCTCATCGGACACATCATTTTTAGAACGCGTCCAAAGCGCATCGGATTTATTAATTTTCTCCCATTTTTCACCGCACTCTTTGCCTTCATCATCGTATTCTTTCGTCAGCATTTCCACTGGCAAGCCAATATGGTCAGAATATTTACCGATAATTTCACGTAAACGCCATTCGTTTAAAAATTCTTTTTCATCTTCGCGTAAATGTAAAATCACATCTGTGCCACGGGATTTTTTCTCAATATCCGCCACAGAATATTCACCTTCGCCAGCAGATTCCCAAAGTACTGCTTTATCCGCCTCTTCGCCAGCCGCTCTAGTTTTTACAGTCACTTTATCTGCCACAATAAAAGCAGAATAAAAACCCACACCAAACTGCCCAATAAGCTGGCTGTTTTTTGCTTGATCTTGGCCAAGTGCGGTTAAAAATTCTTTTGTTCCTGATTTTGCAATCGTCCCCAAATGATCGATGACTTGCTCACGAGTCATACCTATGCCGTTATCACTAATTGTGATTGTTTCTTTATCCGAATCAAAGCTAACACGCACACGCAAGTCGCCATCGCCTTCATATAAAGCAGGATTGGAAAGCGCTTTAAAGCGTAATTTATCTGCCGCATCAGAGGCATTAGAAATCAGTTCACGTAAGAAAATTTCTTTGTTGGAATACAAAGAATGAATCATTAATTGGAGAAGTTGTTTGACTTCAGATTGGAAGCCGCGAGTTTCTTGATTTTGTGACATAATTTTTTCCTTCATAAAGATAAAAATTGAACGTCACAGATATAAGAATAAAAAGAAAGATTTCAAGGGGAAAAGCAAAGTGCGGTGAATTTTCACCGCACTTTTTCTTGGGTTAACATCAATTACTCTTTTCTTTCCTTCACATTTTCAACCCAGCGTTCTATTAATCGTTTCGCTTCTTGATCCGAACCAAATTTGATGAAATCAATATCAAGTAATTTAAGTTTTGCTGGCTCTGAAAGATGTGGATGCGCTTTGGCATGAATATTTGTTGGCAGTTGGTAAGAATCCGCCTCACGCCAAGGAATTTCTTGAGCTTCAGCAGAAAGAACAAAATCGACAAAGCGTTTAGCATTATCTAAATTGCGCCCATTTTTAATGATACTGAGCGCCCCTAACGTATAGCCTGTGCCTTCGCAAGGTAAAGCACCAATAACCGATGCGCCTTTATCCTTTTCACGCACATAAGTATGCATAAAACCAATATCAACTGCGGCAGCACCCGTAGAAATATTAGCCGTTGCTAATCCAGTTTTCGTGTATTGAGCAATGTTTTTGTCAAGGTCTTTCAAATAAGCAAAGGCTTTATCTTCGCCCATAATTTCAATTAAAGTTGTAAGAATGGTGTAGCCTGTGCCCGATACACGAGGATCTGGATATTGAATTAACCCTTTAAATTCTGGTTTTAATAAATCAGCATAACATTGAGGCTTCGCGATATTTTTTTCAGCTAGCAGTTTTTCATTCATCCCAATGCCAAGTTCCATAAGATAAATAATCGATGTGGTATCGCCACGTTGTTCCGTTAGCTTTTTGAATTGAGGCATAATTTCTTTTTGTAGAGGCGAACGATAAGTTTCTAACAAACCAGCATCTCGAGCTTGAAAGTGCGGTTCCAATGTACCACCATACCACACATCTGCTTGTGGATTTTCTTTTTCGGCTTTGATTTTGCCTAATACAGTCCCTGTGCTATTACGCACAAACTGAGTGTCCACATTATATTTTTTGCTAAAAGCGTGAGCGACTTTTTCACAAGTGGTGTTTTGGACGCTGCAATAAAGCACTAATTTGCCTTCCGCTTGAGCTGGGGTTGATAAACTTAATCCTAATAAGCCGCAACCAAGCACGCTGGAAAGTGCGGTCAATTTAAAAGAATTTTTTAAAGAAAAAGGGAGTGCCATGATGCATCCTTACTTATATGAATACAGAAAAAAAGTAAGTCAGCTCTTTAAGGAGGGAGAGATTAGTTTCCTACGCCAGTGCTAACTGTTTCAGGTTCACGGGTATTTTCTCAGCGATGTCCTCACCCCGACTAACCGCGAATCAATATAAGTTGTAATACTATTTTTGTAAAGTCGGATAAGTTTATGATTTTCTTGATTGTGATATAAAAAAATTAGACTTATAATTCCTGTAAATTTGAACAGATAAAAATTTCATCATGGATATTTCTGAATTACTTGACGGACTTAACGATAAACAACGCGAAGCCGTAGCTGCCCCTCTTGGTAATCACTTAGTGCTAGCTGGTGCAGGCTCTGGCAAAACGCGTGTATTGACGCACCGTATCGCTTGGTTAATTGCGGTAGAAAATATTTCTGAAGGCAGCATTATGGCGGTGACGTTTACCAATAAAGCAGCAGCAGAAATGCGTCATCGTATTCAATCTACCCTTGCCAAACACGCACAACATCAATTATTTGGTATGTGGATTGGCACCTTCCACAGCATTGCCCATCGTTTATTGCGAGCTCATCATTTAGATGTGGGATTACCACAAGATTTCCAAATTCTGGATTCAGAAGATCAACTTCGTTTAATTAAACGGTTATTAAAATTACATAATTTTGATGAAAAAGCTTTTCCGCCTAAACAGGCTTGTTGGTACATTAATAACAAAAAAGATGAAGGTTTGCGACCAAACGACATTGAAGATTTTAATGATCGTCAAGAACGCGAATGGATTAAAATTTATAAGATCTATCAAGATACTTGCGATCGCGCAGGATTGGTCGATTTTGCCGAATTATTAATTCGAGCCTATGAATTATTTGAGAAAAAACCATTAATTTTGCAACGTTATCAACAACGTTTTCAGCATATTTTGGTGGATGAGTTCCAAGACACCAATAAAATTCAATATAAATGGATCAAAATTCTCGCAGGAGAAACAGGCAAAGTCATGATCGTGGGCGACGATGATCAATCTATTTATGGCTGGCGTGGCGCACAAATTGAAAATATCCAAAAATTCTTGAAAGATTTCAACTCCGAAACAATTCGCCTTGAACAAAACTACCGTTCTACCGCCAATATCCTAAACAGCGCAAATGAATTAATTGCAAACAATAGTGATCGTCTTGGTAAAAATTTATGGACAGAGGGTGAAAAAGGCGATCCGGTAGGCATCTATGCTGCCTTTAATGAATTAGACGAAGCAAAATTTGTCGCCTCACAAATTCAGGATTGGGTAGAACATAGCGGAAAACTTGATGATTGTGCGGTACTTTATCGTAGTAATAGCCAATCACGTGTTATTGAAGAAGCCTTAATTCGCTGTCAAATTCCATATCGTATTTATGGCGGTATGCGTTTCTTCGAACGCCAAGAAATTAAAGATGCGTTAGCCTATCTTCGTTTGATTAATAATCGTCAAGATGATGCAGCTTTTGAGCGTGTAATTAATACGCCAACCCGTGGCATTGGCGACCGCACTTTAGATATATTGCGTAACTTAACACGCGAACGCCAAATTACCTTATGGCAAGCAGTACAAGTTGCAACACAAGAAAATATGTTGGCTGGGCGAGCCTCAACAGCATTATTGCGTTTCCAGGAATTAATTAATTCACTACAACTTGATACCACAGAAATGCCGCTTTTCGCACAAACTGATTTTGTGATTAAACATTCTGGTTTATATGAAATGTATCAACAAGAAAAAGGTGAAAAAGGCGAAGTGCGTATTGAAAACTTGGAAGAATTAGTTACCGCAACCCGTGAATTTATCAAACCTGATGATGCAGAAGATATGACAGAGCTCACCGCCTTTTTAACGCACGCTTCCTTAGAGGCTGGCGAAGAACAAGCCTCGCCGCATCAATCTTGTGTAGAAATGATGACGTTGCACTCTGCGAAAGGCTTAGAATTTCCGCGTGTATTTATGGTTGGCGTAGAAGAAGGTTTATTCCCAAGTTTCCGTTCTTTTGAAGAACCTGGACGTTTAGAGGAAGAACGTCGTTTAGCTTATGTCGGCATTACTCGCGCGAAGAAAAAACTGACCATCTCTTATGCGGAAAGCCGTCGGTTATATGCAAAAGAAGAACGCCATTTGCCATCACGTTTTATCGCAGAATTACCGAGAGAATGTATCCAAGAAATTCGTTTACGAGGAACAGTTACTCGCGCAATGAATCTAGCAAAAGTCGGTTCATTGTCTAATACCAGTGCCGTCGAAAATGAATGGAAAATGGGGCAAAAAGTTAAACACGAAAAATTTGGTTTTGGCACAGTCATTAATGTGGAAGGATCTGAAAATAACACACGCTTACAAATAGCATTCCAAGCACAAGGCATTAAATGGTTGATTGCGCATTTGGCAAAATTGGAAAAAGTACGGTAGAATCCAAGAGTATTATATTTTTTACCGATTAATTTCTTTGAAAAGTGCGGTGAATTTTTACCGCACTTTTATTATCTACGAGTGATGGAATGTTTAAATTTGTATTCAAACGAATCTTAATGGTAATCCCTACTTTTATTGCCATTACTTTTATTACCTTTGCCCTTGTGCATTTTATTCCCGGTGATCCTGTGGAAATTATGATGGGTGAACGTGGCTTAACGCCAGAAGTACATCAACAAATGATGCACCAATTGGGTTTAGATTTACCTCTTTATCAGCAATATTTCCACTATATTGGCAATGTAATTCAAGGGGATTTCGGTGCATCGTTCCGCACTCAACAACCCGTTCTTAGTGAATTTTTTACGCTTTTTCCTGCTACCGCTGAATTAGCTTTTTTTGCGTTATTTTGGTCATTATTAGGCGGAGTGATTTTAGGCACGATTGCTGCAGTAAAAAAAGACAGTTGGATTTCTCACACGGTTACAGCAGCATCGCTCACAGGTTATTCTATGCCAATATTCTGGTGGGGTTTAATTTTAATTTTATATGTTTCGCCACAACTCGGTTTACCGCAAGGTGGACGTTTAGATAATGAATTTTGGATCGATACGCCGACAGGATTTATGCTCATTGACAGCTGGCTTTCTGGTATGCCTGGAGCATTCGAAAATGCGATTAAATCATTAATTCTTCCTGCAATAGTCCTAGGCACAGTTCCTCTCGCCATTATTACGCGTATGACACGCTCTGCAATGTTGGAAGTGTTAGGTGAAGATTACATTCGCACGGCAAAAGCAAAAGGCTTAAGTTATACTCGAATCGTCATTGTTCATGCATTACGTAATGCGTTAATCCCTGTTGTCACTGTGGTGGGATTAATTGTAGGTCAATTGCTTTCCGGTGCCGTACTGACAGAAACCATTTTCTCATGGCCGGGAATTGGAAAATGGATTATTGATGCTATTCAAGCGCGTGATTATCCGGTGTTACAAGGTTCTGTACTGATTATTGCAACAATTATTATTGTGGTAAATTTAACTGTCGATTTACTTTACGGCGTGGTCAATCCGCGTATCCGTCATTAATTGTGGGAGAAATTATGTCTGACACGCCTTCAAATTTCGCGCCAAAAACGCCCTTGCAAGAATTTTGGTTTTACTTCAAACAAAATCGTGGTGCGCTAATTGGCTTAATCTTTATTTTACTGGTTGCATTAATCAGCATTCTCGCGCCTTATATTGCGCCTTTTGATCCAACAGAACAAAATCGTACCGCACTTTTACTGCCTCCCGCTTGGTATGAAGGCGGCAATCCTGCCTATCTACTCGGAACAGATGATATTGGGCGAGATATCCTTTCTCGCATCATTTACGGAACGCAAATTTCCGTCTTTGCGGGATTTGTTATTGTATTGCTATCTTGTGCCTTTGGTACCAGTCTTGGCTTGATTTCTGGTTATTATGGCGGCGTGCTAGATACAATTATCATTCGCCTAATTGATATTATGCTCGCGATTCCAAACTTGCTCTTGACGATTGTCGTCGTCTCTATTTTAGAGCCATCACTCGCCAATGCCACTTTAGCTATCGCCGTTGTGTCAATTCCTAGCTATGTACGTTTAACTCGAGCGGCGGTAATGAATGAAAAAAATCGTGATTATGTGACTTCATCTAAAGTCGCTGGCGCAGGTGTTCTTCGCCTCATGTTTATTGTGATTTTACCAAACTGTTTAGCTCCTTTAATTGTGCAAATGACAATGGGCATTTCCAATGCGATCTTAGAACTCGCGACACTTGGTTTCTTAGGCATTGGTGCAAAACCGCCAACACCAGAACTTGGCACAATGCTTTCAGAAGCGCGTGGTTTTATGCAAGCGGCAAACTGGTTGGTTACAATTCCCGGTTTAGTGATTTTATCTTTGGTATTAGCTTTCAACTTAATGGGCGATGGCTTGCGTGATGCCCTTGATCCAAAACTCAAACAATAGGAAAACAGAATGGTATTATTAGACGTAAAAGAACTTTCTGTTCACTTTGGCGATAAAAAAACGCCATTTAAAGCAGTGGATCGCATCAGCTATCAAGTTGCACAAGGCGAAGTGCTTGGCATTGTGGGAGAATCAGGTTCGGGTAAATCTGTAAGTTCGCTCGCTATTATGGGATTAATTGATCATCCCGGACGTGTATCGGCAGAATCCTTGCAATTTGAAAACACAAATTTACTCACTTTAGATAATAAAGCCAAACGCCAGCTTATTGGTGCTGATGTTGCGATGATTTTCCAAGATCCGATGACAAGTTTAAATCCAGCTTATACTGTGGGTTTCCAAATTATGGAAGCGTTAAAAACTCACGAGAGTGGCACAAAAAAGGCGAGAAAAGACCGTACTTTAGAGCTTTTAAGATTGGTCGGTATTCCAGATCCTGAATCTCGAATGAATGTTTATCCCCATCAGCTTTCTGGCGGTATGAGCCAACGTGTGATGATTGCGATGGCAATTGCCTGCAGACCTAAATTATTGATTGCTGACGAACCAACCACGGCATTGGACGTGACTATTCAAGCACAAATTATGGAACTCTTACTTGAATTGCAAAAGAAAGAGTGTATGTCCCTAATTTTGATTACTCACGATCTAGCACTTGTGGCTGAAGCGGCAGATCGAATTATCGTGATGTATGCTGGACAAATCGTTGAAGAAGGCACAGCAAAAGATATTTTCCGCGAGCCAAAACATCCTTACACGCAAGCCTTGTTACGTTCATTACCTGAATTTGCAGAAGGAAAATCTCGCTTAGCGTCATTACAAGGTGTAGTACCTGGAAAATACGATCGCCCAACAGGCTGCTTATTAAATCCTCGTTGCCCTTATGCCACTGAATACTGCCGCGAAGTCGAACCTCAATTGCATCAGATCGGTTCGCGTAAAGTAAAATGCCATACTCCGCTGAACGAGCAAGGCAATCCCGTTGAATATCAAGGAGCTTAATAATGACGAATGAAGTAAAAGAAAATGCGCCATTATTAGATGCCATTGGCTTGAAAAAATATTACCCTGTAAAAAAAGGCTTGTTTGCAAAACCACAGCAAGTAAAGGCGTTAGACGGTGTCTCTTTTCAGCTTGAACGGGGTAAAACGTTAGCTGTCGTGGGGGAGTCTGGTTGTGGAAAATCAACGCTAGGTCGTTTATTAACAATGATTGAACAACCCACCGAAGGCGAACTTTATTACAAAGGGCATAATTTTTTAGAAAATGATTCTGAAACAAAAGCACTACGTCGTAAAAAAATTCAGATTGTTTTTCAAAATCCTTATGCATCATTGAATCCACGCAAAAAGATTGGTTCAATTTTAGAAGAACCATTAATTATCAACACAAAACTTTCCGCCAAAGAACGTCGAGAAAAAGTTTTATCGATGATGGAAAAAGTGGGATTGCGTGCTGAATTTTATGATCGTTATCCTCACATGTTCTCAGGCGGACAACGCCAGCGTATAGCCATTGCACGAGGTTTAATGTTAGATCCCGATGTCGTTGTTGCCGATGAACCTGTTTCTGCATTAGATGTTTCCGTGCGTGCGCAAGTA
This sequence comes from Haemophilus haemolyticus M19501, assembly GCF_000222025.1. Lineage (GTDB taxonomy): Bacteria > Pseudomonadota > Gammaproteobacteria > Enterobacterales > Pasteurellaceae > Haemophilus > Haemophilus haemolyticus_G. Next base: position 253,951 of record NZ_AFQO01000003.1, on the reverse strand, counting down.
CTAAATTTAATGATGGATTTACAAGATGAACTAGGCTTGTCTTACGTGTTCATTTCACACGATCTTTCTGTAGTAGAACATATCGCTGATGAAGTGATGGTAATGTATCTAGGTCGTTGTGTTGAAAAAGGGACGACAGAGCAGATTTTTTCTAATCCTCAGCATCCATATACCAAAGCGTTACTTTCCGCAACACCACGTTTGTCGCCAAACTTACGCCGTGAGCGAATAAAACTAACAGGCGAATTGCCAAGTCCGATTAATCCGCCCAAAGGCTGTGCATTTAATCCTCGTTGTTGGAAAGCGACAGAAAAATGTCGTGAAAATCAACCGCACTTAGCGCAACATACTGATGGCAAATTAATCGCTTGTTTCCATATTGATTAAATTCATTTTATCAGCCTGATAAATAGGCTTATTTTTTCTCTTGCCAATAGGTTGCAAATCGAGGTTTTCCACGACTCGTGAGACCTCGATATTTATAAGTAATTACAGATCCTATCGGAGGGGGATTTTCTCGTTCCTTTAAATTAAACCCCGAACCGATTTTAAATTCTCCCCGATGATTTTTACAAGTTAAAGCACCCATCACATTTTCAAATTGTCCTTTGCCTTTATGGTGTGCAATGACTGTACATTCTTCATCTCGTGCTGTTTTTAATTTTAAAATTTGTGAGCTTCGCTTACGTTCATAAGGTACATTGGGGTTGCGTACAACAACGCCCTCGCCTTGCAAATTTTCAACTTGTGCAAGAAATTGATATAAATGGGTTTTATCTTTAACAGGAATTTGCTCAATAATGTCAATATAAGTTGTTGGATGTTCAAGTAAATAGGTTTTCAATTTAGCTAAACGCTCAAATAAATTGCCCTTTGCATCAGGCACATCAAAAACATACAATTTCAGTTTTTCCCAACCGTCGCCTTTAAAAGATTTTGTGATGGATGAAATTTCCTCAAAATGATTCCGCTCGCTAAATAATTCGCCATCAATGGCAAAAGGCGGAAAATCCTTAATGAAATAGGCTGGCGGTAATAAACGTTGCCCTTGTCGGGTTAATAATTGCTTTCCATTCCAATAACCGCGTACGCCATCTAACTTTTCAGACATGACCCAACCCTCTATGGGTTGATTATTGTAAGTATGAAGAAGCATTAAATCTGAGTTAGCAAAAGCAAAAGAACTCGCCAAGAAAAGTAACAAAGTGCGGTAAAATTTCATTGTGTTTTTGAAAATTAAAAGGCTAATAAGTTTACGCAAGATAAACATATCTTGAAAAATCCCCAACCACTCAAACTTATTTTTTCGATCTAAATCGCAAAAAATCATCATTTCATCGAAAAAAGATGAATTTTTATTTACGCTAGCGAAGAATGTTTATCTGCTATACAATGCCATCGCGATTTTATGCTAAAAGGAGCAATCAATGTATTTAGATCAAATCAAAGCGGAACTTGTAGAAGCACAAGATGTGTTAAACAAATTTATTTCTGATGAAAATAACATTAAATTAATTCAAGAAGCGGCATTATTAATTTCGAATAGCTTCAAACAAGGCGGAAAAGTGCTTTCTTGTGGTAATGGCGGTTCGCACTGTGATGCGATGCATTTTGCAGAAGAATTAACGGGTCGTTATCGTGAAAATCGCCCAGGCTATCCCGCCATTGCGATTTCAGATGCAAGCCATTTAAGCTGTGTAAGTAATGATTTTGGCTATGAATATGTCTTTTCACGCTATGTTGAAGCGGTGGGTCAAAAAGGCGATGTGTTATTTGGCTTATCGACTTCAGGCAATTCAAAAAATATCTTAAATGCTATTGAAGCGGCAAAAGCAAAAGGAATGAAAGTGATTGCGATGACAGGCAAAGACGGCGGAAAAATGGCAGGATTAGCAGATGTTGAAATTCGCGTACCCCATTTCCGTTATGCAGATCGTATTCAAGAAATCCATATCAAAGTCATTCATATTTTAATGATGTTAATTGAGTTTGAAATGGCAAAACAAGCCTAAAGTGCGGTTGATTTCAATCGAGTTTTTAAAATCCCAAATTTTTTTGGGATTTTTTATTAATAGCACTTGCATAATTATGCATAAAAATGTAATATTTTTTCATCTTATAAAGCATAGAGAAGAAAAATGGCTATTCGTGTTAAAAATCTCAATTTCTTTTACGGTTCATCACAAGCGTTATTTGATATTAACCTTGAAGCAGAAGAAGGCGATACCGTTGTATTGCTGGGTCCAAGTGGCGCAGGAAAAAGCACATTAATTCGCACATTAAATTTGTTAGAAGTGCCAAAATCTGGCGAATTAAGCATTGCAAACAATGAATTTAATTTATCCAATGCAATGGCAAATCCAAAAGCAATCCGACAATTACGTCAAGATGTAGGAATGGTATTTCAACAATATCATCTTTGGCCGCACTTAACGGTAATTGAAAACTTAATTGAAGCACCAATGAAAGTGCGTGGTGTGAGTGAAAATGAAGCGAAAACCGATGCAATGGAATTGTTAAAACGTTTACGTTTAGAACAACTTGCCGATCGCTTTCCATTACATTTGTCAGGCGGGCAACAACAACGTGTTGCAATAGCCCGCGCACTGATGATGAAGCCACAAGTTCTGTTATTTGATGAACCAACAGCTGCATTAGATCCAGAAATTACGGCACAAGTTGTAGATATTATTAAAGAATTACAAGAAACCGGCATTACGCAAGTGATTGTAACCCACGAAGTCAATGTGGCACAAAAAGTGGCGACAAAAGTCGTCTATATGGAACAAGGTAAAATCGTCGAAATAGGATCGGCAGATTGCTTTGAAAATCCAAAAACGGAACAATTTAAACACTATCTTTCTCACTAGAAATAAGGAGCTTACGATGAAAAAAACATTATTAACTGCCATTTTATTGGGATCATCTGTTGCTGCAAACGCACAAGAACTCACTTTTGCAATGGAACCTAGCTATCCACCATTTGAAACCACAAATGAAAAAGGCGAAATTATCGGCTTTGATGTTGATGTGGCGAATGCAATTTGTCAAGAAATTCAAGCAACTTGTAAATTTAAGAGCGAAGCCTTTGATGCGTTAATTCCAAATTTAAAAGCAAAACGTTTTGATGCCGCAATTTCCGCAATTGATATTACTGATGCTCGTGCAAAACAGGTTTTATTCTCTGATGCTTATTACGACAGCACAGCAAGCTATGTTGCTCTTAAAGGCAAAATGACCTTAGAAAGTGCAAAAAATGTAGGCGTTCAAAATGGAAGCACGCTTCAACAATATACCGTAGCGGAAACCAAGCAATATAGTCCAAAATCCTATGCGAGTTTACAAAATGCTATTTTAGACTTAAAAAGCGGTCGAATTGACATTATTTTTGGCGATACCGCAGTGCTTTCCGATATGATTTCCAAAGAACCAGAAATTCAATTTATAGGCGAAAAAGTGACCAATAAAAAATATTTTGGTAACGGTTTAGCCATTGCAATGCATAAATCAAACAAAGATTTGGCTGCACAACTAAATAAAGGTTTAGCCGCAATTAAAGCGAATGGCGAATACCAAAAAATCTATGATAAATGGATGACAAAATAATTTATGTTTTCTGATTTTCTTTCTTTAATGTTTACCGCTGCCTTAATGACTTTAGGGCTTGCGGTCTGCTCATTGATCTTAGGCTTATTTTTAAGCCTAATTTTTGCCGCACTTGAAGCAAATCGTTTTGTTGGCAAGCCGATGACAGTATTTGTGGCATTATTACGTGGCTTACCCGAAATTATTGTTGTATTACTTGTCTATTTTGGTTCTACTGAATTAGTAGAAATGCTAACAGGAGAATACATTGAATTTGGGGCATTTGGCTGTGGTGTGTTTGCGCTTTCTCTTATTTTTGCAGCTTATGCTTCACAAACATTACGTGGTGCAATTCAAGCTATCCCGAAAGGTCAATGGGAGTCTGGTGCAGCGTTAGGCTTAAGCAAAAGCTATACCTTTATTCACATTGTTATGCCACAAGTATGGCGTCACGCCTTACCGGGTTTAAGCAATCAATGGCTTGTATTGCTAAAAGATACGGCATTAGTTTCATTAATCGGCGTGGACGATTTAATGCGTCAAGCGGATCTGATTAATACTAATACACATCAACCCTTTACTTGGTACGGCATTGCTGCGTTAATTTATTTGGCAGTGACATTAATTAGCCAAGTTGGTATTCGAAAATTAGAGCTGCGTTTTACTCGTTTTGAAAGGGGCGTGAAATAATGTTTCAAGAATATTTAAGCGTGATCGTACAAGGGATCCCAACGAGTTTACTACTTACTGTCGTATCCTTACTGATTGCTTTCTTTTTAGCCTTATTTCTGACTTTTTTACTTTCAATGGAAAATAAATGGGTAAAAAGTGCGGTCAATTTATACCTTACTTTATTCACTGGCACGCCACTGTTAGTACAGTTCTTTTTAATTTATGCGGGGCCCGGCCAATTCCAGTGGATTATTGACAGCCCATTATGGTTTTTCTTATCCAATGCGTGGTTCTGTGCCGCATTAGCTTTAGCACTAAACAGCGCAGCCTATTCCACACAATTATTTCATGGTGCAGTGAAAGCTATTCCAAAAGGGCAATGGGAAAGTTGTGCCGCATTAGGACTAAACCGCATACAAACTTTAAAAATTTTAATTCCTTATGCCTTAAAACGCGCATTGCCGTCTTACAGTAACGAAATTATTTTGGTATTTAAAGGCACAGCATTAGCTTCCACCATTACCATTATGGATATTATGGGCTATGCTCGCCAACTTTATGGTACAGAATATGATGCACTCACAATTTACGGCATCGCAGGCGGTATCTATTTAATTATTACGGGCATTGCGACTTTATTACTACGTAAATTAGAGAACAAAGTATTGGCATTTGAACGTTTTGAAGTAAGCAAAGCATAAAGTGCGGTAAAATTTTTAGTGATTTTTAAATCCCAAACTAGGTTGGGATTTTCTATTTTGTGATCTTGATCACATATTTTTGAGATTAATCCGCGTAGAATTAAAAGAAATTTGTTATTGCAAATAATAAGGATAGACTTTGTGAACAAACAAACAAACAAACAAACAAACAAACAAACAAACAAACAATACTAGCACTTTCCGCCAGAGGCACAACACCTTTTAAGCTGAGGCGATACATCTCTTCTGTGTTGTGTGGATGTCTTTTTTCTGCACTTCATCGCACAAATCCAGTTCATTTTAAAGAAAACATTATTCTTTAGTCTCGCTGTGTTTTTCAACCTTAAAACACGGCTGGGGTTTTCTTTGTCTTTTTTATTGTAAACATAAACGAAAAATCAAATCGAGGTTAGTATGAATCATATTTATAGAATTATTTTTAATCGGGCATCAGGTGTTTTTCAAGTGGTCTCTGAACTTGCTAAAGGCAAGGTAAAATCTGCAAAAACATCGGTAAAATTAACCGCACTTTGTATGGCATTAGTGAGTGGTGCGGTGTTGGCGGGGGATAATACAAATTCTAGCCCTACCAATGAAGAAATTAAGAAACAATATGAAGAAATAAAGAAACAAAATAAAGAACTTAACGAAAAAGTGAGTATGCTACTTAAATTTGTTAAAGTCACCGACGAAAATAGTAAGCTAATTGGTTTAGAAACGAGCAATTCAAATAAAAAAAATACCATTGCCATAGGCAAGGATACTAATGTAACTCAAAATGATAATATCGCTATTGGTAATAAAACCGTTGCAACTGGACAAGGGGCTATGGTAATAGGGATCAATTCCACTGCTTCAGGTAATCGTGCAATAGTATTTGGGGAAGATTCAAAGGCATCAGAGGCATATACTATAGCAATAGGACATAATGCTACGGCATCTAAAGGAGAAGCTATTTCTATTGGTTATGATACAAAAGCAAGTGGCGACTATTCTGTTACGTTGGGACCTTGGGCAACAGCGTTAGAAGATAGTGCGTTAGCCTTGGGAGCTCAATCAAACGCATCTGGTAAATATTCCGTTGCTATCGGTCGTAGTACCAAAGCCTTAAAAGAAGGTGGTATATCAATCGGATTGAATTCGGTAACTTATGCTGAACGTGCGATAGCTCAGGGTTTTGCATCTATTAGTACAGGAAATGGGGCAATCGCTATCGGGGATCACGCAATCAGTCAAGGAAAATATGGTATTTCTATAGGGGTTAATTCTGCTATCAATAATGTGGGAACAGCAACAAATATTATTATCGGTAATGGAGCTTATGCAGGGCGTGGCACGCAACCTAGCAAGCTAACAATGTTGTTAAAACCGGGCGAACAAAAAATTTCTGTGGATGAAAATCCAGAAAAAATTGGTGGCTCGGAATATATTGCAAACTCAGCTGAAGGCATTAAACGTATTGCAATATCAAAGTATCGCCTTATTTTTCCTGAATACGCCAAACAATTTGAAAATAGTATTGCCTTTGGCACACTTGCACAAACTGTAGGACATCAAAGTATCGCATTTGGTGCAGGCACTCGTGCATCAGGAGCGGATTCGCTTTCTTTTGGTATTGCTGCTGAATCACGTGGGCATTATTCTTTAGCAATTGGTTCGTCTGCTGTAGCGAAAAGAGAAAGTGGCATAGCCATAGGTCGAATTGCTACCGCTCACGCAGACAATTCGGTTTCTATTGGTACATATTCGCAAGTAATTATTGATGGTGGTGTTGCTCTTGGGTCGCATTCTATTACCGATCGAGGAGCAAACTCGGTGGGTGTTGATTTCAGTGGCGAATATACAGGTATAGATGCTAATAATCAGTACATTCTAAAAGGAGAATTGAAAACTAAATCAGAGGCTATGCAAACTGACATTAATAATGCAAAAGAGAGATTTAAAACGGATGTAGAAAAATACAGCGAGTTATCAGAATTGCGGAATTTGATCGAGGGAGAAATCCCTGCTGCAAACAGTACATTTAATTCTCGAAATACTGCGTATACTACATTGCAAAACAAAATGAATAGTACAAGTTCAAGCAATCAAAAACCAAAAGCCGAAGATGTACAAAAAGCCAAAGAAGCTAAAGAAACAGCTGAAGCAAATTTGAATAAGTTAAAGGCTCGCCGTAGTGAATTGGAAACCAAACATAGCATTAACAATGAAGTAGCAATGTCATCTGATACGGCAAATAATAACAATTCAGAGAAAACTAAAAAAGAACTCGAAGAAATTGAGCAAAAACTGACCGCACTTGATGCACAACTTGTTACAGATGAAGGAAATCTAAAAGAAAAACAAATAGCTCAAAATAAAATTGTTTCAGTGTGGCGTGGTACTACGGGGGCATTTTCTGTAGGAAATCGCTATCGCAATTTAACCCGCCAAATTACTGGTGTAGCAGCGGGGACGGCAGACACTGATGCCGTAAACTTGGCACAGTTGAAATCGGCAGGCTTGCGTTTTGCGGTTAATTCCGACAATCAAGGTTTTACTGACACGGATAAAACCAACTTCTACAAACACGTGGGCGAAACGCTCTCTATTTTAGGCGAGAGTGGTGTTGGCTACAAAGCAGATTTGTATAGCAGTCGCAACTTGATTACTTATCACGACAATGACGGTATTCGCATTGCAATGAAAACTAATCCAGTATTTGACCGTTTAACCTTAGTCAATAAAGATGATCCGAGTAAATCTTTAGAACTTTATGCCAAAACAGACAATAAGGGTAAAACCTATTTAATGCAGGAAGAAAAAGCACCTGAAGCGAATAATGCAGCCAAAGAAAAACCACAAACCCCGAATAATGGCACAGACGGTAATCACAACACAGCAGGTCAAGACGGTGCTAACGGACAAAATGGACAAGCTGGTGGCACAGGCTCGACAGGTAATGCAGGTTCTGCTGGTAGCCAAGGTTCAAATGGTACAACAGATCACAATGCTTCGGCAGGTCAAGGCGGTGCTAATGGACAAAATGGACAAGCTGGTGGCACAGGCTCGACAGGTAATGCAGGTTCTACAGGTAGTCAAGGTTCAAATGGTACAGCTGGTCACAATGGTGCAGCAGGTCAAGACGGTGCTAATGGACAAAATGGACAAGCTGGTGGCGTAGGCTCGACAGGTAATGCAGGTTCTGCTGGTAATCAAGGGGCTGATGGTTCAGTAGGTCACAATGGTTCGACAGGTCAAGACGGTGCTAATGGACAAAATGGACAAGCTGGTGGTTCAGGTTCAACAGGTAATGCAGGTTCTGCTGGTAGCCAAGGTTCCAATGGTACAGCAGGTCAAGACGGTTCGGTAGGTCAAGACGGTGCTAATGGACAAAATGGACAAGCTGGTAGCACAGGCTTGACAGGTAATGAAGGTTCTGCAGGTAGCCAAGGTTCCAACGGTGCAGCAGGTCAAGACGGTGCTAATGGACAAAATGGACAAGCTGGTGGTTCAGGTTCAACAGGTAATGCAGGTTCTGCTGGTAGCCAAGGTTCCAACGGTGCAGCAGGTCAAGACGGTGCTAATGGACAAAATGGAGCCAACGGACAAAATGGAGCTAACGCTAATCACGGTATAAATGGTAACAATGGTTCAAATGGACTTTCTGCCAATGAAACTGATCTCACTCGTGCAGCAATCAAAGGATTGAATCAAGCGACTGGCGAAATCAATCGACAAATCCGAAAAACCACTCGTGAAAGCCGTGCGGGTATTGCAGCTGCAATGGCAATGGGGCAAATTTACCCAGTGCAAGGAAAACGCTTTACCGTTGGGGCAGCTGCGGGTACTTATCGAGGACAATCTGCTGTTGCTGTTGGGGTTCGTTATACACCTAAACCAAATGTGGTAATTAGCCTTTCTGGCTCTGCTGATACCAATAACGGTGTGGGTGCTGCAACTGGGGTAAGTTTTGGGTTTTAGCGTATTGAAATAATCCAAAAATAAATAACGGTGATTGTTTTAAACGATCACCGTTAAATTAAAGTGTTTTATAAAAAGATTTTTGTATTCTAAAAATTAGAATCCGTAACCCACGCCAACTTTCGCGCCATAGTTATTAACTTTAGTATTATCAAAACTACCTAGACGATTGTATTCAACACCGCCATTTGCATACCAGTTGCCATCTAATTTATATTTCGCACCTGCTACAACACCATAGCCAATTTTAGTTTCAGAAGAACTTTTATATACTTGATTAGCTCTATTATCATATTTGAATTGGTTAGCTGCAACACGAGCACCGACATAAGGCTGAACTTTAGAATTTGTATCAAAATCATATAATACTGATGCACCTAAACCGTGAATTTTCGCACCATCAACTTTTCCATGATGAGTATAATCACCCGCAACACGCGTATTTCCTAATTTATAACCAACCGCTACACGAGGTTCAATTCGAGTATTATTACTACCGTTTGCTTTAGTTTGAGATAAACCGATATCGCCTTCAGCATAGATATTCGCATTTGCAACAGAAGCAAAGGCAAATGCACCAACAATAACTGCTAATAAAGATTTTTTCATTGGATAACTCCTTTATTTATTGAATAAACTGGAAAAATATATCACAAAAATTATTCTGTTTCATCGACAAAAACTAATTTTCCCTTACATTTTTTACACAAATATTCGATGTGTTCTTTCATTATTTTGTTATGCCGACGAATAGTTAGAAAATGGGTTTGGCACGCACAACGATATTCAAAGGTTTTACCTTGCACATTTTTTATATCAAATTGATGGCAAGTGTCTGCGGGAAGCTTAAAAATTTCATTCATTACAAGCTGCCACTCTTTCCCGTGTGGTTTTACGCGACCAAACATTTGATACACAATCAAATGCGCAAGCTCGTGTGGCACGACTTGTCGAATAAATTCATCTGCATTTTCTTGTAATAAAGTGCGGTTAAATTTTATTTGATTTTTTTGCAGATAAGCCACGCCTGCCTTTATGCCACGTAAATCATAATTTACCTCAGGCATTGTAAATTTTCGCTTAAAATAAGCCTCTGCAAGCAGCAAAGACTGATTCAATTTGCGTTGCACTTGCATTTTTAAATGACGAAATGGAATTTGCTCTATTGATGTCATGATTGAAAAGAAAAAACCGCTAGATAAGCGGCTTTTATATGATAGAATGATCAGTGGCTGGTCAGGTGTTGTCATTACCTGACTGGGGGGTCAGGTAATGCAATCATCTCGATCAGTTTGTTTTAACACTGATTGGGAGACAAAATTGATGAAAATTATCTTTATAATCGTCATCATATTTATTGTGTTACTGTATAGCTCGCCAGCTTGGTAACACTTATCAGTCAAGGCAGCAAGTAACCTTGTTGCCTTTCCAATATAAGCCTTTCAAACTAAAAATTCAAGCCTATTATTTTAAACCTGCCGCAATACGTAATTCTGCTGCACGATCCACTTTTTCCCAAGGGAATTGCTCACGACCGAAATGACCATAAGCTGCCGTTTCACGATAGATTGGTTGAATTAAATCTAACATTTTAATTAAGCCATAAGGACGTAAATCAAAAAATTCACGAACTAATGACACTAATAATTCATTTGCAACTTTTCCAGTTCCAAAGGTTTCGACCATAATAGATGTTGGATCAGCCACACCAATCGCATAAGAAAGTTGGATTTCACAACGATCTGCCAAACCAGCTGCCACAATATTTTTTGCGACATAACGTGCAGCATAAGCAGCGGAACGATCTACTTTAGATGGATCTTTTCCTGAGAATGCGCCACCACCGTGACGAGCGGCACCACCGTAAGTATCTACGATAATTTTACGACCTGTTAAACCACAATCGCCCATTGGCCCACCAATAACAAAACGACCAGTCGGGTTAATGAAGAATTTTGTTTCTTTAGAAAGCCATTCACTTGGTAATACAGGTTTGATAATTTCTTCCATCACACCTTCGTGTAAATCTTTTTGGCTAACTTCTTCAGAATGTTGAGTAGAAAGCACAACCGCATCCACACCAACAATTTTATTATCTTCATATTTTAACGTGACTTGGCTTTTCGCATCTGGGCGTAACCATGCTAATTTACCGCTTTTACGCACTTCAGCTTGTTTTTCCATTAAGCGATGTGCATAAGTAATGGCTGCTGGCATTAATACATCTGTTTCATTGGTGGCATAACCAAACATAATACCTTGGTCGCCTGCACCTTGATCTAATGGATTTTCACGATCAACGCCTTGATTAATATCTACAGATTGTTTACCAATCGCATTAAGCACCGCACAAGAATGGCCATCAAAACCCATTTCAGAATGTTCATAACCAATATCACAAATCACTTTACGCGTTAAATTCTCAATATCGACCCATGCTGATGTGGTAATTTCACCACCCACCAATGCCATACCGGTTTTTACGTAGGTCTCACAAGCGACTCGTGCTTTTGGATCTTGTTTTAGGATTTCATCAAGTACCGCATCAGAAATTTGATCGGCAATTTTATCTGGATGCCCTTCAGAGACAGATTCAGATGTAAATAAATAGCTAGACATATTTTCTCTCTTTTTCTTTTAAATTTGGATGTATTGACGTATAGACGGCTATAATACGCATTTTTGCTTAATAAGCAAGCGGTATTATGGGGTAGTTGTGGGAGGAATTGCCAACCAATTACGCAAAATTTGCTCTCCAAAGTCTGACATATAAGATTCTGGATGAAACTGAACACCATAAATTGGCAAAAACTTATGCTGCATAGCCATCACCACGCTTTCATCACAAAGTGCGGTAACTTCTAGGCAACTAGGAAAATCTTTTTTCTGTACGCCCCAAGAATGATATAGCCCGATATTAAATTCAGCAGGAAGATCAAAAAACAATGGGGAATTTGACCGCACTTTTAATGTTCTTTTCTGCCCGTGACGAACATTCTCTAAGTTATACAATGTACCGCCAAAAAATTCACATAAGGTTTGATGCCCTAAACACACACCTAAAATAGATTTCTGCTGATAATATTTTTCCAACATGGAAAAAAGTTGTGGGTAAGCGCGTGGCACATCAGGCCCCGGCGAAATCAATATATGACTATATTTTTCCGCTGTATTTTCTTTCAAATCTTCCACATTTAAAACATCATAAGGCACATTTAATTTGCGAATTAAATCTACCAAGTTAAAAGTAAAAGAATCGTGATTATTAATGATGAGTAATTTCATAACCGCTCGGTATTCGTTATAATCGTGCAATTTTACGCAAAATAACACAAATCACAATGCAACATTTTATTGAACAGGCTAATCATTATGGCAAACAACGCACGCCATTTTTCTTTCTTATTGATTTTGAAAAAGAAAAACCCTTGATTTGTCCTCTCGAAAATTCTGCACAACAAGGCATTTATTTTGATATTTTAGGGAAAAGAAATAGCACGATTTCTCCACAATCTATTCCTCTTAATTTTACCAAACATCCAATGCCTTTCTCGCGTTATCAACAAGGTTTTGAACTTGTTCAAAATGAATTACAAAAAGGCAATTCTTATTTATTGAATCTCACTTATCCTACTGAAATTTCAGGCAATATTTCACTTGAACAAATTTTTCATCAAACCAATGCACCTTATAAATTGTGGTTACAAGATCAATTTGTTTGCTTTTCGCCTGAATGTTTTGTCAATATTCAGGATAACCGCATTTTTACTTATCCCATGAAAGGGACAATTAATGCGTCTCTGCCCGATGCAGAAAATCAGTTACTCACAAATGAAAAAGAACAACGCGAGCATTACACAATTGTTGATTTAATGCGTAATGATTTATCAATGGTGGCAGAACACATTCAGGTGAAAAAATTTCGTTATATCGATCGTATCAAGACCCAGAAAGGCGAAATACTGCAAACCAGTTCTGAGATTTGCGGAAAATTGAATGAAAACTGGCAAAATCAAATTGGAGATATTTTAGCGAAACTCTTGCCTGCTGGTTCCATTAGTGGCGCACCAAAAGAGAAAACCACACAAATTATTCAACAAGCAGAAAAACAAAAACGCGGTTATTACACAGGAATTTTTGGCATATTTGATGGTAAAACACTACAAAGTGCGGTGGCAATTCGATTTATTTCTCAAGTAGATGAAAAATTTTATTTTCATAGTGGAGGCGGGATTACCATTCATAGCAATGTGCAAGATGAATATGAAGAATTATTAGAAAAAGTTTATTTGCCTATTTCAGAAACTTACGCGATATAAAAATCTGTTATACCGTGGGTAAGTGTACCCACGGTTACGCATATTCCCCTTTGGGATATTTCTAACTACCGCCCCAAAATCGGTTTAATTATGCTTACCCTAGTCAATAACTAACAGGAATACCTTAATGTTCCCTTTATTTGAAACCCTTTGCATTGAAAAGGGGGAAATTAAAAATATCGATTTACACCAAGCGAGATATGAACGTAGTTTACGTGCATATTATGGCAAAAGTGCGGTAAAAATTTTTAATCTTTTTTCCCTTATTCAACTACCTGAAAATTTACAAAATCGATTAGTTCGCTGCCGCATTGATTACAATGCCGAAACCACACAAATTCAATATTTTGAATACCATCGAAAAATTTACCGCACTTTTCAACCTGTAATTTGTGACGACATCGAATATAGCTTGAAATATTCTGATCGCAGTTTAATTAATACATTGTTTGCTCAACGAGGCACTTGTGATGAAATTATGATTATCAAAAATGGAAAAGTGACAGATTGTTCCATTGGTAATTTAATTTTTCGCCAAGGAAAAAAATGGTACACACCAGATACGCCATTGCTTTTAGGCACACAACGAGAAAAATTATTACAAGAGAGGAAAATTCAAGAACGTACAATATTCCTAGAAGATATTGGCAATTTCGATGAAATTAAAATCATTAATGCAATGAATGGCTTATAAAAAATAAGCCGACTGATTCAGCCGGCTATTTCATTACAATTATTTTTCAGAATTTTTCAATAATTCCGCATGCGCTTTTTTCTGACTTTTCATTTTCGCACTGATCTCTCGACGTTGCGTAGAAAGCTCTGCATTGCGAATCGTATAATCATCAACACGACCTTCATAGTCATCACGCATACTTTCAATAATTCCGCGCACCTCTTCGATGGTCATATCATCACGAATGTATTGATTTAAGTTATCTAACAATAATACGCGTTTTTGGTTGTCACGGATTTTACGATTATTGTCTTCCATGTCGCGCTTAATTTTGTTTTTCGAACGATACATACGCACGTATTCCAACACCTCTTGGAAAGATTGCTTGTTTACAGTTTCCATAATGACTCTCTTTTAGTAAGAAAATTGATGGCGGTAATGTAGCCTCTTTTTGGTAATTCGTCAAAAGCTGAAAGTAAATTTTGTGAGTCAGCTCAAAAAAATTTTTTATTTACCAAAAAAGCGTTTGATTCTCTGCTTTTGTAGTGATAAAACAGATTCAACTATCTACAAAAATAAGGAAACACAATGTCACAAGTCTTTAATTTTAGCGCTGGACCAGCGATGATTTTTCCAGAAGTACTACAAAAAGCACAAGGTGAACTGACAAACTGGCTCAATCAAGGTGTGTCCGTGATGGAAGTAAGCCATCGCGGTAAATATTTCATGGAGCTTATTGCACAAGCAGAAAAAGATCTACGTGAGGTTTACAATATTCCTGATAACTATCGCGTACTTTTCCTACAAGGTGGTGCTCGCGGTCAATTTGCAGCGATTCCGATGAACTTAATCGGTAAAAAAGGCAAAGCCCTTTATTTAAATAGTGGACATTGGTCAGCTACAGCAGCAAAAGAAGCAAGAAGTTTTGCAGAAATTGATGAAATCACTATTGTAGAAAATGGCGAACAGACTCGAATTACCGATCTTGATTTTAGCCATATTGCTGATCAATATGACTACGTTCATTATTGCCCAAATGAAACTATCAGTGGTGTAGAGATTTTTGATGTTCCAAATGTGGGCGATGCTATATTGGTGGCTGATATGTCTTCAAATATTCTTTCACGCCAAATCGATATCAGTAAATTTGGTGTAATTTATGCAGGTGCGCAAAAAAATCTTGGTCCTGCGGGCATTACATTAGTCATTATTCGTGATGATTTAATCGGTAATGCACGTAAAGAAACCCCATCTATTTGGAATTATGCAACTCAACGTGATGCAGATTCAATGATCAATACACCACCAACATTTGCTTGGTATTTATGTTCCCTCGTATTTAAACATCTTAAAGAGATGGGGGGGCTTAGCGGTGATCGCAAAACGTAATATGCTAAAAGCACAAACCCTTTATGATTATATTGATTCGAGCAAACTTTACCGCAATGTGGTAGCAAAAGAAAACCGCTCAACAATGAATGTCACTTTCATCACTGGTAATGCTGAATTAGATGCTAAATTTGTCGCAGAATCCACTGCTGCGGGCTTACAAGCTTTGAAAGGCCACAAAGTTTTAGGTGGAATGCGAGCATCTATTTATAATGCTATGCCACAGGAAGGCGTTGAGACACTCATTTCATTTATGAAAAAATTTGAAGCTGAAAATCTTCCTCAATAGTTAAAGAACATTTTCAATGGGCGTATTTACTACGCCCAAATTTACTTGAAAATTACTCCTAATCCACATCAATATTTTCAAATAACACTATGCAGTACATAAATATTGCCAATCGAGGCGTACAATCCTTATCCCCTTATCAAGCAGGCAAACCCATTGAAGAATTAGAAAGAGAACTTGGGATTTCCAATATCGTTAAACTTGCCTCAAACGAAAGCCCATTTGGTTTTCCAGAAAGTGCAAAAAAAGCAATTTTCGAACAATTAGATAAACTGACTCGTTATCCAGATGCGAATGGCTTTGAACTAAAACAAACTATCGCAAAAAAATTTGGCGTTCAACCAAATCAAATTACACTCGGAAATGGATCAAACGATTTATTAGAACTTTTTGCTCACACTTTCGCAACCGAAGGCGATGAAATCATTTATTCACAATATGCCTTTATTGTTTATCCTTTAGTAACTAAAGCGATTAATGCAATTGCAAAAGAAATTCCAGCTAAAAATTGGGGGCACGATTTACAAGGATTTTTGACCGCACTTTCTGATAAAACAAAGCTCATTTACATTGCTAATCCCAATAATCCAACGGGTAATTTTTTAACGTCGCAAGAAATTGAAGATTTTTTAGTAGAAGTTCCACAAAATGTAATCGTGGTATTAGATGAAGCCTACACCGAATTTACCAGATCTGAAGAACGAGTGGACTCCTTCCGTTTATTAAAAAAATATTCAAATTTAATTATTTCACGCTCTCTTTCTAAAGCCTATGGCTTGGCGGGTTTACGCATTGGTTATGCGGTATCTAATCCTGAAATCGCAGATTTATTAAATCGAGTTCGACAACCATTTAACTGTAATTCTTTGGCATTAACCGCTGCAGTTGCCGTAATGAATGACGATGAATTTGTTGAGAAAGTAGCTGAAAATAATCGAGTAGAAATGCGACGTTATGAAGACTTTTGTCAAAAAAATCAATTGGAATATATTCCCTCCAAAGGAAATTTTATAACCATTGATTTCAAACAACCTGCTGCCCCAATTTATGATGCGTTATTACGCGAAGGCGTAATCGTTCGCCCTATTGCTGGTTATGGCATGCCGAATCATTTGCGTATAAGTATTGGTTTACCTGAAGAAAATAATCGATTTTTTACCGCACTTTCTAAGGTATTAAAGCTTGCCTAGACTATTTATTCAATAAAAAACAAATTTATTTGTATAAAAAACCCGCTATAAGCGGGTTTCATTTTTCTAATGTAATTAAGCGTGCTTTGCTGCAACTTCAGCTAATAAAGTTTGTAATTCACCAGATTGATACATCTCTAAAATGATATCACAACCACCAATTAATTCCCCCTCTACCCATAATTGCGGAAAAGTTGGCCAGTTTGCATATGCTGGTAATTCAGCACGAATATCTGGATGTTGCAAAATATCTACATAACCAAAAGGTACTTTACAATTCATCAATGCTTCAGATGCACGAGCAGAAAAGCCACAAGATGGTAATTTTGGTGAACCTTTCATATAAATAAGAATTGGATTTTCACTAATTTGCTTTTTGATTTTGTCTAAGGTTTCCATAATGTTCCCTATAAATAAATGAGAACCGTATTCTATCATAAGTTAAAACTTGATTGAAATGCTTGGTTTTAGATTCATATAAGACAAAAGGCCTAAACCGAAGTTTAAGCCTTTTGCTGTATTTAATCTTTCGTTAAACGAACACTAAAATTATTTAGTACCGTTAACTGCGATCTCTACACGACGGTCTGGAGCAAGACATGCGATAAGCGCTTTACGACCTTTAACTTGGTCACAAGTTGCGCCAGTCACTGGGTTTGCTTTACCGTAACCAGTTGCAGAGATTGCATCTGCAGAAACACCTTTAGCAACGAAGTAGTTAGCTACAGTGTCAGCACGTTGTTGAGAAAGTTTAACGTTGAACGCATCAGAACCAATACGGTCAGTGTAACCAGCAACAGCTACTTTAGCACCGTTGATTTGTGCGATTTCACCGTAAATACCATCTAAGGTTGCTTGAGCTTGTGGTTTTAAGTTTGCTTTACCGAACGCAAAAGTTACATCAGAGTTTAAGTTGAAAGTTTTGCTTACCATTTCAGGTGCTGCAACAACTGGCGCTGAGCCTTGACCGAAGCGGTAAGAAATACCTGCATTGATAGAACCAATCCATGGATTATAATTAATTGCACTATGAGCATCATCGCCTGTACGTAATTTACCTACACGAGTTAGCCATTGGTATTCTAAACGAACTGCTAACTCTGGTAACACTGCATATTCTGCACCAACTGCGAATAAACCAGAAGTACGCAAGCTATGTTCACGGAACTGATCACTAACTTTTTTATAGTCAGAACGCACTAAAGCAACACCTGCTTTACCATAAACATCTAAACCTTCTAACACTTCATAGCTGCCTTTTAAGCTTAAGTGTGCACCGTGGTTAGTGTGTTTAGCATCAGTTTTACCTGCTTGGCGACCTTTAGCACGACCGAAATCATCGTAACCTAATTCAACCGCTAAACCTAAGTTATCTTGATTTAAAATTTGATAACCACCAAATACACCGTAAGTGAAAGAATTACGGTGATAACCCTCACTATTTTCACGAGCTAGAGCACGAATGCCATCGTGGAAAGATGCTTGACCGGCTTTAACGCCAGCGTAGAAAGTATTTTCTTGTGGAGCTGCTTGAGCTACTGAAGCCGCTGCTAAACCAGCAACTACTAATGCGATTGCAGTTTTTTTCATTTTGATGTCCTCTATTTAGTCATCGAATAATAATAAAAAAGTGTCCTTGTTTATACTGAACTTTTAATTAAAGTTACACTCTAAACAGTCGCTTAACTAGGGTTTTGAATTTGCCCTACTTTTTACCTTTTGACAAATTCAATTCCTTTGTTTACGCCAAAGGAACGTTCAAAAGTGCGCTTATTATCCTACAAAAATTGAAAAGATCAAATTCTTTTGAGTATTTTGCCTATTATTTAATCAAACAACATCGTTTTCTTGACTAATTCACTCCATAAAATGCCTCCCCAAAACGCCTAAAATCTAATTCGACATTGTTCTCACCTTAAGATATTATCGAAGATATCCTCGATATTTATATCTTTAAATGAGTTAAATGCCATGTTGCCAAGTCTAAATCGCACTCCACAAATTGAACAAAATGTACTTAACTATCTCCAAGCGCTTAAAAAACAACATTTTGAAGGAGATATCGCTACAAATTATGCAGATAGATTAAGTCTTGCTACGGATAACAGCGTTTACCAACAGCTTCCACAGGCGATTCTTTTTCCGAAAACTGTTGCTGATATAGTGCGTATAACCAAATTGGCAAATTTACCAAAATATCAATCACTCACTTTTACGCCTCGCGGTGGTGGCACTGGCACTAATGGTCAATCTATCAATAACAATATAATAGTGGATCTTTCTCGCCATATGACTGCTATTTTGGAACTCAATGTAAAAGAGCGTTGGGTTCGAGTACAAGCAGGTGTAGTAAAAGATCAACTTAATCAATTTTTAAAACCACATGGTTTATTCTTTGCCCCAGAGTTATCCACCAGCAATCGAGCGACTTTAGGTGGAATGATTAACACCGATGCCTCTGGGCAAGGCTCATTGCAATACGGTAAAACCTCTAATCATGTTTTGGCATTACGCGCAGTATTAATGAACGGTGAGATTTTAGATACAAGTGCGGTCAATTCTGTTGATGTTTTAGAAAACATCGATGCGCTTGAATTAAGTGACAGTAGCAAAAGACTCCATCAAACCATTGCGCAACACTGTAAAGAAAAAAGAGCAGCAATCATTAAAGATTTGCCACAACTTAACCGTTTTTTAACGGGATACGATCTAAAAAATGTCTTTAATGAAGATGAAAGTGAATTTAATCTTACGAGAATTCTCACTGGCTCTGAAGGTTCTCTCGCATTTATTTGTGAAGCCAAACTCAATCTTCTGCCAATTCCTCAGTATCGCACGCTCATCAATATTAAATATCGTTCTTTTGATGCGGCATTACGCAATGCACCTTTTATGGTGAAAGCCAATGCGCTTTCTGTGGAAACAGTTGATTCCAAAGTCTTAAACCTTGCCAAACAAGATATTATTTGGCACTCGGTGAATGAACTTCTTACAGAAGATGAAACGGATCCAATTCTTGGTTTAAATATTGTGGAATTTGCTGGTAATAATCAAGAAAAAATAGACCGCCAAGTTACCGCACTTTGTCGCTCACTTGATGAAAAAATCGAACACAACCAAGATCACATTATTGGCTATCAAGTTTGCTCAGATTTACCTTCTATTGAGCGTATTTATGCAATGCGAAAAAAAGCAGTGGGCTTACTGGGTAATGCAAAAGGTGCTGCCAAACCGATTCCTTTCGTGGAAGATACTTGTGTCCCCCCAGAAAATCTTGCGGATTACATCAGTGAATTTCGCGCTTTATTAGACAAACACAATTTACAATATGGCATGTTTGGTCACGTGGATGCTGGCGTGTTGCACGTTCGCCCTGCGCTTGATTTATGCGACAAAGAACAAGTGAAATTATTCAAACAAATTTCAGATGAAGTAGCAGAACTTACGATTAAATATGGTGGATTACTCTGGGGAGAGCATGGAAAAGGCGTGCGTTCCCATTACGGCGAAAAATTCTTTACGCCAGAACTCTGGCACGAACTTCGTTATATCAAAACCTTATTCGATCCGAACAATCGCTTAAATCCCGGCAAAATCTGTACGCCTTTAGATTCCAAAGAGGAACTTTATTCTATTCTTTCGCCTATGCGGGCTGATAACGATCGTCAAATTCCGATCCAAATGCGCGATGAATTTAAGGGTGCGATGAACTGCAATGGAAACGGTTTATGTTTCAATTTTGATGAACACAGCATTATGTGCCCATCGATGAAAGTCAGTAAAAACCGTGTATTTTCGCCGAAAGGTCGCGCAGCCATGGTTAGAGAATGGCTTCGATTGATGGCAAATGAAAATGTTTCGCCCGAACAATTAGACTTCCGTAAAACAGAAATAAAATTAACCGCACTTGTAAAAAGACTGAGCAATACGGTTCAAAAATGGCGAGGCGATTATGATTTTTCTCACGAAGTGAAAGCTGCAATGGACACTTGCCTTGCTTGTAAAGCCTGTGCAAGCCAATGCCCGATAAAAATCGATGTACCAAGTTTCCGTGCGAAATTCTTTCATTTTTATCACAACCGCTACTTACGTCCAGTAAAAGATCACATTGTGGCAAATTTAGAAATCGCAGCGCCTTATATGGCAAAACAAGCAAAATTCTTTAATTATTTTACCAAGCTAAAAGTCACGCAAACATTAGTGGAAAAAACGCTAGGCATGACCGATTTGCCTTTGCTTTCTGAACCCAATTTGCAACAACAGCTGGTGGAAATTCATTATCAAGACAAATCCTTGGAAGAATTGGAAGACCTAAGTGCGGTAGAAAAAAACGATGTTTTATTTATTGTGCAAGATCCTTATACCTCTTACTATGATGCCAAAGTGGTTCGCGATTTTGTTATGCTCACGCAGAAATTAGGTTTCAAACCAATTCTGTTGCCATTTAAACCAAACGGCAAAGCAATGCACATTAAAGGTTTCTTAAAACGCTTTAGCAAAACAGCACAAAACCAAGCCGAGTTTTTAAATCGAATGGCAAAATTAGGCATTCCACTTGTAGGCGTTGATCCAGCCATCGTGCTATCTTATCGAGATGAATACAAAGAAGCACTACAAGAAAAACGTGGCGATTTTCACGTTCTCACCGCACACGAATGGTTAAAACAAAGATTACAAAATACGGCATTACAAGATAAACTGAAAAACATCGCCAAAACTGACCGCACTTCCGATTGGTATTTATTCCCGCATTGTACAGAATCTACTTTTATGCCGAATAGTCCAAAAGAATGGCAAGAAATTTTTGGAAGATTTGGACAACAACTTACTGTAGAAAAAGTAGGATGTTGTGGTATGGCTGGTGTATTTGGGCATGAAGTGCAAAATCAAAAAATGAGCCGAGAAATCTACGATGTATCATGGCATAAAAAACTGCATGGAAAAGATCCGCACTTTTGTTTAGCAACTGGTTATTCTTGCCGCAGTCAGGTAAAACGTTATGAAAATGTGGTGTTAAAGCATCCTGTGCAGGCATTATTAGAAATATTGGAATAAAAGAGAACTTATGCCACAATAACATCAAAACTTGATACTACTAAGGAGGAAATATGTCTAGACATCTTTCACCACCAACCAATCAAGAACTCATTAATGAGCTAATAAAGTTGGGCAATCATATTGAAAGCACCAGAATCACAGGCGAAACACGTGAAGAGCGTTTAAAAAAATTTATGGAAATTTACAATTATGGCAAATGTAATAAAGATTCCAGCAAAAGTTTCTCTACATAAATTGTTTCGAGAAATCAGTCGAGAACTAGGTTTTAGTGATGAAGACATCGATAATTACGCAATGGATGTTTTTGAATTACTTGATAAATGGGAACAACAAGGGTTTGTTGAAGTTTACGAAAATTATAGTGATCGCAAAGTTGGTCGTTTAAAACGTTCTGATCTGGGTAAATACGCTATCCCTTGGTATTTAGAACTTTATCACGCTAGAATTTCAGAGAAGAATGACCCTTTAATCGTATTAAGAAAAGATAATGAAGATAAACGAGGAGAATATAGTTTCTCTGTCAGATTTTTAATCACTCACGATAAAATGTTTGGCTCATTAAATGAAAAAAATAATGAAGCAATCTTGAAAAAAATCAAAATGACCGTCGATACATTAATTAAAAAAGGCAATTATTAATGAAGTAAGTCTAATAATTTACCTTTATTTTTTATAAAGATAAAAATGCTCTGGAAAAAAACTTTTACCCTTGAAAACTTAAATCAACTTTGCTCCAACAGTGCAGTTAGTCATCTTGGCATTGAAATTTCTGCTTTTGGCGAGGATTGGATTGAAGCGACGATGCCTGTGGATCATCGTACTATGCAGCCGTTTGGTGTATTGCACGGTGGGGTTTCGGTTGCTTTAGCTGAAACAATTGGTTCTCTTGCGAGTTCGCTTTGTTTAGAAGAAGGCAAAGCTACGGTTGGATTGGATATTAACGCCAATCATCTTCGCCCTGTTCGTTCAGGTAAAGTGACTGCAAGAGCCACACCAATTAATTTGGGCAGAAATATCCAAGTTTGGCAAATTGACATCCGCACAGAAGAGAATAAACTTTGTTGTGTTTCTCGATTAACCCTTTCCGTAATCAATTTATGACAAAATCCGCAAAAATCGGCGTGTTACTTGCCAATCTAGGCACGCCAGATAGCCCAACACCGAAGTCAATTAGCCACTATTTATGGCAATTTTTAACGGATCCTCGCGTGGTAGATTTACCGCGTTGCAAATGGTATCCACTGCTTAAAGCCATTATTTTGCCATTGCGTTCAAAACGTATCGCTAAAAATTATCAAGCAATTTGGACAAAACAAGGATCGCCTTTACTTGCCATTTCGCGACAACAAAAAGACGCATTACAAGCCTATTTAGATAAGCAAAATATCGATGTCCAAGTAGAAATTGCCATGACGTACGGCAATCCATCAATGCAAAGTGCGGTGAAAAACTTGCTTAAAAATCAAGTTGAGCGAATTATTGTTTTGCCTCTTTATCCGCAATACTCTAGCTCAACCACGGGCGCAGTATTTGATGCTTTCGCTAATGCTCTTAAAGAAGAACGAGGATTAGTGCCTTTTGATTTCATCCATTCTTATCATATTGATGAAAATTACATTAATGCCTTAGCCGACTCCATAAAAGTGCGGTTAAAATCCGATGAGTTTTTGTTATTTTCTTATCACGGTATTCCTCTGCGTTATGAAAAAATGGGCGATTATTATCGTGAACATTGTAAACAAACGACTATTGCAGTTGTTAATAAGCTGGGCTTAACAGAAAACCAATGGGGAATGACGTTTCAATCTCGCTTTGGACGTGAAGAATGGCTACAGCCTTATACCGATACATTTTTAGAATCTGCTGCAACACAGAACATTCAAAAAATTGCTGTTGTTTGCCCAGGTTTCTCCGTAGATTGTTTAGAAACCATTGAAGAAATTGACAAAGAAAATCGAGAAAATTTCCTAAACAATGGCGGGCAATCTTATCAATATATTCCTGCACTTAATGTAGAGCATGCACATATTGAAATGATGGGAAAATTGATCTTAAAGAAACTTGATTAATAATAGAAATGGTAAAACGTTTCTAAAATCTTCCGCACTTTGCTAAAATCAGCCATTATTTTTTCACAAGGATAAAACATGGCTGATTTTCCTTTTATCGTTGAGATCAACGAACAAAATCTTACTGAAATACTGCAACAATCCTTAGAAAAACCACTTGTCATCAATTTTTATGCACCAACGCATAAAGAATCGGCAGATTTTTTGGCATTACTTGAGCAAGTTGCAGAACAATATCAAGGACAATTTATTCTTGGAAAAGTAAATTGTGAAAAAGAGCAAATGATTGCCGCACAATTCCGCATCCAAGCATTGCCAACCACCTATTTGTTTAAAGAAGCACAGGCATTAGATGCATTTCCAAGCGTGCTTGATAAATCTTCATTAATCCAACGATTAAGCATTATTTTACCTAAAGAGGAAGATTTAAAATTCCAACAAGCGTTAGATTTCTTGCAAGTAGAAAATTACGAAGCTGCATTGCCATTATTGAAAGATGCGTGGGAACTTTCAGATAAGAAAAACAGCGATGTTGCTCTACTCTACGCTGAAACCTATATTGCAATGAAGAAAACGGAGCCAGCACAGGAAATTTTAAATCAAATTCCATTGCAAGATCGTGATAGTCGTTGGCACGGATTACAGGCACAAATTGAGCTACAAATTCAAGCTGCAGATACGCCTGAAATCCAACAATTACAAGCTGATTATGCCAAAAATCCAACGCCTGAAATTGCAATAAAACTTGCCGTACAACTTCATCAAGCAGGACGAAATGAAGAAGCATTAACACTACTTTTCGGCATTTTAAAAACAGATTTAAGCACACAGAATGGCGAAGTTAAACAACAATTTTTATCTATTTTAAGCGCAATGGGCAATGCTGATCCGCTGACAAATAAATTTCGTCGATTGCTTTATTCGCTGCTTTATTAAGCAAAAAGTTTATAATCAGTAAAATGCAACTTATTGCATTATATTATTACTTAACTACAAACAAGGATTCTTTATGTCAGATACCAAACATGCAAAACTTTTAATTTTAGGCTCAGGTCCTGCTGGTTATACGGCAGCCATTTATGCGGCACGTGCAAACTTAAAACCTGTATTGGTAACGGGTTTGCAACAAGGTGGGCAGCTGACCACTACAGATGAAATTGAGAACTGGCCAGGCGATTTTGAGATGACTACTGGTTCAGGTTTAATGCAACGTATGTTGCAACACGCAGAAAAATTTGAGACAGAAATCGTCTTCGATCATATCAATCGCGTAGATTTATCTTCTCGCCCATTCAAACTTTTTGGCGATGTACAAAATTTCACTTGTGATGCGTTAATTATCGCAACAGGTGCCTCTGCACGTTATATTGGCTTACCTTCAGAAGAAAACTACAAAGGTCGTGGTGTTTCCGCTTGTGCAACCTGTGATGGTTTCTTTTATCGCAATAAGCCTGTCGGTGTGATTGGTGGTGGAAATACTGCGGTGGAAGAAGCGCTTTACTTAGCCAATATTGCAAGTACAGTGCATTTAATTCACCGTCGCGATAGCTTCCGTGCGGAAAAAATCCTTATCGACCGTTTGTACAAAAAAGTGGAAGAAGGAAAAATCGTTCTGCATACTGACCGCACTTTAGATGAAGTGTTGGGCGATAACATGGGCGTAACGGGCTTACGTTTAACCGATACAAAAACGGGCGAGAAAGAAGAACTCAAATTAGATGGCTTATTCGTAGCGATTGGTCACTCGCCAAATACGGAAATTTTCCAAGGGCAACTAGAATTAAATAATGGCTATATCGTTGTAAAATCTGGTCTTGAAGGCAATGCAACAGCCACTTCTGTGGAAGGCGTGTTCGCAGCAGGCGATGTAATGGATCACAATTATCGCCAAGCCATTACCTCCGCGGGAACTGGTTGTATGGCAGCATTGGATGCAGAACGCTATTTAGACTCTCAAGAAGCATAAATCTTCTAACCAATTCCCCTCTTTTAAAGAGGGGAACTTTCTCTATATCACGATAAAACTATGAACAAACTTCGCCAAAAATATTTACAAAAATGGCTTCGCGCACAACAAGAACCTATCAAAAAATTAATGCGTGTGAACATTGTCTTAGCTACGCTTTCTTCATTCATTTTAGTCGCACAAACTTATTTTCTTGCGACGTTGCTCGATAAATTGATTATACAAAATGTGCCTCGTGATGAACTTATTCCTTATTTTCTCGGGCTAATTATCGGCTTCGGGATGCGTGCCATTATTTTATGGGTAAGAGAAAAAATTGGCTTCCGAAGCGGACAATTATTACGCAACCATATTCGTCAAAAAATTCTGGATAAAATCCATCTTGTCGGTCCTGCGACAATCAATCAAAAACCAGCTGGAAGTTGGGCAAGCATTATGTTAGAACAAGTAGAAAACTTACATAATTTCTATGCCCGTTTTCTGCCTCAACAAAGCCTTTCAGCCATTGTTCCAGTGGTTATTTTCATTGCTGTATTTCCGTTGAATTGGGCTGCAGGCTTAATCTTAATGATTACCGCACCGCTTGTTCCTCTGTTTATGATCATTGTCGGTATTGCTGCGGCTGACAACAGCCAAAAAAATATGGATACCCTTTCTCGCCTAAGTGCCCAATTTTTAGATCGCTTACGCGGCTTGGAAACCTTGCGTCTTTTTAACCGCACTTCTGAACAAACTGAGCATATTGAAAACGCCACTGAAGATTTTCGTGAGACCACAATGGATGTGCTAAAACTCGCTTTTCTCTCTTCTGCTGTATTGGAATTTTTTACCTCTATTTCCATTGCACTGATGGCGGTCTATTTTGGTTTTAGCTACTTAGGTCAAATTGAATTTGGCACCTATAATGCACCGCTTACACTTTTCACAGGTTTCTTTTGTTTAATTCTTGCACCTGAATTTTATCAACCCTTGCGTGATCTCGGCACTTATTACCACGACCGCGCAGCGGGTATTGGTGCAGCAGATGCCATTGTTGATTTCTTAGAAGCTGATTATTTAACCGTTCATCAAAATGAAAAAACAATTTCTTTAGAAAGTGCGGTTGAAATTTCTGCCGAAAATTTAGTGGTGCTTTCGACACAGGGTTCAGCATTAACCCAACCTTTAAACTTCCAAATTCCAGCAAATCACAATGTTGCACTTGTAGGACAAAGTGGTGCAGGTAAAACTTCATTAATAAATGTTATTTTGGGCTTTTTGCCTTATGAGGGCTCGCTCAAAATTAATGGTCAAGAACTTCGCGAAAGCAATCTAGCTGACTGGCGAAAACATATTGCGTGGGTAGGACAAAATCCATTGTTATTACAAGGCACAATTAAGGAAAACTTACTACTTGGCAATATTCAAGCCAACGATGAAGAAATTAATCAAGCATTAATGCATTCTCAAGCGAAAGAATTTACCGATAAACTTGGACTTCATCACGAAATCAAAGATGGTGGATTAGGCATTTCTGTGGGACAAGCGCAACGTCTTGCCATTGCTCGTGCCTTGTTACGCAAAGGCGATTTGCTTCTGCTTGATGAACCAACCGCAAGCCTAGATGCGCAATCAGAAAATCTTGTTTTGCACGCATTGAATGAAGCAAGCCTGCATCAAACTACGCTGATGATCACCCACCGAATTGAAGATTTGAAACAATGTGATCAAATTTTTGTGATGCAACGAGGAGAAATAGTACAGCAAGGTAAATTTGCCGAATTACAACATCAAGGTTTCTTTGCTGAACTGCTCGCTCAACGACAACAGGATATCCAATAATGCGCACATTACTTCCCTTTATACGTTTATTTAAATTCGCCAAATTTCCGCTTATTTTAGGCTTGGTGCTGATGATTTTAGGATTGGGATCCAGCATGGGCTTGCTTACCATTTCAGGCTGGTTTTTAGCTGCTACAGCCATTGCAGGACTAGGAACGCTATTTAACTTTTTCTACCCTTCAGCCAGTGTGCGAGGTTTAGCTATCGGGCGAACCGTCATGCGCTATTTTGAAAAAATAGTGACGCATGATGCAACATTCCGCATTTTGTCCAAATTACGCGTACAAGTATTTGAAAAAATCATTCCTTTAAGCCCAGCGGTATTAAATCGTTATCGCAACAGCGATTTGTTAAATCGTTTAGTGTCCGATGTGGATACACTTGATAGCCTCTATTTACGTTTACTTGCACCATTTTTCACGGCTGCATTTGTGACTATTGCTATAACGATTGGACTTAGTTTTATCAATATTCCACTTGCACTGAGTTTAGGTTTATTTTTGTTAATTTTATTAATAATTATCCCAACCATTTTTTATCGCTTAGGACAGCAATTTGGCGAACGCTTAATCCAAGCACGCGCGACCTATCGAACCCAGTTCTTAGAATTTATCCAAGCACAAGCCGAGCTTTTATTATTTAATGCAGAAGATAAATTAAAAGAGAAAATGTCAGTCACAGAAAAAACATGGCAGGAAGATCAAGCCAAAGAAGCAAAATTAAGCGGATTTTCGACCGCACTTGTTCTGTTTCTAAATGGTTTGTTGATTTCTGGAATGCTATGGTTTGCAAGTAACGCCGATTTTGGCACAGATGAATATCGCACGGCTTATATTGCACTTTTCACTTTTGCTGCGCTTGCCGCCTTTGAGATAATCATGCCATTGGGTGCAGCATTTTTACACATAGGTCAAGTTATTGCGGCAGCAGAGCGAGTGACCGAAATCATTGAGCAAAAACCGCTTATAGAGTTTAATGGTAACGAGGAATTTGAAACAAAAGTGCGGTTAATTTCAGCAAATAATTTAAGTTTTTCCTATCCCGAACAAGAAACGCTTGTATTAAAAAATCTTACATTAGATTTAGAACAGGGCAAAAAAATTGCTATTTTAGGCAAAACAGGAAGTGGAAAATCTTCACTTCTTCAACTTTTAGTACGCAATTATGATGCAAATCAAGGCGAGCTTTTATTAGCAGAAAAACCCATTTCCGCCTATTCAGAAGAAACATTACGCCGCCAAATTTGTTTTTTAACTCAACGTGTTCACGTATTCAGCGATACACTTCGTCAAAATTTACAGTTTGCAAGTGCGGATGAAATTTCTGATGAAAAAATGATTGAAGTGCTACATCAAGTTGGTTTAAGCAAATTACTTGAGCAAGAAGGAAAAGGTTTAAATCTTTGGCTGGGAGATGGTGGTCGTCCACTTTCTGGAGGGGAACAACGCCGTTTAGGTTTAGCCCGTATTTTACTCAATAATGCGCCAATTTTATTGTTAGATGAACCAACAGAAGGTTTAGATCGCGAAACTGAACGTCAAATTTTACGTTTAATTCTGCAACATGCTGAAAATAAAACCCTAATTATGGTTACTCATCGTCTCAGTTCAATTGAACAATTCGATAAAATTTGCGTAATTGATAACGGAAGATTAATCGAAGAGGGCGATTACAATAGCTTAATCACAAAACAAAATGGTTTCTTTAAAAGATTGGTTGAGCGAGTATAAGAAAAGGAAATTGGGCGGAAACTTTCCCAGCTTCTTCTCGGCACACAGTAATTCCGACTTTGGCTGCTTTCTTCCGAACCTGACCGAGTAAACCAGACACCGTTGCGAGAGACCGAGAAAGTTTCCATTGATATCGCAAATGCGATTGCTCGCTATTATGCAGAATTTATTGCCTTATTGCAAAGATTAATTCAAAAGTGCGGTGAATTTGGCGAGAATTTAAGCCACATTTTCAGGATTTTTATGAAATGAACTACCTCCAATACTACCCGACCGATGTGATTAATGGCGAAGGCACAAGATGCACACTTTTCGTCAGTGGATGTACGCATGCTTGCAAAGGTTGCTATAACCAAAAAAGTTGGTCATTTTCAGCAGGTGTATTATTTGATGAAGCGATGGAACAACAAATCATCAATGATTTAAGAGACACACGCATTAAACGCCAAGGGCTGACGCTTTCAGGTGGCGATCCACTTCATCCTCGCAATGTAGAAACATTATTGCCCTTTGTGCAACGCGTAAAACGAGAATGCCCCGATAAAGATATCTGGGTTTGGACGGGTTATAAACTAGATGAATTAGACGAACAACAACGTGCTATGTTGCCTTATATTGATGTGTTAATTGATGGGAAGTTTATCCAAGAACAGGCAGACCCAAGTTTAGTTTGGCGAGGCTCAGCAAATCAAATTATTCATCGATTTAAGCTATAAAAAGTGCGGTTAAAAATTCATTTAAAATTTCAACCGCACTTCTCAATAAAATCAAATTATTCTTCTAAAACAACTTTACCGATATAGCCTAAATTACGATGGCGTTGCGCGTAATCGATACCATACCCCACCACAAATTCATCAGGAATTTCAAAACCAACCCATTCAACAGGCACTTCCACTTCGCGGCGAGAAGGTTTATCAAGTAACGTACAAATTGTAAGGCTCGCAGGCTCACGTAAATTCAAAATATCACGCACTTTTTCCAAGGTATAACCCGTATCAATAATATCTTCCACAATTAAAACGTGTTTACCTTTTATATCGCCGTCCAAATCTTTGGTAATACGAACGTCGTGATTCGTGGTCATACCTGTGCCATAACTTGAAGTTGTCATAAATTCAATTTCCACAGGTAAATTTATCTGACGAACGATATCCGCCATAAACATAAAGGAACCACGTAAAAGCCCTACGACAACAAGGCTATCGATCTGTTTTTCTTGATAAAATTTTGTAATTTGAGCACCTAATTCAGCAATACGTGTATGAACATCATTCTCTGAAATTAAAACATCTACGTGGTGTTTTTTCATTGTGTTTCCTTATGAAATAGCGGGATAAAATCGTTTGCTATTTTACAAAAAAAAGACTGAAGTTTAAACCTTCAGCCTTTGTATTCCTGCCCTACATTATTATTGATATGACATTGTGAAAGTGGCGGCGGCTTTGACTTTTCCTTCGGTTAAAACACCTCTTGTTGTGTCTTTAACGTAATAGTTGTAGGGTGGGCTTCAGCCCACCTTTGTTATGGCTAAATGGATAAAAAACGGTGAGCTAAATGAATAAAAACGGTGGGCTAAAGCCCACCCTACGATCTATTTTAAAGCACCGCCTTTATATTCCACCCTACATTATTACTGATATGACATTGTGAAAGTGGCGGCGGCTTTGACTTTTCCTTCGGTTAAAACACCTCTTGTTGTGTCTTTAACGTAATAGTTGTAGGGTGGGCTTCAGCCCACCTTTGTTATGGCTAAATAGATAAAAAACGGTGAGCTAAATGAATAAAAACGGTGGGCTAAAGCCCACCCTACGTTATTATTGATATGACATTGTGAAAGTGGCGGCGGCTTTGACTTTTCCTTCGGTTAAAGCACCTCTTGTTGTGTCTCTAACGTAATAGACTTTGAAAGTTTCTCGGGCGTTTGTATCCCCTTCACTAGGTTGTTGGTGTACTGCAAATTGTCCAGGATTCTTCATATTAGCTGAATCAGGTCCATATTTAACCGAATCGCCATTACCACTATTACGTTTGATTATTAAACTAACGCCTGTGGCTTGTCCGCTGCCTGTTTGTGTTTTGAGTAAGTCGCTTGAACCGTTGTTTGTAGTGTTTTGTTCGCCTTTGAAAGTAATCATTACACGAGGGAATAACCATTGGTTGTTTATTTGGTTTTCTTGTCTATTGCAAGATACCCTTAATCTAAATGAACCACCCTCAATTTCATCTGTGTTATCAAATTCGCTTTTTTTGACTTTTTTTAATGTAACAATAGAGGGTACACCTCCATTATTCGATAGATAACATTGGCGTTGTTGGTGTATTAAACGGATTTTTGGGGGTTGTAATTTAACGGTTATACTTCCCTTATCTTCTATGATAAATGTTACTCTTTTGTTATTTTGAAATTGGCTTCTTTTTAATTTAATATAGCCTAAGTCTAAATCTGTTAATAGTATATCTTGCACATTATTTGGTATTTGATTATTAAGAAGATGCAATTTTACACGGACTAGGAAATAAATAGATACAGCATTATTAAAATATGTTTCAATATTACCCACTTGGGCAATACCAGAGTTATCAATATTTAACGGCGGTAAATAAGCATTATGACCTGGATGTTGTGTTCCTAATTGAAACGATACGCCTA
Organism: Haemophilus haemolyticus M19501; assembly: GCF_000222025.1. Classification (GTDB taxonomy): domain Bacteria; phylum Pseudomonadota; class Gammaproteobacteria; order Enterobacterales; family Pasteurellaceae; genus Haemophilus; species Haemophilus haemolyticus_G. The sequence continues at coordinate 221,870 of NZ_AFQO01000003.1, read as the reverse complement.
CTGATTGGTGTTCATTAAGCCGAAAAATAGTATCCCCATCAGGGGTAACTTGATCCGTTGCGGTTAATTTACTTTTATTAAGATGAAATTCAAGTGGTAATATGGCTTTAGGACAATTAGTACAAGTAAATCCCCCAAAAGAATAGCCTGAATCCCCTGTTACGGTGGTGTTAATCCAAGTGCCTAGTGAGTTAAATGGCGTGAATGAACCATTTGTACTGTCACTAGAAAAAGCATCAGCTTTCGGATTATCTCTAGCTCTAGAAAAAAGAACTATCTCAGGTTTTGTTGATCTTGCAATCAAACTACTAGATCCAGTAAATGTGAAAGTTTTTATTGATTGAATACCCAATTTATCTTCTGAGTGAGCCTGCTTCGGAGCCGCCATTGCTGGATACGCGGAAAAAAGAAATAATAGCACCATAAGATATGGTAAAAGAGAGAGATGGAGCGGGCTTGATTTTAATGTTTTCATTTTATTTGCCTATTAAAAATTACTTATACTGCACTTGAAAAGTTGCAGTGGCTTCAACGTCGCCTGCGGTGGCGGCACCTGTGGCGTAATAACGTGCGAAGTAGTCAAAACGGGGTTGAATAACCGTGCCGTTTTGCGCTTTGCCTGTGTCGGGGGCTTTCACATTATCGGATTGGCTACCATCCACCTTGACAGTCGTGCCTGCACCGTCGGCTTTGACAATTTGAATGCCAACATTGGTGGCTTTGCCGCTGCCTGTGACGTTAGGAAGATAAGACTGCCCTGCTGTTGCACCGCTAAATAACAGGGCGGATTTTTCTGCATCAACTGCCTTGCATTCTTTTAACGTGATGGAAAAAGGCACGGGGGCGGCGGTTTGCCCTGCAAGGCGTAAATTAGCTTTCCCCACTGTTGGCAGGGTAACAGTGCGATTTTGGCTGTCTGTTTCAATTTTACAAGTGCCATCACTTAAAATCTCCCCTTCAAAGGTCACTTTGCCATCAGCGGCATAAGCAGGCCGTGCCACAATGCAATCAAGCAGAGCCACGCAAGCAAGCAGAGCCAGACGATGAAGCCTAAAGCATTTTGAGCCACTATAATTTGCTCCACTATAATTTGCTCCACTACAAGAAGCGGTGGATTTTTGATGGAAAAGTGCGGTTAATTTTTTGGGTGTTTTTTGCATAAATCCTCTTCAATTATTCTGCGGTTTTGCATTGAATATCGTGGCTTTGTATTTGTGCGTTATCCAAATCAACTTGATAGTGGAAGCGACATTGTTCGCTTTCTCGCTCGCCCCATTTGACGATTAACTCGCCTTTTGGCTGGGTAAGTTTATTAGCGAAAAGCACGCCCCCTTGCACCACATCGCCCACAAATGCCCCTTCGCTATCTTGTGCGGTGGATGCCATTGGCACTGGCTCGCCATTTGGCAAAGTGAGGTTAAATAACACCATTGTGTTTTTGCCCGTGCGGAAATCCACTAAGCTAATTGAATTTGCACGAGGAATGATTTGGCGTTCAGTGGCTTCAAATTCCACATTCGCCTCAGCATCAGATGGATTGATACCGATATAATTGATTTCATACGGGCTGGTGTAAGGCATAACCGCATTGCCGAAATAATCAAGGCTCACATTGGCACCTGATTCCACTTTTGCCCCTGCGGCATCTTTGGCGTGAATAATGGCAAAGCTTTCGCCAACAGGTTGGCTTAAAGTAATACCGTGTTTGTGTGCCACGACAGCACCACTTACGCCTAATGAAGTAGAGCGATTTTTGAGGCTGTCACGGGAATAAGAAGCACGATAGCTACCAATGCTATTGTTATGTGCAAGGTTTGCATCATAACTGCGGTAGCCTTGATTATTGCGTGAAGCGTTAATGCCATAACTCCATTGATGACGTTCGCCAAAAGAGCCATTTACGCCAAGTCGTTGGTTAATATCGTTACCACTACGAGAATAACTACTATCTGCAGAATGGTTATCGCCTAATGGCAGGCTGAGACTCAAATAGATGCTGTTGTCACGTTTGCCCGTTTCTTTATCAATACTCTGTGAGAGGTTTACAGAGTAATTGAGAATGTGGAAGCTGTTTGAATAGGCAACTTGATATTGCGTATTCGTGCCACGTTTTTCCCAATAATTATAGGTTTGCCCTGAAAGATAGAGATTTCCCCAATTCCCCAGACTTTGGCTTAAACTTACTTGAAACTGATTTTTTGGGCGGTAAATTTCAGGCAAATACGCACCGCTAAATTGTCTGAAAGTGCGGTTAAGACCAATGGTGTCGCTTAAGGTGTAAAAATCCCGTGAAGAATAGCGATAGGCTGCCAACGTGATATTGGTGCCACTTTCATTGAAGTTAATACTATAACTGCCGTGCAAGCTGTAGCCGTTTTTGCTCACATTTTTTAGCGGAAATTCAGCATGCGACCAAGTGGCATCGGCAGAAAACGCCCCAATCGGCGTGTTTAATCCAAAACCAAATAGCCCTGCACGATAATGGCGAGTGTAAAGCAGGCTTGAATTCAGCGTGAGATGATTAGTTAAACCATATTGCAACACGCCTTGTAACACCCGTTCATCAAAGGTGCGGCTGTCAATGCGATAACGTCCGCCAGCTAATTGATAACGCAAATGCCCCACACGCATTAATGGGGCAAGATTAGAAAACGGCACAATAAATGACCGCACTTTGCCATCACTTTCTTGGATTTCCACCGTTAAATCGCCGCTATAACCGCTGGCATACAAATCGTTAATCACGAAAGGCCCAGCGGGAACGGTGATTTGATAAATCGTATAGCCATTTTGTTTGATGCTGACTTTGGCGTTTGTGTTTGCCACGCCACGCACCACTGGGGCAAAACCACGTTGTGATGGAGCAAGCATTCTATCATCAGAGGCAATACGCAAACCACGCATACCAAAATTTTCGCCAATGCGGGCTGTGCTGAAAAAATCCCCAACAGTGACATTGCCACGAAGCAGGGCGAAATCTCGTTGTAAATAGGTATCGCCACGTTCGTAATGATTTTTGCCCTTATCAGTAAAACCCGAGCTACTTTGGTTTTCAAAACGGCTAAAACTGCCGCTATGACGCAATGCCCAGTTGCCAAAATTTACGCCACTACGCAAACCCACATACAAACTTTCGGATTTTACTTCGGGATTACCAGAACGATAATAGTTGATATCGTAATTTGCAAAAGCGGCATTGGTGCCAGTTTGCCAGCGAGATGGCGCAATATAGCCTCTTGGTCGGCGAATAGTGAGAGCTTGAGGGAGCTCAAGTTTCAATTTCATTTCGCCGCTTTGATATTCAAACGTGCCTTGAGGAATGGCATCAGAAGCAAAGACACAAGTGTCATCTTCTGAATTGGGCGATTTCACAATGGCTTCATCCATCAAATCCAGTATTTCTTGAAGTTTAGGCGTAAAGCATAATTCTGCCCGACCTGTGGCAGGATTATCAGCAAAAATAATATCGCTTTCGCCTTTTTCTTCATTATTCACATAGATTTGAGCTTCATAACGCCCTGGTAACACGGCATTTTTTACATTAAATCGGGCAAAATCAACGCCCAACACCGAACCATCTCCCCAAAGAGAGGCATCAAATTGATCTTCCGCCCACGCTAAAGGATTTGCCAATAGCAGTGAACAAGCAAACGCAATTTTATTTAAGGGAAAAATTTTTGTTTTCACAGATTAATCGTTCTTTGTGGTTGTAGGGTGGGCTTCAGCCCACCTTTGTTATGGTTAATCGGTGGGCTAAAGCCCACCCTACACGAGTTCGTTATTATTGAGCGATGGCTTCGCCTTCTTGGTCGGCACCGTAATCATTAACCAATACCCATTTCAATTTATCGCCAGAACGCACGCCTTTGGCTTCAAATACCGCTTGAGAAAAAGGCGCAACCATTTTGACATTTTTCGCAGGTTTATTTTGATGTAACAAACCAATATAGTTCATATAATAAGGTGTTTGATTATCCACCAACACCCCTTCAGGCGTGGCTTTAAACACTACTTTTTTCATTGCATCAAAAGAATCAATCGAGAGTTTCGCAGGGCGATAAAACAACTTCAAACGTGAACGAATGGCAATTTGCATAAAACTGCCGTGTTTTGCCAGAAATGCTGCATCAGGTTTCGGCGGAATATCTAACAAATTAAAATAAAAGAGGCTTTCGCGATCGTCAGGCAAAGGCTCGCCGCCTGTGAACGTAATCCGCAAACTTTGCCCTGATTTTGCTTCCACGCGAGCAACAGGCGGGGTAATCACAAAAGGGGTTTTGGTGTATTTTGGATCGGCATTTGGATTACCATTATCAATCCAGGCTTGCACCAATGCTGCCGAATCATCATTATTTTCCAGTTTAACGATAACATTTTTCTGCCCAGCGGGATAAATCACTCTGGTGCCAGTGATAATCACATTTGCATTGGCTGAAAATGCACAAAGTGCAGTAAAAAATAGTGCGATAAAAAATAAAAGTGTTTTTTTAAACATTGTTTTCCCCATTTCAACATAATTAAATCCGTAAATTGGGCTAAGCCCATATTTATCCTTATTCATTTCCCCGTAGGTGGGGCATAAGCCCACCGCGCCTAATACATTACAGTTGTTTGATTATGTTCCGCGTGGGCTTACGCCCACCCTACAAATCTTTTTTATATGTCTCCACGTGGGCTTACGCCCACCCTACAAATCTTTTATATGTATCCACGTGGGCTTACGCCCACCCTACAAATCTTTTTTATGTGTCTCCACGTGGGCTTACGCCCACCCTACAAATCTTTTTTATATGTCTCCGCTAATCTCGTAGGGTGGGCGTAAGCCCACGCGTTAAAAAAGTGCAATGCCTCGTGTTGTAAGGTTTTCTCGTCTTTCCCACGTAAGCTAAAGCCAACCTACAGCGAAAATTCAAAATAAAATATGCAATTTTTTTCAAAAAGAACTTTAATTATATATATATGTATATATAATGGAAGCGTTTTTTACTTTTTTTGGGAAAACAAATCTTGCTGTTTATTGAGGCTTTGGCATTTTGATAAACGGTTTATATTCATCTTTTGCCTTATTTATAAGGCGCAAACCTCTTTTATGGAGCAATTTATTATGAAAAAAACACTACTTGGTAGCTTAATTTTATTGGCATTTGCGGGAAATGTGCAGGCGAATGTTAATGCAGAAACCTCTGGTAAAGTTACTTTCTTTGGTAAGGTTGTTGAAAATACTTGTAAAGTGAAATCAGAACATAAAAATCTGAGCGTTGTGTTAAATGATGTAGGTAAAAATAGTTTATCTACTGACGGAAATACTGCGATGCCAACGCCATTTACGATTACATTGAACGATTGTCAAATTGCCGCTCAAGGCAATAATCAAGCGAAAAAAGTTGGGCTATATTTCTATTCTTGGGACAATGCGGATAAGAATCACAACTATACATTGAAGAATATGACAGGTACAGATAAAGCGAGTAACGTTAATATTCAGCTTATGGAAGCTAATGGTACAACACCAATTAAAGTAGTAGGTAAAGAAACGGAAGATTTTGTTCATTCGAACGCCAATGGAGTACAAGGAACACAATTAGACTCAACCGCCGTAGCGAATAAACATATTTCGGGCAGTACAGCATCAACAAATAATAACTCAGTTGACCTCCATTTTATTTCTCAATATTACGCAATAGGTCAAGCAACCGCGGGCAAAGTACAAACCTCAGTTGATTTCCAAATTGCTTACGAATAATTCCTAATGTAACGCAATCTAAGCCCACGCGTTTGTTATATCCCGCGTGGGCTACGCCCAGCCTGCAATTACTTTTCATTCTCTACATCACAAAAATTAATAATAAGGCGGGGGTGTTTCTTCAGATTGGCTTGCAATATTAGAGGGTTGAAAATCTTTTAATTTATTTGCCAATACATCGAGCAACAACAAACACCCGATTAGTTAGCCTTGAAACGGCTACGCCGTTTGTTTCTTATATCTCCGCTCTAAAAAACGGAGTTTTACGGCTGGATCTGATAAATTTTCTGCTTTTATACATTATGGAAGTTGTAATGGAAGTTGTATTTTTCCTGTAATTAAGTATTATACTTAACATAAATTAAACAAAGTATATCTATTCAATTCTGTATTATGTCTAAACTACCTCCTCTTTCTATTGGAAAAACTTTCTTTGTAGGTTTGTTTGCTGTAGCGATTGGAGCATCCAAAACAAGTTCTGATCTTCCATCCTCTTACAATGCTACAAATAAAGCTATCATTCAAGTTACTAAAAGTATGAATAATGAAAAAATTAGAGAGATTAAAGAGTTGATCAATAATCATAAAACTCCTTTAAAAACTATTGATCAAACCAAGATTCTAGAATTTAAAAACTTTATCAATGAGATTAGTAGTGATATTTCAGAACTAAATGATGGCATTTATGAATTACTTGTTCTATTAAAAGATATTCAATCTAATATCTCGTTCTTAAAGAAAAATCGAAGTTTTTTTACTAAACAAGTAGCTAAAAAGTGCAAAAATATATATTCAATATGTTGAGTCTTTAGAGGGCATTCTTTCAATAAAAAGAGAACTAAATTTAGATTTGGCAAAAAATGAAAAAAGTATACTAAGAGAAATGCAATTAATTAGAAGTGGCTTAAGAGACATTTCAATAACCATAAAGGATATTTCTTTGTTATCCTTTCCAAAGAAAAAAATAAAGAATTAAATGTAGAACATTGTGAGTCTAAAATCAAATATTCATTACGATCTTCTATTAATAAGTCTAATGAGTATTTCTCGGTTTAACTTAAATATTAATATGCTCTTTTTTCTTAAAAAATCTCTAGATTATAAAATCGACAAATTACAATTAATTGCGCTAGGAAAAGATATTCAACAGATTGAGAATATTAACGAATGCCGAGCTCAATCACAACATATTGATGATTGCGATGAATTAGAATATCCCTTACAACTAGGAAAACAGGGGCGTCTAGGGGTATCTATAGAAGGTAAAATTATAAATAGAGACCAATATAATTCTTTAATATCTAAAATACATATCGCATTAAGTGATGAAGATTTCAAATCTCCCAAGTGGAAACGTAAAACTGCTGAATCAAGAACTAGCGATAATTACGTCTTGTATATAAAACATCCTAATATTTCAAATTGTATCCTTATCTTGGGTGTTATAAGCCCTGATGCCCATAGTCGGATTGAAAATGATAAATCTTTAATACAGAAATTAATTAATATTGCGAATTCTTTTACAAATTTGGATAGTAAAAATGAAATCTTAGAATGTGATAATTTTATTTCATAGATAACTTATATACCATCTTTAAGCATAGTAAACAAAAAGAGGGGCATAAGCCCGCATTTATCCTTATGCCACCCTACAGGTACGTGGTGTTTTTTCATTTTGTTTCCTTATGAAATGACAGGGGATAAAATCGTTTGCTGTTTTACAAAAAAAAGCTGAAGTTTAAACCTTCAGCCTTTGTATTCCTGCCCTAATCACATATATCCACAATGATTGGTCAAAGTCATATCAGCCTTATAAAAAAACTAAGTCTTTCAACTTAGTTTTTTATTTTTCTTAATAGATTTAGAACGTAAATCTCAGCCCAGTAGAAACTTCATGAGTTCTAATTTTATTTTTCTCTAATTTACCCCAGTCGTCATAATGATATGCCAGATCCAAAGCAAGATTTTTGGTAATTTCATAGCTTACTCCAACTATTGCACCAAGACCTACGCGAGTGAGGCTAATGTGGTTTGTAGTAGGAGCAAAATTTACTGTTTGATGCGGTGCAATAGCTGGAAAACCAGGACTTACTGTTCCAGCAGGAATAGTAACCAAGTTATGTGTATTAGTAATATAACCATCATCACTAAAATCCATAGTAATATGATTTACACTTAAGCGCGCACCAATATAAGGTTTAATAGGCGATTTGGTTTCAAAATCATAAATCGCAGCAACACCGAACGTCTCACTTTTTACTTTATTATGTGTGTTATATTCAGTTATGAATATTGGCTCTTGAGAAGTATAGGAATGGGCATCTTTTCTAAGCGGTTTATAACGAGAATAATCAAAAGCTAAACGCCATTGACCAAAATCATAACCTAAAGAAAAGCGTGGATGGAGGGCTTTATTTTTATATTTAGCATTAACGCTATCATTGGTAAGTTTTTCCCAAGCATAACCTAAATCAGCTTGAACATAAAAACCTTTGCTTTGTTCATTATCGGCAGCTAGAGCCGCAGAGGAGCAGAGCTCGTTTCATATTCTTCATAAAAATATCCTTTTGTCAATAGAAAATCTTATTCATTCTATCAAATAGCATTTTCCTATTCAAGAAATAAAAAATAAAAAAGGCTGAAGTTTAAACCTTCAGCCTTTTTGAACCCTAACGAATTTACTTTCTACTCTACCTGTTGGAGCAACCTGCAATCGCTTAACAGATGTACGTATAGTAACAGATATTTATCCATTGTCAATAAGAATTATTCTCAATTTCAAAAATATTCTTAATTTCCTGAAATTTTTATCTTATCTAACAAAATAGAACCCGTTTGGATGTTAGAACGATGCTCTATATCATCCGCTACAGCAACCATATTCTTCAACATATCTTGCAATTGCCCCGCAATAGTAATTTCGGCGACGGGATATTGAATTTCACCATTTTCCACCCAAAAACCTGATGCGCCACGGGAATAATCGCCTGTAACGATATTGACACCTTGTCCCATGACATCAGTTACTAACAATCCAGTTCCCATTTGACGTAAAAGTGCGGTCAATCCACCGTTCAAATTTGGCTTAACAAGCCAGTTGTGAATGCCTCCAGCATGCCCTGTACTTGGCATACCAAGTTTTTTACCACTGTAACTTGTCACTAAATAAGTTTGTAATATCCCGCCTTCGACAATTTCACGATCTTGCGTACGAACACCTTCACTATCAAAAGGCGTAGAAGCTAAACGGCGTAATAAATGTGGTCGTTCACTAATATTAAACCAATCTGGTAAGACCTGTTTATCTAAATGATCGAGCAAAAAACTCGATTTTCTATATAAACTGCCACCACTTATTGCAGCGGCAAAGTGAGAAATAAGACCAGTGGCAACATCATTTAAGAAAATAACAGGCACTTCTCGTGTACTCAATTTTTGAGGATTTAAACGAGAAACGACTTTCTTTGCACAATTTTCTCCAACCCAAATTGGCGATTGGAGTTTGTCAAATTCACGAGAAATTGTATATTCGTAATCATTTTCTAAGGCATCTTCTACGCCACCAATAACCGAACAAGATAAGGAATAACGGCTTGATAAATAACTTTGCAACATGCCATGACTATTTCCATACACTTTCACGCCTGTATGTGAATTAAAACTTGCACCATTACTATTTATAATACGCTCGTCCGCCTGTAAAGCCGCCTTTTCAGCCTGAAGCGCAAGTTCTGTTGCTTTATCAACATCCACATCAGCAGCATGATAAAGCTCTAAATCAGGCGCATCAAAAGCCATTAGATCTTTATCAGCCAACCCTGTGCAATCATCGGGTGAAGTGTATTTTGCAATTGCAAGTGCGGCTTCTACCGCATTTTTAATTGCGCTTTCGCTTAAATCGGAAGTAGAAGCATTGCCTTTTTGTTGCCCCATATAAACGGAGATCCCCAATGCGCCATCATTAGTAAATTCAACATTTTCAATTTCTTGCAAGCGTGTGGATACTGACAATCCGCTCACTTTAGTGACGGCAACTTCTGCACTTGCGCCAGCTTTCGTTGCTAACTCCACTGCAAAACTGACGGCTTGACGTAATTCTTGTTCTTGTGCTTTTAAAAGTGCGGTTGAATTTTCAGCTGTTTTCATTATTTTTTCCTATTAAAAATTTTCAACATTTTATCTTATTTTCAAAGTTTATGGTAAAATGCGCGCCAATTTTTATAAGGATAAAAAATGGCAAAACGTAAGAAAAAAGAAGTTTTCGATTGGGAAGATGAAGATCAAGAAGAAATTATTTGGGTAAGTAAAAGCGAAATCAAACGCGATGCAGAAGATTTAAAACAACTTGGCGAAAAGATTGTCAATCTCACGAAAAACAATCTGGCAAAAATCCCACTTGATGAATCCTTACTTGATGCCATTGAACTTGCACAGCGTTTACAAAAAGAAGCTCGTCGCCGTCAATTACAGTATATCGGCAAATTATTTCGAGGCATTGATGTTGAGCCTATTCGTGAAGCATTAGATAAAATCGAAAATAAACATAACCAGCAGCAGGCTATGCTGCACAAAATCGAAAAAGTGCGGGATGAATTAGTGGAAAAAGGTGACGTGGCTTTAACTGATTTATTAAATGATTATCCTAATGGCGATCGTCAGCAACTACGCAATCTGATTCGTTCGGCACAAAAAGAACGTGAGCAAAATAAACCATCGAAAGCCTATCGAGAAATTTATCAAATGCTCAAGGTATTAATGTTGGAAGATTAAAAACATTGAAATTTTCATCCGCACTTTGTGGATAAGTGATTGAAATAAAATGAATATTCGTTGGAATGTAATTTTGGGCGTTATCGCACTTTGTGCTTTGGCGTGGTTTTATTCCTTAAATCAGGAAACCGCAGATTTATCTGAACTTGTGAAAAAGCCAGATAGTCCAGATTATGTGGGTTATAAAATGGAAACAACGGTTTTTTCCCCTGAGGGTAAAAAACAATATTTGGCTTTATCCGATAAAATTGAACATTATACAGTCAATGAACAAACCCTTTTTACCGCGCCTTTAGTTTATTTATATCCCATAACATCAAATGAAAAGGAACAAAATTCCAATCAAAATGTAGATTTTTTTAGCACACAAAACTGGAAATTAAGCGCAAATCAAGCAAGATTGACAAAAGATCAAATATTGTATTTAGAGGGTAATGTCGTCGCGCAAAGTTTAACATCAGATTCTCGTTTGCAACGCATTGAAACAGAATCAGCGGTCGTCAATTTGAAAACACAGGATATGACTTCCGAAACACAGGTTAAAATTAAGGGTAAAAATTTTAGTTCTACAGGATTAAAATTAGTCGGAAATTTACGCCAACAAGTGGCGACATTAAAGGAACAGGTAAAAACATATTATGAAGTTAGTAAGCAATAAAATTCTTTTTCTTGCAACGATGGTATTAGCATCAAGCTCAGCTTTTGCATTGAAAGATGACGTTAATCAGCCGATAAATATCGTTTCGGATAATCAATCCTTAGATATGGAAAAAAGTGTAGTGACATTCACAGATAATGTAGTAATTACACAGGGATCTATCATCATTAAAGCAAATAAAGTTGTTATCACTCGTCCCGCTGAAAAATCAGGGAAAAAAGAAACTGTAGAAGCATTCGGTACGCCAGTCACATTCCATCAACAGTTAGATAATGGTAAGCCAGTGGATGGAAAAGCAAACAAAGTTCACTATGATCTTGGTACTGAATTTTTAACATTAACCAACAATGCCGAATTAAAGCAGCTTGATAGTAAAATTAATGGACAACTAATTACCTACGATGTGAAAAAACAGCAACTTAAAGCTAATGGCAATGGAAAATCACGGGTAACCACAGTCCTTATTCCATCTCAATTACAACAAGCTAAAGGGAAGTAATCTATGTCAATTTTGACTGCAGAGAATTTAGCTAAAAGCTACAAAAGTCGTAAAGTTGTTTCGGATGTCAGTTTAACCGTAAATTCTAATGAAATTGTCGGTTTGCTCGGGCCAAACGGTGCTGGGAAAACAACAACCTTCTACATGGTTGTCGGATTAGTTCGCCAAGATCAAGGTAAAATTATTATTGACGGAGAAGATATTAGCTTACTCCCAATGCATAATCGTGCGCAACGTGGAATCGGTTATTTACCACAAGAAGTCTCTATTTTTCGCCGTTTGACTGTATACGAAAATCTAATGGCTGTATTAGAAATACGCAAAGATTTAACCTCTCAACAACGTCGAGAAAAAGCTGATGAGTTGATTGAGGAATTTAATATTGGCCATATTCGGGATAGTTTAGGTCAGTCATTATCTGGCGGTGAACGTCGTCGAGTTGAAATCGCACGAGCATTAGCTGCAAATCCCAAGTTTATTCTATTAGATGAGCCATTTGCTGGTGTAGATCCAATTTCTGTCAGCGATATTAAGAAAATTATCACCGACTTACGTAACCGAGGATTAGGTGTTTTGATTACCGATCATAATGTACGTGAAACACTTGATGTATGTGAACGCGCTTATATTGTAGGTGAAGGCAAAATTATCGCAACAGGCACACCAGAACAAGTGATGAACGATGAACACGTTAAACGCGTTTATTTGGGCGAACAATTCAAATTATAAAAATGAAAATAACTGAACTATTAAGCCCTGAGAATATTCGTCAGGGCGTTAGTTTTTCTAGCAAAAAACGATTATTTGAGTCTATTGCGCATTTTGTAGAAGAACAAATCCTTGCAGAACAAGGCGAACAAGCCTGTTTTGAATGCCTTTTTGAACGTGAAAAACTGGGGAATTCTAGTTTAGGAAATGGGATTGCAATGCCAAAAGCGAAAATCCCCGTAACAGTATCAGATAAAGCAATCGCAGTATTTATGCAACTCAATAATCCGATTGATTACGATGCTTTTGATGGTAAACCAGTGGATTTAATCTTTGCCTTGCTGATTCCAGAAAATCAATGTGAAACCTACATTCCAGTTTTAGCATCATTAATAGAAAAACTGACTGATAAAAATGTGTTGAAACAATTGCGTTCAGCCAAAAGTGCGGATGAAATTTGGCAAGTTTTTGAGATTTCAGATAGGGCAGAAAGTTCGCCGGAAGAAGTAAAAGAATAATTACAGTGGGGAAACTTATGGAAATTATCATTATTAGTGGACGTTCTGGCGCAGGAAAATCCGTAGCCTTACGAGCATTAGAAGACGCCGGATATTATTGTGTTGATAATATTCCTCTAGATTTACTTCCTCAATTGACTGATATTCTATCTCAATCCCAAACTTCTGTCGCAATCAGCCTTGATATTCGTAATATTCCTAATTCAGCCAATACTCTTGAACAAACTCTAAATACCTTACAAAAATATCATCAATTAAAGATTATTTTCCTTGAAACAGATCGTGGCACATTGATTCGTCGTTATAGCGACTCACGCCGTCTGCACCCACTTTCCTTGCAAGATCTATCTCTTGAAGCAGCAATAGATGAAGAATATCGCTACCTTGAGCCATTAATTCAACACGCAAACTTTATTATTGATACCACTCATCTTTCTACTCATACCCTTGCGGAACGCCTACGCGAATTTTTACGAGGAAATAGTGATAAAGAACTAAAAATCGTTGTTGAATCTTTTGGCTTTAAATATGGAATTCCTTTAGACGCTGATTATGTTTTCGATGTCCGTTTCTTGCCTAACCCACATTGGGATCCAACATTACGCCCAATGACAGGATTAGATGCGCCAGTAGCAGAATTTCTAAATAGTCACACGCAAGTAAATGAATTTATCTACCTCACTCGTAACTATATTGATACTTGGTTGCCAATGTTAGAAAAAAATAATCGTAGCTATTTAACCATTGCCATTGGATGTACTGGGGGAAAACACCGCTCCGTTTATATTGCCCAGCAGTTAGGCGAATATTTTCAAGCTAAAGGGAAAATCGTCCAGATTCAGCATAAATCTTTAGAACGAAATAAAAAAGCATAAAAAAAGTGCGGTCAAAAATAATTTTATTGACCGCACGTTCTTATAAATTAACTGGTTTTACAATCTCGCTAGGATAACAACCTAAAATCTTTAGATAGTTACTACAATTCTTTAACTCTTCCAAAGCTTGCTGAATATCAGGATGATGGATATTCGCTTCTATTTCGAGATAAAACATTTCTTCCCAAGGTTTCCCATAAATTGGACGAGACTCTAATTTCGTCATATTAATTTGATGTTTTTTGAAAACTAAAAGTGCATCAACTAATGAGCCAATTTGCTGTGAAGTTGTCATTAACAATAATGTTTTTGCCGGTATCTGTGGTGAAACCTCATGCTGTTCTTTAGCAACGACAATAAAACGCGTAATATTGTTCTCTTGATTAGCAATATTAGTTTTTAATACGCTAAGTCCATACAATTTACCACCATCTTCATTCCCTAATGCCGCAATATTCGGCTTATTTAAACTTGCAATAAGTTGCATTGCATGAGAGCTACTTTCACAATACTCAATATGTACTCGATCAAGGCTATGTATAAATTGACTACATTGTTGAATCACTTGAGGATGACTATATAAAGTATCAATTTCACTTAATTCAGTTGTGCCATTTACCAAAACACAATGCTGAATTGGATAAGCGAGCTCGCCTACCAATGATAAGTCAGTATGCTGGAGCAAATCATAGACTTCATTAATAGCGCCTGATGTTGTATTTTCTAAAGGCAATACGCCAAAATCTGCTTCACCATTTTGCACTTTTTCAAATACTTGATCAAAAGACTGACATCCTAGTTCTACAAATTGTTTTTGATAACGAGCAGCATAATTACGTGCAGCTAAATTTGAATAAGACCCTCTCTTACCTAAAAAAGCAATATGTAAATTTTGATTACGTTGTTCATTAAGTTTATTCTGCAAATAGACTTGCTGGGTCAATACTGAATCTTCAATAATTTTTTGGAAAATTGAAGTGATATATTGTGGTTCAAGTTGATAATTCTCATTTTCTGAAAATTGAACTAATTCTTGTAAAAGTTGCTGTTCTCGCTCTACATCACGTAAAGCTTTTTGCGAAATCTCTTTACTTCTCACTACATCGAAAGCTAAACGATGACGCTCAGAAAGCAATTTTAATAAACTACGATCTATTTGCGTAATTTGTTGGCGAATTTCAGATAATTCTAGCTTCATAGTATCCCCTTATAAAAAATAAGAAAAACAAACCGCACTTTTAAGCCTTAGTCATTTAAAGTGCGATGAAAATAAAAAAGCTATACTTCTTAGCAGAAATATAGCTTTTTCAAAAATAAAATGATTAGATAAATACTTGAACAGGCGCAACATATCCTTGCGGTACTTGTTCTTTATCTTCGAAAGTTACAAACTCCCACGCTTCTTGATTTGCTAATACAGCACGTAGTAACTTGTTATTTAAACCATGACCAGACTTATAAGCTTTAAAATCACCAATAATGTTATAACCAGCCATATAAAGATCGCCAATTGCGTCTAACATTTTATGACGAACAAGTTCATCTTTAAAGCGTAAGCCATCTTCATTTAAAATTCTATAATCATCAAGAACAATAGCATTATCAAGGCTACCACCTAATGCTAGCCCTTGAGATTGAAGATATTCTATATCTTTCATGAAACCAAATGTTCTTGCTCGACTAATTTGATGAACAAATGCTTGAGCAGAGAAATCCATGACATAATTGCGAACATTTTTGCCAATAGCGGGATGATCAAAATCAATAGTGAAATCTAAACGAAAACCATTGTAAGGTTTAAATTCAGCCCATTTATCACCATCTTCAACTCGAACATATTCTTTAATACGAATAAATTTCTTAGGTGCATTTTGTTCTTCAATTCCCGCATCTAACAACAAATAGATAAATGGACTCGCGCTACCATCCATAATAGGAATCTCAGGCGCATCAACCTCAATAATGATATTATCAATACCGAGGCCAGATAATGCTGCATTTAAATGTTCAACAGTAGAAATGCGCACACCTTGCTCATTAATTAATGCAGTACAAAGCATTGTATCACGCACTGAATTTGGATCAGCTGGGAATGCCACAGCTGGATTTAAATCTGTACGATAGTAAACAACACCAGTATTTGGCATAGCCGGACGTAATGTTAAAGTCACTTTCTTACCGCTATGTAAACCAACACCAGTTACTTTAATACTTTGTTTTAATGTTCTTTGTTTAATCATTCTACTACCTTAATATTCCAGGTATTTCTCAAAACCAATTAAATTAATTCTCTTCACGTTGTGCAGGATTAAAGAAACTGTTTTTCTTAAATGCTTCTAAACGATCTGTGATAGGTTTATCCAGAGGGCAATGGTATTCTTCTGCTGGTTTTTTTTGAGTTTCTACTGGCTCACGAGTATGTATATCAGGCACAATATTTACGCGACCCGTACCTTCTGGCTCAACTGGACGAGAAGGACGCAATACTTGAACAGACTCAGTTGGGGCAATTTCCCCCAATCCTGTTGCCACAATAGTCACTCGAATTTCATCACTCATCTCAGGCACTAAACTCGTACCAATAACCACTGTTGCATCTTCTGAAGCAAAGCTACCGACAGTTTCACCAACAATATTAAATTCTTCAAAAGAAAGATCCATACCAGCTGTGATGTTTACCAAAATACCTTTAGCATTAGAAAGATCGATTTTTTCCAATAAATCATTACGTACTGCAATACGAGCGGCTTCTTCTGCTCTACCCTCACCTGCAGCACCAATAGCAGAACCGAAACCAATCATCGCTTGACCCATTTCAGACATAACCGTTCTTACATCGGCAAAGTCCACATTGATTAGACCAGGTGATGTAATCATATCCGAAATACCCATAACCGAATTACGTAACACATCGTTTGCTGCAGCAAAAGCATCAATTAATTTAGCATTTTTAGGGAGAACTTTTTGGATTTGTTGATTAGGGATAATAATCATCGAATCAACATACTGAGCTAAATCTTTAATACCAAGCTCTGCAAATTGCATACGCTTCTTGCCTTCAAAGGCAAATGGTTTGGTCACAACAGCAACAGTTAAAATGCCTAATTCTTTAGCAATTTTTGCGACAACAGGCGCTGCACCAGTACCAGTACCACCGCCCATACCAGCTGCAATAAAGACCATATCCGCACCCTCAAGCATTTTGCGAATTTCTTCCTGATCATCTTCCGCAGCCTTACGACCAACATTTGGATTTGCCCCAGCGCCTAAACCTTTGGTAGTTTCTCCACCAATTTGTACGGTTTGTTGAACTTGGCTTTTACGTAGAGCTTGAGCGTCTGTATTTACAGCATAAAAAATAATACGGCCATGCTCTTCTGAAGTTAATGAGCTTTCACCTAAATAAGTACCACCCATTTCTTGCTTTACCATACTCATAACCATATGGTTTACAGCATTACCGCCACCGCCGCCAACGCCTACGACTTTGATCAGTGCGCCGGATTCATTAAAATTATCGTACTCAGGGTACTCTGGGTATAACATCGATGTTCTCCGTTAAGGCCAGATAAGCTGGCTCAATATAAAACCTAAATTCTCTCTATTGTAGATGAAAAATCAAAATAATCAAAATTCTGACCGCACTTTATTCACAATTTTTTTAATTCCATTCCAAATTGGTTTTAGTACTCCGTCATCAGATTCATCATTTCCTGAAATCAAATCATCATCACTGTTACTATGGTTATACTGCAACAACCCCACCACCGTTGAATATTGAGGGCGATTCACGTAATCTGTCAATCCAGTAATATTCAGCGGACTACCAATACGTACCTGGCAATTAAATACGTCAGATGCGCATTCTTTCAAATCTTCTATTTGTGCTCCACCACCAGTAATCACTACGCCAGCAATAAGCTCAAACTTCACATGTTTTGTTTCCAATTCAGACTTTAATTTATCTAATTCATCTTTCACAACACCTAGAAGTTCCGTGTAGCGAGCAGATGTAATTAAGGATAAATCACTCTTTGTTAATGAACGAGGTGCTCGGCCACCAATACTTGCAACTTCAATTTTTTTATCACCGTGCAAACGAGCTGGGTAAAATGCACTTGCATAATTAACTTTAATTCGTTCAGCTTCTGCACGCGAAATAGTACAAGCGTGGGCAATATCGTTAGTCACAATATTTCCCGCATAAGGAATAACCTTACTGAAACGTAATGCGCCGTTTGTATAAACCATCACATTCATGGTGCCCGCCCCAAAATCAATCAAGCAAACACCAAGATCTTTTTCATCTTCGGTTAATACTGAATGTGTTGCTGCAAAACCAGAAAAAACGACTTTATCTACCTGTAAACCGCAGCGCTCAACCGCTTTTTTCAGGTTGTTTTGCCAATCTTGATGACAGGCGATTAAATGTACTTGTGCTTTTAAACGAACACCTTGCAAACCCAATGGATTTTTAATATTCAACTGGCGATCCACCGCATATTCTTGTGGAATCACATGTAATAAGGATAAGCCTTCAGGCAACTTGATAGAGCTCGCTGTATGCAGTGCAGAATCAATTTCGTCTTGTGTTACTTCACCATCTGAAATTGGTACAAAACCACTTTCATTTAAACTTTGAATATGTTCACCAGTAATTGCCAAAGTGACACTTATAATCTGGCAATCAGCCATAGATTCAGCAGCTTCAATGGCTCTTTGAATAGAATTTACGACAGCCTCAAGATCGGTGATACTGCCACGGTCAATCCCTTTAGATGGGCAACTACCAACACCTAACACATTCACTACGCCATCAGGAAATACCTCACCGACTACGGCAACAACTTTTGACGTACCGACTTCTAATCCTACAATTGTTTTAGCTTCCACACCTTTAACCATTTTCGCACCTAGTTTTTATTTATCAGCCATACCCACTGCAGCGCCTGCAGCATATCGTAAATCTACATAATCTATTTTTTTATTTTCTGGAACATCAACTTGCGGATAAATCGTAACAAATCGCTCAAGCTTAGATTTCCATTCTCCACGACCTAACTTTAACACAATGTCATTATCAAGTGTTACTTGCCATGCACCGCGTTCATCAATATTCATGCCTTTTGCAATTAAATTTTTTGATTTAAAATCGGCATAAATCTGATTCCATGCTTCCAATACTTTTAAACTCTGATAATCTGGCCCACCTAAATAAGGCAAAGCATTTTCTTTTAAGCGTTCAATTGGAAGTTGGAATACAACGCCATCCTGAGTAACAAATTGATTCTGATTCCAAAATGCCACTGGTTGATATTCAGTAATCCAAATACTTAAACGATTTGGCCATATTTTTCGAACAATTGAGCTTTTAACCCAAGGTAAAGCTTCTATTTGCGCTTGAATTGGCTCAACATCTTGCCCCCAAAAGCCTTTAAGAGTGCCCATTTTTAATAAGCTTTCCTTAATATCGGCATCCGTAGTAAAAACCTTTTGTCCAGCCAATGCAAAACCGCTAATAGGCTTATCATCCATTTTCTCTAGCAGCGTTTGCCAATTAAAATAGATACCAAGAGCAAAAAGTATACCAAGCAAAGCCAAGAAAGCCCGAATATGAAAATAATATTTAGGCTTTTGTTCACTAAAACGAATATTCTGTGGAGTTTTCCTTTTCAGAATGTTCATTACACACTTAGCTCCAAGATTTTCACAACAAGCTGTTCAAAAGAAATACCCACGCTTGCGGCAGATTTTGGGAATAAACTATGGCTCGTCATTCCTGGATTAGTATTCACTTCAACTAAACGGAAATTACCTTTCGCATCGCACATAACATCAATACGGCTCCAACCACGACAGCCCACTGCATCATAAGCGCGTTTTACTAATATAGCTAACTCTTGCTCACGCTCAGGCGTTAAACCTGCTGGGCAGAAATATTGAGTATTATCAGAAATATATTTCGCATTGTAATCGTAGAACTCACCTTCAGGAACAATACGAATAGCTGGAAGTACCTGGCTATCCAATACAGGCACGGTTAATTCATCGCCAGCTAACCATTCTTCAATCAGAATCGTATTATCAAATTTAAGGGCATATTCCACCGCACTTTTTAGCTCATCCACTGCTTTAACTTTAGTTAATCCAACACTAGAGCCTTCTAAAGAAGGTTTCACCATTAACGGCAAACTCAATTTATCTACTACAACCTGAGGGTCTAAATCAGCGAAGGTTTCACGCGTAACGACCTCCATATCTGCTACAGGTAATCCAAATGCTTTCCACAACATTTTTGTACGCATTTTATCCATAGTTAATGCGGAAGCCATCACTCCACAACCAGTGTAAGGTAAACCAATTTGCTCTAATAAACCTTGCATTGTGCCATCTTCACCACCTCGGCCATGCAAAATATTAAACACTCGATTAAAGCCATCCTTTTTAAGATTAGCAACATTATATTCTTTAGGATCAATAGGATGAGCATCATAACCTTGACTTAATAAAGCCTCTAATACTGCTTTACCTGAATTAAGAGAAACCTCACGTTCAGCGGATGTTCCTCCTAATAACACTGCAATTTTTTCTTGTTTTAAATTCATTTTATCCTACTTATATATCTTATTCTGATGGCCTTAGTTAATAGATTAGGCCATCTCAAATTTCTAAAATCTGTTTATAAACGTCTTAATTTTTCCAAGATTGAGCTAAGCCACGAGAGATCTTACTTACGCTACCCGCACCTTGCGCCAAAATCAAATCGCCATCTTGAATAATTTGATCAAGAACATCGCCTAATTGTGATGTGTCAGAAACCAAGATTGGATCGATTTTTCCTAAATTTCTAATGGAGCGACAAAGAGATTTACTATCAGCTCCAACAATCGGCATTTCTCCCGCTGCGTACACATCAAGCATAATTAATGCGTCCACTTGAGAAAGCACTTGTACAAAATCATCAAATAAATCACGAGTACGAGAATAACGATGCGGTTGGAAAATCATAACAATACGTTTATCTCCCCATCCTTCTCGTGCGGCTTTAATCGTTACGCCCACTTCTGTTGGGTGATGACCATAGTCATCAACTAAACGAACTTTACCATTTGGACGAATAAACTCACCTAACTGATCAAAGCGACGACCTGCACCTTGGAAATCAGCAAGGGCTTCTAAAATAGCTTCATTGCCAATACCTTCTTCTTTTGCTACAGCAAGTGCAGACGTTGCATTTAACGCATTATGTTTTCCTGGCACATTTAATAGTACATTAATACGTTCATTATTTGGGCAAATCACTGTGTAATGACCTTGAAAACCTGTTTGTTCATAATCTTCAATGCGATAATCTGCATATTCACTAAAACCATATGTAATCACTTGGCGACCAACTTTTGGCACAAGTTCCATTAATACAGGATCATCTGCACACATCACAGCTAAACCGTAGAATGGCAAATTATGCAGGAATTTCACATAGGTGGCTTTCATTTTTTCAAAATCACCTTCGTAGGTGTCCATATGGTCTGGTTCCATGTTAGTCACAACAGATACCATTGGCTGCAAATGTAAAAATGAAGCATCGCTTTCATCCGCTTCAGCAATTAAATAACGACTAGCACCCAAATGTGCATTTTTACCTGCAGATTTCACCAAACCACCATTAACGAACGTTGGATCGAGTTTTGCTTGGGTGTAAATCATAGAAATCATAGCGGTTGTCGTCGTCTTCCCGTGTGTTCCTGCGACAGCAATACCATGACGGAAACGCATGATTTCAGCCAACATTTGTGCTCGTTGAATCACTGGAATGCGTTTTTGTTTCGCTGCAACTAATTCAGGGTTATCATCTTTTATCGCGCTAGATACGACAACAACACTTGCACCTTCAATATGTTCTTCTGCATGGCCAATGTAGATTTTTGCTCCAGCTTGAGCTAAACGTTGAGTTACTAAGCCGTCAGCAATATCTGAGCCAGAGATTTGATAGCCTTCATTCAATAAAATCTCAGCAATACCACTCATTCCCGCGCCACCAATTCCAATAAAATGAATTTGTTGCACTCGACGCATTTCAGGGATAATTTTTCTAATTTCTTCGTGGGAATGTTTCATTTATTTTTCCTTTTTGACACATTGGCAAAATATTGGTGCCTATTCTAAAAGTGCGGTTGAAAATCGCAATGTTTTTCTTATTCTTTGGAATATCAATTAATTTGAGTTTTCTATAATAACCTCAACAACTCGCTGTGCAGAGAGAGGGGTAGACATTGCTTTCGCTTTCTCAGCCATTTGTAATAAATTTTCACGAGTAAAGTTTTTTAAATAATTCACCAGAATTTCAGGCGTTAAATCTGCCTGTTCTATAATCTTTGCCGCCCCCACATCAGCCAAATATTTCGCATTTAAATATTGTTGACGATCTTTATGTTGGAAAGGTACAAAAATAGCTGCGGCGCCAACTGCCGCAATTTCACATACAGTTAATGCGCCAGAACGGCAAATTATCACATCAGCCCAGGCATAAGCTTCAGCCATATCATCAATAAATTCTGTTATTTTAACTTGTTCTGAATTCTCGCCATAAAGTTTGCTAACTTCTTCTAGCGCACCTTTACCTACTTGATGACGAACGTCTAATTTATCGGCAAGCTGGGCGACTACTTTAGGTAAAGTATGGTTAAGAACTCTCGCGCCTTGGCTACCACCAACCACTAAGACACGTAATTTTTCCTCACGCTCAGAAAAACGGAGCGTTGGATATGGCATATTAAATAAATCTTCTCGAACTGGATTACCAACAACTTTAGCATGAGGAAAAGCACTTGGAAATGCTTGCAATACACGAGTTGCAATTTTAGCTAACCATTTATTCGTTAAACCCGCTATCGCATTTTGTTCATGCAAAATTATCGGGACACCACAAAGTTTTGCAGCAATACCGCCAGGGCCTGAAACATATCCCCCCATTCCAAGTACAGCGTCAGGCTTTTCTTCTTGAATAATTTTTTTTGCCTGCAACACGGCACGGAAAATCGCGAAAGGCGCGCTTAATAAAGCTTTTATACCTTTACCACGCAAACCCGAAATTTGGATAAATCTAATCGGGATTCCATGTTTTGGTACAAGGTGAGCCTCCATTCGATCTTTCGTACCTAACCAGCAAATATCCCATCCTTGTTTTTGTAAAAATTGGGCCACAGCTATCGCTGGAAAAACATGACCGCCAGTTCCACCAGCCATTACTAATAATTTTTTATTTTTCATCTTCTTTATCTCTAATCATCGCGTAGGCGAGCTTGACCTGCGCGAAGTAAACGGTTTTCGTGATCAATACGTAATAAAATGCCAATAGTCGCTGACATAATAATAATACTCGAACCACCATAACTCACGAGTGGAAAGGTTAAACCTTTAGTCGGCAACATTCCAAGCGCCATACCTAAATTAACAAAGCCTTGGAAGAAAATCCAAAAGCCAATGCCTAAAGCTAAAAATCCTCTAAAACGTTGTTCTAACATTAAAGATTCCTTTCCGATCTTCAATGCCCTAAACACAAGTAAACCGAGCAAAATAACAACAATTAAAATGCCTATAAAACCAAACTCTTCCCCAATAATCGCCATGATAAAGTCAGTATGCGCTTCAGGTAAATAATCTAGTTTTTGAATTGAATTGCCTAACCCTTCACCCGTTATTTCTCCACGACCAAATGCCATAAGAGAGTTCGTTAATTGGAAGCCTGTACCATAAGGGTCTTTAAACGGATCTAAAAAACCAGTGAAACGTTTTAAACGATAAGAAGCAGAGATGATTAACCAAGCGCCAAGAATTACACCTGTTGCGCCAAGCAAAATAAATTGGAAAAAGTGCGCGCCAACGATAAATAGCATACCGAAAGTAATAACAAACAGCACAACTGTACTTCCCATATCAGGCTGAACTAAGAGGAACATCCCCATCACGCCCATCACAATAAAGGGTTTTATCGCACTAAATTTTCTACCTCGAACCTCATCATAACGACGAGTAAAATAGCTTGCTAAAAAACAAGTCAGTGCAAGCTTCGCAAATTCAGCTGGCTGAAAATTCAAAATCCCCAATGAAATCCAACGTTTAGCACCATTTACTGATGTACCGATAAATAATACGGCTATCAATAAAGCCACGGCTGCCCAGAAAATATTTACATTCCATTTTTCCAACTTTTCAGTTGGAATATACAACATGGCATAACAAGTCGCTAAAGAAAGAAATACATAAAAAGCATCGCGTTTTGCAAAGTAAAAAGGATCATTAAATAAACGAGAGCTATAAGGAATAGATGCAGATGTTACTGAAACTAAACCAATTAAAAGCAAAATAACAAATAACCAAAATAGCGCACGATCATACAACAAACCTTGCGGTGTGATGCGTGTCCATTCATCGTAATTTTTTTTGATGTTTTGTAAAAATTCCATCTTATTTTTATTAATGACTAATTAGGCTGAATATTGCGCTAAACGAGTAAATTCTTCACCGCGCTTTTCAAAAGAAGCAAACTGATCAAGGCTTGCACAAGCTGGAGACAATAATACCATATCTCCGTCTTGCAATGTTGGGCGTAAAAATTCTATCGCTTGTTCCATTGTATCGAACAAATAACTTTGCGATGAAAGCTTAGCAAGTTGCGCACCATCTCGACCAAAACAATAACAAATAATGTGTGGTTGATTAATTAATTCAGCTAATTCTGAAAAATCAGCCCCTTTTCCATCACCGCCTAACAATAAATGTAATTTACCCTCAACATAAAGGCCTGCTAATGCGGCAACTGTACTCCCCACATTTGTTGCTTTAGAGTCATTAACCCAACGAATGCCATTAGCTTGATGCGCTAATTGAAAACGATGATCTAACCCTTTGAAATGACGAAGTGCAGTACGAATTGAATCTAAATTAATACCGACAGATTGTGCCAATGCCGTTGCCGCCAAAATATTCATATAATTATGGCGACCGACTAATGTTGCTTCTTCACAAGGCAAAATTACTTCATCTTTTGCCATTAAGTATTGCTTGCCGTTTTCCGTTTTTAGCCAATAATCTGCTGTATTTTCCGCAAAAGAAACGGTTTGTTTCGCTTGATTTTCACCTTCACCAAAAGTCAGCTTATCCTCATTATTCAGAACTCCGACCTCAGCATTGTGATAAATGCGTAATTTTGCTTGGCGATAATCTTCTAAATCCACATAGCGATCCATATGATCTTCTGTCACGTTCAAGACCGTTGCAGCCGCAGCTTTTAAGCTGTAAGTTGTTTCAAGCTGAAAACTAGACAGCTCTAATACATAAAGTTCACAATCTTCATTCAACAATGACAACGCTGGAATTCCAATATTGCCGCCCATACCAACTTTCACGCCAGCAGCTTTCGCCATTTCATAAACTAAAGTAGTCACGGTACTTTTTCCATTTGAACCGGTAATCCCCACAATTGGCTTCGTCGCCGTGCGGCAGAATAATTCAATATCACCGATTACTTCTACGCCGGCTTTAAGTGCGGTTTGAATTTCAGGTGTTTTTACCGCAAGCCCTGGGCTAATAACAATCATATCGCTTTCAAGTAACCATTCCTGATTTAAACTACCAGTATGAAGAGGGATATTTTGAGGAAGTTTATCAACACCAGTAGGATTTTTTCGGGTATCAATCACACGAATATTAGCCTGTTGGGATAAGAGATAATCCACGCAAGAAAGACCTGTTTTGCCAAGCCCGATGATAGTAATATTTTTGTTTTGATAGGCGTTCATTTTCTTTCTTCTTAATTGCTATAAATTTTAAAATTATATTATTGATGGAAATATAAATTTCCTTTACTAACGTAAAAAAGGTCGCCCTTTCAAAAACTGAAAGAGCGAGCCTAGCTATATTTATTAACGCAACTTCAAGGTGACCAATCCCATCAACACCAACATTAAGGAAATAATCCAAAACCGAATAATCACTCTTGGCTCTGGCCATCCCTTCAATTCAAAATGGTGGTGAATTGGTGCCATTCTAAAAATGCGTTGTTTACGCAACTTATAAGAGCCCACTTGCAAAATAACAGAGAGCGCTTCAACAACAAATACCCCGCCCATTATCACAAGTAAAAACTCCTGACGAACTAGAATCGCCACGACACCAAGTGCGCCACCTAACGCAAGGGAACCTACATCGCCCATAAAGACTTGTGCGGGATAAGTATTGAACCATAAGAACCCTAACCCAGCACCAACAATGGCGGTACAGAACACAACCACCTCTGAACTATATTTAATGTATGGAATGTGTAAGTATTCTGCGAAATTCACATTACCCGTTGCCCATGCAATTAACGCAAATGCGCCTGCAACAAGCGCTGTTGGCATAATCGCCAATCCATCCAAACCATCTGTTAAATTCACCGCATTACCGGTTCCAACAATCACAAAGTAAGACAACACAATATAGAACAAACCTAATTGAGGCATAATGTCTTTAAAGAATGGAATCACTAAACGAGTTGCATCAGTGTCGTGGCCAAGCCAATAAAGCCAAAGGATTGCCACTAATGCCACAACAGACATCCAAAAATATTTCCAACGAGCAATCAAACCATCCGTGTTTTTACGAGTAATTTTGCGGAAATCATCCACAAAACCAATTGCACCGTATCCAAATAATACAAATAAGCAAACCCAAATATAAGGATTCGCGAGATTTGCCCATAATAACGTACTTACGCCAATAGAGAATAAAATCATCACACCGCCCATAGTAGGTGTGCCTTTTTTTGCAAAGTGGCTTTCAGGACCATCATTTCGTACTTCTTGGCCAAATTTTAAGATCTGTAGACGTTTGATCACTTTTGGACCAATCCAAAGTGAGATAAAAAGTGCGGTTAATAACGCAAGAATTGCACGGACGGTAATATAAGAAATCGCATTAAACGCGGTTTCATAACGAACAAGATATTCAGCAAGCCAGACTAACATTTAATTTTATCCTTTAATGAATAAATCACATCTTCTATTTTCATTGAGCGAGAGCCTTTTCCTAGCACCACGACTTTATTATTTTGTTGTAATTGGGTTTCAATCAATGGCACAAGAAAATCAACCATTTCCACCTTATCAGTAAAATGCTTACCCGAAACAGACTCAGAAATAACCGCACTTTCATTGCCATAAGAACAAACGAAATCTAAATTTGCCGAATTAGCATGTTGTCCTACTTCACAATGAATAGCGAGAGAGTTTTCGCCTAACTCTTTCATATCGCCGACACACAAAATACGGAAAGCATCATAACTTTTTAAAACATCAATGGCAGCACAGAGAGAATCTTTATTCGCATTATAAGTATCATCTAACAGCAATAAATTAGGCGTTACTTGAATGGGGAATAAACGTCCTTTCACTTGTGAACGTTGTTCTAATCCAGTTTTTACATCTGTAAGAGTGGCACCTACATTCATTGCAAGTGCGGTCGCTGCCAAGGCATTTTTTACATTATGTTCACCAAGGTAAGGTAAGTTAATCTCAATTTCACCTTGTGGGGAAATAAGTGTAAAAGTGGAACCTTGATCAGTATGATGAATATTTTTTGCAGAATAATCTTTACCGTTGAAATATTGAATCTCATGTTCACCGATTTCTTTTTGCCAAACATTTAAATGATCATGTTCTGCATTAATAATCGCCACACCATTCGATGTTAAACCACGATAAATTTCACCTTTAGCTTGAGCTACGCCCTCTAAAGAACCAAAGCCCTCTAAATGCGCGGGCGCAATATTATTAATCAATGCGGCATCAGGTTGAGCTAATTTTGTAGTGTAATCAATTTCACCTTGATGATTGGCACCAAGTTCAATCACAGCGAAACGATGTTTTTCTGTTAAGCGAAGAAGGGTTAAGGGCACACCAATATCGTTATTAAAATTTCCATTGGTAAAAAGTACCGCGTCTGAATCACCAGCAGTATGTTGCAAAATACTCGCCGTCATTTCTTTCACGGTGGTTTTACCAGAAGACCCAGTCATCGCGACAGTACGCGGATTAATTTTCTCGCGTAACCATTTTGCAAGTTCGCCCAAAGCAATTCGAGTATCCTTAACCACCAGTTGTGGAACAGAAATGGAAGAATTTTCTTGCTGAACAACAACGGCTACCGCACCTTCTGCTACCGCTTGTTCAAGATATTGGTGAGCATCAAACTTTTCACCTTTCAACGCAAAAAATAAACTATTTGATACGCTTTTCCGGGTATCTGTATTAATTTCTTCAACTTGCACATTTTTATCGCCAATTAATTTAGCTTGAAGAATCTGTGGTAATTGTTCAGTAGAGAGTTTAATCATAATTTAATTGTTATTATTTTAAAAAATCATGGGCAATTTCTTGATCGGAAAAATGTACGATTTCAGTGCCAATAATTTGATAATTTTCATGACCTTTGCCAGCAATTAAAATCACATCATTTTCAACCGCACTTTCAATCGCAAACTGAATAGCCTGTTCACGATCAGGAATAATGCCTACTTTATCCATATTTTTAAAGCCAGCGACAATATCTGATTCAATTTGGCTTTGTGATTCTGTTCTAGGATTATCTTTTGTCACAATCACCTTTTCAGCAAACTGTTCTGCAACTTGTGCCATTAATGGACGTTTACCTCTATCGCGGTCTCCACCACAGCCAAAAATACACCATAACTCACCTTGGCAATGTTCACGCGCTGCCATCAAGGCTTTTTCTAGTGCATCAGGTGTATGCGCATAATCTACAATAACTGTTGGTTTATTTGGATATTGAATCATTTCCATTCTTCCACATACTCCTTTCAAAGATTTCGCCGTAGCGAGTAAATTTTCCAATGGGTAACCAAACGATAATAATGTCGTCATCACTAATAACAAATTGCTTACATTGAAAGCACCGATTAATGGACTATGCAATACGCCATTACCCCAGCTAGATTCAAAGGTAATATCAGCACCTTTAGCATGATAGTGGATATTTGTTGCCTTCATCCATTGATGTGAGTTTGATTGGAAATCAGGGCTCGTACTTACCGCAATAGCATCAGGCAATTCACTTAACCATTGGCATCCAATCTCATCATCAGCGTTAATCACTTTAATTTGCGTATCTAATTCGGTGAACAAACGTTTTTTAGCGGAAGCATAATTTTCCATGGTCTGGTGATAATCTAAATGATCACGCGTTAAGTTGGTAAAAATCCCTGCTTTAAAACGCAGCGCCTCCACGCGATGTTGTGCCAAACCATGCGATGAAACTTCAATAGAAGCAAAATCTGCGCCTGCTTGCTTAAAACTGAAAAGTGATGATTGAATTTCCACAGCTGAACCAGTTGTATTTTTGGCTTCTACCACTTGACCTAAAAGACCATTACCAATGGTTCCCATCACAGCCGCACGATGACCTAATAATTCCACCCATTGTGCTAATAATTGAGAAATAGTGGTTTTACCATTTGTCCCCGTGACACCAACAAGCGTTAATTTTTTAGAAGGCGAATCATAGAAAATATCCGCCAAAGACGAAAGATGGCGTGCAAGTTGATAAAACTTTACTACTGGTACATTCCGAATAAACGTTACTGTTAAATGCTCGCTAGATAATTCTGTCTCAGAAACCACCGTACTCGCACCCGAATCAATAGCAGAATCAATAAATTGATTTCCATCGACCTGATGACCTTTTATCGCCACAAAAAGATCTCCCGCTTTAACTTTACGGCTATCCAACACCATATTATGGAGTTCTATATCATTCTTTAATTCAGGCAAATTAAAAAGTGCGGTGAGTTTTTTCATAGTTTTTCCTTAATTCACTTTTTGATTCTTGTGATCACCAACATATACGATACGTTTCGCGCTTTTCGTTGCTGTTTTTTCAGCGGGTTCAGCATCTTGTGGAATAGCATTTGCACGCAAAGCATAGCCCATGATACTAGAGAATACTGGCGCAGAAACTGCACCACCATAATATTCACCTGCTTTTGGATCATTGATCAAAATCACTAAAGCATAACGAGGGTCACTAATTGGTGCAATACCCGCAGTAAATGCCACATATTTCTTTACATAATGTCCATTTTCAATCTTACGTGCCGTACCCGTTTTCACGCCGACGCGGTAGCCTTCCACCATTGCGCGTTTATTTTTAATTGCGACTTTCTCTAAAATTCCCACAATATCTTTAGTTATTTTTTCAGAGAAAACCCGTTTCCCAATAACTGGCGGATCAACTTTAGTGATAGAAAGCGGGCGATAAACACCGAAACTACCAAGGGTTGCATAGGCACGAGCAACTTGTAAAGGTGTCGCAGTAATACCGTAACCATAAGCGACTGTTGCACGTTCAATATCTGCCCAGCGTTTACGGTTTGCGTTCAAAATCCCAACTTGTTCACCGATCAAGCCTAAATCTGTCGGTTTACTTAAACCTGCATTTTGATAAGTTTCCATCAATGCACTAGGTGGCATACGCAATGCAAGGCGACTCACACCACGGTTACTAGAATTAATTAAAATCTCATCTAAAGTTTGTTGTGCGCGAGGTGCAACGTCCACAATTTCTTTGCCACTAACTGTGAATGATCCCGTGTTGATGATTTCATCACGACGCACTACTCCGCGTTGAAGTGCGGTTAAAACCACGAAAGGTTTTACAGTAGAACCTGGCTCAAACGTGTCGGTGATTGCACGGTTACGCATTAACTCGGATTTCACACCCACACGATTGTTTGGATTATAAGATGGGGCAGTAGCCATAGCCAACACTTCACCAGTTCGAACATCGACTAATACTGCAGTACCAGACTCAGCATTATTATCAGACACCGCCTTTTTAATCTCACGATATACCATGGATTGTAATTTTTCATCGATACTTAAGGTGACATCTTGCGCATCATATTTTTTCTCATCCGCAATATGTTCAACAATATTTCCGCGTTTATCTTTACGAACAGTACGTGAACCATCTTTACCCACAAGCATGGAATTAAAGCTTTTCTCAATGCCCTCAATACCGTTTCCATCAATATCGGTATAGCCCACCACATGTGCAGCCTCTTCTACGCGAGGATAAAAACGACGATGCTCAGTCTCTAAATTAACACCTTTAATCTTAAGTTTACGAATATAATCTGCTTTGTTCGATTCTACTTGACGAGCCAAATACAAATAACCTGATTTGGAATTCTTCTCGATTTTTTTCACCAAATCATTTTCGCTCATACCCAATTCTTGAGCCAACGCAGTAATCCGTTCTTTATCCGCAAGTGCATTTTCTTTTAACATGGTTTTCGGATCTGCAACCACAGCATTCATCGGGACACTCACAGATAAAAGCTGACCATTACGATCTAAAATTGAACCACGCACAGATAACACTTCATCTTTACGCAAAGAACGTTTATCAGCCTCTCCAGATAAGGTACTCGAATCAACAGACTGCACATAAGCCGCACGAGCAACTAAAGCACATAAACCAGCCAAAATAAAAAAAGCAGAAACTCCATAACGAACACGCATAAAACATTTTTCAAACACAATTTTCTGTTTGTTATGTTTTACGGTTTCAGGTGTGGTCAATTTTCTAATTGTTTTTTTTGCTTTACCTGATTTACGAGAAGAATTGAACTTAACCATCTTTTCTACCTATTATTCTCTAATTTCAACTTCTTGTTCTGGGGATAATGTTTTCATTTTTAAGGTGCCAACAGCAATAGACTCTACTCGAGTACTATCTCCCTCTGTTGCTTCTTGTACTTGCAAATTTCGATATTCACTTTCAAGCGCTTGGCGCTGTAAAATCAATTGACCATTTTCAGAAATTAATCGACGAGTCTGATGAGTTACCCAAATCACGCCCATTGATGAAATCAAAATCGCAACCAATAACAACACAATCAATTTATTTGAAGAAAATAGATCTTCAACCAAAATCTGCTGTAACGGATAACGAGGTTTATTATTTTCAGACATCACTAAATTCTCTCCGCTACACGTAATACCGCACTTCTTGAACGAGGATTTGCTTGAATTTCTGCATCACTTGGTTGAATTGCTTTACCAATAGTTTTTAATTTTTGATTACGTTGAATTTGGTCTTCTCTCAATGGCAAACCTTTAGGGATATCCTCACCTTTACTTTGTTTTTTCATAAAATGTTTCACCATTCTATCTTCTAAAGAATGGAAACTAATGATTGATAAACGGCCTTCTGGCGCTAGCATGTCTAAAGCAGAATTGAGTACACTTTCCAATTCATCTAATTCTGCATTGATAAAAATACGAATAGCTTGGAAACTACGAGTCGCAGGATGTTTATGTTTATCTTTGAAAGGTACCGCTTGTGAAATAAGTTCAGCTAATTGACTAGTACGCGATAAAAATTCGGTGCCATTTTTAGCCGCACTTTTGTTGTAATCAACAATAGCAGTGGCAATACGTTTAGCGAAACGCTCTTCGCCAAAAGTTTTCAAAACCCAAGTTAAATCCTCAACCGATACTTGTTTTAACCATTCTGCTGCTGACAAACCTTGAGTCGTGTCCATACGCATATCAAGTGGGCCATCTTTCATAAAACTAAAACCACGCTCTGCTTCATCAAGCTGTGGGGATGACACGCCAAGATCAAGCAAAATACCATCAATTTTGCCAACCAAATTTAATTTTTCACAAATTTCAGGAATATGGGAAAAGCTGTTGTGTTCAATCTGAAAACGTGAGTCTTGAATTTTTTGAGATTCAGCAATTGCTCTAGGATCTCGGTCAACGCCAATGAGACGACCATTTGGGGATAATTTAGAAAGGATTAAACGAGAATGTCCACCACGACCAAAAGTACCGTCAATATAAATTCCATTTTCCTTCAATGCCAAGCCATTCACGGCTTCGTGAAGTAAAACTGTGATATGTTCAGGTGAAGAAAAGGAATTTTCGATATCCATAAATACAATATAAAAGTAAAAAACGGTGAATCATTTTCTATAATGAGAAATCTTTCAAAGCCTCAGACACAAAGTCTGCACTTGAACCAATTTCCATATCTTCTTCAATTTGGGCATGCCATTCTACAGCACTCCAAATTTCAAATTTATTAAGTTGCCCAACCAACATTAAACCTTTTTCTAATTTTGCATGTTGACGTAATGGTCCACTAAGCAAAATACGGCCCTGAGCATCCATCTCACATTCAGTGGCATGGCCAAGCATTACTCGTTGCAAACGGCGTTGGGTAGGATCAAAGTTAGAAAGTGCGAGAAGTTTTTGTTCAATTTTTTCCCATTCATCAAGGGGATAAAGTAAAAGGCAGGGTTGGCGAATATCCACAGTACAAACCATTTGCCCTTGGTTCTTTTCAAGAATTTCAGAGCGATAGCGGGTTGGGATCGCTACACGTCCCTTAGAATCTAAATTAACTGCTGTTGCACCACGAAACATATTACGCCTTAAAAATTGAACTTATTTTGAGAAATTTTTCTAAAAATCTCCACAAAACACCACTTTTCTCCACATCCATGTAAGTTTATAATTTGTTTGCTTAAGTTGCAAGCGATTACCCCTGAAATACCCCTATTTTTTTATCAAAATAAAAAGCCGTTTGAGACAATATCTCAAACGGCTTTTTTTAAACCAAATTATCTTGATTAATTATTCACATACGCTTCTTCATCACGCTCGCCTAATGGATTAAGCATAGCGAAGAATAACACGATACAAACAATTGTTGTTGCAAAACCAAGATAAACTGAAAGTTGATAATCTAAACCAAAACCGATTTTGTTGTAGAACAAGTAAGTTGCACATACTGTTGTAATAAACCAAGCTGGAATAGACGCAACCCAGTGGAATTTATGGTAGCGATATAAGTATGCTGCTGCAGTCCATAACATTACCATTGCTGTCATTTGGTTTGCCCAAGTGAAATAACGCCATAATACGCTAAAGTCAATGGTTGAAACGAAATAGCCTAATACGAATAGTGGTACAGCAATTAATAAACGTTTAGGCAATGAACGTTGGTCGATATGGAAAATTTCTGCTAATTGTAAACGAGCAGCACGGAATGCGGTATCGCCAGAAGTAATAGGTAAAACCACCACACCTAACACAGCAAAAATACCACCGATAAAACCTAAGAAGTGTAACGAACTGTCATACACAACTTTAGACGGAGAACCTGCTGAAATCGCATCTTGTAATGCTTGTGGGTTTTCATAGAATGCAAGCCCAACCATACACCAGATTAACGCAATTACACCTTCAGCAATCATTGCACCATAAAAGATAAAACGGCCTTCTTTTTCATTTTCAGCACAACGCGCCATTAAAGGAGTTTGAGTTGCATGGAAACCAGATAATGCACCACAAGAAATAGTTAAGAACAATAATGGCCAAATTGGAACATCACCCTTCACTTGGAAGTTTTGCGTAAATTTCGCCCAAGTTAAACCCTCGCCATCAGCATTGATTGTACGGAAAAACTCAATTGGATCTGTTGCACTAAAATGTGAAACAACTAATCCGTATACCATACCGACTGACATAAAGAGTAATAACGCACCAAAGAGTGGATAAATTCGACCAATAATCTTATCAACTGGAAGTAAGGTTGCAAGAATATAATAAGCAAAGATAATAATCGTCCAAACTGCAACAACCGTTGCTTTATCCATTCCCCATACTTTGATACCACCGGCTTCAACTGCATGATGAACAGCCTCAGCATCACCTAATTGTAACGCCCCTTGAGATGCGCCCAATAAGTCCATGGTAATCGTACCCATTAATTGAGCTGGGCTTGATACAAACACAACACCTACTAATAATAAAAGTACAAGTGCCAATGTGTTAATAAATACTTTTACAGGACGACCTAAGAATTTACCAGCTAAATATGGCATAGTTGCACCGCCATGACGGATACTTAACATACCACAGAAATAGTCATGCACTGCACCGGCAAAAATACAACCGATTACAATCCAAAGCATTGCCACTGGTCCGTATAACGCACCAAGAATCGGACCAAAAATAGGACCAGTTCCAGCAATGTTTAATAATTGAATTAACCAAATTTTGGTTTTTGACATTGGCATATAATCCACGCCATCATTTACCTGGTAAGCAGGGGTCTGACGTTGTGGATTAATCACAAAGATTTTTTCGATAATTTTTCCATAAACAAAGTAACCAAGAATCAAAATGGCTACACAAAAGAAAAACCATAGCATAGAAAGGCTCCTCAAAGATAAACAAAAATATTTAGTGTATGCCCTAAACAAGCTGCGGTATTCTATTTCAAATTGTTCTAAATCAAAAATTGAATTTAAAGATTTTTATAGATTTGTGACTTATATCACATTTATAAAATCTAAAAATTCAATTAATATACTAATAAATAAGTAATTTTATGGATTATAGAGAAAATATGGCCTTAACTCGATGCCCTGAATGCAGAAAAAAGATTAGTGAAAATGCAGAAAACTGCCCTAATTGTGGTTTTTCTTTCAAACACGCAGATTTAGAAATTTATAAACAACAATTAGAAAAACGACGGCTGCATAATGCTGAAATCAATCGTAAAAGTACAAAACTCCACATAATTTGGCTTTGCATCTTTGCTATTTTTATCGCGATAGCTAGTTGGATTACAAATAAATAGAAAAAATATCTCGTATGTATATAAAGTTACTTCAGATATTAACTATTAATTCGTCCATCTCCACTATAGATATTCCCTTTGCCTTCTCTTGCAAAGCCAATCAAAGTCAAATGATGTGCTTCAGCCATTTTCACGGCAAGATTAGTTGCTCCAGAAATCGTCACTAACATTTCCACCCCACAAGAAATAGTTTTTTGAACCATTTCATAACTTGCACGACTCGAAGCGACAATAATTCCATTAGGCTTGCCTGATTTTGCATGCCAGCCAAGTAATTTATCAAGCGCGACATGACGACCCACATCTTCAAAAATAGCAAGCATATTACCTTCTAAATCAAAAAAGCCACAAGCATGTGTCGAACCTGTTTGCTGACCTAATCGTTGATTTTTATGAAGCTCTGACAAACAGCCATCGAGCAAATTCAAATCAAACTTAAAAGTGCGGTCTAATTTCGGAAAATTTTTATACACTTGATTAAGCTGCTCCGTGCCACAAATGCCGCACCCCGTACGTCCCGTAAGATTACGACGATGCTCTTTTAATGCCATAAATTTTCGGCTAGACAGTTCGATTTGCACTTCAATACCATTGCAAACTTCCACTACATCAATGCCGTAAATATCCGAAGGTTTTTCAATAATGCCTTCCGTGAGAGAAAACCCCAGAGCAAATACCTCTAAATCTTTCGGTGAACACATCATAACCGCATGAGAAATACCGTTATAAACTAATGAAACTGGCATTTCGACCGCTAGAAAATCTTCTTTTGATTGTAAAAGTGCGGTTGAATTTTCTATACTTTTATTTCTTTTAAAAAAGTTAATCGTTTGTTTAATCAGCCAATCCATTCTTTACCTACCCATTACTAAAATGTAAAAAAAATGTTAATTTTTTTGTAAATTTATGATCTAGATCATAATATTTCTGCGTTATAATGCCATTTGATTATGGATTTATCGTTAAAAAATCGTTATTCTAGGCGTCCATAAATTGGCCCACTTTTGAACCAATTTGCGATGTTGAGTAACGTTATTTTAACGAAATCAACCAAATTATCTAGTTACACTAGACGAATTTATTACTATCTAAATATCTCAACAACTTGTTGTTGAAAGGAGTGATTATGCAGATCTCAAGAAGAAAATTCTTTAAGGTCTGTGCAGGTGGTATGGCGGGAACGTCAGCTGCGATGTTGGGTTTTTCTCCAGCAAACGTATTAGCTGCGCCACGCGAATATAAATTATTACGCGCGTTTGAATCCCGTAACACCTGTACATATTGCGCTGTAAGTTGTGGTATGTTGTTATATAGCACAGGCAAACCTTACAATTCATTAAGCAGCCATACTGGCACAAATACTCGTTCAAAACTCTTTCATATTGAGGGTGATCCAGATCATCCAGTCAGTCGTGGTGCGCTTTGCCCGAAAGGTGCTGGCGCACTCGATTATGTAAATAGTGAAAGCCGTTCTTTATATCCTCAATATCGTGCGCCCGGTTCTGATAAATGGGAACGAATTTCTTGGAAAGATGCCATTAAACGTATTGCTCGTTTAATGAAAGATGACCGAGATGCCAACTTTGTTGAAAAAGATGCAAATGGAAAAACGGTTAATCGTTGGGCAACGACAGGAATTATGACTGCATCAGCAATGAGCAATGAAGCTGCGTTATTAACGCAAAAGTGGATTCGAATGCTCGGTATGGTGCCAGTATGTAACCAAGCGAATACTTGACACGGACCAACGGTAGCAAGTCTTGCTCCATCATTTGGTCGCGGTGCCATGACAAATAACTGGGTTGATATTAAAAATGCCAACTTAATCATCGTTCAAGGCGGTAACCCTGCTGAAGCCCATCCTGTTGGCTTCCGTTGGGCAATTGAAGCGAAGAAAAACGGTGCGAAAATCATCGTTATTGATCCGCGTTTTAACCGTACAGCATCCGTTGCTGATCTTCATGCGCCAATTCGTTCTGGTTCTGATATTACGTTCTTAATGGGCGTGATCCGTTACCTATTGGAAACAAACCAAATTCAACACGAATATGTTAAATACTATACCAACGCATCATTCTTAATTGATGAAGGTTTCAAATTTGAAGATGGTTTATTTGTAGGGTATAACGAAGAAAAACGTAACTACGATAAATCTAAATGGAACTACCAATTTGATGAAAATGGTCACGCTAAACGTGATATGACATTACAACATCCTCGTTGTGTCATTAACATCTTAAAGGAACACGTTTCTCGTTATACCCCAGAAATGGTTGAGCGTATTACAGGTGTAAAACAAAAACTCTTCTTACAAATCTGTGAAGAAATTGGTAAAACCTCAGTACCAAATAAAACGATGACGCATCTATATGCGTTAGGCTTTACAGAGCATTCAATCGGTACACAAAATATTCGCTCAATGGCGATGATACAATTACTTTTAGGTAATATGGGAATGCCAGGTGGCGGTATTAACGCATTACGTGGACACTCCAATGTGCAAGGTACGACAGATATGGGCTTATTGCCAATGTCTTTACCAGGTTATATGCGTTTGCCAAACGACAAAGATACCTCTTACGAGCAATACATTAACGCAATTACACCGAAAGATATCGTTCCAAACCAAGTGAACTATTATCGTCATACTTCAAAATTCTTTGTCAGTATGATGAAAACTTTCTACGGAGATAATGCCACTAAGGAAAATGGCTGGGGGTTCGATTTCTTACCAAAAGCAGATCGCCTATATGATCCAATTACTCACGTTAAATTGATGAATGAAGGCAAATTACACGGTTGGATTTTACAAGGTTTTAACGTATTAAATTCACTACCAAATAAAAATAAAACGTTATCTGGTATGAGTAAACTGAAATACTTAGTCGTTATGGATCCATTACAAACTGAATCATCAGAATTTTGGAGAAATTTTGGTGAGTCAAATGATGTAAACCCTGCGGAAATTCAAACAGAAGTTTTCCGTTTACCAACTACTTGTTTCGCAGAAGAAGAAGGATCAATCGTTAATTCTGGTCGCTGGGCTCAATGGCACTGGAAAGGTTGCGATCAACCGGGAGAAGCCTTACCTGATGTTGATATTCTTTCTATGCTACGCGAAGAAATGCACGAACTTTACAAAAAAGAGGGTGGTCAAGGCATTGAATCTTTTGAAGCGATGACTTGGAATTATGCTCAACCACACTCACCAAGTGCGGTTGAATTAGCCAAAGAATTAAATGGTTATGCGCTTGAAGACCTTTATGATCCAAACGGTAACTTGATGTACAAGAAAGGTCAATTACTCAATGGATTTGCACATTTACGTGATGATGGTACAACAACATCAGGTAACTGGTTATATGTTGGTCAATGGACTGAAAAAGGCAATCAAACTGCTAATCGCGATAATTCAGATCCATCGGGTTTAGGCTGTACTATTGGTTGGGGATTTGCATGGCCTGCAAACCGCCGCGTACTTTATAGCCGTGCATCATTAGATATCAATGGTAATCCTTGGGATAAAAACCGCCAATTAATCAAATGGAACGGTAAAAACTGGAACTGGTTTGATATTGCTGACTACGGCACGCAACCACCAGGTTCTGATACAGGGCCATTTATTATGTCCGCAGAAGGCGTAGGACGTTTATTTGCCGTTGATAAAATTGCAAATGGCCCAATGCCAGAACACTATGAACCAGTTGAAAGCCCAATTGATACAAACCCACTTCATCCAAATGTAGTGACAGATCCAACTTTACGTATCTATAAAGAAGATCGTGAATTTATTGGTTCAAATAAAGACTATCCATTTGTAGCAACAACTTATCGTTTAACCGAGCATTTCCACAGTTGGACTGCACAATCTGCATTAAATATCATCGCACAACCACAACAATTTGTGGAAATTGGCGAAAAATTAGCGGCAGAAAAAGGCATCCAAAAAGGCGATATGGTAAAAATTACTTCTCGTCGTGGCTATATTAAAGCGGTTGCCGTAGTTACAAAACGTCTTAAAGATCTCGAAATTGATGGACGTGTCGTACACCATATAGGTCTTCCAATTCACTGGAATATGAAGGCATTAAATGGCAAAGGTAACCGTGGATTCTCTACAAATACCTTAACACCATCTTGGGGTGAGGCAATCACACAAACACCAGAATACAAAACATTCTTGGTAAATATTGAAAAAGTTGGGGAGGCATAATATGGCTGGAACTGCTCAAGGCGTTCAAACGCAAGACGTTATTAAAATCTCCGCAACATCTGGTTTAACACCAGCTCCACAAGCGAGAGATCATAAAGTTGAAGTCGCAAAATTAATTGATGTTTCAACTTGTATCGGATGTAAAGCCTGCCAAGTGGGTTGTTCAGAGTGGAATGATATTCGCTCTGATGTCAATGCACAATGTGTTGGGGTTTATGACAATCCAGTTGATCTTGATGCAAAAGCGTGGACGGTGATGCGTTTTAACGAAGTTGAAGAAAACGATCGTTTAGAATGGCTGATTCGTAAAGATGGCTGTATGCACTGCGCAGAACCTGGTTGTTTAAAGGCTTGTCCTGCACCAGGTGCAATCATTCAATATGCTAACGGTATTGTAGATTTCCAATCCGATAAATGTATTGGTTGTGGTTATTGTATTGCAGGCTGTCCATTCAATATTCCACGAATGAATCCTGAAGACAATCGTGTATACAAATGCACCCTTTGCGTGGATCGTGTTTCTGTAGGACAAGAACCAGCTTGCGTGAAAACCTGTCCAACAGGTGCGATTCGTTTCGGCTCTAAAGAAGAAATGAAAATTTATGCAGAACAACGTGTTGCAGATTTAAAATCCCGTGGTTATGAAAACGCAGGACTTTATGATCCTCCAGGTGTAGGCGGTACACACGTAATGTATGTGTTGCATCACGCAGATAAACCTGAGCTTTACAATGGTCTTCCAAAAGATCCTCAAATTGATTTGAGTGTGACCTTATGGAAAGATGTATTGAAACCAGTCGCTGCAGTTGCAATGGGTGGTCTAGCTCTAGCAGAAGTTGCGCACTACTTAACCGTTGGCCCAAATGTAGAAGAAGATGTAGAAGATCATCATCACGAATTTGAAGAAAATAAACCGTCTAAGGGGGAAAATAATGAGTAAAATTGAAATTAGCAATGATACTCGCGTTATCCGTCATAGAACTCCAGCGCGTATTAGTCACTGGATGTTGGTTATTTGCTTTTTTATGACGATGTTCACTGGTGTTGCATTTTTCTTCCCTGACTTTGCTTGGCTCACAGAAATTTTGGGTACACCACAAATTGCGCGCGCCATTCATCCATTCACAGGGATTTTAATGTTCTTCGCTTTCATCTACTTAGCGTTATTGTACTGGGATCACAATATTCCAGAGAAAAACGATATTCGCTGGGCAAAAGGTGTTATTGAAGTGCTTAAAGGGAATGAACACGCAGTTGCTGACAACGGTAAATATAACCTTGGTCAAAAAATGCTCTTTTGGACATTAAACTTGGCAATGGTAACGTTATTAGTCACTGGCATCATTATGTGGCGTCAATATTTTTCACATTACTTCTCAATCCCAGTATTGCGAATTGCTATTTTGCTCCACTCTGCAAGTGCTTTTATGTTATTCACGGGTATCTTGGTGCATATATATATGGCATTTTGGGTTAAAGGATCAATTCGCGGTATTGTTGAAGGTTGGGTAACCGTTCGTTGGGCGAAAAAACACCACCCGAGATGGTATCGTGAAGAAGTTTTATCAAAACTTGAAGAAGATTTACTCAACGAGCAATCTGGCAAAAAAGTAGGTAAAACCAAAGTATTATTTAAAGGATTTGGCAAATAAGCTGAAATCCTGAAAAAGAAAAAAGTGCGGTTAAAATTGACCGCACTTTTTATTCTAAAAGAGAGAAGAATATGAATATCAAAATCTTATCTGAATCAGAAATTAAACAAGTAGCAAATTCATATCAAGCCCCAGCGGTTTTATTTGCCAATCCTAAAAATCTTTACCAACGCAGAGCAAAACGTTTAAGAGACTTAGCACAAAATCATCCTCTATCTGATTATTTATTATTTGCTGCAGATATAGTTGAAAGCCAACTTTCCACGTTAGAAAAAAATCCTTTACCGCCACAACAGCTTGAACAGTTAAATGCTATCGAGCCACTAAATGCCAAAACCTTTAAGCGAGACAGTATCTGGCGTGAATACTTAACTGAAATTCTTGATGAAATAAAGCCCAAAGCTAACGAGCAAATTTCTGCAACAATCGAATGTCTTGAAAAAGCCTCCTCTGCCGAATTAGAAGAAATGGCAAATAAGCTATTAGCACAAGAATTTAATTTAGTCAGCAGTGATAAAGCCGTCTTTATTTGGGCTGCACTTTCCCTTTATTGGTTACAGCTCGCCCAGCAAATACCCCATAATAGCCAAGTTGAGAACGCCGAAAATTTACATCACTGCCCTGTTTGTGGTTCTTTACCAGTGGCAAGTATGGTACAAATTGGTACATCACAAGGGTTACGCTACTTACATTGTAATTTATGTGAAAGTGAATGGAATTTAGTACGCGCACAATGCACCAATTGTAATAGCCACGACAAACTCGAAAT
This sequence comes from Haemophilus haemolyticus M19501, assembly GCF_000222025.1. GTDB lineage: Bacteria > Pseudomonadota > Gammaproteobacteria > Enterobacterales > Pasteurellaceae > Haemophilus > Haemophilus haemolyticus_G. Next base: position 179,748 of record NZ_AFQO01000003.1, on the reverse strand, counting down.
GTGGTCGTTAGATGAAGAACTTGCACTTGTTCGTGCCGAAACCTGTGGTAGCTGTGAAAGTTACTTAAAAATGATGTTCCAAGAAAAAGATCCTTACGTAGAACCTGTAGCCGATGATTTGGCCTCCATTTTCTTAGATATTGAAATGGAAGAAAAGGGTTTCGCACGCAGCGGATTAAATCCATTTGTTTTTCCTGCAGAAGAAGCATAAAAAATATAGCCTAGGATAAACATCCTAGGCTATATCATTCGTGTCTATAAATAACAGGCCATTACTACGGCATTTTCTCGTCCACCACTGGGTTTAGGATAATAATTTTTCCGAATATCCACTTCATTAAAACCAATTTTTTCATACAAGAAACGAGCAGGATTAGACTCTCTGACTTCTAGCCATAAGGTCTGTACACCTTTTTCTTTTAACCGAGCGATTAACTCATTCAACAATAATTTCCCCAATCCATTACCTTGATAGGACGGTAAAATCGCAATATTAAACAAAGTCGCTTCATCCAATACTGTTTGGCAAATAGCAAAACCGATAATCTGATTATTCTCAATTAATTTTAAATTGAGATAACGATCCCCTTGATTATTTTTTAACGTACCAAATGACCAAGGCACAAGATGTGCTTGCTGCTCGATTTCATACAATCGCTCGAAATCACAGGCTTCAATTTGAGAAATAATAGACATAATTAAGGCTGCTGAATTTGTTGCCATAACGCTCGTTTGGCTTGATGATTAGATTGAAATTGCTGCCAACTTGGCGAGCGATAAACCTGCTCTGCCTGAATACAAAATGGCAAAGTGCGGTCAATTTGGTCGCTATTTTCTGATAGTAGCCAGTAACGAATAGGCTGCTTACATTCCATATGCTGGATTTGATCGTAATTCAAACATAAACAATTTTCTTTTTTAAGATCAAGGCTTAACAGCACATCAGCCAATAAAGGAGAGCTACTGATATTCTCATCGGAAACAGTGATAAAGCGAATATTCTCTGCCACACTAATTCCTACGGAACCTTGCAGCACCTCGGGGCGATATAATGTCCACTGGGAAATCCCCATTTCTTGTAAAAGAAGATCGCGTCTGTTCATAAGTGAATTTTTAAAAACGTTGCTTGAAAAATAGTGTTAATTTCTTTTATTAATCTTTGCTAAAATGACGCATAATTTTAACTAATAACCCACAGGATTCAAAGCGTGATTTCTCTAGAGAGCCAAGTTTTAGAACGCCATCTTTCATTTTTTAATGGTAAATCGGTATTATTTGCTGGAGGAATTTCTGATAATTTTCCTCAAACATTAGCCTCAAAATGCCAATCAATCCAAATTTGGAGCTGCTATTTTGACTATGCAAGAACGCAAAGTGCGGTCAATTTTTCCGTTGAATTTCAAGATCAAGCCGATTTAATCGTTTATTATTGGACTAAAAACAAACAAGAAGTCAATTTCCAACTACTTCAACTATTGTCTCAAGCTCCTATTGGTCAAGAAATATTAATTATTGGCGAAAATCGTTGTGGCGTGCGTTCAGTAGAAAAAACATTAAAACCCTATGGGGAAATAGCAAAAATTGACTCTGCTCGCCGTTGCGGTTTATATCATTTTTCACTCCAAAATAAACCGCACTTTGAACTTAAAAATTTCTGGAAAACCTATCAACATTCAACACTTGAAGACCTAACTATCTATAGTTTACCTGGGGTATTTAGTGCGGCGGAATTAGACACAGGCACAGAACTGTTACTTTCAACCATTGATAATAAAATAAAAGGAAAAGTACTCGATCTTGGCTGTGGAGCAGGAGTAATTGGCTCTATGATAAAAAAACGCTCGCCTAACACACAAATTACAATGACAGATATTCACGCTATGGCGTTAGAATCAGCGCGTAAAACACTTTCTGAAAATCAATTACAAGGCGAGGTTTACGTCAGTGATGTCTTTTCTGATACAGAAGGAAAATTTGATTTAATCATTTCCAATCCGCCATTCCATGATGGCATTGATACCGCCTATCGAGCCGTAACAGAACTTATCACTCAAGCGAAATGGCACCTCAATCAAGGTGGAGAATTACGCATTGTCGCCAATTCATTTTTGCCTTATCCCGAATTACTTAGACAACATTTCAATGATTATCAAGTTCTTGCTCAAACAGGAAAATTTAGAGTGTATTCAGTGAAAAATTAGAAAAAAATCCCCATCACAATAATGGGGATTTTTATTATCCGTATAAATTTTACCGCACTTTATTCATCCATATATCCTAAACTTCGCAGCGCACGTTCATCATCAGCCCAACCTGATTTCACTTTTACCCAAAGTTCAAGATGGACTTTGTTATCAAATAAACGTTCCATATCAGCACGTGCTTCCATACCAATAGTTTTAATTTTTTGACCGCCCGCACCAATGACCATTTTTTTCTGCCCCTCACGCTCAACCAAAATTAATCCATTTATTTCATAAGTGCCACGTTCATTCACTTTGAACTGTTCGATTTCAACAGTAACAGAATAAGGCAATTCTTCCCCCGTAAAACGCATTAATTTTTCACGGATTATTTCCGATGCCATAAAACGTTGTGAACGGTCTGTGACATAATCTTCTGGGAAATGATGCACACCTTCGCGTAAAGATTGGCGTACAATTTTCTCTAATTCCTGAACATTATTCCCACGCTGTGCAGAAATTGGCACAACGTGAGCAAAATTAAATTTACTGCTAAGTTCTGTAATAAACGGCAATAAATCATCTTTATTTTTGATGTTATCTACTTTGTTGATAGCAAGCACAACGGGGGATTTTGCATTACGTAATTTGTTTAACACCATTTCATCATCTGCATTCCAGTGTGTGCCATCTACGACAAAAATAATTAAATCAACATCGCCGATAGCACTACTTGCTGCACGGTTCATTAAACGATTAATAGCACGTTTCTCTTCAATATGAAGCCCTGGCGTATCCACATAGATTTCTTGATACGCCCCTTCAGTTTTAATTCCCACAATGCGGTGACGGGTGGTTTGTGCTTTACGTGATGTAATTGAAATTTTTTGTCCTAAAATTTTATTTAAGAGCGTTGATTTACCCACATTTGGGCGACCTACGATAGCAATAAAGCCGCAATAGGTTTTGTCGAATTGTTCGGTCATTTGATGTCCAGTTCTTTTAAAATTTGTTCTGCTGCTGCTTGTTCAGCTTTACGACGGCTAGATCCTTTTGCCACAAAAGTGCGGTCAATTTTCTCCGCACTTTTCACTTTACATTCAACAGTGAAAATTTGGCAATGGGCTTCCCCTTGAATATTTACCACTTCATAAGTTGGCAATGGCAAATGTTTACCTTGTAAATATTCTTGCAAACGCGTTTTTGCATCTTTTTGATTATCGCCTGGTTTAATTTCTGCCAATAATTGTTGATACCAATTTCGAATCACTTGGGTCGTCACAGCCAATCCTTGATCCAAAGACATCGCGCCAATAATTGCTTCTACACAATCGGCAAGAATAGATTCACGGCGAAAACCACCGCTCTTTAGCTCGCCAGAACCAAGCAACATATAATCGCCTAATTCAAATTGGCGCGCTAAAATCGCTAAAGTGGGTTCGCGTACCAAAGTAGCACGCATACGGCTCAGTTCGCCTTCATTACAACGTGGAAACTGATGATAAAGTACCTCAGCGATAGTGAAATTAAGAATGGAATCGCCTAGAAATTCTAGGCGTTCATTATGTTGAGTTGCCGCACTTCGATGTGTGAGTGCCTGCTTTAAGAGCGCAATGTCATTAAAACGATAGCCGATTTTACGCTCAAGTCGATCTAAATGATTCATCTTATTTTATTGCTGTAAAGAAACGCTCAAAACGGAAACCTGTTGGCCATTCATTCGCTTCTTTTTCTAAGCTCATCCAAATATAAGTGGCTTTCCCCACAATATTTTTTTCAGGCACAAAGCCCCAGAAACGGCTATCATCGCTGTGATCGCGATGATCCCCCATCACAAAATACTGCCCCTCTGGCACAAGCCATTCTGCAGTTTGCATCCCCTCTTGTGGGAAAAATTCAGAGCCTGAATAACGACGATATTCACTAATTAACACGTTATGTGTTACATCGCCTTTTTCAGTCAATTCTAATTCATTCGGAAAAGCAGGATTTGTTGGATTTTGTGAATATTCAAACGCTTTGGTTTCACAATCAATTTCACAAGGTTTCCCCTCTTTACCATATACAATTTTTAATGTTTTTTGTTCCACATCAAAAATGACACGATCTCCGCCCTTTCCAACAATACGCTTAATATAATCAACGCCAGACATATTATCTTTTGAGCTTAACGCTAAATTTTCTGCAAAGGCTGCTCGCGTCGCGCCAAGACCAGTACGAATTAAAGCTTGTTGTGGTGCTTTAAACACAATTACATCACCTCGTTGTGGTTTTTCGCCTGCAATAATGGTGTTTTGGAAAATCGGATCTTTCACACCATAAGCATATTTATTCACAATTAAAAAATCGCCAACACGTAAGGTGGATTCCATTGAGCCAGAGGGAATTTGAAACGGTTCAAACAAAAAAGAACGAACCAAAAATACCACTGCAAGCACAGGAAAAAGTGAAGATAAAAATTCTGAAGCCTCAGAAATCGGTTCAATTTTGGTTTTTTCTTCCTCACTTAAGGTTTTACCAGAACGTTGTTCTGCACGTGCCACTTGACGATGACGTTTTGGCAGCACCACAAAACGATGATAACACCATAATACGCCTGAAAGTGCGGTCAAAATTAGTAACAAAATACTAAAAGTATTTGGCAACTGAAAATAATCTAAAACTTTCCACACACCAAAACCAACCGCCAGTAAAATCACAAAAAATAAATTTGACATACTTTTCCTTATTTATCTTTTCCTACGTGTAAAATTGCTAAAAACGCTTCCTGCGGTACTTCTACATTACCTAAAGACTTCATACGTTTTTTACCCTCTTTCTGTTTCTGTAAGAGTTTTTTCTTACGGCTCACGTCGCCACCATAACATTTTGCTAATACGTTTTTACGTAATTGTTTTACGGTTGAACGCGCAATAATGTGGTTTCCAATCGCTGCTTGAATAGCAATATCAAATTGCTGACGAGGAATTAACTCACGCATTTTTTCAACCAATTCACGACCACGATATTGTGCATTATCTTTATGAACGATTAAAGCCAACGCATCTACTCGTTCGCTGTTAATCATAATATCCACGCGAACCATATCTGCAGCTTGGAAACGTTTAAAACCGTAATCTAAAGAAGCATAACCACGCGATGTTGATTTTAAACGGTCAAAGAAGTCTAGAACCACTTCTCCCATTGGAATTTCATAAGTCAGTGCGATCTGATTACCGTGATATACCATATTGGTTTGCACACCACGTTTTTCAACGCAAAGGGTAATAACGTTACCTAAATATTCTTGCGGCACTAACATATTACATTCTGCGATTGGCTCGCGAATTTCAGCAATATTATTAAGTGGAGGCAATTTTGCAGGACTATCCACATAAACAACCTCCCCATTCGTTAATTGCACTTCGTAAATTACCGTTGGAGCAGTCGTGATAAGATCTAAATCATACTCACGCTCTAGACGCTCTTGAATGATTTCCATATGTAGAAGCCCAAGGAAACCACAACGGAAACCAAAACCAAGTGCGGTCGAAGTTTCTGGTTCATAGAAAAGTGATGCATCGTTTAAACTTAATTTACCAAGCGCATCACGAAACGCTTCATAATCATCAGAACTTACAGGAAAAAGCCCAGCATAAACCTGTGGTTTTACTTTTTTAAAGCCTGGTAATACTTCAGTTGCAGAATTATGTTGATGGGTTAAGGTATCGCCCACTGGCGCACCTAGAATATCTTTAATCGCACAAACAACCCAACCCACTTCGCCACATTCTAAAACAGTCGTATCTTCTTGTTTTGGCGTAAAAATCCCTAAACGATCTACGTTGTAAGTTTGCCCTGTGGACATCACTTTAATTTTATCGCCTTTACGTAATACCCCATTTTTAATACGCACTAAAGATACCACGCCCAAATAGTTATCGAACCAAGAATCAATAATCAATGCTTGTAATGGCGCATTAGGATTACCTTCTGGTGCAGGAATTTTTGCCACGATTTCTTCTAATACATCTTCGATACCTACACCCGTTTTAGCAGAGCATCGAACCGCTTCCATCGCATCAATTCCAACAATATCTTCAATTTCTTCCGCTACGCGTTCAGGATCTGCGGCAGGCAAGTCGATTTTATTCAAAATCGGCACTACTTCTAAATCCATTTCGATTGCGGTATAACAGTTTGCCAGAGTTTGGGCTTCGACTCCTTGTCCTGCATCCACAACTAACAATGCCCCTTCACAAGCAGCAAGAGAGCGAGACACTTCATAGGAAAAGTCCACGTGTCCTGGGGTATCGATAAAGTTTAATTGATAAGTTTCGCCATCTTTGGCTTTATAATTTAAAGTCACACTTTGTGCTTTGATGGTAATTCCACGCTCACGCTCAAGATCCATAGAATCTAGCACTTGCGCTTCCATTTCACGATCCGAAAGTCCACCACAAGTTTGAATCAAACGGTCAGAAAGCGTCGATTTACCGTGGTCAATATGGGCAATAATAGAAAAGTTGCGAATATTCTTCATAAAAGATAGTTTTTCTCAAAAATCATTAAATTTAACTGGCGGATTGTACCTGAAAAGTGCGGAAATCGCTAGGGATGAAAGGGAAAAGTCAGCTATCTATAAAATAAAAGGTTCAATTCCATATAACTCCCCGCCCAAAATGCTATAAAAAAGATCGATTGATTAAAAAATAATCTGAAATCGTTTTTTTTTTGCTCATTAAGTGTATTATGCGCAGGTTTTTAACATTTTAAAAACAGTCGTGATCACAAAATAACAAAAAAATGTGATCTTTAAATAATTACTTCCATTCTAAGGATTAAATAATGAAAAAATTAACGTTAGCAGCAGGCTTACTTTTTAGTTTAGGCGGAATCTCAAGTGCATTTGGCGCAGCAGATGGCACCATCACATTTAATGGTCGTGTCGTTGATCAAACTTGTACCGTTAAAAACGGTAACAACAGTGGTAATTTTGAAGTAAAACTACCAACAGTCAATAAAACACAATTAGCATCAGTTGGTGCAGTTGCAGGTTTAACGCGTTTTAACATTGAATTAACGGGTTGTAAACAAGCTGCAATAGGAGGCACAGATGGCGTTCGTGCCTATTTTCTGCCAAATAGCCAATATGTGGATCCTAACACACATAATTTAAAAAATATTGCACAGACTACTGTTGGTGGAACAACTCGAGCTGAACATGTACAAATTCAATTAACTCACGCCGATACCAGTAAAGTGATTGCAGTGGGTGAGAATGTTGATGTTCAAGGGCATGAAAACGATCCCTATAATCCTTGGTCTAATTTTAAAAATGATACTGGAGCAACAACAGCTACAGCTAATTTAACTTACTATGCACAATATGTTACTGTTGATGCTCCTGCTGAACCTGGTGTCGTTCAATCTAAAGTTGAATATAACATTATCTATAAATAAACGTTCTTTTCTCCGACTAACGCTTTCTGCGTTAGTCGATTTTTTCTGTTTCCTATTGAGTAATCCTATGCTAAAAAAAATCTTCCTCTTTTTAACCGCACTTCCTTTTTTTGCCCAAGCAAATGTCGTGATTACTGGCACACGCATTATTTATCCTGCTGAACAAAAAAATATTTCCATTCAATTAAGTAATGTAGGCGATTCTCCCGCATTGGTGCAATCGTGGTTAGATAAAGGCGATATTAATAGCAGTCCTAATTCAACTAAAGTGCCTTTTGTCATTGCACCGCCCATTGTTCGAGTAGAAGGCAATTCTGGGCAATCTTTACGCGTAAACTTTACTGGCACTGAAGCCTTACCCCAAGATCGAGAATCGATTTTTTACTTTAATTTATTAGATATTCCTCCTAAACCAAAAGCGGAATCATTAGCGATCAACCCTAATTATTTACAATTAGCCATCCGTTCACGCTTGAAATTTTTTTATCGTCCAACAGGATTAGCAATATCTATTAATGATGCTTATCAAAAAGTGAATTTTTCAACAGATGGTTCTTCTTTGCGAGTGGATAACCCAACGCCTTATTTTATTACCTACGATCAAATTAAAATCAATGGAAAATCAGTGAAAAATGTAGATATGGTTGCGCCTTATTCACAACAAACCTATCCATTTAAAGGTGCGCGCGCGAATGAAACAGTTCAGTGGACTGTCGTAAATGATTATGGTGGCGATCAAAAAGGTGAATCAATTTTACATTAATTCAATCGCTAAAAATTAAGTAAAATTTCACCGCACTTTTTTCTAATTAATCAAATAAGAACATTAATAATGCTACAAAAATATCAATTACATCCAATTTATTGCGGGCTCGCTTTATGTTTTAGCCTGTCATTTTATGTTCACGCAGATGATGAATTTGATGCAGGCTTTTTACGACAAAGTGAAAATGCACCCGTGGTGGATATTCGCCGTTTTAATGAAAAAAATGCGGTTTTAGCAGGTCATTATCCCGCAGAAATTTTTGTCAATAATATTAACAAAGGGCATTTACAACTGCGTTTTGATGATACTGAACAGGGTATTTCACTTTGTTTAACCCCTGAATTAGCGGAAATCTTAGATTTACAACCGAAAGCTTTTTTACAATCTGCGTCTAATTCAATATGCGTGCCTATAAATACAGCAATTTCACAAGTAAAAACAGAATTTGATACAGGACTTTTACGTCTTAACGTGGAAATTCCTCAGGCTCTTACCGTGCAACGTCCACGCGGTTATATTTCTCCAAGTCGTTGGCAAGATGGCGAACCTGCCGTCTTCTTAAATTACAATGCCAACCATTATCGCTATAACAATGGGAATAATACCTTAGCGCAATCTTATCTTGGTATTCGTGCTGGAGCCAATATAGGCAGTTGGGCATTACGACATTCTGGCTCTAAAAATTGGCAAAAGTCAGTAGATCAAAACCAAAATAGTCACTATGAAAGTACAGAAACTTATTTACAAAAAGATTTTGCCGCTATTAGAGGGCTTGTAACATTAGGCGATTTCTATACATCTGGCGAATTAATGGAGGGAATGTCTTTACGTGGATTAAAAGTGGCTTCAGATGATCGAATGCTCCCCTCCTCAATGCGTGGTTACGCGCCTATTGTTCAAGGTGTCGCGAATAGTAATGCCAATGTGACAATTCGTCAAAATGGTTCAATTATTTATCAAACTTCTGTTCCTGCAGGTGCTTTTACGATTACAGATCTTTATCCAAGTGGCTATAGTGGTGATTTAGTCGTTGAAATTACAGAATCAAATGGGCAAATACGCACATTCACAGTGCCATTTGCTAATATTGCACCGTTGATCAGAATGGGACAATTTCGTTATCAAACTGCTTACGGTCGTTATCGTTATGGTTCCGAAATATATCCAGATAATGTATTACAAAGTACATTGCAATATGGTTTATTAAATAATTTCACGATTAATAGCGGAATAACATTACATAAAAATTATCGTGCAGAATTGCTAGGCGCAAGCCTAAATACGCCAATTGGCGCATTTTCTGCAGATGCCACCTTTGCACAAAGCATATTTGATGAAACGAGAGAAAAGAAAAACGGTTATAGCCTGCACGCAAGTTATAGTGTAAATGTACTTTCGACTAAAACAAATGTAACTTTAGCGGCTTATCGCTATTATTCAAAAGATTTCTATACATTGAGAGATGTCATTTGGGCGAAAAATAATGACTATAATCTTGCCAATGAAGCCTTGAGAAATTCACTATTTTCTCGCCCTAAGAATCAATATCAACTTTCAATTAATCAAAATCTTGGCGAAAAATGGGGTGTACTTTATTTAATTGGTTCAACTTATAGTTACTGGGGAAAAAGCGGGGTACGTAATGAATACCAACTTTCTTACAGTAATAATTGGAAACGATTAAATTATCAAATTGGTTTTTCACAATCAGTTGATAAAGAAAGAAAAACACGCGATAACAGCCTGTATTTAAGCTTTTCTATTCCATTGGGCGAACAATATGTGTCTTCAACATTTACACATAATCGCCGTTATAACAATGCGCAAAGTAGCGTAAGCGGTTCAACAGGTCAATATAATCAATTTAATTACGCATTATCCGCCGCGAGCAATAATCAAAATAATCGTTCTATTTCTGCGAATGTAGGTTACCGAGCCGATGTCGGCGATTATCAATTCTCTGTAGGACAAGATAATCAACACAATCGTCAAGTCTCAATGACCGCCTCTGGTTCTGTTGTTGCACATTCTTATGGTGTGACGTTAGGGCAAACAGTAGGAGATAATTTTGCCATTATTCACGCTAAAGGCGCAAAAGGTGCGTTAGTTACGGCAACTGGTATGGGGCAAACTTTAGATTATTTCGGTAATGCTATTGTGCCTTACACCTCCCCTTATTCTATTAACTATATTGGTATTGATCCGACCCATTTACCAATAAATATAGAATTTGATTCAACAGAACAACAAATCGTGCCACGCGCCAATAGCATCAATCTAGTCAATTTTGATACGCAAAAAACGACGATGGTGCTATTTAATGTGGCAACGCCAAAAGGCGTTATTCTACCAATGGCAACAGAAGCTAAAGATGATAAAGGAAATCTCGTAGGCTATGTTGGGCAAGGTGGTGTTCTTTTTGCGAATAATTTAACGAAAACAAAAGGTACACTTGCTGTTTCTTGGGGATTAGGGAAAAACGAGCAATGTTATTTTGATTATCAAGTCAATTTAGATAATGAATCAGAAACAATGCAAATTTATGATGTGGAATGTAAATAAAAGTTGAGAATCATATGTGGAAAAAAATAATATTTCTAACAGGCTTATGTTGTTACACTTTACCCTCGCTATCAATTGAACGTCGTCCTAATGGCGATGGTTATCACTACAGAGGCTCTAGTATGGAGTATGATATCGTTGCGCCCTTTGAATTAGGCGCAAAAATGGCAGATGGCACCATTCCTTTATATTCACGCCATTACTCCGCTGACGACTTACCGCGAAAGTTTGATAATTTTGGTAACGCATTTTTTGCAAACGATAGCGAAAAATATAAGTTTGTTCGTGGTCATAACAATGGAGATAATTTTTGCACAGAACTTTATGCAATATCTACTTTACCTGTTATTGGCACCATAGATAATCAATCTATTTATGATATAGGGAATGAATATATTGGGATTTTAGTCTATGCTGGCGATACCAATAGCCCTGTGGCTGTTAATGGTAATTCTTGGCAAAAAGTGTTTAATGGATGGTGCACAACATCAAGTCAAGGGGCCTCAGCTAAAGTAATTCCTGTTCTTCTAAAACAACCTCCCGCAGGGGAATATACCATTCCTCGTATAAAAATTGGCGAAATTGAACCTCGTCGCCGTTCCGATAGCAAATATGGCGAATATACAGGAAATAAAATTACAGAAATTTATCTTAACACATTCAGATTTAAGGTTATTCCCCATACTTGTGTTTTAACCACGCCAAAAGACATTACGCTCAAATTGCCAACTATTTCTCAACGTAGTATCGCAACTCAAGGAGATGAAGTTTATGGCGGTAAATTCGAAATTGGTTTACGTTGTGATAATTCATCGCGAAGTGGTTTATGGGGTGGGATTCGTGTTTATAGCACATTAACCGATAAGTCAAATGTAAATAATCGGAGTGATATTTTAAGTTTAACAGCGGATTCAAGCGCAAAAGGTATCGGAATTAAACTCTATAATAATTGGAATACGCCCGCTTTAAAATATGGGCCTGAAAATTCCGCAAAAGGCACAGAAAATCAATGGGAGTTTTCTTCTGGCGTTCAAAATAATCCTTCCGTCTTATTCCGAGCTTATTATGTCAATACAGATGGAAATGTGAAGCCCGGAACAGTAAAAGCAATTGCCACTTATACATTTTCCTATCAATAAAGTGCGGTCAAAATTTTTAACCTTTTAGATAAAACAAAACCCCGAATGACTTCGGGGTTTCTTTTTTCATTCAAACTGAAATTATAGGCTTTCAGTGAAAGTACGAGTGATAACGTCGCGTTGTTGTTCTGGAGTTAAAGAGTTGAAACGTACTGCGTAACCAGAAACACGGATAGTTAATTGTGGATATTTATCTGGGTTATTTACCGCATCTTCTAAAGTTTCACGACGTAATACGTTTACGTTTAAGTGTTGGCCACCTTCAACTTTAACAGTTGGTGCGACGTTTACTGGTAATTCACGGTATTCGATTTGACCTAATTCGCTCACTGCAACAACTTGGTCTTCAGCAAATTCGCCTTTTGCACATAAGCAACGCGCTTCATTTTTTTCGCTGTCTAATAACCAGAATGAATTAAGCAAATTGTCATTTGCCGCTTGAGTAATTTGAATACCTTTAATCATAATAGCCTCCTAATTGGCATTGGAATAATCATAAAAACTGTACAAATTTTATCAAATAATTTGAAAATTTCAAATTATTTTGGATTTTTTTGATAAAGAACAGATTATCTTTTTAGGATAATTTTACAAACTTGATCTAAATTAAACTTTACTCATTTATATAGCTATTTACCTAAAATAATTTAACATTAATTTAACCTTTTAAACTTTTTATTGCCTTAAGCTTTTTGTTTATAATAAGAGCAAATTTATTAATAGGATCAAAATAATGAAAACTTGGACTGATGTTATCGGAAAAGAAAAAGAACAACCTTACTTTCAACACGCACTACAACAGGTTCATCTTGCAAGAGCAAGCGGGAAAACGATTTATCCCCCACAAGAAGATGTATTTAACGCATTTAAATATACCGCTTTTGAAGATGTAAAAGTGGTGATTTTAGGTCAGGATCCCTACCATGGACCAAACCAAGCTCATGGATTGGCTTTTTCAGTAAAACCTGAAGTCGCCATTCCCCCTTCCCTATTAAATATGTATAAAGAACTCACACAAGATATTTCAGGATTCCAAATGCCATCTCATGGTTATTTAGTCAAATGGGCTGAACAAGGGGTATTACTGCTCAACACAGTGCTTACCGTAGAACGTGGTATGGCACATTCACATGCTAATTTCGGCTGGGAAACGTTTACTGATCGTGTTATTGCAGCACTTAATGAACATCGTGAAAAACTGGTTTTTTTACTTTGGGGCAGTCACGCACAAAAAAAAGGGCAAATTATTGACCGCACTCGTCATCTTGTTTTAACGGCTCCACACCCATCCCCACTTTCAGCCCATCGAGGTTTCTTTGGCTGTCATCATTTTTCCAAAACAAATTCATATTTGGAAAGCCACGGAATAAAACCGATAGATTGGCAAATCTAAACCATATCCCCTAAAAAAATAACCACACTTTAATTTCTCAAAGTGCGGTTAAATATTTCAAAATTTCAATTAGCCGTGGTAACGCCCTACACCTAATTCATCTTCTTTACGTGTGCGATTCATCACTTCTTGTGGAGATTGCGCAATACGTAATCCCATTTCATCTTCAGTACGCACTACTTCACCACGTAGAGAATTGGTATAAACATCAGTGATTTTCACATCCACAAATTTACCGATCATTTCTGGAGAACCCTGGAAATTGACAATACGATTCGTTTCAGTACGTCCCGTCAATTCCATAATGTCTTTCTTCGATGGCCCTTCAACTAATACTCGTTGTTCGGTGCCAAGCATACGACGGCTAAACTGTGCAGCTTGTTGATTAATACGCTCTTGTAACACATAAAGACGTTGTTTCTTTTCATCTTCTGTTACATCATCTGGCATATCTGCAGCAGGCGTACCTGGTCGGGCTGAGTACACAAAACTGAAACTCATATCAAAGTTCACTTGTGCAATCAAATTCATAGTTTGCTCAAAATCTTCTGCAGTTTCACCCGGGAAACCAACAATAAAGTCTGAGCTGATTTGAATATCTGGGCGCACAGCACGAAGTTTACGAATAATAGATTTATATTCTAATGCTGTATGACCACGTTTCATCATCGTTAATACACGGTCAGAACCTGCTTGGACTGGAAGATGTAAGAAACTCACCAATTCAGGCGTATCACGATATACATCAATAATATCATCTGTAAATTCTATTGGATGGCTGGTTGTAAAACGTAAACGGTCAATACCATCAATTGATGCGACAAGACGAAGCAACTCAGCAAAGCTACAAATTTGACCATCATGTGTCGGTCCACGATAAGCATTCACGTTTTGACCAAGTAGATTGACCTCACGCACACCTTGATCCGCAAGCTGCGCAATTTCAAATAAGACATCATCCACAGGACGGCTGACTTCTTCACCGCGTGTATAAGGTACAACACAGAAAGTACAGTATTTATTGCAGCCTTCCATAATCGAAACAAATGCTGTTGGACCTTCTGCACGAGGTTCAGGTAAGCGGTCAAATTTCTCAATTTCAGGGAAACTTACATCTACAACAGAACTCTTACCACCACGAATTTGGTTAATCATTTCAGGCAGGCGGTGCAAAGTTTGTGGACCAAAAATAATATCTACATAAGGCGCACGATGGCGAATATGTTCCCCTTCTTGAGAAGCTACACAGCCGCCCACACCAATCACTAAATTTGGATTATTTTTCTTTAATTCTTTCCAACGACCAAGCTGGTGGAACACTTTTTCTTGTGCTTTTTCACGAATAGAACAGGTATTCAATAATAATACGTCTGCTTCTTCAGGAATTTCAGTAAGTTCTAGTCCATGAGTACTTAATAAAAGATCTGCCATTTTAGATGAATCGTATTCATTCATCTGGCAGCCCCAAGTTTTAATATGTAATTTTTGAGTCATTTTCTACAATATCGTCAGGTGTTATAAATAATTAGTCGAATAAAGCGGTCGGCTATTTTACAGGCTTGCAATAATTCTGGCTAGTAAATATTCGGTGAAAAAAAACATCAAAAATAAACCGCACTTTCGTGACAAGCAAAAAGTGCGGTTTAATTCAGAGCAGTTTTAAATTATTTCACCAATCCGCCACTGGCTTGTAAATCAGCATGATAAGAAGAGCGAACAAATGGCCCACAAGCCGCATGTTCAAAGCCCATTGCATTGGCTTTTTCACGGAATTCATCAAATTCAGCTGGCGGAACATAACGCGCAACAGGCAAATGATGGCGGCTAGGTTGAAGATATTGCCCCAACGTAAGCATTGTCACACCGTTATCACGTAAATCTTGCATGACTTGTAAAATTTCCTCGTTAGTTTCGCCTAATCCCACCATTAAACCTGATTTAGTTGGGATATTCGGGAACATTTCTTTAAATTCACGCAATAATTTAAGTGACCATTCGTAATCTGCTCCAGGACGAATCTCTTTATATAGGCGCGGCACGTTTTCTAAATTATGGTTAAAGACATCTGGCGGATTATCTTTTAATTTTTCCAATGCCTGTGTAATGCGACCACGGAAATCAGGCACTAAAATTTCAATCTTAATGTCAGGATTAAGTTTACGCACAGCTTTTACACATTCTGCAAAATGACCCGCGCCACGATCTGGCAAATCATCACGATCCACCGATGTAATCACCACATATTTAAGTTTCATATCTTGAATCGTTTCTGCCAATTTTTGTGGCTCTTCAGGATCGGGCGGTAATGGTTTCCCATGCGCAACATCACAGAACGGACAACGGCGCGTGCAAATTGCGCCTAAAATCATAAAAGTTGCTGTTCCATGATTAAAACATTCGTGTAAATTTGGACAAGATGCTTCTTCACAAACGGAATGCAAACCATGGCGACGCATTCCATTTTTGATGCTTTCAATTTTAAGTGAATTTGCTGGAAGTTTAATTTTCATCCATTCCGGCTTTTTCAATAGCTCTTGGTTTGGATCAATATTTTTTACTGGAATAATCGACGTTTTTGCCGCATCGCGATATTTTACACCGCGCTCCATTTTGAAAGGCGTTGACATAAGCGTTCCTAAATAAAAATGCCCAAACAGGGCATTTTTGATCATTAAATATTACAAATTTGTTACATTATAGCCTAAAAGCTCGGCAAAGTGTCTAATTAATTTTGGTGAAACCTTATCGCAATTAGCTTCATCTTGATTAACAAAATCCGCTAATTGACACATTTCAAGACCAGCATAGCCGCATGGATTAATATAATGAAATGGATTAAGATCCATATTGATATTCAATGCTAACCCATGAAAAGAACACCCACGACGAATACGCAGTCCAAGAGAACAAATCTTTTTTCCATCCACATACACGCCTGGCGCATCAGGTTTTGGATAACTTTCAATACCATATTCAGCTAAAGTTTTTACCACCGTTTGTTCAAGTGCGGTAACTAATTGACGTACATTTAAATTCTCATGACGCTTAATATCAATGAGCACATACATCACTTGCTGACCGGGTGCATGATAGGTTATTTGCCCACCACGATCCGACTGCACCACAGGTATTTCACTACGTTGTAAAAGATGCTCTGGTTTACCTGCTTGCCCTTGGGTAAATACAGGAGGATGTTGCACCAACCAAATTTCGTCTCGCGTTTCCGCGGTGCGACTATCTGTAAAATTCTGCATTTTATGCCAAATTTCTTGATAATCTTGCAATCCTAACTGACGAACGATAAGGGAATTGTTCATACTAAATAACCATTTTTACGCCTTCAACTTTAGCAAGTTCTTTATAAAGTGTTTCTACTTGCTCAAAGTTTTCAGCAATAATGTCGATTGAAACCGAATTATAGGTACCTTTACTACTCCGTTTTTCCTTAGGAATATAATCGCCTTTAATATATTTTTGAACGACTTGAATTAGATCTTGCGCTAACCCCTCGCGATTAATCCCTGCGACTTTAAAGGTCATTTTTGCTGGAAATTCCATTAATTCTTTAAGTTTTGCGTAATCGTTTTCTGTTGTCATATTATTTCCCAATAATAAAAATGATGTGTTGATGGCACACCACCCACACATTACGAATGCCTCAGTTAAAAATGAAGAAAGTGCGGTAAATTTCTGACATATTTTATGCAAATAAGCCTTTTACAGTGAGCACGAGCCAATCCCAAGCTTTTCCGAAAATACCCGCTTCGCCCACCTCATCCATCACTTGTAAGTTTACCGCTGCAATATCTTTACCTTCTAATTGATAAATGACTTTACCTACGACTTGGCCTTTTGCTAAAGGCGCTTGTAAGTTTTTACTTTCTAACTCATAGCGCGCTTTAAGCTCATTTTGTTTACCTTTCGGAACAGTAATAAAGCTATCTTGTAACGAGCCTAATTTCACACTACCTTTATTACCGTAATAAACAGGTTGTTCTGAAATTTCTTTGCCAGCCTCTAAAGTTTTAAATGTTTCGAAATTAGCAAACCCCCATTGTAAAAGTTTCTTACTTTCTACTTCACGACCTTTGTAAGTTGGCACACCCATTACTACAGAAATTAAACGCATATTGTTTGGTGTAGTGGCTGAAGCGACTAAGTTATATCCTGCTTGACTAGTATGCCCAGTTTTCATTCCATCAACATTAATGGTTTTATCCCATAATAGTCCATTACGGTTAGGTTGTTTGATTTTGTTAAATGTAAAATCTTTTTCTGAGTAAATTTTATATTCTTCAGGTAAATCACGAATAATATGCGCACCAATAATTGCCATATCACGCGCGGAAGAATATTGATTTGGATCGTCTAAACCATGCGGCGTGGTGAAATTCGTGTTTTTCAAACCAAATTGTTGAACATATTTATTCATTGTTTCTACGAAATTCGGTACATTGCCAGAAATATGTTCAGCTAATGCCACAGTCGCATCATTACCAGAAACAACAATCACACCACGATTCAAATCTGCTACAGATACTTGTGTATTTAAATCTAAAAACATTTTTGATGAATCTGGGAAATTACGCCCCCATGCACTCTCATCAATGGTTACCATATCGGTATTGTGAATTTTGCCCTGTTTTAAAGCGCTCCCTACCACATAACTCGTCATCATTTTAGTTAAGGATGCAGGATATTGACGCTCATCAGGATTAAGCGCGGCTAAAATTGCGCCAGAATTGTAATCCATCAATACATAAGTTTGAGCAGTAATTTGTGGTGGAGTTACGCCAAACTGGATATCCTCGGCAGCTACCGAAAAAGCACTAAGTGCTACAAAACTTGATAAAAATGCGATTTTTGTTGTTCTTTTCAACATAGTGTGTTCCTACAATTAATTTTTATATGTGTAAACAATTAGTGGCTTGTTTACTGCCATTTTTTGTAATTTAGCTCTCACTTGTGCCATTTGTGCTTTATTATCAAAGGGCCCTATGTGAATTTCATATTTATTTCCCGAGCGATTTACTTCAGTTTGAATATTCGCTAACGCAAGTTGCGTAATTAACTTATTTGCTTGGCTACGAGAGGTTAATTCAAGCATTTTCAAACGGTAAAATTCGGTTCCTTTTAGAGCATTTATTGACTTAGATGCGTTATCAAAAAGCGTATTAGATTTTAATACTAAACGATCGGCAGCTTCTTGAGTTTTTGCTTGTTTAGCCAGTGTTTTTGTGGCTGCACCTGATAAATTCCCATTTTTGGCAACGTGCAACGCCTCAATTCTAACATGTCCCATACCGCGAGAAATTAATCCAATTTCTTTCGCCGCTGCATGAGAAAGGTCAATTAAACGTTTATCACTAAAAGGTCCACGATCATTAATACGTACGATAACTTTACGATTGTTATGTAAATTAGTCACCAAAGCATAAGAATTTATTGGCAATGTTTTATGTGCTGCAGTAAATTGTGTTGAATTATAAACATCACCACTTGCAGTTCTACGCCCATTAAATTTGAGATGATAGTAACTAGCCATCCCTTCTTTAGTATAGGATTTAGCATCATCTTCAGTTTTTGTCGTATAAGTTTGCCCTTTCACAGAATAAGTACTAGGAGAAGGTACTTTGGTTATAATCGAAAGTTTATCCCCTTGGATACCATACATTTTGTGAGTGTCCGCATGGGCTGAAAAGCTAGTAATTATAGCAAACAAAGCAAGTGCGGTCAGATTTAATAATGTTTTTAATTTCATAAGCGTTGACTATTTTCATTTATTTACCCTTTTAAGAAAAGTAAAAATGAAATTAGTTCCCTTTCATAAATTTTACTTGATGTGTATGAACTGACATCACCAAGCCAAAAGCAGCCATAATAGCAACGTAAGACGTTCCACCATAGCTGAATAAAGGTAATGGTACTCCCACTACAGGCAAAATACCACTTACCATGCCTATGTTAACAAACACATAAACAAAGAAAATTAACGTCGTTGCACCAGCAAGAATTCGCCCAAAAGAGGTTTGAGCGTTCACGGCAATAATCAAACCACGTACAATAATAAACATGTAAATGGAGATCAAAATAAGAAAACCAACCATTCCATGTTCTTCACTCATTACAGCAAAAATAAAATCTGTATGAGGTTCAGGTAAGAATTCAAGCTGAGATTGCGTACCCTGCATCCAGCCTTTTCCCCAAAGTCCACCAGAACCAATCGCAATCTTTGATTGTAAAATATGATAACCAGCACCGAGAGGATCTTTTTCTGGGTCCAATAATGTGAGAACGCGAGTGCGTTGATAATCGTGCATTAGATATAGCCACATGATCGGAATAAATCCAGCTAAACCAATCACTGCAGCTAAAATCAACCACCAACTCATTCCCGCTAAAAATACTACAAATAAACCTGATGCACTTACCAAAATTGATGTGCCTAAATCTGGTTGTATAGCCACAAGTAAAGTCGGAATCATAATCATTGCAATCGCAATAAATGTTTCACTTAATTTAGGTGGAAGTGGACGATTACCTAAATACACAGCGACCATTAATGGCACTGCAAGCTTTACAATTTCAGATGGCTGAAAACGAATAAATCCAAGATCAAGCCAACGCTGTGCACCTTTACTGGTTGTTCCAATTGCATCCACTAAAATCAACATGATAAAGCCTATCAGATAAAGATAAGGCGCAATGCGTTGATAGAATTTAGGTGGAAATTGTGCCATGACGAGCATAACAGTAAATCCAAGAAAAACCTGAATAATCCGGTTGTTAAACATGGTTTCACTCGCACCAGTGGCACTATAAAGCACAAGCATGCCATAGGCTGTTATTGCAACTAAGCCGATAAAAAGCCAAAAATCAATATGCAAACGTTGCCATGCGCGCAACCAGAAAGGAATTTTATCTTCCATTTATTTGCTCGCTCTCTTGTGGTAAATCTTCTTTTTGCTGAATGGTTGCATTATATTTTTCAACTTGTGGTAAACGCTGATTTAAATAGTAATCCATCACTTTACGCGCTAATGGTGCGGCATTACTTGAACCACCACCCGCATTCTCTAAAATAACTGTCACAACCAATCTAGGATCTTCATAAGGCGCATATGCGGTAAACCATGCGTGATCATGCAGTTCTTTTTTCAATCCCGCCGCATTGTATTTTTCATTTTCTTTTAAACTAAATACTTGAGCAGTACCAGATTTCCCTGCAACACGATAATTGGCATCTGCAAAGGCTTTTCGCCCACTTCCATTTGCAGCATTAACAACATTGTACATACCGCGTTTCGCTGCATCCCAGTAGCTTTGTTTAGCCTCTGTAATATCAGGATAAAGCAAAGGATCTTCATAAGGTTTTAATGTAGATACTTCAATTGCTTTCATCAAATGCGGTGTATTTACTTTGCCATTATTGACCAATATCGTTGTCGCTTTTGCTACTTGTAACGGGGTTGCCGTCCAATAACCTTGGCCAATTCCCACAGAAATAGTATCGCCTTGTACCCAAGGACGTTTATAACGTTTTTGTTTCCATTCGCGCGTTGGCATATTGGCTGCCGTTTCCTCTTGAATTTCAATCCCAGTTGGCATACCAAAGCCGAATCGTTTCATCCAATCAGAAAGACGATCAATTCCCATACTATGAGCGACTTGGTAAAAATAAGTATCGGATGATTCTGTAATTGCTTTATTTAAATCTGTATAACCATGACCGCTCTTTTTCCAATCTCGGAATCGCTTAGTCGTATTTGGCAATACCCAATAGCCTGGGTCAAAAATCGTCGTATTTTGGCTAATCACATTCTCAGTTTGTGCAGCCACTGCAATAAAAGGTTTCACCGTAGAAGCAGGAGGATACACACCTTGGGTCGCACGACTATAAAGCGGACGAGCAGGATCATTTAATAGACGCTTATAATCTTCTGACGAAATACCATCAACAAACAAATTATTGTCATAACTTGGCGTGGACACCATAGCCAGCACACCACTATCTTTCGGATCCAATACAACAATTGCACCTTTTTGCCCAGCCAAAAGATCTGTGATGTAACGCTGCAACTCTAAATCGATAGTAAGATAAATACTTTTTCCTGCTACAGAAGGTTGTTCACGTAACTTACGAATAACTTTACCACGGTTGTTGATTTCTACTTCTTCAAAACCTGTGGTGCCATGTAACTCATCTTCGTAATAGCGTTCAATCCCCAATTTGCCCATATCATTGCTACCAGAATAATTGGCAAATTTTTCATCTTTTTTCAAACGTTCAAGGTCTTTATCGTTGATTTTGCCCACATAACCTAAAATGTGAGTCATAATTTCACCATATAAATAATAACGTTTGAAATAAGGACGTACATCTAAACTCGGATATTGATAGCCACTCACTGCAAAACGTGCGATTTGTTCTTCTGTTAAATTCGGCTTTAATAAAATCGGTGCATAACGCGTTCCGCGGCGACGTTCCTTTTTAAAATTTTCAATATCGTTATCCGTCAATCCCACAATGTAGCGTAATTCATCTAACGTGCGGTCTAAATTTTCGGTTTTTTCTGGCACAATGTATAAACCAAAAAAAGTAAGATTTTCGGCTAATAATTTACCGTAACGATCATAGATTAAGCCTCGCGTTGGAGGTAAAGGTAATAATTTAATTCGGTTACCATTAGAACGAGTTTGGTAAGTATCGAAATTAACAATCTGTAGCTGATAAATATTGGTGAATAACACGCCTGTTAGTAGCAAAATCCCCAAAAAAGCCACTAAAGTTCGACGTGCAAAAAGGTTACGCTCCGCTTTTTTATCGCGAAACGGTTCATGAGTTGGTGTATTGAAGAATCTTTTTAAATTCATCTGAGTAAAAATGAGGATTTACTATTCTCGGTGATAAGGATGATTAGTCGTGAGGGACCACGCTCGATATAAACTTTCAGCCACCACAACACGAACAAGCGGATGAGGTAATGTCAAGGGAGAAAGCGACCAACTTTGCTCTGCGGCTGCTTTACATTCAGGTGAAAGGCCCTCAGGACCACCGATCAACAAACATACATCACGGCCATCGTTTTTCCACGCTTCTAGTTGCTCAGCTAACTGCGGTGTGGTCCAAGGTTTACCTGGAATATCTAACGTCATAACTTTGCCTTTTCCACAAGCAGCTAACATTGCTTTGCCTTCTTGCTCTAAAATACGTTTAATATCAGCATTTTTTCCACGCTTTCCTGCCGGGATTTCAATCAGTTCAAAAGGCATATCTTTTGGGAAACGGCGTTGATATTCCTCAAAACCCGTTGTAACCCAAGAAGGCATTTTTGTTCCGACAGCAATTAACGTGATTTTCACAAGTCATCCTTATCTAAAAAGTGCGGTTATTTTTCACCGCACTTTACTAAAATTTACGCCCAAAGTTTCTCTAATTGATACATTTCACGCGCGTCACGTTGCATGATATGTACGATCGCTTGACCAAGATCCACCACTATCCAATCTGCAGTATTTTTACCTTCTTCACCAAAAGTTTCAAAACCTGCTTTTTTACATTCTGTAATTAAATTATCTGCCATTGCAGAAACTTGGCGGCTCGATGTACACGTGCAAATAATCATATTATCCGTAATCGATGATTTTCCACGTACATCAAAATGAACAATATCTGTTCCCTTTAACCCATCTAAGGTTTCCATCAAAAATTCAACTAGTGCCATTTTGTTCTCGCTTCGCAATAAAAGTGCGAAATTCTATCATTGAATACCTTCTCGCGCAAAATCCACGCAAAAAATAAGCGCGAAATTAACCGCGCTTTTGTTTGTATAAATTGAACTTATTTTGGCTATGCCGCCCACAATAACACTGCCAATAACTGCGGTGACATTATCCGCAAGAACATCACCAATGGATACACAGTTGCGTAAGAAAGTGCAGCTGCACCGTTATCTTCTTTAATTTCATTAGCAAATGCTAAAGCAGGAGGATCTGTCATTGAACCGGCAAGTAAACCACAGATTGTAAGGTAATTCAGTTTGCCATATAGACGAGCCAAAACACCGGTAATCATTAATGGAATAAAGGTGATAAAAATACCATATCCCATCCATTCAAGACCTGAGCCATTCAACAAGGTATCAAAGAAACTTCCACCTGATTTTAAACCGACCACAGCCAAGAAAAGAACAATCCCTATTTCACGCAATGCCAAGTTAGCACTAGGTGGCATAAACCAGTAAAGTTTACCAATCGTGCCAATTCTCGCTAAGATCAACGCAACCACCAATGGCCCACCGGCAAGCCCTAATTTTAATGCGACAGGGAACCCTGGAATATAAAATGGAATCGAGCCGACAAGCACACCTAAACCAATGCCGATAAACACTGGTAACATTTGCACTTGAAGCAATTTTTGTTGTGCATTGCCAATGACTGAAATGGCTTGATTTAGTACATCACTGCGTCCGACCATATGTAGCACATCGCCAAATTGCAATGTGGTATTTCCCGTTGGAACTAGCTCAATACCTGCACGATTTAAACGTGAAATCACAACCCCATATTTTTGATGAATCCCCAACGTGCGGATCTTTTTACCTAAGACTTTTTCGTTCGTCACTACCACTCTCTCGGAACGAATTTCGCCACTATAGGCAACGGTTGGTGCATCAACTTCGTGCCCGATAATCAAACGCATTTTGGCAAGCGAATTATCATCCCCAACTAGTTGTAAAATATCGTTGGTACGAATCTCAGTACTTGCCTTTGGAACGATTTCCATATCATCGCGTTTTAAACGTGAACATACGACTTCTTCATCACTAAATCCTGGAATTTGAATTAACATCAGACCATCTAAATTTTGGTTCGTCACTTTTAAAGAAACATTATGTAAACTTTCTTTTTCTTGACCGCTCTCCACATTAAAACGTGCCGCTTCATCGTCCACTTTAACTTTAAAAAATAAGCGGATTAACCACATTGCAAGCAAAATACCGCAAATACCGAATGGATAAGCCATTGCATAAGACATCCCCATAGTTACAGTGGTTTGAGGTACCCCTAATTCTGCCAGAATTTGCTGCCCAGCCCCCAATGCAGGTGTATTAGTAACAGCACCAGAATAAATACCTAAAGCAATATCCAGAGGAACATCCGCAATTTTATGTACAAGAACCACGGCAATTGAACCCAGCACAATAATCAAAATGGCAAAGGCATTTAGCTTTAAACCTGATTTTCGCAAAGAAGAAAAAAAGCCAGGTCCCACCTGAATACCAATAGTATAAACAAATAAAATCAAACCAAATTCTTGCACAAAATGCAGTGTATGCGCATCCAGTTGCAAACCATATTGATTAGTGAAATGCGCCACAATAATGCCGCCAAACAGCACGCCACCAATGCCCAATCCAACGCCGCGGATCTTCCAATGCCCGATCCATAAACCTATTACGGCAACAAGGGCAAGAAGACTAATCGTGATTGCAATATCACTCATATTGACCCCTTAAAAATGAAATTTAACTCCTTCGGATTATATCCAAGTTGTTTTTTGAAAACCTTAACCAAACTCAAAAAATGATACGTTCGTCACATTTTTTCTTGCGAAATTGAACATAGACTCTACAATACCGAAAATTTTTGACCCTTTTACAAAGGGTGCGGTTATTTTTCACCGCACTTTTAGCTCGGATGGAATATTATGGATTACGGCCAAGAAGCCATTACTTCTCTTATTTGGATTTTACAAACGCTAGCCATCACCTCTATCGTCTTTAGTTTTGGCATTTTTCTTTTGGTGCGTTTTACCCAATGGGGAAAACAATTTTGGATATTTGCAGGTGGCTATCTTTCACCTAAACGCAGCGTTAAACCTATCCTATTCTTTCTTCTCATTGTTGCAATGACGCTACTTAGCGTGCGCATCAGCCTTGTACATTCTGAGTGGTACAAAAATATGTACACCTCATTACAAGAATTTAATGAACATGTATTTTGGCAACAAATGGGCTTGTTCTGTGTCATCGCGGCAAGTTCTGTTTCTGCGGCATTAGTAAGCTATTATTTAGAGCAACGTTTTACCATTAACTGGATTGAATGGCTCAACGAACAATTTGTAGATAAATGGATGGCACATCGAGCCTATTACAAAACACAATATTTATCAGAAAATCTTGATAATCCCGATCAACGTATTCAACAAGATGTCCAATCTTATGTAAAAAACACACTTTCTTTAAGCACTGGCGTCATTGATGCGGTAACCTCGATGATCTCTTACACGATTTTGTTATGGGGATTAGCGGGTCCAATGATGGTACTTGGCGTGGAAATCCCACATATGATGGTGTTCTTAGTATTTGGCTATGTCATTGTCACCACCCTCATTGCATTCTGGCTCGGTCGCCCATTAATATCGTTGAATTTTATTAATGAACGCTTAAACGCAAACTACCGTTATTCTTTAATTCGCATAAAAGAATATGCCGAAAGCATTGCTTTTTATGCAGGTGAAAAGGTAGAAAAAAATCAGCTTTACCAACAATTCAATGCTGTCATCCATAACATGTGGGTAATCGTATTTAGAACGCTAAAATTTTCAGGATTTAACTTAGTTGTAAGTCAAATTTCTGTTGTTTTTCCATTGTTAATTCAAGTTGGGCGTTACTTTGAAAAACAAATAAAACTCGGTGATTTAATGCAAACTTTACAAGTATTTGGTCAGTTACACGCAAATCTTTCATTCTTCCGCAATACTTATGATAATTTTGCAAGCTATAAAGCAACGCTGGATCGTTTAACTGGGTTCAGTTATGCCATTGAAAAAGTAAATAATAAATCACAAACACAGATCCACAATCATCCAACAGATGTGATTTTCAAAAATCTAAGTATTCAAAATCCATTAGGTCATATACTAATTAAAAATCTAAACATTACCTTACCGCAAGGAACAAGTTTGCTTATTCAAGGAAAATCTGGGGCAGGAAAAACCACGCTTTTACGCACCATTGCTGGGCTTTGGAGCTACGCTGAGGGGGAAATAAATTGCCCTACGCACAATCAGCTTTTCTTGTCACAAAAGCCATATGTGCCACAAGGAAATTTAATGTCAGCATTAGCTTATCCAAATAAATCCGACAACATTTCACATAATCAAGCCATTGAAATACTCAATAAAGTTCAATTAGGTCATTTAGCTGAACAATTAGACAAAGAACAGGATTGGACACGTATTCTTTCTCTTGGCGAACAGCAGCGTTTAGCATTTGCGCGTTTGATTCTACACAAACCTGCCGTAGCCTTCTTAGATGAAGCCACGGCTAGTATGGATGAAGGTTTAGAATTTTCGATGTATCAACTATTAAAACAAGAGCTACCAAAAACTACGCTAATCAGTGTTGGCCACCGTTCAACGCTGAAAGCTTTACATCAGCAACAACTGACTCTGCAAGATAAAGGCCAGTGGCAACTAACGTAAAAAACACGAAAAACAACTGTAATTTCAACACATTTTTTGGTACATTTAGCACAATTTTTTGCGTGCTTGGCGATGAGATAATTTCACTTTTTCAGCCAAGCAAAATTAACTCTGATTTTAAAATGGAATAATTATGTTATTTAAAAAAATACGTGGACTTTTCTCCAACGATCTTTCTATCGACTTGGGTACAGCTAACACCTTAATTTATGTCAAAGGTCAAGGTATTGTCTTAGATGAACCTTCTGTTGTCGCGATTCGCCAAGATCGTGTTGGCACATTAAAAAGTATTGCGGCGGTAGGTAAAGAAGCGAAATTAATGCTTGGACGTACGCCAAAAAGCATCGCTGCCATTCGCCCAATGAAAGATGGCGTAATCGCAGACTTCTTTGTTACAGAAAAAATGTTGCAATACTTTATCAAACAAGTTCACAGCGGTAATTTTATGCGTCCAAGCCCTCGTGTACTTGTCTGTGTGCCTGCTGGTGCAACACAAGTAGAACGTCGTGCAATTAAAGAATCCGCAATCGGTGCTGGTGCGCGTGAAGTATATTTAATTGAAGAACCAATGGCAGCCGCAATCGGCGCTAAATTACCTGTTTCCACTGCAGTTGGTTCTATGGTAATTGATATCGGTGGCGGTACAACTGAAGTCGCTGTTATTTCCTTAAACGGTATCGTATATTCTTCTTCAGTTCGTATCGGTGGTGACCGTTTTGATGAAGCGATCATTTCTTATGTTCGCCGCACTTTTGGTTCTGTTATCGGTGAACCTACTGCTGAACGCATTAAACAAGAAATCGGTACAGCCTACATTCAAGAAGGTGATGAAATTAAAGAAATGGAAGTGCATGGTCACAATCTTGCTGAAGGCGCACCTCGTTCATTCACCTTAACCTCACGTGATGTTTTAGAAGCTATTCAACAGCCATTAAATGGTATTGTAACCGCTGTTCGTACTGCTCTTGAGGAATGTCAACCAGAGCACGCAGCTGATATTTTTGAACGAGGTATGGTGTTAACTGGTGGTGGTGCACTATTGCGTAATATTGATACCCTTCTCTCTAAAGAGTCTGGCGTTCCAGTCATTATCGCAGAAGATCCATTAACCTGTGTTGCTCGCGGTGGTGGTGAGGCATTAGAAATGATCGATATGCACGGTGGCGACATTTTTAGTGACGAAATTTAATTTAGACCAAAAATAAAAAGTGCGGTTAAAAATGACCGCACTTTTCCTTTTAATCTTTTTATCTCAACGTAGGACGCTTAATGAAGCCTATTTTCGGTAAAGCCCCCCCGCTTGGCATTCGATTATTATTAGCTGTAGCAGCTTCCTTTTCTTTAATCTTAGCTGATGGTCAAACTAATTCAATGACTAAAGCTCGCAGCGCTATGGAAACCGCAGTGGGTGGTCTCTATTATCTTGCCAATAGCCCTCGTACAGTATTAGATGGGGTATCAGATAATTTAGTCGATACCAGTAAATTACAAATCGAAAATAAAGTATTACGCGAACAATTACGTGAAAAAAATGCCGATTTACTCTTACTAGATCAACTCAAAGTCGAGAATCAGCGTTTACGTTTATTGTTAAACTCCCCTTTACGCACAGATGAATACAAAAAGATTGCGGAAATTTTAACTGCAGAAACAGATATTTATCGTCAACAAATTGTTATTAACCAAGGGGAAAAAGACGGAGCTTATGTTGGTCAGCCTGTAATTGATGAAAAAGGCGTCATTGGCCAAATTATTTCTGTGGGAGAGAACACGAGCCGAGTATTACTCTTAACTGATGTCACCCATTCTATTCCAGTACAAGTTCTACGTAACGATGTTCGCGTCATTGCAAGTGGAACCGGGCATACTGATGAGCTAACTCTTGATAATGTACCTCGTTCTGTGGATATCGAAAAAGGCGACTTACTTGTAACGTCTGGTCTTGGTGGCCGTTTCCTTGAAGGCTATCCAGTAGCGGTTGTACAAAGCGTGTCACGCGATGGTTCCAATTACTTTGCGACGGTCAAAGCCAAACCTCTCGCAGCCCTTGAACGCTTACGCTATGTATTGCTGCTTTGGCCAAGCAATTTAGATATGTCTAAAGTAAAATCTATGTCTCCAGAAGAAGTGCGTAATTTAGTGCAAAAACGTTTAGAAAGCCAAGCGAATGAAGCTGATTACAAAGTAAAAAAAGCCCCGTTAACAGACGATAATCTTCAAGAAAATAAGGATAAATCAACGGTTGAACCTGAAATTCCAACCGATGCACCGCAAAATGAAGAAGCTGTACCGTCAGAACAACAAGAACATAGGGAAGAAGATTAATGCAAACTCGCTTTATTTTACAATGGCTCACAATTTTAATCTTCTTTGTCGTAGCATTAGTGCTAGAACTCGCACCCTGGCCACTTGGTTTTCAAGCATTTAAGCCTGCTTGGTTAGTTCTCGTTTTACTTTACTGGGTTCTGGCTATTCCAAATAAAGTCAGTATTGGGTGGGCATTTTTATTAGGGCTTGTATGGGATTTAATCCTAGGTTCCACATTGGGTATTCATGCCCTGGTCCTTTCTGTGACAATTTATTTTGTGGCAAAAAACTATCTCGTACTCAGAAATTTATCGCTTTGGTTTCAAAGCCTTTTAGTGATTGCGTTTGTATTTATTGTCAGATTAGCTATTTTTTTAGTCGAATTCTCCCTGCATACCGCATTTTTTAACTGGCAAGAAATCTTTGGGGCTTTAGCGTCGGGAATACTGTGGCCATGGGTATTTTTATTAATGCGTAAAATGCGCCGAAAAGTTAAATTACATTAAAAAAGAGAGATAAATATCTCTCTTTTTCATGACTTACGAGTATCTAAAAAACTAATTCAACTGCTTGTTCGCATCCATTAAAGAATCACATTCCCAGCCAATATACTCTCCCGAAAATTGACTAGCCAGTTTTTCAAACCGTTCG
Source organism: Haemophilus haemolyticus M19501 (assembly GCF_000222025.1). Classification (GTDB taxonomy): domain Bacteria; phylum Pseudomonadota; class Gammaproteobacteria; order Enterobacterales; family Pasteurellaceae; genus Haemophilus; species Haemophilus haemolyticus_G. Next base: position 149,816 of record NZ_AFQO01000003.1, on the reverse strand, counting down.
ACTTGTTCAAAAATTTCACCATTATCTAATGAAATTTCTTGCTCTAATTTCACCAAGAAATAAGGCTCATCATCTTCATTAAACTGAATAGCTTGTGCGGAATATTGTAATGTCGTGAAAGAATAATCCCCTAAACTAAGTTCATCCATAAAAGGGAACATTTTCTCTTCTTCATCAAAATGAAAACTATGCTCCACCAGATACGTATCACTTAAATCACGACCTTTATTTTTCAATAAATCAAGCAACTCTTCCGTTGCATTTAACTTAATCTCTAATGGAGAAGCAAGCAAAAAGTCAAAATAAGTATCCCAACTTAAATCCTTTTGTACATTAATATCTTTAACAAAATCAATTTGTTGTAAGGTTTCTACTACAAGATTTTCATGCTCACAATAAAAATGCATTTTAGCTTGAGAATTACAAATAAAATGTCCGGCAAAAAATACATTCGGAAGTGCGGTTAATTGCGCCAGAATTTTAAATACACGATTAATTAACTTATCGTATTCAACTTCTGAGGGCAAACCTGTTTCATCATCAGCCTTATAAGCGATAGTGAATTGCACTATTTTATCGAGATCTTTACCGTGATATTTTTCAACATCTTCAATATTTGCGGTAAACACGGCAGGCATACCATTCACGGTAGAACGATAATTCTGCCAATTAGCCATATCCATTTCGCTTTCCTATTTAAATTCAGCCCAAATCGGTGCGTGATCAGACGGTTTTTCCATTGCTCGAATATCTAGTGCAATGCCCACATCGACACAGCGTTCAGCCAATTTTTGACTTACTAAAATATGATCAATTCGTAAACCTCGATTATCATCAAAACCTTTAGAACGGTAATCAAACCACGAGAATTTATCATTTGCTGTTGGGTTCAGCTTACGGAAACTGTCTTCTAATCCGTAATCATATAAACGTTGATACCACGCTCTTTCTTCTGGTAAGAAAGAACATTTACCTGAGCGTAACCAACGTTTACGATTTTCATCGCCGATACCAATATCTAAATCACTTGGGCTGATATTCATATCGCCCATAATTAAAATCGGATTCGATTTGTCGTGTTCTTTTTCTAAATACTGTTGAAGATCCGCATAAAATTTCTCTTTAGCTGGAAATTTAGTCTCGTGCGCACGGCTTTCCCCTTGAGGAAAATATCCATTAATGACAGTCAACAAACCAAAATCAGTTTCAAGATCAGCCATAATAATGCGTTTTTGCGCATCTTCATTGTCTGTTGGAAAACCGCGACGAACCGCTTTAGGTTCTTGTTTAGTCAATAATGCTACGCCATAGTGACCTTTCTGTCCGTGATGAAATACGTGATAACCTAAGTTTTCTGTAATTTCATAAGGAAAAGCCTCATCCGCGACCTTAATTTCTTGCAAGCCGATCACATCCGGCTGATATCTTTCAATAATGGCTTCAAGTTGATGTGGGCGAGCACGTAAACCATTTATATTAAAAGAGATAAATTTCATTTTTGTTCCTATTAAAGAGTAAAATTGTCTTTATTATACAGAGATTTCTATTTTGATAAAAACGGCTTTGCCAGATAAGCCTTAATTTGCTCAAACACACTGGGGTTAATCCAAAATTGACCTTCAGAGGGTAAACAAGTTACCGAAATAAAATCATTCAAATAATCAAATTCCAATTGGGCAGCATGCAAATAAGTGCGGTCAATTTTTTCAATGTTTTTACCATAAAGTCCATCGCCCAAAATCGGGCTACCTAAACTTTTCATCGCAACACGTAATTGATGCGTTTTCCCTGTTTGTGGTTTTAAAATAAATAAACGTAAATTAGGTTCACAGCTTACGCTTTCAAAACGCGTAATTGCTGGATTTTCTTTTGTTTGACAAAGTTTCCATGCGCCATCTCGGGCTTTCTTCATATCCCCGATAATCACCCCTTGTTTCTTTTTAGGCTTTTGGCTACTTAATGCCAAATACGTTTTATGAATTTTATGTTCAGAAAAAAGTCGTGAAAATTCAGCCGCACTTTCAGCGTTCAACGCCAAAATTAATAACCCCGACGTCACTTTATCCAAGCGATGAACCAACCATACTTGAGGTACATTCAGTTGTTTTGCAACAAGTTCTGTTAAACCTTGTTCTGCTTGATCTTTATGAACACTAATACCTTCAGGCTTATTGATAATAATAAAATCGCTATGTTGATAAACAACCTCGATTTTCATCAGACTTGCTCCTTTTTGTAAATTTTATTTTTACCTAGAACAATATCTTTCACCGAGCTAAGTAATTCCTGTTGAATATGTGAAAGCTTTGGTTTTTCGTTTAATTGAAATGCTAATGGGCGACAAAGCTCCATTGCTTTCACACCTAATCTAGCAGTGAGCAATCCCACACCGATTCCTTGAGCTATACGAGCAGAAAGTTTTGCTGTTACATCTTGAGAAAGCCAATCCATTCCAATATCTTGTGCCACTTCGGTTGCCCCAGCAAAAGCGATATTGACCAATACCATTCTTAACAATCGAATACGTGAAAAATACCCTAATTCAATTCCATAAATCTCAGCAATCTTATTCATTAATCGAAGATTTCTCCACGCGATAAAAAACATATCCACTACAGCAAGTGGACTAATCGCGACAATCACAGCTGATTCAGCAGCCATTTTACTAATCAATTTTTTAGCTTGTGCATCAAAAGTAGATAAAACATTACGACTGAATAAATGCGTAATTTCTTGCGCTGAATAAGCTTCATTTAATTGGTGTTGCCATTGAATTACCGCAGGAGAATCATTTTCCAAACGTAGAGATTTTGCAATATCTAAGCAAAGCGCTTTACTTTTTTCTGCGTTATGAACAGAAAAAACATCGCCATTTTTTACCGCACTTTCTAACCAAATCTGCTGACTTTGTTGTTGCAATTGCTCACGTTTTTTTAAACTAACTAAACGTCGCCACTCACCAATAATCTCTTTAATCCCCAATAAAATGACAATTAAACTGACTAAAGCAAAAGCAAGATAAATCCATTGATGTTGTTGATAGCTATCCCAAATCCACTGCACGGATTGCGCAACCGTCGCCACACCAAATAAAAGTGCGGTAAATTTTAATACCGTTTTTCCAAAACCTGATTTTGGTTTCAATGCCTGTTCAAGTTGAGCATCAATTAACACCCCTTCCAAGGGTTCATCCAGCTTTGTTTCTACATGATGAAACTCTTGCTTAGGCTGATATTGTTCTTCCTCAACGTTGACTGCATGTTCAAAAATTTGTTTTTCCATTGCCTATTCCAAAAAATAACCCCACTGAAAAGTGGGGTCACAACGTTAAAATTCAATCATTATTCATCGCTTGAGAAAATAGAAAGTAATCTTAATAAACTCAAGAATAAATTGTAGATTGAAACATAAATATTCACGGTTGCGCGAATGTAATTCGTTTCACCACCATGGATGATATTACTCGTTTCATACAAAATAGTCATTGTAGAGAACACAACAAATAATGCACTAATTGCGACTGATAACGCAGGAATTTGGAAGAAGAAACTCGCCACCATACCAAGTAATAGCACAATAAATAATGCGAACATTGCGCTTGATAAGAATGACATATCTTTTTTCGTGGTTAACACATAAGCTGAACATGCGAAGAACACAATTGCAGTTCCTGCGAATGCAAGCATAATCAAATCTTCCATTCCACGTGCCACATACATATTTAAAATTGGCCCGATGGTGTATCCCATAAATCCTGTGAAAGCAAAGGCAGCGAAAATACCTGCAGGACGATCAGCTAATTTATTTGTTAAGAAAAGTAAGCCATAAAAACCCACTAATAACACAATAATATTTGGATATGGCAGGTTTAGGCTAATTGAAATAAACGCAACAACCGCTGAAAATGCCATTGTTAATCCCAATAAAAAATACGTGTTACGCAACACTTTATGTGTGCTGAGTAGCGATTCCTGCTGAGCATCCACAATAAGACGTGATTGCATAAAAGCTCCTTGTAAAATAAGTAAAAAGTCTCCTGTAAGGTAAGGGCTAGGGGTAAAAAAGTCAATGGTATTGATAGAATTAATTTCATCAAAATGAATAAATTATCATCACCTAAACTTAAATCATGAGATTTCTGTTTACATCAATAAAATATTCATTATACTACGCCCATCAATCACGGAGGAATGGTCGAGTGGTTGAAGGCACCGGTCTTGAAAACCGGCGAGGGTTTACGCCCTCCTAGGGTTCGAATCCCTATTCCTCCGCCATCAGAATTAAAAAAATCCCTAAGTCGAAAGGCTTAGGGATTTTTACTTTGTATTACGTTATTTGGTTAATCCATTCACAAGTGAAATAACAGCCTGAATATCGCTATCAGACAATTTTCCTTCTTTCACAAATTTTACTTTTCCCGTTTTGTCTAACACGATAATTGCACTATCTTTAGGATTTAATCCCCAAGCATTTTTGACTGCACTTTTATCATCTAATACAACCTGGCTATGTGGATTTTCCTGTTTTCCTTTTTGTGCACTATTTTTTACAAACATACCTGTACCAACAATCGCATCATCCGCATTAATAATGGTCGTTGTTTGGTATTTTGTAGGATTAAAATGAGATGCTTTTATCGCATCAATCATTGGCTGATTTTTCTCTTTTGCTGCAGTTCTACCAGCCAAATGATGGACAACACGCACTTTACCCGCTAATCCAGCAGAACCCCAAGGTTGAAACGTGGTATCTTTACCAGAAAGTACAATTTCACCATACTCACTCACTTTTACCGATGGTAAAGATTGCTCTAATTGCAAATTGTGTGCCCAAGTTGAGCTACTAAACATCACGCCACAAACTAAGGCAATAATTTGTTTTTTCATACATTTTCCTCAAAAATTCATCAAAAACTTTCACGCTTTGGCGAAAGATATCTTTTTTGCTATACTCGCGCGCCTATTATATGTAATCAAGAAGGAAAACCCAATGGATCAAATGCCTAATTGCCCAAAATGTCAAAGTGAATACGTTTACCACGATTCAATTAATTTTGTTTGCCCTGATTGCGGTAATGAATGGGACAATAATGAAATTCAAGAATCAGATGACGATCAACTCATCGTAAAAGACAGCAATGGGAATTTGCTTGCAGATGGCGATGATGTACTTTTGATTAAAGATTTAAAATTAAAAGGTTCATCAGAAGTATTGAAAAAAGGTACAAAATTCAAAAACATCCGCTTAGTAAATGGCGATCATAACGTCGATTGCGGCAAAATCATGTTGAAATCCGAATTTTTGAAAAAAGCTTAATCAAAAAATGCGGTCTAAATAGACCGCACTTTGCTCTTTAAAGAAATAAATTTATTTAATAATATCAATTACTTCCCTGATCAATCGTCCAATTTCATCCCAATTTTTAGATTGAATCAATTTTTTCTCCACAAACCAAGAGCCTCCACAAGCAACAATATTAGGAATAGCGAGATAATCCCTTATGTTATGAAGCCCTATACCACCAGTCGGCATGATCTGTAACTGAGCATAAGGACCGAGCAATGCTTTAATCATTTTCACTCCGCCTGAAGCCTCCGCAGGGAAAAATTTTACCGCCGAAATTCCCATTTCTAATGCAGTTTCAATGGCCATAGGATTATTCACCCCCGGTGTTATTGGAAAATTCAAATCTTGACATAATTTCACAATTTTTGGATTTAACCCAGGAGTAACCACAAAATCTGCTCCGCTACTTTTAGCTAAAACTACTTGTTCCTCAGTTAAAACTGTGCCCGCAGCAATCAAAAAATCGGGTCGATGAGTACGCAGTAAATGAATTGCATCTACCGCTGCTTCAGAGCGAAAAGTAATCTCTGCCACAGGTAAACCATTTTTAGCCAACGTATCTGCTAGCGGCAAAATATCTTCTGCATTATCCAACGCAATTACAGGCACAATTTTGAGTACACGAAGTTTTTCAATAATTTGTTGAGTTGTGTATGACATAATTTTCCCTATTTAAAATAATTTTTTGCATTGTTGAAACAAATATCTTCAATCATTTTACCCAGTAATGAAATGTCATTTGGAGCTTCACCTTTTTCAACCCATCCGCCAATCATTTCACATAAAATACGGCGGAAATACTCATGGCGAGTGTAAGATAAAAAACTACGTGAATCAGTTAGCATTCCAACAAATTGACTGAGTAACCCTAATTGAGAAAGCTGTTGTAACTGACGTTCCATTCCGTCTTTTTGATCATTAAACCACCATCCAGAACCAAACTGTATTTTGCCTGCAATACCATCGCCTTGAAAGTTTCCGATCATACTAGCAATCATTTCATTGTCTCGAGGATTTAAACAATACAAAATAGTTTTAGGCAATTGATTTTTCCTATCCATTGCATCTAACAAACGAGAGAGGGGCTCAACATAAGTTCGATCACCAATGGAATCAAAGCCACTATCTGCACCGAGTAAAGCAAACATTCGACTATTATTGTTACGTATTGCACCAATATGCATTTGCATTACCCAGTTACGTTTACAATATTCCGAAGCCAACCACACTAAAATGGCCGTACTAAATTGAGCAACTTCTTCTTCCAAGAGCGGTTGATTTTGCAAACGTTTTTGTAAAATACTATTCAATACTGATTCATCTGGAATAGCTGAAAAACGGACAATTTCCATACCATGATCAGCAGATTTACAACCTTGAGCATCAAAATATTCAAGACGTTTTAACAACGCTTTTTGTAAATCTGCAAACGTATAAATATCTACATCTGCAATTTCACTTAACTGTACAAGGTAATCATTAAATTGCGGCAACTCAATTTTAAATACTTTATCAGGTCGCCAACTTGGTACCACATCAATATCAAAACTTTCATCATTCTTGATTGCTTGATGATATTGCAAAGAATCAATGGGATCATCTGTTGTCCCCACTAATTTCACGTTCATTTTCTGCATAATGCCTCGCGCAGAAAATTCAGGTTGTTGCAACATTTCATTACATTGATTCCAAATTTTTTCCGCATTTTGTGGATTAAATAACATATTGGTTATACCAAAAGGGCGACGTAATTCTAAATGTGTCCAGTGATAAATTGGATTACCAATACAAAGGGGAACTGTTTTCGCCCAAGCCAAATATTTTTGATAGTTAGTAGCCTTCCCTGTAATCAATTCTTCTGGTATTCCAGCTGTACGCAAAGCTCTCCATTTGTAGTGATCACCCTCTAGCCAAATTTCAGCTAAATCATTAAATTGACGATTTTCCGCCACTTCTCTTGGATTTAAATGACAGTGATAATCAAAAATAGGTTTATGTTTTGCATAATCATGATAGAGAATTTTTGCTGTATCTGTTGAAAGAAGAAAATCTTCATCCATAAATTGTTTCATTTAATCCCCCTATACTCCACTATACGCAGAAAAACCACCATCAACAGGTAAAACTACCCCATTGACAAAAGCAGAATAATGCTCATCTATTAAGAAAAGTAATGCACCTAGTAATTCTTCTGGCTCACCAAAACGCCCCATTGGTGTGTTAGTTAGAATTTTATTTGCTCTATCTGTTGGTTTTCCTTCAGTATCAAATAATAAAGCGCGGTTTTGATTACTAACTAAAAACCCTGGTGCGATAGCATTACAACGAATACCAACTTTTGAGAAATATACAGCAAGCCATTGAGTAAAATTACTGATTGCAGCTTTTGCACCAGAGTAAGCAGGTATCTTTGTAAGTGGTGTAAAGGCATTCATACTAGAAATATTAATAATATTTGCCCCTTGTTTACCAAGCATATCTTTTGCAAAAACTTGAGTTGGTAATAATGAACCTAAATAATTGAGATTGAATACAAATTCTATACCAGATTTATCTAAATCAAAGAATGTTCTCGTCGTTTCATTTAAATCAAATTGATGGAACTCATTATCTGTTGTCGCTTTTGGATTATTCCCACCAGCACCATTAATTAAAATATCACAAGTGCCAAAATCAATAGCTATTTGATCACGCACTTCTTTAATATTTTCAAGTTCTAACACATTAGTTTTATAAGCTTTTGCTTTTCCACCTGATTGGTTAATTTCTTTTGCTGCTTTGTCTGCTGCCTCGAAATTCAAATCTAACAGGGCAATATTAGCTTTAGTATGTGCTAACTGCTTGGCTAGAAATGAACATAACACTCCACCAGCCCCCGTGATTACAATTAGCTTATTTTCTAAGTTATGGTTTGCTGCAATATTCATAGTAAACTCCATTAATTAAATTCAGATTGAAGATGAGAAGTTGCGACTTTATCTATAATCGCACCTTTATGCTGAATGACGATGCCAGCAATACGATTGCCTTGCTGACAACAAATTTCGAGAGATTTATTTCGTAAATAACCGTTCAGAAATCCAGCATTAAAAGAATCACCAGCAGAGGTTGTATCCACTACATTTAAAATAGGTTCAGGTATCACTTGCCCATATTGAGATAAATATCTATCTGAAAAAATAGCACCATTCTTACCGCACTTCACAATCACTTTTGATATACCAATTTTATGTAATCGCTCTAAAGTATCCCTAGATGTTTTATCTTTCCATAATTCTTGTTCATCATCAAAAGTCACCAAAGCTATATTGACACTAGGCAAAAGCTGCAAATAACAATCTTGAGTTTCTTCTAATGAACCCCAAAGTGCAGGGCGATAATTACTATCAAAAACAATTTCTGTGCCTTTTTTAGCTAAAGAAGATAATTGTTCAATTAAAAAAGTGCGGTCATTTTTCGGTAAGATTGCTAATGAAATACCACTTAAATAAATCACATCAACTTGCTGAAGTTCTGCAATAACCTTAGCAAAATCAGGATGTTGAACCATATAATGTGCTGCAGATTGATTACGCCAATAAAGGAACGTGCGTTCGCCTTGAGCATCTAATTGGATTAGATAAAGACCTGGTTGATGCTGTTCATCCTGTAAAACCCAATTTGTTTGGATGCCATCAGCTTGCCAATATTTAAGCATTTGTTTACTTAAATTATCAGTTCCTAATGCAGAGACATAATGAACTTGAATCTCTTTTGATGAACTTACTCGGCTAAGATAAGTTGCAGAATTTAAGGTATCACCACCATAACTTTGCCACATTTCCGCAAAGGGTTTCCCATTGAGCTCAATCATACACTCGCCGATAAATGCTATTTTTTTCATATTCGCCCCAAAGTAAAGGGTATGCGAAAACGCCTACCCTTCTCAATGCAAATTATTTAGTTGCTAAACTATCAATACGTTCAATATATTCCTTAAGTAAAGGATTTGATTTAGCAGCATCATGCATATTCTTTGTTGCATCAATAAACGGCTTTTTATCAACTTCAACAAAAGTTACACCCAATTTATCTTTTGCTTCTTGAGTCGTTTCAGCAATCATTTTTTGCCATAAATCTTTATGATACATCATAGAATCATCAGCAGCTTTCTTGAGAGCCTGTTGTTGGTCTGGTGTTAATTTGTCCCAAGATTTTTGACCTATTACCAACACATCAGGAATCATTGTGTGTTCATCACGACTAAAGTATTTCGCAACCTCACCATGACGTGCTAATGTTAAAGCTGTTTCATTATTTTCAGCTCCATCGACTACTTTTTGTTGCAACGCTGTATAGAGTTCACCATAAGCTAATGGTGTTGGATTTGCGCCCATCAATTTGATCATTTCAACTGCGGTTGGGCTTGGTTGAACACGAATTTTCATACCTTTTAAATCTTCAGGAGACTGGATTGGTTTAGCAGCATAGAAACTACGTGCGCCACCATCATAATAAGTTAAACCAACGAACCCCTTTCCTTTTGATGAATCAAGGATTTTTTGCCCTACCGCAGGATCAAGTAAAACACGATAGTAATGGTTCACATCATGAAAAAGATACGGGATATTATATGCGCCATAAGAAGGCTCAAAGGCCTCCAATTCACTCGCATTTGATTTTGCCATATCAAGAGAACCTGCTTGTAATAGTTCCATTGATTCACGCTGGCTGCCTAATTGGCTATTTGGATAAATGCGGATCACCACTTCTCCATTAGTTAATTTTTTTACTTCATCTGCCATATACTGCATTGAAATATGAACAGGATGAGTTTTGTCATTGTTATGACTTAATTTTAATACGGTTTTAGCAGAAGCTGAGAAAGCAACTCCAGCAGACAACGCCAGCGTTAAAGCGCAAGAAAGCATATGTTTTTTGATTTGCATAAGGCATCTCCATAATAAGTAAATTAAAGACTAATCCTCTAACAGCTCGGATGTTATAAAGATAATAGACCAACAAATTTAATGTGGTCAATCCAATTATTTTAAATTGGTGATCCAGATCACATTTTTAAATAAAAAAACTTGTCAAAAATAAAAAAACACACAAAATTGGTTCACCAACTTAAGTTAATAACATAAGGAACCTATGATGAATAAATTTATATCTATTATGAATTGGGCATTATCAACGATTTGTGTAGCTTTAAGTTCATTTCTAGTGTGTTGCGTAGTTTGGCAGGTGTTATCTCGTTATTTATTAAATACACCTAGCACTTATACAGATGAAATAGCTAGATTTCTCTTTATTTGGGTGGGCTTAATGGGCGCAGCTTATGCTCTTGGTCAAAAGAAACACCTAGCGATCGATCTTCTAGTCAGCAAATTCGAACACTCACCCAACCTTCAACATCGATTACAACTTGTAATTAATTTAATCAGCGTGGCTTTTGCAACAATGATTATGTGCTATGGGGGAGGCAACTTGGTAATAGACACTGTAAACAATGGGCAAATATCACCTGTCTTAGGTATCCAAATGGGATTAGTTTATCTCGCAATTCCTTTAAGTGGTTTCTTTATGCTGATTTACCTTTTAAGAGATATTATAGATAACTTTCATCATTTGAATCTTAAATCATCACCGCTTTCAGATAATCAAGGAGAATAAAATGGAATGGTCCAATATTATTGTGCTTAGCTCAAGTTTCTTTGTCCTACTTTTTATTGGTGTACCAATTTCATTTTCAATTGGAATTGCCTCACTGCTTACTATTATGCTTTCTATTCCTTTTGATGCTGCTATTGCTGTTATTTCGCAAAAAATGGCATCTGGATTAGATAGCTTTTCACTACTCGCCATTCCTTTTTTCATCTTAGCGGGCAATATTATGAATCGTGGCGGTATTGCTATGCGGTTAATTGAATTTGCTAAAGTCATCGGTGGTCGCTTACCTGGATCTCTAGCACACGTGAACGTACTCGCAAATATGATGTTTGGTTCAATTTCAGGTTCAGCTGTAGCATCAGGAGCAGCAATGGGTGGGATTATGTCACCTTTACAAAAGAAAGAAGGATATGATCCTGCTTTTTCCGCTGCAGTAAATATTGCCTCTTGCCCAACTGGACTACTTATTCCGCCAAGTAATACCTTTATCGTTTATTCATTAATTTCTGGAGGAACATCTATTGGTGCATTATTCCTTGCAGGTTACATTCCAGGAATTTTGATGGGCTTATCAATCATGATTGTTGTTGCCATCATTGCGAAAAAAAGAAAATACCCAATATCACCAAAACCAACTCGCTCAGAAGCGATGAAAAAGACGCTTGATGCATTACCAAGCCTTGGTTTAATCATCGTTATAATGGGAGGTATCATTGGTGGCATCTTCACTGCAACAGAAGCTTCAGCGTTCGCTGTAGTCTACACATTAATTCTTGCTGTCGTGTTCTATCGCGAAGTGACCATCAAAGAATTACCAAAGATCATTTTAGATTCGGTTGTTACAACTGCAATCGTACTACTATTAATCGGTACATCAATGGGAATGTCATGGGCAATGGCAAATGCAGATATTCCTTACACTATTAGTGATGCATTATTAAACGTCTCAGATAACCCAATTATCATACTTCTAATCATCAACATCATTTTATTAGTTGTGGGTGTATTTATGGATATGACACCAGCATTGCTTATCTTCACACCAATTTTCTTACCTATTGTGACTGAATTAGGCATGGATCCTGTTCACTTCGGTATATTAATGGCTTTCAACCTTTCTATCGGTATCTGTACACCACCTGTTGGTAGCGCATTATTTATCGGATGTTCTGTTGGCGGAGTGAAAATTAATCAAGTTATTAAACCGCTACTACCATTCTATGCAGTTTTAATCTTAACACTCTTATTAGTAGCTTACATTCCATCATTAAGTTTAGCGTTACCACAAATATTATTAGGTTATTAATTCACGCATTAGGAAAATAATATGAAAACGATTAAAAATTGGCAATTTGTAGAAAATCATAATCATCGCATTGATATTGCCTGCGATCACAGTTATCAAATGCATATTTTCGTGTTAGAAAATGATTTATTACGCGTGGCATTTACAAAGAATAAGGAATTTAACGTCCCTCATACCTGGGCTATTACACCAAATCAATCAGATGTAGATTGGCAAGGTCGTGATAAATGGTCGTTAGAAGGGTTTTCCTGCCCTGATTATGAAGTAAAGCAAACAGAAAAAACGCTTGAAATATCAACCGCACTTTTAAAAGTAACAATTCATCAACCACTCTATCTAGAATGGGAATATAAACACGGTGATAAATGGAAACCATTATTTAAAGACCGGCAAACTGGTGCCTATTTGATGGGTATTTCAAATACTACCATTTCTCATTATTTACAACGAGATATTCAAGAACATTATTATGGACTCGGTGAAAAAACAGGAAATCTAAATCGCCACGGACGTCGCTTTGAAATGCGTAATATTGATGCAATGGGCTATAATGCTGAACATACAGATCCTCTTTATAAACACATTCCATTCTATATTACACATACTCCTGAAGTAAGTTATGGGCTATATTACGATAATCTTGCGCCTTGTTGGTTTACCTTAGGTAGTGAAATTGACAATTATCATTCTTACTATCGTAACTATAAAGCTGAGGATGGAGATCTAGATTACTACGTTATTCTAGGTCCCCAAATACTTGATGTAACAAAAAAATATTGTCGCCTTACGGGAGGTACTATTTTTGGTCCAAAATGGAGCTTAGGTTATAGTGGTTCAACTATGTACTATACCGATGCACCTGATGCCCAAGAACAACTAAAAAAATTTGTAAATTTATGTAATGAGCATGATATTCCTTGTGATTCATTCCAGCTCTCTTCAGGTTATACCTCCATAAATGGGAAGCGTTATGTTTTCAACTGGAATTATGACAAAATTCCAACACCGAAAGAAATGACAAAATATTTTCAGAATGCAGGAATGAAGTTAGCTGCAAACATTAAACCATGTTTATTACTAGATCATCCACGTTATCAAGAAGTGGAAAAACTTGGATTATTCATTAAGGATTCTGAATCAAATAATCCTGAAAAATCTATGTTCTGGGATGATGAAGGTTCTCATTTAGATTTTACCAATATAGACACGGTGAATTGGTGGAAAAAGAATGTAAAACAACAATTACTCGATTACGGCATTGATGCTACTTGGAATGATAATAATGAATTTGAAGTGTGGGACAACTACGCAAAATGCCATTATTTCGGTGAAGGTATGCCAATAAAATTATTGCGCCCACTACAACCATTATTAATGATGAAAGCTTCCTATGAAGCTCAATTAGAGTACGCACCAAATAAACGTCCTTATTTAATTTCACGTTCTGGCTCACCTGGAATGAACCGTTATGTACAAACTTGGTCTGGAGATAATCGTACCAGTTGGAATACATTACGTTACAATATCAAAATGGGATTAGGTATGAGCCTTTCTGCACTTTATAACGTTGGACATGATGTAGGTGGATTCTCAGGAAATAAACCAGATCCTGAGTTATTTGCACGTTGGGTTCAAAACGGTGTAATGCATCCACGTTTCACTATTCATTCTTGGAATGATGATAAAACCGTTAATGAACCTTGGATGTATCCACAAATAATCAATATTATTCGTGATGCTATCCAATTACGTTATATATTAATGCCTTATTTATATAACACATTATGGAAGGCTCATCATGAACATGAACCAATACTGCGTCCGACATTCCTTGATCACGAACATGATAAAAATACCTTTGAAGAAAATGATGACTATCTTTTAGGTGAAGATTTACTCGTCGCTTCTGTTGTTGAACCTAACCAGCGAAAACGTGAAGTCTATCTACCACAAAATTTTGTTGGTTGGTATGACTATTACACACACAAATGGTTTAATGGCGGCGAAAGAATCATAGCTGATGCGCCATTAGAAAAAATTCCTTTATTTTTAAAAGCTGGAAGCATTATTCCAATGGCAAAAAAAGGTCATAAAAATACGTTATCTGATAATTATAGACAATTATTAATTCTGCCTTTTATTAATCAAGGAGAGAAAAATATTACTTTATTTGATGATGACGGTGAAAGTTTCGATTATTTAAAGGGTAAATTTTTGAAACTTAATATTCATCTAAAATGCACAAGTCAAACAGTTGAACTTGTTTTAGAAAAATCGGGTGATTATTTACCAAAATATAATGAAATTAATTTTAATCTTCCTAATGAAGAAAGTAGAAAATTGATCATTAATGGTAAAACAGTCACTAAAGGCTATAAATTGAGTTTATTAGATTAAAATTAGGAAAAATTTATGAACATTGATGACTTGCGATCCTATAAAAAAATAGGAAATGAGTTAAAACAACAGCTAAATAATCATCAATATAAAATAGGCGATAAACTACCTGCAGAGCGAGACTTGGCTGATTATTTTGATGTAAGTCGTACAGTCATTCGAGAAGCCATCATTATGCTTGAATTAGAAAACCTTGTTGAAGTACGTAAAGGTTCTGGAGTGTATGTGATTGCATTGCCACAACGCTCTGCAAGTAATGATGAATTTTTAGATAAGGTTGATGTAGGCCCTTTTGAACTTTTACAAGCTCGCCAATTATTAGAAAGTAGTATGGCTGAATTTGCTGCATTACAAGTGACAAGAGCAGATATTACTAAATTAAAAGACATTCTAGCAAGAGAGCGAAATACACTTGAACAAGGTGATGAAGATTATGTGGCAGATGAAGATTTTCATCGTACGATAGCAGAAATAACCCAAAATGAAGTTATCTTGCAAATGCAAAAAGCACTGTGGGATCTTCGTACTAATAGTCAAATGTGGAAAGGTTTACATCTTCATATTCCAAATCAGAGCTATCGTCACCTTTGGTTACAAGATCATGAGAATATTATTACAGCCCTGCAGAGAAAAGATCCTGCAATGGCAAAAAAAGCAATGTGGCAACATTTAGAAAATGTTAAGCAAAAACTTTTTGAATTATCTGATGTAGATGATCCTAATTTTGATGGTTATCTATTTAATATGAGCCCAATTGTTGTTGATCGTTAGAAAACTATAGGAGTTAAAAATGGAACAAGCATGGCGTTGGTATGGACCAAAAGATCCAGTTTCTTTATCTGATATTCGTCAAGCAGGCGCAACTGGTATAGTCACTGCACTTCACCATATTCCTAACGGTGAAATATGGAATATTGAAGAAATTAAAAAACGCAAAACTGAAATAGAGAATGCTGGTTTAAGCTGGTCAGTAGTGGAAAGTGTACCAGTTCATGAAGAAATTAAAACTCAGACTGGAAATTATCAAAAATGGATTAATAACTACAAACAAACTCTTCGCAATCTTGCTCAATGCGGAATTGACACTGTTTGTTACAATTTTATGCCTGTTTTAGACTGGACTCGAACCGATCTTGCTTATGAATTACCAGATGGTTCTAAAGCATTACGCTTTGATCATATTGCTTTCGCAGCATTTGAACTTCATATTTTAAAACGTCCTGATGCAGAAAAAGCCTATAATCAAGAAGAACAAGTTGCAGCAAGAACCTATTATGACAAGATGTCAGAGCAAGATATAACGCAATTAACGCGTAATATTATTGCGGGCTTACCTGGGGCAGAAGAAGGCTACACTCTTGATGAATTTCAAAGTCAATTAGATCGCTATAAAGATATTTCATCCGAAAAATTCCGAACACATTTAGCATATTTTTTACATGAAATCGTGCCTGTTGCCCAAGAAGTAGGAATCAAAATGGCGATTCACCCTGACGATCCTCCACGCCCAATCTTAGGCTTACCACGCATAGTTTCAACTATTGAAGATATGCAATGGTTTGTAGAAACTCAGCCATTGTCAGCAAATGGTTTTACAATGTGTACGGGTTCTTATGGCGTACGTTCCGATAATGATCTCGTAAAAATGACAGAACAATTTGCAAATCGTATTTACTTCGCACATTTACGTTCTACTCAACGTGAAGATAATCCACTAACCTTCCATGAAGCAGCTCATCTAGAAGGAGACGTAGATATGTTTAATGTAGTAAAAGCTTTATTAAATGAAGAATGTCGTCGATTAAATCAAGGAGAAACACGTTTAATCCCAATGCGCCCAGATCATGGGCATCAAATGTTAGATGACTTACGTAAAAAAACCAACCCTGGCTACTCTGCCATTGGTCGGTTAAAAGGTCTAGCTGAATTTCGCGGTTTAGAGATGGCACTAAAAAAAGTGTATTTCAATAAGTAAAAGAAAAAGTGCGGTCGTAAAAAACATTATTTTTATCGACCGCACTTCTAATTTATTTCATCAATCTTCTCATTCGAATATTGATCATTTCGACCACAACAGAGAATCCCATTGCAAAATAGATATAACCTTTCGGGATGTGAATATCTAAACTTTCTGCAATTAAACTAATTCCCACTAAAACCAAGAAGGCTAAAGCTAGAATTTTCAACGTTGGGTGTGTATCCACAAAATCGCCGATTGGTTTTGCTGCAAACATCATCACACCCACGGCAATAATAATCGCCAAAATCATCACAGGAAGGTGGCTTGCCATACCTACGGCTGTAATCACGGAATCTAAAGAAAATACAATATCTAGCACTGCAATTTGAATTAATACGCCAAGATAACTCACTTTATTTTTTCTTTCCGATTCATGATGGTCTTGATGATTGATTGCTTCTCTAATTTCGCCTGAACTTTTTATAATCAGGAATAAACCACCGATTAATAAAATCAAATCACGCCCAGAAATTTCTTGATTAAACACAGTAAATAACGGTGCAGTAAGTTTCATCATCCACGCCAGTGACATTAAAAGTAAAATTCTTGTCAGCATTGCTAAACCAAGTCCAACAATACGACCAGACTGGCGTTGGCTTTCAGGTAAACGCCCAACTAAGATACTAATAAAAATAATATTATCGACCCCTAAAACGATCTCCAAAGCAGCAAGTGTCGCAAGTGATACCCAGGCTTCAGGATCTGCAATCCATTCAAACATAATTTTTCCTATAATTGAGTTAAATAAATCCGAAAGTGCGGATCATAATGGCTTTATGATGAAAAGCAATCGTTATTTATATTTGAGAAATAATTGATTAGTCGTTTTTAAGTGTTTCAAAAATCCTTTCAGCAAGTTTAGGGGAAATGCCCGGTACAGAGGTTATTTCATCTAAGGTCGCCTTTTTCACACCTTGTAAACCACCAAGATATTTCAGTAAAGCTTGACGACGTTTAGCACCCACTCCTTCAATGGTTTCTAAACCACTTTGTGTAAAGGCTTTTTGACGTTTTTTACGGTGTCCGCTTATGGCGTAGTTATGGCTTTCATCGCGGATATGTTGAATCAAATGCAATGCCAAGCTATCATCAGGTAAATGAATTTCGCGGTCTTGTTTGCTGATGATCAGTACTTCTTGCCCTGCTCGACGATCCACACCTTTTGCCACGCCAATTAAGTGCGGTCTATTTTTATCCCATTTTACTTGAAGATGTTGGAACACGTTCAGTGCACGATTTAATTGCCCTTTTCCACCATCAATAAAAATAATATCGGGAATTTTATCTTCTTCTAAATCACGCTCATAACGTTTCTGCAACGCTTGTTCCATCGCAGCATAATCATCCCCGCCAGTAATCCCTTCAATATTAAAACGACGATAATCAGATTTCATTGGACCTTCTTGATTAAAGACAACACAAGATGCCACCGTTTGATTTCCCATCGTGTGGCTTATATCGAAACATTCCATACGCTTAATTTCAGGAAGATTTAGCAGATCACACAACGCTTGATAACGCTCTGACATTCGTGAAGATTGTTTAAGTTGTACATTTAAAGCCGCTTTTGCATTAACTTGTGCGAGCTGTAAATATTTACTCTTATCGCCTTTTACACTTTCCTGAATCGTCACTTTTCTGCCCGCTTGATCCGTAAGAAGTTGCTCAAGCTCTGATTTTTCAGCTAATTGACGATCAACAATAATGCTATTCGGGATACTTCGTCCTTGATGACCTTGTAAATAAAATTGCCCCACAAAAGTTTCGGTAAGTTCTGATAAATCCGTATTGGCAGGTACTTTTGGGAAGTAACTGCGATTGCCGAGCACTTTTCCTTGACGAATAAACATCACTTGTACACAGGCTAAACCGTGTTGGTAAGCGATGGACATAATATCCATATCATCTAAACGTTCATTGGATACAAATTGTTTTTCAATAACTGAACGTACCGCCTGAATCTGATCACGATAACGCGCAGCCTGTTCAAAATCTAAATTTCTGCTTGCCTGCTCCATTTTACCGATTAAATAATCTAACACCTGTTGATCTTTGCCTTGTAAAAATAAACGGGCTAATTCAACTTGCTGATTATATTCTTCATCAGAAACATATCCCTGTACACAAGGCGCAGAACAACGCCCAATTTGATATTGCAAACAAGGACGAGAGCGGTTGGAATAAACGGAATTTTCACATTGTCGAACAGGGAAAAGTTTTTGCAAAAGCGATAAGGTTTCACGCACGGCTCCTGCGTGAGGATAAGGTCCGAAATATTCACCTGTAAATTTTTTAGACCCACGATAGGACGTGATTCTTGGATGACGTTCTTTGGTTAATAAAATAAATGGATAGGATTTATCATCACGTAATAATACGTTATAACGAGGCTGATAAAGCTTGATGAAATTATGCTCTAACAGTAAAGCTTCCGTTTCAGATGAAGTTAGCGTGGTGTCAATATGATGAATTGATGCCACCAACGCTTCTGTTTTTTTACTGCTCAGATTTTTACGAAAATAGCTTGAAAGGCGTTTTTTTAGATCCTTTGCTTTCCCAACATAAATAACCTGATCTTTATCGTCATACATACGATAAACACCAGGTTCGTGAGAGACATCCGCTAAGAACTTTTTAGCATCAAACATTTTAATTCGCCGCTAAAATTGCCCGCACTTTTTCCAAATCTTCAGCGGTATCCACTCCCACTGCAGGCACTTCTTTCGCAAGCTCCACATGAATGCGTTCGCCGTTATATAACACTCGAAGCTGCTCAAGTTTTTCTAGATTTTCAAGTTGAGTCGGTGCCCATTGCACATATTGTTTTATGAACCCCGCACGATATGCGTAAATGCCAATATGACGTAAGTAAGCGTCCGCAAGCTGTACTTTCTGAACATCCTGTAAATTCATAAACTGCTCACGATCGTAAGGTATAACCGAACGGGAAAAATACAGCACATAGCCGTCTTTATCCGTCAAAACTTTCACTGCATTTGGATTAAATAATTCCTCAGCATCGTGAATTTTTACCGCAAGGCTTGCCATATTGACATTAAATTTTGCTAAATTATCTGCCACTTGTCGCACGATAATGGGTGGAATCAAAGGCTCATCGCCTTGAATATTGACAATGATTTCATTGTCAGGAATCGCTAATTTTTCTACAACTTCCGCTAAACGTTCTGTACCAGAATTATGATTAACCGAAGTCATGCACACTTCTGCGCCAAAACTTTTGGCAACATCAGCCACATTTTCATTATCGGTGGCAATAATCACTCGGCTCGCACCAGACTGCAGTGCTTTCTCAAATACATGTTGAATCATTGGCTTGCCTGCAATATCAGCAAGAGGTTTTCCAGGCAAACGACTTGATGCAAAACGAGCGGGGATAATCACGGTAAATGACATAATTTATTCCTTATTCTTTAATATTTCAGCTTTATCGGCAAGCAATCAAAACAACTGGGGATTAATCCTTTCAGCCATTTCTGTATTGTTCCACAAGTTTATCTATTTTGGCCCAAAAGAGCGGTAAATTTTCACTTTGTTTTTCAGCCTCAATAATCTCCGCATCCACAGGAACATACCACCAATTATCTTTAGCAAAAGATTGACATTTTACCGCATCTTTTTCCGTCATAAAGAGCGGTTGATTTTCAGCAAGTTTTTCTAATTGAGAGGCTTCAAAATGTTGATGATCTTGAAATGCTTGAGTTTGCTGTAACTGAATCCCTAACTTTTCTAACATAGTAAAAAAACGCTGTGGATTGCCAATCCCTGCGATGGCAACACCTGATTGAAATTCCTTTAATTGGCGTTTTTCATTGGTTTTTAAATTAATCGCAAAATGAGGCACGAGACGCATAACCGCATCTGAATACTGATTTTTTCCACCATTAGTGATCACAAAATCTACGGATTTTAATCGACTTGGTAATTCACGCAATGGGCCTGCAGGCAATACAAAACCATTTCCCAACGCGCGCTCAGCATCCATTACGACAATTTCTAAATCACGCTGTAATTGATAATGCTGTAAACCATCGTCAGAAATAATAATATCGCACTCTGCTTGGCTTAAGAGTAATTCAATCGCTTGCTGGCGATTCGGGGAAATCACAACTGGCGCATTAGTACGTTTCGCGATCAATACAGGCTCATCGCCACCTTCAATTGGATTTGTATTTTCAGTAACAAACAACGGATAAGTTTTAGATTTACTGCCGTAACCACGAGAAATCACACCTACACACAGACCTCGTTTTTTTAATTCTTCCACAAGCCACACCACCACGGGCGTTTTGCCATTTCCACCCACAGACAAATTTCCCACAATTATCATCGGTTTAGGTACGCGATAAGAAGACTTCAGCCCCAAAGAGAATAAGGCGTGACGAATTTGGCTAATCAACCAAAACAATAAAGAAAAAGGCGATAAGAGCCAAATAAGTTTGGAGTTGGAATACCAGAAGGGCATAGAAAATCCTTTCTAATAAGTGCGGATAAAATAACGCGAGTTTTTCAACTCGCGTTTTCGATAATCAATAAATTAGCCAGTAAACTGCATACTGTGTAACTGTTTATAGGCGCCATTTTGTTCAAGCAATGTTTTATGGCTGCCACGCTCACGAATTTCTCCATGATCAATCACAAGAATTTCATCCGCATTTTCAATAGTAGATAATCGATGGGCAATCACAACAACCGTGCGATCTTTCTTTAATTCCTCTAATGCAGATTGGATGGCGCGTTCAGATTCCGTATCTAGCGCAGATGTGGCTTCATCTAAAATTAATACTGGCGAATTACGCAATAAAGCACGAGCAATCGCTAAACGTTGACGTTGGCCACCAGAGAGGCTCGCACCGTTTTCACCAATCACCGTATCAAAACCTTGTGGTAATTTTTCGATAAACTCTAAAGCATAAGCCGCTTTTGCTGCAGCGATAATTTCTTCGCGAGAATACTTATCCTGCGCTGCATAAGCAATATTATTCGCAATGGTATCGTCAAATAAATGTACTTGTTGAGAAACCACAGCGCAGTTTTCACGTAAATTGGATAAACGATAATCTTGAATATTTACACCATCCAGTAAAATTTCGCCTTGCTCAATATCGTAAAAGCGCGTCACTAAATTAGCAATGGTTGATTTACCCGATCCAGAACGTCCAACCAAAGCAACGGTTTTTCCTGCTGGAACGCTAAAAGAAATATTATTTAATGCAAGTTCATCTTTTCCTTGATATGCAAAACTCACATTCTTAAATTCTAATTCGCCTTTCGCGGGTTCAGCTTGATAAGTGCCGTTATCTTTTTCTGGTTCTAAATCTAAAATGGCAAATAAAGTTTGACACGCTGCCATTCCACGTTGGAATTGAGAGTTTACGTTCGTTAAAGATTTTAATGGACGCATCATCGCCAACATAGATGAGAAAACCACCGTAAAAGAACCCGCACTTAGGTTATCTTCTGCAATCAACGGAGTCGTCGCTAAAAACAATACTGCAGCCAAAGCAAGAGAAGCGATAATCTGCACAACAGGGTCGGAAATGGAATCTGCAGTGACCATTTTCATACCTTTACGACGCATATCGTTACTCACTTTATCGAAACGTTCTTCTTCCACTAATTGCCCACCAAAAGAAAGCACCACTTTATGCCCTTTTAGCATTTGTTCCGTTGCAGAGGTTAATTCCCCCATTGAATCTTGTAAATTCTTACTCAATTTACGGAAAATTTTTGAAACGATAGTGATCAATACCGCAATAATTGGCCCGATAACAAATAAAACAAGGGTTAATTCCCAGCTTGTGTAAAACATTACTGCCAATAGTGAAATAATATATGCCCCTTCTCGCACAATAGTAATCAAAGATCCTGAAGAAGAACTTGCAATCATCTCAGAATCATAAGTAATCCGAGAAAGTAATTTACCTGTTGAATTTCTGTCAAAGAAACTCACTGGCATAAACATCAAATGTTTAAACAAGCGACGACGCATTGTCATCACAACTTTGCCTGACACCCATGCTAAACAATAATTAGAAATAAAGTTAGAGACCCCACGCAAAAAAATCATTCCCACAACGACCACAGCCATCATTTTCAAAAATGAATGATCCGCCTTACCGAATCCATCATCTAGCAAAGGTTTTAATAAATAAATAAGACCTGAATCTGCCAAAGCATTAAGCACTAATGCGATAGCAGCTACCACTAAACCCGCTTTAAAAGGTTTAATCATTGGCCACAAACGCTTAAAAGTTTGCAGGGTAGAAAAGTCATGATCTTGTAATTTTTGTTTTTGCATAATCGCTATCTAATAGTAAAAATTGCGCGCATTGTACCTTTTATTCCTTTGATAATCCAATTACACGCGCATACCAAGGGGAAAATTTTGTGCGAGCTTGCTGGATTTCTAATCGGTCTTGAAAAAAATTTACCCGCACTTGCCCCGAAACAGCGGTATTTTCTACCGCACTTTTATAGCGATAAAGCCTTTCCATAACCGAATAATGAGGGAATTTCCACGGATTCCAACGTCCACTAGAAATAATCGCTACATCTGGTCTAACCTGAGAAAGCAAGTATTCACTTGTCGATGTTTTACTCCCATGATGCCCCACTTGTAACACATCAATTTTGCCTAAAGTGCGGGCAAAAATTTGCTCATTTTTTACTTCAGCATCGCCAGTTAGCAAAACGCTATGCTTTCCATCATCGACTAAAATCACACAAGAATGGGGATTATCTGCTCGATCCACAATAGAATATGGTGAAAGTATTTGAAAATGTAGCCCTTGCCAATCCCAATCACGTCCAGCAGTACAAAAAGTGCGGTGATTTTCCCCATAGTTTTTTCGTGAAGGGCTAATAAATTCCACATTGGGATACGCCTTTAAAATTGTTGAAGCACCACCTGCGTGATCGTTATCGTCATGGCTTAAAATCAATTTTTCCAAAACAATCCCTTCTCTTTGTAAATAAGGCAAAATTTCCAACTCAGCCATACTTCCACCTCGCCAAGAAGAACCCGTATCATAAAGAATCCCTTTGCCATTTTTCACAATCAGCGTTGCCAAGCCCTGCCCCACATCTAAAGTATCTACCTGCCAAGTTGGCTTGCTCAATTGTTTAAATAACAAAATCATAAAACAAAGCGACATAATGCCAAAAGAACATCGTAAAACGTTGATTCGCTCATTTTTTAGCAAAGGTTTACTGAGATTTAATGAAAAAAATCTTGCTCGTTTTACTTGCCAGCTTGATGATGAAACCTCAGGTTCTCGGTAAATACTCCAAATAATTAACATAAAAATTCCCGCACAAAGTGCGGTTAAAACCAGCGCTAAATTAAATGAAACATTAAACCAATTCCCTTGAAAAACAGAAATTAACCAAGTAATTCCTTCGGCTAGCTTATTTGCTAGTTGCCAAGAAAAAACTGCGCCGTTGGTAAAAACAGCAAATAAAATCAGTGGCACAAGAAAAAAACTATAAAGTGGAACGGCGATAAGGTTAGCTAAAAATCCACTCAACGATAAACCATTAAATAGAAAAAGTTGCAAAGGCGTAAAAAAGAGTAATAACCCAAATTGCAAATGAAATACACTCAAAATCCACCGTACTTTTTGTGAAAAGGGTCGATTTTTCCATTGAAAAAGAGGAAAAGGCACATAGCGATACCAGAGGATCAAACAACCAACTGCACCACAAGAAAGCCAAAAACTAACTGAAAGCGGCATTAATGGATTGCAGCAAAGCAAGAATCCGACAACCAGCATAAAAAGCAGAAGAGGTGAATAATGTCGCCTTATTATTTGAACGAAGAAAACGAAAACAAGTGCTGAAATGGCACGAAAAGTTGGCACGCTAAAACCAGCCAAATACGCATAAATTAAAGCCAATAAAACACCAAAAACTAAGGGAAAATAAGGATGAATAAAATGGGTGGGGAAAAATACTTGCACAGCACGCGCCAAGTAAAATCCAATTGCCATAGCCAACCCAATATGTAAGCCAGAAATGGCAATAAGATGCGCGGTATTGGTTTGTTGGTAAATTGACCAAGTGGTTTTATCTAACCAAGCCCGTTCGCCAAAAGCTAACGCGATCAATAAACCTTGTAGTGATAACCCTTCCGTTTGCTTTCTCACTTGTTGCAATTTTTCTGCACGCAATGATGAAACATCAGCAATTTTCACCGCACTTTTTACCGTTCCAACAGCAGTAATTCCTTTTGAAAAATACCATTGTTGCCGATCAAATCCGCCAAAATTTAATCGCGCAGAAAGGGGACGTAAGGAAATTTCAGCTTGCCAAATTTCCGATAATTGAGGCACCTCTTTCGCTTTCCAATTTAAAAAAATTCGTTGTTCTTGCAAATTATTCGCCAATGTTGCTGTGATGATAAGTGTTTGATAATCCTGTTGATGCAAAATTTCTTGGATCTCAAACGTCACCACTTGCTTTTGAGCGGTAATATTTTGAGCTTGTTGTAATAAACTCAAAGCCGAATAATGAAAATAGCCAAGATAGGCAACAAAAAAAGCAAGGCTAACTAAGAAATGTTTACGCCAAAAAATAAAAAGAAAAATTAGAACAAGCGCAATAACGAGAGCAACTTGCCAAGGCAATAGCAACAGTTGCGGTAGAAATAACAACGTTAAATCCGCAACAATTAACAAGACAGCTAAAGTTATTAAGTTTAATTTCATTTTTATAAAAGATTAATCCCAGTCTCTCTAAGCCTAGGCTAGTTTTATTTAAATATGCAAACGGTTGCCTCAGATTTTGCGATCCATATCGTAAAAATAAATTTTTCAGGAAAATTTACTTGCTAAAACAAACAACTTCTGATATTTATACCGCCCGCAAAAATTGGGTTCCTAAAAGTGCTGTCAGGAACAAACTAAAATAACAAGACAGGAAGTCGTGAAGTTCACGCTTAAATTCTGTATGTATTAGGAGTGAGAGATGTCAAGAGCATCATTGAGCTTGCTAGATTTAGCAGGCGTTAAGCCTTATCAAATGAAAAAAGATGAAGAATATATGAATGAAGAGCAAATTCTTCATTTCAGAAAAATTCTTAATGCTTGGCACGAACAAATCGTGGAAGAAGCTTCTCGCACCGTTGCACATATGCAGGATGAAGTAACCAATTTCCCCGATCCTGCAGACCGAGCAACTCAGGAAGAGGAATTCAGTCTAGAATTACGTAATCGTGATCGCGAACGTAAACTAATGAAAAAAATTGAAGCAACCTTAAAAAAACTTGATACCGATGATTTTGGTTACTGCGATTGTTGTGGTGAAGAAATTGGCATTCGCCGTTTAGAAGCACGCCCAACAGCAGATCTTTGCATTGATTGTAAAACGTTAGCTGAAATCCGCGAAAAACAGGTTGCTGGTTAATTCATTCTATTGAAAAATACAAAAGTGCGGTTAAAATTAGCCGCACTTTTTTGCATTTAAAAATGCGGAAAAATCCCCTTGCCTTTTTCTTTACAGAAAAAGAGCTAAGTCATTTATTTCCAACTAAAAAAACGGAGTAAATTATTCTTACTTATATCAAAAATTTGTTTGGCAAGAAGACAAAAAAATCAAAAGAGGTTGCCAAAACAAGTGCTCATTCTAAACGAGTTGAGCGTTCTAATAGTCAAATGCCAAAAGCGCGGGCAAAAAAATCAGAACAAACACACCGCTACGATAAAAATGTAATTAAAGCGGCTCAATTTGATATTTCACCGCGTGATTTTAGCCGTAATGCTCTCACCGTAGTGGAAAAACTGCAACGTCAAGGTTTCGAGGCTTATATCGTCGGTGGATGTATCCGCGATTTATTGCTCGGTAAAAAACCAAAAGATTTTGATGTTGCAACAAACGCCCGTCCTGAGCAAATCCAAAATATTTTTCAACGCCAATGCCGTTTAGTGGGCCGCCGTTTCCGCTTAGCACATATTATGTTTGGTCGAGATATTATTGAAGTCGCCACCTTCCGTGCCAATCACAGTGAT
Source organism: Haemophilus haemolyticus M19501 (assembly GCF_000222025.1). Classification (GTDB taxonomy): domain Bacteria; phylum Pseudomonadota; class Gammaproteobacteria; order Enterobacterales; family Pasteurellaceae; genus Haemophilus; species Haemophilus haemolyticus_G. The sequence continues at coordinate 123,070 of NZ_AFQO01000003.1, read as the reverse complement.
GCCCTCAATGAAAATCAAGCGAAACAAAGCAATGAAGGCATGTTACTGCGCGATAATGTTTACGGTACGATCGAACAAGATGCAGAACGCCGAGACTTTACGGTCAATGCGCTGTATTACAATCCGCAAGACAATACCTTACGTGATTATTTTGATGGTATTCAGGATCTCAAAGCGGGAAAACTACGCTTAATCGGTGATCCAGTTACGCGTTATCAAGAAGATCCTGTGCGCATGCTACGCTCAATTCGTTTCATGGCAAAACTTGATATGTTCCTTGAAAAACCGAGCGAACAGCCAATTCGTGAACTTACTCCTTTATTAAAAAATATTCCGCCAGCCCGCTTATTTGACGAAAGTTTAAAATTATTACAAGCAGGACAAGGGGTAAAAACCTATCGTTTATTACGTCAATATGGTTTATTTGAACAACTTTTCCCTGCATTAAGCCCATATTTTACAGAGAAAGAAGATAGCTTTGCAGAACGCATGATCGTCACCGCACTTACTTCTACGGATGAACGTGTTGCGGATAAACTTCGTATTAATCCTGCATTCTTATTTGCAGCATTTTTCTGGTATCCATTACGCGAAAAAGTGGAAATCTTGAAAAATGAAGGCGGTCTAAATAACCATGATGCTTATGCTTTGGCGGGGAATGAAGTTTTAGATTTATTCTGCCGTGCTTTGGCTGCACCTCGTCGTCATACTGCGGTCATTCGTGATATTTGGTTCTTACAACTGCAATTATTAAAACGTACTGGTTCAGCACCAATGCGAACCATGGAACATCCAAAATTCCGTGCTGGCTTTGATTTACTGGCTATGCGTGCGGAAATTGAAGGTGGCGAAACAATTGAATTAGCCAAATGGTGGCACGAATATCAATTCAGCAATGGTGAACAGCGCGAACAGTTGATACACGAGCAACAACGCCTACATCCCAAACCAAAGAAAAAATACTACCGTCCACGCCGTCGTAAAACAACGCACTCAGCAGAATAAGGGAAGAGATGATTACTGCATATATTGCCCTTGGTAGCAATTTAAACACACCAGTAGAACAATTACATTCTGCGCTTAACGCGATAAGTCAGTTACCAAACACACATTTGGTAACGACGAGCGCTTTTTATAAAAGCAAGCCGCTCGGCCCACAAGATCAACCCGATTATGTGAATGCCGTTGCAAAAATTGAAACAGAGCTTAGCCCGCTTGCACTATTAGATGAATTGCAACGCATTGAAAATGAGCAAGGTCGAGTACGTTTACGCCGCTGGGGTGAGCGTACGTTAGATTTGGATATTTTGCTTTACGGCAACGAAATCATTCAAAACGAGCGCTTAACAGTTCCTCATTATGATATGCATAACCGTGAGTTTGTCATTGTGCCGTTGTTTGAAATCGCATCGGATTTGGTCTTACCTAACACTCAACCACTAGCAGATTTGGTCAAGCAATTTGATGACCATGAAATGATAAAATTAACTCCCTAGAAATTTCACCGCACTTTTATGAACCTCAAAAGTGCGGTAGAATCTGCCCACATTTTTCTTCATTCATGACCCTTTATGGAAAGCTTAACTCAATATATCCCTGATGAATTTTCTATGCTCCGCTTCGGCAAAAAATTCGCGGAAATTCTTTTAAAATTGCATACTGAAAAAGCAATTATGGTTTACCTTAACGGTGATCTTGGCGCAGGAAAAACAACGCTGACACGCGGAATGTTGCAAGGTATCGGTCATCAAGGTAATGTAAAAAGCCCAACTTATACGCTGGTTGAAGAATACAATATTGCAGGCAAAATGATTTATCATTTTGATTTATATCGTTTAGCAGATCCTGAAGAACTCGAATTTATGGGTATTAGAGATTATTTTAATACTAATAGCATTTGCTTAATTGAATGGTCTGAAAAAGGTCAAGGCATATTGCCAGAAGCGGATATTTTAGTAAATATTGATTATTACGATGATGCACGAAATATTGAATTAATCGCACAAACAAATTTGGGTAAAAATATTATAAGCGAATTTTCTAATTAACTTATTTATGAAAACTAAAATTTTATTTTTTCTTTTTTTCTCAATATTTAGCTTTTCTATTTTTGCAGCCCCAATTACGATTGCGATTGACCCAGGTCATGGGGGAAAAGATCCCGGTGCAATCAGCCGAAACTTGGGCATTTATGAAAAAAATGTCACCCTTTCGATTGCAAAAGAGTTAAAAGCCTTACTCGATAAAGATCCAAATTTTCGCGGCGTATTAACGCGCAGCGGCGATTACTATATTTCCGTGCCTGAGCGTTCAGAAATCGCACGTAAATTTAAAGCGAATTATCTCATTTCCATTCATGCGGACTCATCTGAATCACCTGAGCGTCGCGGTGCATCAGTGTGGGTGTTATCAAACCGTCGAGCTAATGATGAAATGGGTCAATGGTTAGAAGACGATGAAAAACGCTCTGAACTACTCGGTGGCGCAGGAAAAGTGCTTTCACACAATAATGATAAATACCTAGATCAAACTGTGCTTGATTTACAATTTGGTCATAGCCAACGCACGGGCTATGCGTTAGGCGAACATATTTTGCGCCATTTTGCTAAAGTAACAACATTAAGTCGCAGTACGCCACAACATGCAAGTCTAGGTGTTCTACGTTCGCCAGATATTCCTTCTGTGTTGGTAGAAACGGGATTTCTTTCCAATTCAGAAGAAGAAAAAAACTTAACTCTCAAGCCTATCATCGCCGCATTGCTTATATGATTTATGAGGGGCTGGTTACATTCCGAGGTGGAAAAGTAAAACCCCTTGTTAATGATGATTTTGTTCAAAATATCAAACAAAATGACACAAAAAATTCAGAAAAAAATAACCGCACTTCCGAACAAAATACAAATGAAAATAACATAAAAGACAGTGGTATTCATCATATTGTGAAAAAGGGGGAAAGTTTAGGAAGCCTTGCTAATAAATATGATGTTAAAGTATCAGATATTATGAGGTTAAATAAACTAAAACGCCAAGCACTTTGGATTGGTGAAACTGTAAAAATTCCAGATAATGGAAAAACTCAGAAAGCACAAGATGACAAAATAAATTCATCAAAAAATAAAGAAAGTGCGGTAAAAAAGGCAGAGAAAACCACTGAAAAAACCAACAATCCAAAAATAGAAAAATCAGAAAATAAAACGGATAAAAATAAATCCTCAAATAAGACTAAAAAAGAGGAAACCTTATCCACTAAAAAATCTGATGAGAAAAAAGAAATTCCGCTTTACCATATCATTCAAAAAGATCAGACAATCTATGCTGTATCGCGAGAATACAATATTTCAGTCAAGCAAATTTTAAAACTGAATCCAAAATTAAAAGATGGTAAAGCCTTGAGCGGACAAAAAATTAAATTAAGAGAAAAGTAAATGCCAATTAAAATTCTTTCCCCACAACTTGCTAATCAAATTGCTGCCGGAGAAGTGGTAGAACGCCCTGCGTCTGTGGTGAAAGAATTAGTGGAAAATAGCCTCGATGCAGGTGCAAATAAAATCCAAATCGATATCGAAAATGGTGGGGCAAATTTAATCCGCATTCGTGACAATGGCTGTGGTATTCCAAAAGAAGAATTAAGCCTGGCTTTAGCGCGACATGCTACGAGTAAAATAGCCGATCTTGACGATCTAGAAGCCATCTTAAGTTTGGGTTTTAGAGGCGAAGCATTGGCAAGTATCAGCTCGGTATCGCGCTTAACACTCACCTCTCGCACAGCAGAGCAAACTGAAGCGTGGCAAGTTTATGCGCAAGGTCGTGATATGGAAACCACAACCAAACCCGCATCACATCCCGTCGGCACAACCGTTGAAGTTGCCAATCTTTTTTTCAACACACCAGCCCGCCGAAAATTTTTGCGCACAGATAAAACAGAATTTGCGCATATTGATGAAGTCATTCGCCGCATTGCTTTAACAAAATTCAATACGGCATTTACATTAATGCATAATGGAAAAATTGTGCGTCAATATCGCCCTGCCTTCGATCTCAATCAGCAACTTAAGCGTGTCGCCGCGATTTGTGGAGATGATTTTGTCAAAAATGCCTTACGAATTGATTGGAAACACGATGATTTGCACTTATCTGGCTGGGTAGCCACACCAAATTTTAGCCGAACTCAAAATGATTTAAGTTATTGCTATATTAATGGTCGAATGGTGAGAGATAAAGTGATTAGTCATGCTATTCGACAAGCCTATGCACAATATTTACCAACCGATGCTTATCCTGCGTTTGTGTTGTTTATTGACTTAAACCCACACGATGTGGATGTCAATGTTCATCCAACCAAACATGAAGTACGCTTTCATCAACAACGTCTGATTCATGATTTTATTTACGAAGGCATAAGTTATGCACTAAACAATCAAGCACAGATTAATTGGCATACTGAACAAAGTGCGGTAGAAAATCACGAAGAAAATACGGTGCGTGAACCCCAACCTAATTACAGCATTCGTCCTAACCGTGCTGCTGCGGGGCAAAATATCTTTGCGCCACAATATCATGAAAAACCACAGCAAAATCAATCGCACTTTTCTAATACACCAGTGTTGCCAAATCATGTAAGTACAGGTTATCGAGATTACCGTTCTGATGCACCGAGTAAAACTGAGCAACGTTTATATGGTGAATTGTTACGTACATTACCGCCTACAGAGCAAAGGGGTATATCGAATACAGCACAACAAAATATTTCAGATACAACTAAAATCATCTCAACTGAAATAATTGAGTACTCATCATATCTACGCGCCCTTTCACTTATTGAAAATCGCGCGCTGTTATTACAACAGAACCAAGATTTCTTTTTGCTTTCATTGGAAAAATTACAACGCTTGCAATGGCAATTGGCTTTACAACAAACACACATTGAACAACAGCCTTTATTGATTCCCATCGTGTTTCGCTTAACTGAATCACAATTTCAAGCATGGCAACAATATTCAGATGACTTCAAAAAAATTGGCTTTGAATTTATCGAAAATCAAGCACAATTACGCTTAACATTAAATAAAGTGCCAAGTGTATTACGCACACAAAATCTACAAAAATGCGTGATGGCAATACTGACTAGAGATGAAAATTCATCACCATTTTTAACCGCACTTTGCGCACAATTGGAATGTAAAACCTTTAACGCTTTAGCGGATGCACTCAATTTATTAAGCGATACAGAACGTTTACTCACGCAAACAAATCGCACGGCATTTACCCAGTTGCTAAAACCGGTTAACTGGCAGCCTCTATTAGACGAAATTTAGATTCTTCATGAAACCAACCGCAATTTTTTTAATGGGTCCTACGGCCTCAGGCAAAACGGATTTAGCCATTCAACTACGATGCTCGCTTCCAATAGAAGTGATTAGTGTAGATTCAGCACTCATTTATAAGGGAATGGATATTGGCACAGCGAAACCATCAAAAGAAGAACTTGCCCTTGCGCCTCACCGATTGATCGATATTTTAGATCCGTCGGAAAGCTATTCCGCGATGAATTTCCGCGATGATGCACTACGCGAAATGGCGGATATTACCGCACAAGGTAAAATTCCGTTACTAGTGGGCGGTACGATGTTGTATTACAAAGCCTTAATTGAAGGACTTTCGCCATTACCTTCTGCTGATGAAAATATTCGCGCCGAGATCGAACAAAAAGCGGTTCAACGAGGTTGGGCAGCATTGCATACAGAACTTGCCAAAATCGATCCTATTTCTGCCGCTCGAATTAATCCTAGCGATTCTCAACGAATCAATCGCGCTTTAGAGGTTTTTTATATCACGGGAAAATCACTCACTGAGCTAACAGAAGAAAAAGGCGAAGCCTTGCCTTATGATTTTGTGCAATTTGCAATTGCGCCGCAAGATCGTCATATTTTACATGACCGCATTAAACAACGCTTTCATAAAATGATTGAACTGGGCTTTCAAGAAGAGGTAGAAAAACTTTATGCGCGTGGTGATTTAAATATTAATCTACCGTCAATTCGCTGTGTGGGCTATCGTCAAATGTGGGAATATTTGCAAGGCGATTACGATCACGAGGAAATGATTTTCCGTGGTATTTGCGCAACGCGCCAGCTAGCTAAACGCCAACTCACTTGGCTACGAGGTTGGAAAACGCCAATACAATGGCTTGATAGTTTGCAACCTCAACAAGCGAAAGAAACCGTATTACGTCACTTAGATTCTTATCAAAAAGGTTAGAAAAAATGACCGCACTTTCTGCCCTCATTGAACAAAAATTACAATATCTTGGCACAATCCTGTGCCAATCTTTTCCAGAACTTTCCCCAGAAAAAATTCACGAAGCCATTCAACAAAATTCAAATCACCCTGAACTGCCTGTTTATCAATTAGGCTATGCTATGGCAATGTCTGACTTTGTGGAAAAAGTCTTGCAAAAATACCCGCACTTAGTGAAACAATGGTGGGATAAAGCGCCCTGTTTTGCAGATTGCTCTGCCTATATTGAACGTTTGAATAGTGAATTAGCCAATGTGCATAACGAAACAGCACTCTATCAAATATTACGTCAATTCCGTAACATTGAAATGGCAAAATTAAGTTTTTGTCAAAGTTTGAATCTTGCGACTGTTGAGAAAATTTTTGTTCAGCTTTCACAACTTGCAGAAAGTTTAATTATCGCTGCCCGCGATTGGCTTTATCATCAAGCCTGTGCGGAGATGGGCACGCCAATGGATGAACAAGGTAATCCGCAGCAGCTTTATATCCTAGGAATGGGAAAACTAGGCGGTTTTGAACTCAATTTTTCCTCAGATATTGATTTAATTTTCACTTATCCATCACAAGGGGAAACGTCCGTTGAGAATACGAATGCTCGACGTTCTGTGGATAATGGAAAATTTTTTACGCGTTTAGGCCAACGCCTTATTTCTGCCTTAGATGAATTTACCTCTGATGGTTTTGTGTATCGAACCGATATGCGCTTGCGTCCATTTGGCGACAGTGGTGCGCTTGTTCTCAGCTTTGCGGCAATGGAACAATATTATCAAGATCAAGGTCGAGATTGGGAACGCTATGCAATGATTAAAGGGCGAATATTGGGCGCACAAACAAAGGATCCCAACGTACCTAAATTGCAAAAAATGTTACGCCCCTTTGTGTATCGTCGCTATATTGACTTTAGTGTGATTCAATCTTTACGCGAAATGAAAGGCAAAATTGAGCGAGAAGTACGCCGTCGTAGTTTGAAAGATAATATTAAACTGGGGGCAGGTGGAATTCGTGAAGTCGAATTTATCGTGCAAGTTTTTCAACTCATTCGAGGCGGGCGAGAAATCAATCTACAACAACATTCACTCTTAAAGATCTTGCCTGAAATTACCAAACTAGGATTAATTACCGAGCAACAATTCCACGATTTACGCGAAAGTTATATTTTTTTACGCCGCGTAGAAAATATTCTACAAGCTATAAACGATCAACAAACTCAAACACTACCAACCGATGAAATAGATCAAATTCGTTTAGTCGAGGCATGTAAAACATTTACCTGTTTAAATGACAATAATCAAACCATTGAAAAACATTATCCAATAGAAAATTGGGACGATTTTTACCGCACTTTACAACAAAAACAAGAAAAAGTGCGGGCTGTATTTACTCAATTAATCGGTAATGAACAAAATGAACCCTCGCCAACGGATAGCCAATGGCAAGATTTTTTAGAATCAGATTTTGAGGATATTGAACAGACATTATTAGAGAGTAGTGTATCGGAAAATCATATTAATGAAATTTTAGAACAACTTGTTCAATTCAAAAATAACCTAAATCACAGAATTATAGGTTCACGTGGGCGTGATGTATTAAGTCATTTAATGCCAGCGATATTTACTCTTATTTTTGCTCAAGAAAATTACCGCACTTTGCTTCCACGGATTCTGAACATTATTGAAAAAATTTCGAGTCGCACGACTTATTTAGAATTATTATTGGAAAATCCTCGCGCCCTTCAGCAAGTTATTGAACTTTGTGCGCAGTCTCAACTTATTTCAGAACAACTGGCTCGCCACCCTATCTTATTAGATGAATTACTTAATACAGAAGCACTACGCCATCCGTTACCATTTACCCTATATCCTGCAGAGTTACACCAATATTTACTTCGTTTACCACCTGATGATGAAGAACAGCTTATTGATGCTTTACGTCAATTTAAACAAGCAACCCTATTAAAAGTGGCCGCGGCAGATATTTTGGGAGCATTACCGGTGATGAAAGTGAGCGATCATTTAACCTATCTTGCCGAAGCGATTATTGAAGTCGTTGTGAATATAGCTTGGAAACAAGTTTCGTCTAGATTTGGTGTACCTGAACATTTACAAAATAACGAAAAAGGATTTTTAGTGATTGGTTATGGGAAACTGGGTGGCATTGAACTCGGTTATAAATCCGATTTAGACCTCGTATTTTTGTACGATGCCGTAGAAAGTCAAACAACAGGTGGCAAAAAAGTGATTGATAGCAATCAATTTTACCTGCGTTTGGCACAAAAGATTGTAAGTATTTTCAGCATAAATACTTCCGCTGGCGTACTTTATGAGGCAGATATGCGCCTACGCCCTTCTGGCGATGCTGGCTTAATTGGCTGCTCTCTTTCGGCATTTGCCCATTACCAATTAAATGAAGCTTGGACATGGGAAAAACAAGCGCTTGTGCGTGCTCACCCTGTTTTTGGTGAATCATCTCTTAAAGCTAAATTTGAGCATATCCGCCAGCAAGTACTTTCTGCATCACGAGATATTGAGCAATTAAAGCGAGATGTTGTGGAAATGCGAGGAAAAATGTTCACGCATTTGTCCCATTCAAAAGATGGTGAATTTAATCTTAAAACAGATCGCGGTGGTATCACTGATATTGAATTTATTGCTCAATATTTAATGCTTGCCAATGCTCCACAAAACCCACAACTGACAAAATGGTCAGACAACGTACGTATTTTCGATGATATGGCAGAGGCTAAAATTATTAGCCAAACAGATTGCGACACATTAAAACAATGTTATGTTGATTTACGCAATGCTATTCACCATTTAAATTTGATTGGCAAATCCCCTGTTGTAGATGAAAGTGAATTTGTCAAAGAGCGGTCATTTATTCAAGCATTTTGGGATAAGTTATTTAATTCATAAAATAGTAATTAAATCCCATTTTTAATGAACTAAATCTAGCATTTCCTGAGCATTGGCTAAGGCTAATTCTGTAATTTCACTTCCTCCCAAGAGTCTTGCCAAGGCCGGTACACGTTCAGCTTGTGAAAGTGCGGTCATTTGTGTTTCAGTTTTATTATCCACAGTAAATTTTTCTACATTGAACTGATGATGGCCATGACAAGCAACCTGTGGCAAGTGAGTTACGCATAATACTTGGCAGCGTTCACTTAATTGACGTAAAAGTTTTCCAACAACACTTGCTGTTTTTCCGCTAATACCCACGTCCACTTCATCGAAAATTAACGTTGGAATAGCCGATTGATCAGAAGTTAAAACTTGAATCGCCAAAGAAATACGAGAAAGCTCACCACCAGAGGCAATTTTAGCTAATGGCTGAGGTTGTTGTCCTAAATTACTGCGCAAAGTGAAAATCACATTATCCGCACCGTTTGATCCTACTTTATCTAAATCCGTATTCAACTCTACATAAAATTCAGCATTTTCCATTGCAAGTTGTTTTATCGACTGCGTGACATTCTGCGCTAAGCGAGCTGCAGATTGCTGACGACTTGCTGTTAATGCTTTAGCCGTTGCTTGCATTTGTTCAAATGCGAGTTTTTCTTGCTCAATCAACATTTCTTCACTTTCAGAAAAATCTAAAAGTGCGGTTAATTCTGCTTTTAATTTTTTGTGATGTTCCACAAGATCTTCAGGTTTAACTTGATGTTTACGAGCAAGTTGTAAAGCCTGACTAATTCGCTGTTCAATTTCCTGTAAAAGTTGAGGATCTTGCTCGATATTACTCGATAAATTTCGCACTTCACTGGTTGCTTCTTGCACTTGAATCAACGCATCATTCAACATACTTTGCACTTCAGCATATTGCGGATCAAGTTCAGCTAATTCATCAATATATTGTGTCGCACGATAAAGCAAGTTATCGATATTTACCGTGTCATTTTCACTTAAAATTTGCAGTGCAGATTGGGAAAGTTGAGTTAGCTGTTCGCTGCTAGATAAACGACGTTGTTCATCTTCTAATTCCAAATATTCATTTGGTCGAAGATTAAATTCATCCAGTTCATCCACTTGATACTGTAAAAGTTGTTTACGCGCTTCATTTTCTGCTACTTTCTGTTGAAAGTTTTTTACTTGATTTTGCAGATTTTTCCATGCCTGATAATCTTCACGCATTTTTGTAAGCAGTTCTGAATGTGCGGCAAAATTATCAACTAACTGAAGCTGATAGTCATTTTTTAGCAATAATTGAGAAGCGTGCTGCCCATTAATATGAACGAGATATTGAGCAATTTCTTTTAATTGGGAAGCGGATACTGGTGTACTATTAATAAAAGCCTTAGAACGTCCGTCTGCATTAATCACACGACGCAAAATACACTCAGTGGGATTATCAGGATCTTGTAATTCTTGATCATTCAACCATTGATAAGCAGGGTTCTGCGATTCTAGTTGGAAAGTTGCACAAATTTCGGCACGTTCTTGCCCTTCACGCACCATTGAGGTTTCCACTCTCTGTCCGAAACATAAACCTAAAGCATCAATGGCGATAGATTTTCCAGCACCAGTTTCCCCTGTAATGACAGACATTCCTTTCGCCAATTCGATATCAAGCTGGCGAACAATCGCAAAATTATTGATAGTAAGTTGAGTAAGCATAGCAAAATCCTTTAACTGTATATTAATATCATATAACTGATTTAATTTACAGTAAAGGATTTTTTTACAGTATTTTAATGATGCGTTCCTACTATGCTTTTTTATAAAAATTAAAATGATTTCAACCAACCTAATTTGCTACTTAATACATTGTAATAATTATAATTTTTTAGATGAAGCAATCGAAGTTTATGCTCACTTTTTTGAATATGAACCACGTCATCAGGCGTAAAAGGCAAGGCTATTTGACTATCACAGCCCACTTCCAATTGAGATGTATTATGTTCAGCAAAACGAATCGATATTTTGCTATCACCATCAACAACAAGAGGACGAGAAGTTAATGTATGAGGGAACATTGGCACCAAAGCAATTGCATTGAGATTTGGAGTTAAAATAGGCCCTCCAGAAGAAAGAGAATAAGCCGTTGAGCCTGTCGGAGTAGAAACAATTAATCCATCAGAACGTTGTGAAAAAGCAAACTTATCATTGATATATACATGAAAATCGATCATATGTGCAATTTTTGCAGGGTGGATAACCGCCTCATTCACTGCATTACCTGTCGATACAATTTCACCTGCACGCTCAATTTTTGCTTCCAATAAAAAACGTTCTTCCACAAAAAATTCGCCACGTTCTAAACAAGCTTCAAGCTGGGAATAGGCATTTTTCGGGTCAATATCCGTTAAAAATCCCAAATTACCACGATTAATACCAATCAATGGAATATCATATTTTGCTAATACGCGAGCGCGCCCTAACATATTGCCGTCTCCACCAATCACAATGGCTAATTGGGCTCGGCGACCTATTTCTTCTAACGTAGCAAGATGTTCAAAAGGTAACTCAAGTGTTACGGCGACTTCTTTTTCCACCAACACTTGATAACCACGTTCCATTAACCAATGAAATAAGTTTTTATGCATTTGTAAGTTAATATCATTGCGAGGTTTACCTACAAGAGCAATGGTTTTAAAGGAACGATATAAATGATTCATAAAATGACCGCACTTGAATTTAACATTTTCGTCATTATATCGTTTTTTGTTACACTATGCCCAATTACGATTAATCAATTTTGTTTTACGGAGAAAAAAATGTCAGAACAAGAACAAAAAGTTGAAACCCCAGAAGTAGAAAAGCAAGAAGAAGTCGTTCTGGAAGAAGCACAACAAGCAGATCCTTCTCAAGAACTTGATCCTTTAGAAGAAGCAATTGCCCGAGTACAAGAACTTGAAGAGCAGCTAAAAACTCAAATTGAAGAAGCGGCAAACAAAGAACAGGATATTTTACTTCGCTCTCGTGCTGAAATTGAAAATCTTCGTCGTCGAACTGAACAAGACGTAGAAAAAGCACATAAATTCGCATTGGAAAAATTCTCAAAAGACATTTTGAATACTATCGATAATCTAGAGCGTGCCCTTGCCACTCCAGCAAATAAAGAAGATGAAAGTGTAAAAGCCTTATTTGACGGTGTTGAACTCACTTTAAAAGAATTAGTTTCAACCGTTGGTCGTTTTGGCGTGGAAGCTGTGGGGGTTGTCGGTGAAGCATTTAATCCTGACTTACATCAAGCCATTTCAATGCAGCCCGCTAAAGGCTTTGAAAGCAATCAAATTAGCGTCGTATTACAAAAAGGCTATACCTTAAATGGTCGAGTCATTCGACCAGCGATGGTAATGGTGGCAGCTTAATTTATATTTTGTCTAAAGAGCGGTCGGTTTTTCGACCGTTTTTTATATCCATCAATAAATATGCAATAATTTCATTCCTTTTTACTACTCTCAATGAGCTCTCTATGAGTGCATTTAATGCGTTTGTTGAATTTGTTGCTAAAATCATTGCCCAGCCTTTATCGAAGAAGAACACGACTTTGAGCGTGCATAACCCTTCACAAAAGCCCTGAAGGCAAAATGGTGGCGAAAAACATTGAATGGCATAAAGAAAACGGTACTTACACATCTTCTTATATCATCGGTGTGATTATAGTGACTGTGGGCATCCTTACTTTAGCGGGGATTTGGAACGCAACTGCAGCCGCAGAATGTGAAAACCGCATTTTGGCAAAAAAAGCTAAAGCATAAAAAGCATCAAGACTTAAATCTTGCAAAATAATCTCAAAATTTCACCGCTTGTAGTATTTTCCTACAAGCGGTTTTTTTATATGTAAAATTTACAATCTGAGATTGGATTGTTTTTTTTTGCTCATTATTGGTATGATTTATACTCAATTTTACATCGATATTTTTGAGGTCTTACATAATGAAACCAACAACAAAAAAACTGCCTGGCTGGGTACATATTCCTTTATTTGTTTTTATGGCGATTAGTTTCTGGGAAACGGGTAACGGATTTAAAGATTTATTTGGTGCAGAAATTGCTTGGGGATTTTCTGCCGCAATCACAATGCTATTATATGGTTTTACCATCTTAATCGGTAACCGTCGTCTAAATAATCTGCCTGTTTTAGGCTTTTTGATTGCCTACTTTTGCTTTTCACTATTTTCTTTTACAGGAAATTTTAATGCAATCTACACCAACTACCAAGAAAGCCAACTTTATGTAAATGAATTAAATCAACATAGAGAAGAGTTGAACAAAGTGCTAAGCGCTTCGAATAAAGCACTTGATAATTACGATCCAGAAGTCAGTCAAAAACGGAATAAAATTGATGATTTAACTCAACAATTAGTCAGCCAAATTACCGATCCTGCTCGTCCTGGTTTAGGTAAACGTGCTTTAGAATTAATTGCTGAAATTGAAAGTATGTTAGATGGCAAAATTACCAACTTTGGTACAAATGGACAAACGCCAGAACAATTAGCAAAACGATATAAAGCTATTATTGAGCAATCTGCATATAAGAAATTTGTTACAGAGAATCATCGAGCAACATTTGATATTCGTAAAGAAAATAACGAAAAAGCGCGAAAAACAATGGAAAGTATTAATCGTTTGTTAGAAAAATTCATCTCAGTTGGTGCATCTGATAACTTTAATAAACAGGCTAAACAAATGAATTTAGATACCGTAAGTACAATTAATACTATTATTACAAATACAAAAGAAGCTCTCAAAGACGAGGATAAAACTAAATTTAATTTTGAAAACGTGGTTTCTGAAAACCAAGAAGTAGGAAAAATTGCATTTTCATTTAAGTCTGCATTTACCAATGAACCATTTATTGCATTCCTATTTGTAATTGTGTGTTTCTTTATCGACTGGGCGGTAGTATTAAGTTTACTCGTGTTCTTCGGTCGTAACGAAAAAGAACCTGCACAAGTAATTCATTCTGGTCGTTCAATGTAGGAGGCGGTATGTTAAAGAATCCATTTGAAGCCGTAGAGCAAACAATAGAACAACCAACGGAAGAGCCAACTTCTACAATTGATTTAGAAAAAGCCGATTTGCAAATTAAGGAAGAAAATCCACCGCCTGATTTCGTAACGGAAGAACCTGTCATCGAAAAAAATGAATTTGCCACTTTTGAGCCATTACCAGAATTTAATTCAAACTACACGCATACACCAATCAATAAACAGGCAAAATTGGATAAACGTGAAGTGAAAGAATTATCTGATGAAGAATATCATGAACGTGTTAAAGCGTTGAATGAAAATGCAGATAACAAACACTATGTTTTATTCTTTGGTAGCCCAGCTTCGGGTAAAACATGGATTATTGGTAGCGTACTTCACTATATGAAAAATTATATTGGTGGCGTGGTCTACCTACAAACCGACAGGACGACTGAAAGTGAAGAAGAATTATTCTATCAATTACAAGATAGGTTTAATGGCATTGTTGGTACGAAAAAATTAACCAGTACTGATACCAAACAATACTTTGAAATGCATATTTCTTTTACGCCAACGGATAAATCTAAGCCACCGATTGAGATCGTGTTTGTAGATGCTTCAGGCGAACATTCAGAAGAAGCATTCCATAGTCGAGATAAAAATAAATCGGGTATGTTGCCAAATTATTTAACTGCTATTTTAGAGTCAAATGTAAAAACCAAAATTGCCTTTGTTTACGATCAATCCTTATCAGATAACGGCAAAATTCCACAAATGAATGTACTGAGCGAAGTCTTTACCAAAATTCAATATATTCAAAGCAGTCAAGATAAGCAATTTCCAAAAGCTTTACTGCTTTCTAAAGCGGATAAAATCTTTGCTGGCGATATGGCGGCGGTTGAACATAATAGTTACGATCCTATGCTTTATGCATTAGAAAAAATTCCAGCTTTTGCAAATAGTTTCTTTAATGAATCGCCAAATAATAAAACTATTTTTTATCGAATGGGTAAATTTTCGGTCAATTCAGATTTATTAACGGAATTTGATAAAGAGTGTCCAGAGAAATTCTTTAATTGGTTATATAAAGAAGGTATGGGGGTTTCACCCGTAAAAGAACTAAATTGTTGGGACAAATTTAAGCGTTGGTTTAGTGGAAAAGCATAATGGCACAAGAACAAAATTTTAAACAATACTTAGGCTGGGGATTAGTGGGAACCCCAGCGGGTCGCCAATTCACGAGTGATGGAATTGATGAACAACTTAAATTAGGCAAAACAGCTTTTGAGTTAGCACAAGATTTAGGAGGCTGTTTGCCTTCTCCTAAATCGGATGATAACGAGCCTTTATATGCGTTAGTCAGTCGTATTGAACAAAATGCAACGATTTTGGGCTTTGCGGAATACTTTTCTATTTATGAGCAAGGGCAAAGCCGTGCTGGCACTTATTTTGGTAGCTTTATTGAAACGGCTAATGCTTCATTTTCGCCTAACAGCATAAAAGATATTTTTTCTGGTCTTCGTCAATTAAGTATTTATCAAATGACTCACTTTATTGACAACGAGAAAAAGGCTTATCATACCAGTATTACAGGTAAAACATTTGAAGCTCCCAAAGCATTAGATAAAATTCAACTTGTTGCACCAGTTAAAAATAGCATTACTAAAACACCTCCATCTGATTTTTTATTTATTCACTGCCAAAAAGATGAAGTGTTAAGAGTGGCAGAATACTTGATAGCAAGCGGATTATATTATCAATATAAAGATATTTTCTTTACAGAAAGTGAACATATTTCTGCACAAGTACGCAAGATGAAACGATTACAGATTTCGTCAGCGCAATTATTTAGTTTAGATGTCTTTGTTTCGCCTTATAAATCTGAAATTCATTATTTACACTCTTATATTCAAGAGTTAAGCAAGAAATATCAGGATGCAATAAATGAAATTAAACGCTTAAATGAAGAGCAAGAGCAGATTATCAATAAGAAAGTTCAAGAGCAAGAAGCTCTCTTCCAACAACAAGTTAATAAAATTGAGGAAGAAAAAAATAAACTGCTTGAGTTAGCTGGTTTAGGTCAAATTAAGCTTTCAAAATTTGCAAAGGGTATTATTTCGGAAGTTTCTCCTGCAATAGATCAACGAATAGATCAGCGTTTAGATACAAAACTAACCGAATTCAGTTCAAAAATATCATCTGTAATTAAATCTGCAACGGATAATGTGATGCTTCCACCCCAAAAAGTAACCAAACCAAGTTGGATTATTTTATCAGGTATTTTGGGATTTATTGTGATTGTTTTATCAATATTGCTTATTTGGATGGGACTTCAATCTTCAGATCTTGAGACAAAAATAACAGAGAAAACCAATACAATAACCAATCAACAAAATTATATTTCTGAACTAAAAGGTAATAATTCTAAATTAGAAGGAAAACTTAACGAATTACGTTCTAAAACAAACTCTTCTGATAGATTACCTTTAGAAGTAGATAAGAATAAGAGAGGAAAATAAGTGAAACGAAATAAATTAAAAGCATTTCTTTTGCTTTCTCCACTATTATTAACTGCTTGCTCTGATGAAAATGCAGAACAATGTAAAACCTTAATCAATGATGAGGCAATGCGTGCTCTTTCAATTTCTTTCTGTGAAAAGGCAGCAAATTATGGCGATGCAGAATCACAATTCAACTTTGCTACTTTATTACTTGAGGAAGGAAACAGAGAAAAAGCGGTCACTTTTTTAGAAAAATCTGCTAATCAGAAAAATGGACAAGCCGCCTATAAATTAGGGGAAATTTATGAGAGCCAAACTGATTTAGAAAAAGCCGCGTTCTATTATGAAGAGGGGTGCAAACAAAGCGAATTAAAGGCTTGCGAACGTTCTCGTGCGTTGATGAAACAACAAAACGAGAAAGATAAAGCTGACAAAGTCGCATTAGAAAAAGCGAAATTAGAAGCACAAGCAAAAGCTCAAGCAAAGCAAATCGCTTTGGAGGAAGCAAAGGCGAGAACACTTGCCCAAGAAAAAGCCAAATTAGATGCTGAAGCAAAAGCACAAGAACAAGCACGTTTAAACGAAGAAGCCAAACAGCGTAAAGCCGAAGTCGATGCGATTAAAGCAAGAGCAAAAGGCAAAAAATTCCGTTATGACTTAGCGAAATATCAAGATGGCGCATTGTGGGGGCATATCAATCAAGATGGACAATTCATAATAAAACCACAATGGGCTTATGCCGCTGATTTCTATGATGGTTTGGCCGCAGTGAAAACAACGGATGGAAAATGGGGCTATATTAATACAAATGGCCAGTATCAAATTTATCCTAAATTTTCCTGCGTATGGTATTTCAGCGAAGGCTTAGCTGCTGTCTCTGAAACAGGGTACGGTAACAACTGTCAAGGTGGCAAATGGGGTTTTATTGATAAAAACGGAGCTTGGGTGATTTCACCAACATTAGATAATGTTATATGGGGTGCTTTTAAAAATGGCGTAACAAAAATTACTTACAATGGGCATACTGGCTACATCAATAGGCAGGCACAATGGATTAATTATCAAGAATAATGGAGAATTAAAATGTTCTATAAAAACAAATTATTATGTTTAGGTTTATTAGCAATTCCTGCCATTGCCATAGCTGAATTTTATAAAGTTGAAATAACAAGATTGGATTCCGATTTGTATCGTACTACTGATGGAACTTATATTGAAACTAAATTCTGTCATGAATATGCTCGAGGAGATGAAGCAGTGTTATCTTACGAGCAATATTCTTACGATAACAAACTTATCTTTCAAAATGGAGAAACTTGCGATGTAAAACGTATATTCAGATAGCTGATTTCTCTTAAAATCCCACCGCTTGTAAGCATAATACAAGCGGTGTTTTTTAGAAAAAATCTTACTATCTCAAATCAAACAACAAAAATTCCACTTCACCGACCGTTTGCAATGCAAAGCAGCAAACTAATGGTTTGGGTAGTATTTGGAAGCTTTTTCAAATCATCATACATTCGCACATACATATCCAGCTGCCCAATATCTTGATGAGTCAGTTTTTCAGTTCAACAGTTACAAAGCATTTCAGAATATGGGTATAGAAAACTAGATCGATAAAAAAATCTCAGGTTTCCTTACGAATATGGCCTTGACGATACACAAGGGCAAAACCTTTACCAAGCTCAAGCATAAAAATTATATGATTAATTTTATTGTTCACACTCTCCATTTAAAAAATAAAAACTTTGATCTCGCTCACAAAATCAAAAAATGTTTGAGAAAAGTTCTCAACAACTTAATTTGATATTTTTCTAATAAAATCAATCTTTAACAAAATTCTCTTGCAATAAAACCCCTAAAAACACTACATATTATGTGTTGATTATCTTTTTAGATCTATATATAGTGCAGTCCGCATTTCAAAAACACTATATATTGGAGCTATATCATGAGTAACTTTGGGGTCATCAAGCGCGATGATTCTCGTGCGGAGTTTGAGATTCAACGTATCATCAATGCCATTAAAAAAGCCGCAAGTGCGGTCAATATTTCCGATGAATTTTATTGCCACCAAATTGGGCAAGAAGTAGGAAATGAGATTTTCACCCATCATCAAGGCGAGATTGATATTAATCAGATTCAAAAAATCGTTGAAGATAAATTGATGGCAAGTCGTTATCCTGAGGTTGCTCGTGCGTATATCGAATATCGTCATGATCGTGATTTAGCGCGAGAAAAACGTAGCCAGCTAACAAAAGAAATTGAAGGTTTGATTGAACAAAGCAACGTAGAATTACTTAATGAAAACGCCAATAAAGACGCGAAAGTGATCCCAACGCAACGTGATTTGCTTGCTGGAATTGTGGCAAAACATTATGCCAAGCACCATATTCTTCCACGCGATGTGGTAGAGGCTCACGAAAAAGGTGAAATTCATTATCACGATTTAGATTACGCGCCATTCTTTCCAATGTTTAACTGTATGTTAGTTGATTTAGAAGGGATGCTTTCTCGTGGTTTCAAAATGGGTAATGCGGAAATCGAACCCCCTAAATCCATTGGCACCGCAACAGCAGTGACAGCACAAATTATCGCCCAAGTCGCCAGCCATATTTACGGTGGCACAACCATTAATCGCATTGATGAAGTACTTTCCCCTTATGTACAAATCAGTTACGAAAAACACCTCAAACATGCCCAAGAATGGAATGTGCCTGATGTTGAAGGTTATGCAAAAGCATTGATTGAAAAAGAATGTTTCGATGCCTTCCAATCTTTAGAATATGAAGTAAATACATTGCACACTTCAAACGGACAAACGCCATTTGTGACCTTTGGTTTTGGTTTAGGTACAAGCTGGCAATCCCGCTTAATTCAGCAAGCTATTTTAAAAAATCGTATTCGTGGACTAGGAAAAAATCATAAAACGCCAGTCTTTCCAAAACTCGTTTTCACCATCAAAAAAGGATTGAACCAAACTCAAGGCGATCCGAATTACGATATTAAACAACTCGCATTGGAATGTGCATCAAAACGTATGTATCCAGATATTCTCAATTACGATCAGGTTGTCAAAGTCACAGGCTCTTTTAAAGCCCCTATGGGATGCCGTAGCTTTTTAGGTGCATACGAAGAAAACGGCCACGAAATTCACGATGGGCGTAATAATCTTGGCGTGGTGAGTTTGAATTTACCGCGTATCGCGTTGGAGTCTAAAAACGAAGAAGATTTCTACCGCACTTTAGATGAGCGTTTAGCTATTGCGAAAAAAGCATTAATGACACGTATTGCCCGCCTTGAAAATACCAAAGCGCGCGTTGCCCCCATTCTTTATATGGAAGGCGCATGCGGAGTGCGGTTAAAAGCGGATGAAAATGTGGCACAAATTTTCAAAAATGGACGCGCCTCTATTTCACTCGGCTATATCGGTATTCACGAAACCATTAATGCGCTATATAACAAAGGGCATATTTTTGATGATGAACAATTACGCGAAAAAGGCATTGCGATTGTTCGCCACCTTAGCGAGGCAGTGAAACGCTGGCAAAAAGAAACAGGCTATGCCTTCAGCCTTTACTCTACGCCAAGTGAAAACTTATGCGACCGATTCTGCCGTCTAGACACCAAAAAATTTGGCGTGATTGAAGGCGTCACGGATAAAGGCTACTACACAAATAGTTACCACTTAGATGTAGAAAAGAAAGTGAATCCTTACGACAAACTGGATTTTGAAATGGCATATCCCCCACTCGCCAGCGGCGGTTTTATTTGCTACGGAGAATATCCAAATATTCAACACAACTTAAAAGCATTGGAAGATGTATGGGATTATAGCTACGATCGCGTGCCTTACTACGGCACAAACACACCGATTGACGAATGTTATGAATGTGGTTTCACTGGCGAGTTTGAATGTACCAGTAAAGGTTTTGTTTGCCCTAAATGTGGCAATCACGATAGCACAAAAGTATCTGTCACTCGCCGCGTATGTGGCTATCTAGGCAGCCCTGATGCCCGCCCATTTAATGCGGGAAAACAGGAAGAAGTGAAGAGAAGAGTTAAACATCTTTGATTTAATTCTCTAGCAATAGCACGTATTTTTTAATGCGTGCTTTTTGTTTCCAACTTTGGTATTCCCCAAAATCTCCGCTAAAATAACCGCACTTTTTCTTATCCTCAAGGAAAGCAATATGTCAGATATTCTCAATAACCTCATTCATCTTCTTAAACTTGAAAAAATTGATGATTTAATCTTTCGTGGTGAAAGCCAAGATTTAGGTTTTCGCCAAGTATTTGGTGGGCAAGTTGTGGCTCAAGCATTATCAGCAGCAATGCAGGTCGCGCCTGAAGATCGCATTTTACATTCTTGTCATGCCTATTTTCTTGCTCCGGGAGACAGCCAATATCCAATTATTTACGATGTGGAAACCTTGCGTGAAGGGCGTAACTTTTCTGCATTACGCGTAAAAGCCATTCAACATAAAAATACCATTTGCCATGTAACTGCTTCTTTCCAAGTGCCGGAAAAAGGTTTTGAACATCAAAATACGATGCCAAATGCTGGCGCGCCTGAAGACTTTACAGATGAAAATATGATGCTACAAAAAGTAGCTCAAACCTTGCCAGAACCACTCAATGAAAAATTTGCAGCTGAGCGTCCATTTGAGGTGAGAACCAAATATTTGAATAACCCATTTAATGGGACAAAATTGCCAGCCGAGCAATATTCTTGGTTTAAAACCAATGGTGAAACACCGCTTGATATAAAAATTCAGCAATGTTTATTGGCTTATTTTTCCGATTTTCACTGTATTTTGACCGCTCTTCATCCGCACGAAAAAGGCTTTTTACAAAAAGGAATGAAAGTCGCAACCATTGATCATAGTATTTGGTTCCATCGTCCGTTTGATTTAAATCACTGGCATTTGCACGCAATTGAAAGCAATAATGCCTTTGGAGGCCGTGGCTTAGCACGCGGGCAAATTTTCTCGCAAGATGGTCAATTAATCGCGACAACACAACAAGAAGGCTTAATCCGTTTTAACGAATAAGAGAGAAAAAATGACCGCACTTATTACACTATTTTGGCAACAAGTTGAAACCGCACTAAAAACAGCTAATCCACAAGAAAAATGTCGTTTAGTTAATGATCTCTACGATAATCTTCTGCCACAAATTCAGTTGATAAAATTAGAAGATTTTCCCGAAGTTGTGCCGCAAGATAATATTGCCGCTTTTCCTGAAAAACCGCTCTTAGTTGCACCGAAAGATGTGCCTAAACGTTCTTTTGCCACAGAAGAAGGCTATGCAGCAACATTGCACGCTATCGCACATATTGAGTTTAATGCGATTAATTTAGGCTTAGATGCGGCTTGGCGATTCGGGCGTAATGCACAAGAAGAACTTGGTGAAGGTTTGGCTTTTGTGAAAGATTGGCTGCGTGTCGCTCGTGAAGAAAGCACGCATTTTTCCTTAGTCAATGAACATTTGAAAACATTGGGTTATCAATATGGTGATTTTGAAGCCCATGCCGGATTATGGGAAATGGCGCAAGCCACCGCGCACGATATTTGGGAACGAATGGCGTTAGTTCCTCGTGTATTAGAAGCACGCGGCCTCGATGCAACACCTGTTCTGCAAGAAAAAATCGCACAACGTAAAGATTTTGCCGCAGTGAACATATTAGATATTATTTTGTGCGATGAAATTGGCCATGTGTATATCGGCAACCATTGGTATCACGCACTTTCTAAAAAACGGGGTTTGGATGCGATGAAATGCTTTACAGAGCTTTTACACAAATATCGTATTGTAATTTTTAAAGGTGTCATTAATACCGATGCTCGCATTCAAGCGGGTTTCACTCAACATGAGTTGGATTGGATTTATGAAGTGGAACAAACATTAAAATCCTATATTAAGAAATGATGAAAAATAAAAAGACTAAGTTCTATTACATTCTGAACTTAGTCTTTTTAATGAAATTAATTTAACATTTGAATTTATTGCTTACGCCAAGTTGTTCCATTCGGCCCATCTTCTAATACGATACCCATAACGGTAAGCTCATTACGCGCTGCATCTGCGGCAGACCAATCTTTAGCAGCGCGGGCCTCATTGCGTTGTTTAATCAGCGCTTCAATTTTTGCTACTTCATCATCGTCAGAACCTGCTTGTAAGAATTTCTCCGGTTCTTGTTGAAGTAATCCTAAAATCGCACCCAATTCACGCAAACGCGCGGCAAGTCCATTGGCTTTCTCAACATCTTCTGTTTTTAATTTGTTAATTTCACGCGCCATTTCGAATAAAACAGAAAGTGCATTTGGCGTATTAAAATCATCATCCATTGCTTCACGGAAGGCTTCCACAAAATTTTCTCCGCCAAAAGCAACCGCACTTTGATCCGTTCCGCGTAAAGCCGTGTATAAACGTTCCAACGCACCTTGCGCTAAATTCAAGTTTTCTTCACTGTAATTGAGTTGGCTACGATATTGTGCCGTTAGTAAGAAATAACGTACCGCTTCTGCATTGTAGTGGTTTAATACATCACGAATTGTGAAGAAATTGCCGAGGGATTTCGACATTTTTTCTTTATCCACCATAATCATGCCGGAATGGATCCAATAATTCACATATTGGCCACCATGCGCACAGCAAGATTGCGCGATTTCATTTTCGTGGTGAGGGAACATTAAATCAGAGCCACCACCGTGAATATCAAAATGTTCGCCAAGCTGTTTGCAGTTCATTGCAGAACATTCAATATGCCAACCTGGACGACCAGCGCCCCAAGGAGAAGCCCAACTTGGCTCGTTTTCTTTCGACATTTTCCAAAGCACGAAATCCATTGGATTTTTCTTGATTTCATTGATTTCAATACGTGCACCAGCTTGTAATTGCTCAAGATCTTGACGAGATAATTTGCCGTATTCTTTAAAACTTTCCACATCAAACATCACATCGCCATTATCCGCAACATAAGCATGTCCGCGTTTAATCAATTTTTCCACAATTTCAATAATTTCTGGAATATGATGAGTCGCACGAGGCTCAAAATCAGGGCGTAAGACATTAAGTGCATCAAAATCTTTATACATTTCTTGCACCATGCGGTCCACAAGTTGATCGCAGGTTTCTTTGTTTTCTAACGCACGTTTAATAATTTTGTCATCTACGTCCGTAATATTGCGCACATAAGTTAAATCGTAACCCAAAGAACGTAAGTAACGAGCAATCACATCAAAACACACAAAAGTGCGTCCATGACCGATATGGCACAAATCATAAACAGTGACGCCACAAACATACATTCCCACTTTATTTTCGTGGATAGGTTTAAAGATTTCTTTTTCTCTCGTTAAGGTATTGAAAATTTTTAGCATTTTTAAGCTCGTAAAATGAAATAAAAACAAACCGCACTTTTATAGCACTTTTACCTCGATTGTGGAATAATACGACCCTTAATTTTTCAGAAGGAAAACAAAATGGTTACGTTACACACAAACTTTGGCGACATTAAAATTAAATTGGATTTTGATAAAGCTCCAGTTACAGCAGAAAACTTCTTAAATTACTGCAAAGAAGGTTTTTATAATAACACAATTTTTCACCGTGTTATTGATGGCTTTATGATTCAAGGTGGTGGTATGGAAAGCGGTATGCGCGAAAAAGCAACCAACGCACCAATCCAAAATGAAGCGAACAATCGTTTAAGTAACAAACGTGGAACCATTGCAATGGCACGCACGTCAGATCCACATTCAGCGACAGCACAATTTTTCATTAACGTGGCAGACAATGATTTCTTAAATTATCGTTCAAAAGAAATGTTTGGTCGCGAAGTCGTTCAAGAATGGGGCTATGCGGTATTTGGTGAAGTGGTTGAAGGTATGGATGTTGTGGATAAAATCAAAAAAGTGAAAACAGGCAATAAAGGCTTTCATCAAGATGTTCCAACTGAAGATGTAGTGATTACATCGGTTTCAGTAGAATAATGGTGAATGGCGGATAAATTCCGCCATTTTTATCGACCTAAAGGAAAATGCTCATGCCTTTCTTCGACACTCACACGCATCTCGATTATCTCCAACAATTTACTGGGGAGCCGTTGTCACAGCTTATTGATAATGCTAAGAAAGCCGATGTGCAAAAAATACTGATTGTGGCGGTGAAAGAAGCTGATTTTAAAACAATCCAAAATATGACCGCACTTTTTCCTGATAATTTGTGCTATGGGCTTGGGCTCCATCCTCTTTATATTAAAGAACACGCTGAAAATGATTTAATTCTGTTAGAACAAGCCTTAAAAAATCGTGATGCAAATTGCACGGCGGTGGCAGAAATTGGTTTGGAACGCGCAATTCCCGATTTGCTCACCGATAAACTTTGGGCAAAACAATGTCATTTTTTTGAAAGCCAACTTTATTTGGCAAAGCAATTTAATTTACCGGTCAATATTCACAGTCGAAAAACCCATGATCAAATTTTTACTTTTTTAAAACGTATTCCATTATCTAAACTTGGCGTGGTACACGGTTTTTCAGGAAGCTACGATCAAGCAAAACGCTTTGTTGATTTAGGTTATAAAATCGGGGTTGGCGGCACTATCACTTATGAACGCGCCAATAAAACTCGTCAAGCAATCGCGAAGTTGCCGCTTGATGCCTTAGTGTTGGAAACAGACAGTCCAGATATGCCTGTATTTGGTTTTCAAGGCCAACCTAATCGACCAGAACGTATTGTGGAAAGTTTTAAAGCTCTTTGCGCCTTAAGAAATGAACCTGCTGAATTGATTAAAAAAGTTACATGGGAAAATGCTTGCCAGATTTTTTCTTGATCCACGTCACATTACTGAAATTATTTTGAATTAAATACTAGAAAAAAGAAACTGAGCATAATAATATCCGCCTCGTAGAAAGTTTTTCTCAACACACAATAAGGATATATTATGTCGCAAATCTATACTCAGGTGAGAAAGTTAGCGGAACAGTTTATTGAGCCTTACGCCGACGAACTCGATCAAAAAAAAGAATTTCCTATTCAGGCATTTAAGGAATTAGGTAAAGCTGGTTGGTTTTCACTTTTAATTCCAAAAGAATACGGCGGAATGGGATTAACCCTAAAAGAACACGCTGAAGTCTGTATGGCATTAGCTGAAAGTTCAGCCTCTGCTGGTCTCTGTTACATGATGAGTAACGTTGCAGTGAATTGTTTAAATCTATTCGGCAGCGATCAACTCAAACAAAAAATCTTTTCTGATATTGTTCAAAATCAAACCTTTGCCGCACTCGCCTATAGTGAATTAGGCACGGGGACTCACTTCTATATTACCGATGCAACCGCACAATTTAATGCTGAACATGCAGTATTCAATGGCTTAAAATCCATGGTGACATCGGGCAATTATGCCTCTTATTATTTAGCGCTTTTGCCTTCGGAAAATGGTGAAACTATTGATAACTGGGTGCTTCCACTTGGTACTCAAGGCTTAACTTTTGAAGCCGATAGCTGGAATGGCTTAGGTATGCGTAGCAATGTCTCTTGCTTTATGCGAATGACCGATATGCCATTAGATCGTAGCTGGCGTATTGGCGAAGTTGGCGCAGGTGCAGAACAAGTATTTAGTGGCATTGCGCCAGCCTTTATTTGTGGTTTGGCTGCTGTCTATAGCGGCGTCTGTAAAGCCGTACTTACTGAGGCAATTAAACATTCAACACAGCGTAAATACACATCTGGCACTGCATTAGCTGAAATCGAAACCGTGCAAATTCACTTAGCTAAAATCTATGCAAATACAAACGCTGCTGTATGTGCTACGCGAGATGCGGCTCGTGCAGCCACAGAAGGGGATACTGATGCCTTGGCTAAATTATTAGCTGCCCGTATTCTTGCAAGTGAAAATGCGATTACTCTTGCTCAAATTGGTATGCGTATTGGCGGTGGCAAAGCTTATAACAAAATGGGGCCTATGGAACGCTATTTACGCGATGCATTAGCAAGCCAAGTGATGGCGCCAAGTGTCGATGTGCTAAATATTTGGTTAGGTAAAGCTATTACAGGACAACAAATTCCATAAAGTGCGGTAAAAAATGAGTGAGAAATTAAAAATCGGGGCGGTAATCTACGCTCCACAAGTGACGGTTATTTGGGGCATTATTGCAGACTTTTTCGAAAAAGAGGGCTTCCCTATTGAACCCGTGTATTTCAAAGACTACAAAGGACAAGTTGATGCGTTACTCAATAATGAAATTGATGTAGCGTGGAACTCTCCTCTAGCTTGGTTAGATGGTTACTTACGTAGTGGTGGTAAAACCTTAAATGGTGCCATGCGTGATACCGACCAAGATCGTCAAAGCTATTTGGTTGTTAATGATCCAACTATCCAATCGATTGAAGATTTAAAAAATAAAACTATTGCTTTTGGTGCAATTGATTCACCACAAGCGCGGTTAATTCCTATCGAGTTTTTACATCAACATGGCTTGGAATTTGGTCAAGATTATGTAGAAAAACGCTTTGATGTGGGTGTTGGTTTGCACGGTGATCATGTAGGCGGTGAATTAGATGCAGCCAATGCATTAAAAGATCGCCAAGTCGCGGCAACATGGATGTTAGATTTCAACTTTGAACGTTGGACAAAAGATGGCACGCTCGATCCTGCAACAGTTCGAGTACTTGCAAAAACACCATCATTTGACCATTGTATTTTCAGTGGACGCGTGGGATTAGATGAAACCAAATTCAATGCATTCACCGAAACCTTGTTCAAAATGGATTACAACAATCCAGAACATAAAGAAATGATGGATTTGGAAGGATTAAAACGTTGGGTTGCAGGCAGAACAAAAGGTTTTGGTCAATTACAAGCTGCCAATGAATATTTAAAATTCTTTTAAGATCAATATGTCATGATGGGCGTGTAATAAACGCCCATCATTGTGGATTTTCTATGAAACCTTTCACTACTTCCCTTTTAGGCTCTATGCCTCGCAGCCAAGCACTTTTAATGGCGCGTAAAAAACATGCACTCGGAAAAATAACCACAGCAGAACTTAATCAACTGGTTATTCAAGAAACAAAACAAATTGTCGAACTTCAACAACGAACTGGCATTGATATCATCACGAGTGGCGAATTACTTCGCGACAATTACCTTTCTTTTATTGCACAAAAAATTCAAGGCGCGACCTTAATGAGCATGAGTGAAATGCTCGATCACATTAAAGAAAAGCAAATTTTTGAGTCAATGCTAGAAACCTTGGATGTTCCCGCACTTTCCATAAAAAATGCTATTTGCGTGGGAAAAATTAGCTACAAACAATCTTTGGTAGCAGATGAGATGCTACTACTGAAAAATCTAACTAAGCAGCCAATTAAAGCAACCTTGCCAGGACCTTACTTAATGGCTCGCTCCATGTGGCTTTCGCCTGTGTCAGGGCAACATTATTCATCAAAAGAAGAAATGGCAAAAGATGTTGTCGCTATCTTAAAGCAAGAAATTGATCATTTGTGTGAGCTAGGCGTAAGCGTAGTTCAATTTGATGAGCCTGTTTTGACAGAAGTTATTTTTAGCCATCATCAAACACGTTCATTTATGTGTGCGGCGTTAAGCGAAAAACAAGATTTTGCTGCGGAACTACATTTTGCAAAAAGTTTAATTACTCAAATCTTTGAGTATGCAAGAAATAAAAATATCAAAACCGCACTACATGTATGCCGTGGCAACTGGAGCAAAGATGAAAGCGTATTACTGCACGGGCCCTATACATCATTAGTGGATTTATTTGAATCGGCATTACCTGATATTTTAATGCTCGAATTTTCTACGCCAAGAGCGGGAGAATTAAGTTCGTTATTAGAAAGTGAAATCTTAAGACAAAAATGTATTTTAGGCTTAGGCGTCATCAATCCTCGTTCTGATGAGGTAGAAACCATAGATCAGATTGTTCAACGAGCAGAAAAAGCCTTAAATTATCTTCCACCAGAGCAAATTTGGCTAAATCCAGATTGTGGATTTGCCACTTTTTCTAACCGCCCTTTAAATGGATTTGACATTATTGAAGCCAAACTTAAGGTATTAAATGAAGCAAAATCAATATTGAGGGAACGTTATGTATAACGTACCCGAAAGTGAATGTTTTACCGCTAAATATCGAGCCGTATTACGCGGAGAAGAAATTAAATTATTCACACCGAATGACAGCATTTCGCTCTATTCACAAGTCAATTTCGATAACCAATCGTTACAAAAAAGTGCGGTGGATTATTTTGCTGTTTCTATTTTAGGTGGCATTTTGAGCAGTGTAAAAGCACATTTTGCTCAACAACGTGCCGATATTGTAGAAATGGAAGGAAAAATTTGGCTCAACCTAGCCAATCCTTTAACCCTACTTGGCGTTCGCGGCTATAGTGAGCAGCCTGTCATTAATGACGGAAAAATTAAAATTTTTATTTCATCAGATTTAACCGATGAAACCTTCACACAACTCACACAAAATGCATTACGCTGTTGTTTTATTTACAACACGATAACCAAAGCCTTTCCTTTAAATATAGAATTTGAGCAAGTACTTTGATTCTCATCAGCTCGTTCATCAAAATTTTAGACAAAAAAATTGCCCCATTAAGGGGCAATCTTATCAATGCGCTAAAGTTACTTATAGCTTTAAGCAACGATTAAATATGTTGGTTAATGAAGTTAGCCAATTGAGTTTTTGGTAATGCACCAACTTGAGTTGCAACAACTTGACCATTTTTAATCAATAATAATGTTGGGATACTACGAACACCAAATTGTGCTGGGGTTGCTTGGTTATCATCCACATTCATTTTCACGATTTTAACTTTACCAGCAAATTCAGGCGCAAGTTCATCTAACACTGGAGCAATCATTTTGCAAGGACCACACCAAGGTGCCCAAAAGTCTAATAAAACGGGGATATCTGAATTAACTACAACACTTTCAAAATCTGCGTCATTAATGTGTAATACTTCGCTCATTTTGTTTTCCTTATTTTGTGAATGGAATCCCTATATAAGGGCTTTTTTTAAACTTACAAGTGCGGTGCAGAATAACACCGTTTTAAAAAATGTAAACTAATCGTTTTAATTGCCAAAAGCTAAGACGGCAAAACAATATTTTCACACACTTTGCCCGATTTCAATTTATAAACATTTGATAAAGTCACATCCGCAATATTGGTTAGTGCCTCTTCGGTTAAAAACGCTTGGTGACCTGTCAGCAATACATTATGGCAAGAAGATAAACGGCGGAAAATATCATCTTGAATGACTTCATTAGACTTATCTTCAAAGAACAAATCACGTTCATTCTCATACACATCCATACCTAACGCCCCGATTTTGCGCTGTTTTAACGCATCAATTGCGGCTTGAGTATCAATCAAAGAGCCACGACTCGTATTAACGATCATTACGCCATCTTTCATTTTGGCAAAAGCCTCGCGATTTAATAAATGATAGTTTTCTGGCGTTGCTGGGCAATGGAGCGTAATCACATGAGATTTAGCATAAAGTTCATCCAATTCAACGTATTGTCCACCCAGTTCTTCTACCACTGGATTTTTGAAAGGATCGTACGCCAAGATATTCATGCCAAAACCTTTCAAAATTCGCATCACCGCAATCCCAATTTTACCTGTTCCGATTACGCCAACCGTGCGTCCGTGCATATTGAAACCAATTAACCCCTCAAGAGAGAAATTCGCTTCTCGGGTACGCTGATAAGCACGATGAATTCGACGGTTCAGTGTCATCATCAAACCAATGGTATGTTCTGCCACTGCTTCAGGCGAATAAGCGGGAACTCGTACAACTTGAATGCCCAATTCTTGAGCGGCTTTTAAATCAACATTATTGAAACCCGCACAGCGCAAAGCCACGATTTTCACGCCAAGTGCGGCTAATTTTTCTAATACTTTTCGGCTACCATTATCATTCACGAAAATACATACTACTTCGCAATGCTCTGCCAAACGTGCGGTGCTCTCGTTCAACATAAAATCAAAAAATTCTAAATCGAAATTATATTTCGCGTTAATGAGCTCAATATATTTTCGGTCATAGCTTTTAGTGCTATAGATTGCAATTTTCATGGTTTGCTCCAATTATTTTAAGTTTGCAAAAGCCTGTAATAAGTCTGCTTTAATATCTTCTACATTTTCAATACCGACTGAAAAACGCAACAAGGTATTAGTAATCCCACGAGCTACACGCTCGGATTCTGGAATATCCATATGAGTTTGAGTGGCAGGATAAGTAATAAAACTTTCTGTGCCGCCTAGACTTTCTGCAAAAGTAATCAATTTGATGGATTTTAAGAACGTATTAACCCAATCTTCATCTTGCAAACGGAAAGACAACATCCCACCTTTATTTGGATAAAGCACCGATTCCACTTGTGGTTGAGCGCTTAAAAATTCCGCAATAGCTTGTGCATTTTCTTGATGGCGTTTCATACGCAAAGAAAGGGTCTTCATACCGCGAATAGTCAGCCAAGAATCAAAAGGAGAAAGCACCGCACCTGCACCATTTTGAATATAAGCAATGCGATCACAAAGTGCTTGTCCTTTCGCAACAATCAACCCAACAAGTGCATCATTATGACCAGCAATATATTTAGTTCCACTGTGAATTACCACATCCGCACCTAAATCTAACGGACGAGAAAGCACAGGCGTTAGAAACGTATTATCCACGATCAACATTAAGTTATGTTTTTTCGCAAGTTTTGCAATTTCAACCACATCACATTCTTCCATTAAAGGATTTGATGGGGTTTCAATAAAAATCGCTTTCGTATTTGGGTTAATGGCAGCCTCAATTTCTGAAGCAGATGCTGTATTAACATAAACAGGTTTTACACTATTGTTATTTTTATAAGAAAAATCTAATAATCGATAAGTACCACCATACACATCGCTAGAAACAATCCATTCATCTGGGGCGGTAAAAAGCGTCATCAAAACTTGAATTGCAGCCATACCAGAAGAAAACGCAAAACCACGATCTCCATTCTCTAATTTAGCTATCGTTTCTTCTAATACTGTGCGAGTTGGATTTTTGGTACGTGTGTAATCAAATCCCGTACTTTCACCGATACCACAATGACCATAAGCCGTAGAAAGAAAAATTGGTGCAGAAACCGCGCCCGTACGCTCATCACTGCGATTGCCAGCTTGAGCTAATAAAGTATCGATAGCATATTGTTGTGTCATAACATCCTCTAAAAATAATGAAAAAATCAACCGCACTTTACGTGCTAAAAACGTTTAGCATTTTGGCACAAAGGAAAAAGTGATAAAAGTAGAAATTAGAAAATTACATAAAATTCCATTTTTCCATCATTTTCTGTGATTTATTTGAACAAAATGAACTTTTTTTAAACGGTTGGATAATTTTTTTAAATCTGTAATTGACAGTTATCTGAATTTCCGTAAAATGCGCACCACTAACAGCGAATGCGGGAATAGCTCAGTTGGTAGAGCACGACCTTGCCAAGGTCGGGGTCGCGAGTTCGAGCCTCGTTTCCCGCTCCAATTCGTGGCGTGTTAGCAAAGCGGTTATGCACTGGATTGCAAATCCATGTAGCTCGGTTCGACTCCGGGACACGCCTCCATAATACGCAAATGTTAGTTGTCTATATGCCCGAGTGGTGGAATCGGTAGACACAAGGGATTTAAAATCCCTCGCCTTTCGAGGCGTGCCAGTTCAAGTCTGGCTTCGGGCACCATTTCGAAAATGATATTAGTGGGTCGTTAGCTCAGTCGGTAGAGCAGCGGACTTTTAATCCGTTGGTCGAAGGTTCGAATCCTTCACGACCCACCACTTATTAAAAATAAACCGAGCACTGAAAGGTGTTTTTTTTATTATCTAAATTCCTGAAATTTACTATAAAAAAATCCCCGACTCAAAGAATCAGGGACTTTTACAATCAAATGTGCTTATTAATTAACGCTCATTCCAACGTTTAATAGACTCACGAATCACTTCTTTCGCTTCTTCTACATCGCCCCAATGAGTTACTTTCGTTGAACCAGGTTTCTTAAGCGCTTTATAGTTATTGAAATGGAACTCAATTTGTTTAATTAAGTTTGCTGGTAAATCTGCTAATGAATTGTAAGCATTTCCTGTATCACGATCATCTGCAGGAACACAAACGATTTTGTCATCCACTTCGCCATCATCAACAAATTTCATAACACCAATTACTTTAGCTTCAAGGAATACACCTGTTGCTAATGGTTGGCGAGTGATTAATAACACATCTAACTCATCGCCATCTTCATCTAAAGTTTGTGGAATGAAACCATAGTTAGTTGGTTTTGCAAAAATTGCTGGCTCAACACGATCTAATTGGAATGCCGCAACTTTACGGTTCCATTCGATTTTATGGCAGCTACCTTCTGGAATTTCATTTACTACATTAATAATGCCAGCATCTACATCGCCTGGCGTTAAAATTTGATTAAAATCAGCCATTTTGTTTCCTTCATTTTATCAAGTTAAAAAACGCGACAAGTATAGCAGTTTTTCTGCTGACTCGCAGTCTCATTTGTAGAGAAAATCAGCAAATAGATTATGTCATAACTATTCATAATTTTGACCGCACTTTATCCTAAACAAAACTCACGCAAACGTTTACTTCTCATTTTTATGATGTAAAATAGCGTACCTTATTCACTTCAATTTTTCACTCAACTTTAAGGAACACTATGCCAACTTTAGAAAAAACATTTGAGCTCAAGCAACGTGGCTCAACTGTTCGTCAAGAAATTATCGCGGGTTTAACCACGTTCTTAGCAATGGTTTATTCTGTCATCGTGGTACCCAATATGCTAGGTGCTGCAGGTTTTCCTGCGGAATCTGTCTTTATTGCCACCTGTTTAGTTGCAGGATTAGGCTCTATCTTAATCGGCTTATGGGCAAATGCACCAATGGCAATTGGTTGTGCAATTTCTCTTACAGCTTTCACTGCATTTAGCTTAGTAATCGGTCAAAAGGTCGCCATTCCTGTTGCGCTAGGCGCAGTATTCTTAATGGGGGTTGTGTTTACCTTAATTTCTGCCACAGGTATCCGTGCATGGATCTTACGTAATTTACCATCTAGTATCGCTCACGGAGCAGGCATTGGTATCGGACTCTTTTTACTTTTAATTGCGGCAAACGGCGTTGGTTTAGTCGTCAGCAACCAAGCTGGCTTGCCAGTAAAATTAGGCGATTTCACCTCATTTCCAGTCATGATGTCCTTAATTGGTTTGGCGCTCATTATCGGCCTTGAAAAAATGAAAATTAAAGGCGGTATTTTATGGGTAATCGTTGCTATTACTATCGTAGGTTTAATTTTTGATCCAAATGTAAAATTTGGCGGAGAGATTTTCAAAATGCCAACCTTTGGTGAAAATTCTCTCTTCTTACAATTAGACTTTATGGGCGCACTACAACCCGCAATCTTACCTGTCGTATTTGCTTTAGTGATGACAGCCGTATTTGATGCAACGGGCACTATTCGCGCAGTTGCAGGTCAAGCAGACTTACTTGATAAAGACGGTCAAATTATCAATGGCGGTAAAGCCCTAACTTCAGACTCAATCAGTAGCTTATTCTCAGGCTTATTCGGTACAGCACCAGCTGCCGTTTATATTGAGTCAGCAGCAGGAACAGCAGCAGGCGGTAAAACCGGTATTACTGCAATCGTTGTTGGGGTGTTATTCCTATTAATGCTTTTCTTCCAACCATTAGCTTTCTTAGTGCCTGGATACGCCACAGCCCCAGCATTAATGTACGTTGGTTTATTAATGTTAAGCAATGTAAGCAAATTAGATTTCGATGATTTCGTTGGTGCGATGAGCGGATTAATCTGCGCAGTATTTATCGTGCTTACCGCCAACATCGTAACAGGTATTATGTTAGGTTTTGCAGCATTAGTGATTGGAAGAATCGTGAGTGGCGATATTAAACGCTTAAATGCAGGTACATTGATTATTGCAATCGTACTCGTTGCATTCTATGCAGGCGGTTGGGCGATTTAGTAACAGAAATAAGAAAGGGGAAAAGCATTCCCCTTAATTTTAATCACAAAAGTGCGATAAAATTTCACCGCACTTTTTAATGTGTACTACCAAGTATATCCAATACCTGCACTAACGCCAGCATCGCCAGTGGATGTTAATGAAGCATTAAATTTTACGCCTATTGCTCCTTTATCAGATAAACGTGAATAGCCTACCGCCACCGCATTTTGACTTTTAAAGCTCCCTACGCTCGCTGAGATTGTCTTTGTTCCCGCAACTGAAGCCTGATATAACCCACCAATAGCCATTGCTCCAGCAATACCCGCACGTAAATCTTTATCTATTTTCTGAACATTACGATTAAGCGATTGAATACTTTGGGTATTTGTTTGAACATTGCGATCAAGCGATTGAATACTTTGGGTATTTGTTTGAACATTACGATCAAGCGATTGAATACTTTGGGTATTTGTTTGAACATTACGATCAAGCGATTGAATGCTTTGGCTATTTGTTTGAACATTGCGATCAAGCGATTGAATACTTTTGGTATTTGTTTGAACATTGCGATCAAGCGATTGAATGCTTTGGGTATTTGTTTGAACATTGCGATCAAGCGATTGAATACTTTGGGTATTTGTTTGGACATTGCGATCAAGTTGTTGCATAGTTTGATCATTTTGATTTATCTTCCCAGAAATTTCTTTTTGGGCTTTTTCCAAAGCTTTCAACTGTGCCACATTTACCGCGTCAGTATCTTCACGACCTGCGGCAACATTGGTAATTTGGCGAGTAATACCGTTATCGGCATCCCCTACAGAAACTGCCGCCGCCGTAGATTGCCACGCACCAATTTTTTTACCAACTAATTTTCTGTCCGCTTGAAGTTGATTTTGAGCATTTTTTAAAGCTTCTTTTTTTGCTTCATAATCAGGGGCTTGCGCAGCATAATCACTTTTTAACTGATTTTTAGTTTGCTCAAATTCTGCTTCTTTTTGCTGTAATTCAGCTTTTTTATCATCATTTTTTTCTGTTTTTAACTTTTCCTTAACCTCTTTAAGATTGGCTTCATTTTTATCCCATTTGACTAAAAGATCATTACGTTTTTCAACTTCTACACGCATTGCATCTTCTGCATCTTTTACGGTTTTCACATCCTTTTCTTCGTTTGAAAAATTTTCATAGGCTTCTTTCAGTTTACTGGTTTCTTCTGGCGTATTCCCCACCAATAAATCATCAGGGCTTGTTTTTCCAAGAGGATCATAACCAAATACCCCCGCATCAACGTTAGTTTTTGAATAACTCCCCAATGCAACCGCATCCGTTTTATC
Source organism: Haemophilus haemolyticus M19501 (assembly GCF_000222025.1). Taxonomy (GTDB): domain Bacteria; phylum Pseudomonadota; class Gammaproteobacteria; order Enterobacterales; family Pasteurellaceae; genus Haemophilus; species Haemophilus haemolyticus_G. Next base: position 86,991 of record NZ_AFQO01000003.1, on the reverse strand, counting down.
TGCAACTGTCAGTTTGCCTAATGCTAACGATGATTCAGCCTTGGCAGCCGCAAATGTGCCTAATGCCGTTGCATATCTTTCATTAGTCTCAGATTCTCTCCCTATTGCTATAGAAGAAAAACCGTGTGAAGTTGAAGCAGAGCCTAATGCCATTGAATAATCCCCGTGAGCTTCAGCCGCTTGTCCCAAAGCAAGATTATTAGCTCCAAACGATTTGGCTCGAACACCTATTGCCATAGATCTGTCATATTTTTCTGTACTTTTGGGTATCATAATTTCATATTCAGGCAAAATCTTTCTTCCTTGAGATGGATATCCCGAATTATTAATATCAGTTTGTGGTGCCCCAACATAGGCTAAATTTCCTAATGCAAAAGAATTATTACTTCTAGCATTATATTGTCCAACACGAGCTGACATTCCAAATACATAAGACTGATCACCAAATATTTTCGTGTTATATCCTATACCAACAGAACGATCTCCCGAAACGAAAGCATCTTCCCCTACAGCAATAGAACTTTTATTATTTGCCCGTGCATTAGAACCTATAGCAATTGTTAGCTCTCCTAGCGCGTGGGAAGCTGAGCCTAATGCCGTGGATTTATCTCCTTTAGCTTCAGAACCATGCCCTACCGCAACCGAGCTATTACCCTCAGCTGTTGCTTGATTTCCCAAAGCAACAGCACTGTCTTTCGTGGCGAGTGTATTATATCCAATTGCCGAACTCCCAGCTCCTCTAGCTCTTGCAGAATCTCCCACCGCAGTAGCACGGTCAGCAACGGCTTGAGCACCATGTCCAATTGCCGTCGCTTTCTTTCCTTTAACTGCTGCTGGCGGAGTGCCTAATAGCACATTATCATTCTCTAAATTAATATGATTAAGTTTCTTTTCTTTTAAACTATTTATTTCTGTTTTTAATGTTTCAGAGAGATTAGATGCAGTTTCAATTTGCGTTTTTAAATTCGCTATTTGCTTTTCTAATTCTTGGACTTTAGCAGATTGATCGGTTGATGGATCTTGTGCAAAACTATTTGCTGAAAATAAGAGAACGGAGGATACTGTTAAGGCAGGCAGGCAGGCAGGCAGGCAGGCAGGCAGGCAGGCAGGCAGGCAGATGATGTATAAGAAAGTTCTTGAGTGCAATGTTTTGATTTAGATTTGAATAATGTAAAAATATTTTTACTTATTCGTTTGTTTTTCCGCCAATTGGTATTCATATAGACTCCTTATTATGTTTGTTAATGTTTAATGGGGAATAAATGGGCATTAGCCTACTCTTATAAGTGAATAAAAGCAAACTAAAAAACACAGTAAAATCTTACCGCACTTTTCCATAAAAATATTAATGATGACTTTATAATTTAATTTGTAGGAAATTTAATTTAACTATTTTGACCAAAGCATTCGATAATAGAAACAATAAAAGTGCGGTAAAATTTTACCGCACTTTTTTATACTTGGATTACTCTTTCTTCAATAAGAAAATTCCGTGATCAGATAAATTGACATAAGCTTGTTTTAAATCGGCATTAAAATCTTCTGGCTTACAATTCACCAATAAATCTTTTCCTGCCCAATTTGCGACCACTTCCCAATGGTTGCCCATATAGACCGCACTTTTAATCTCACAACGTTGAACATCACTGCCCTCTGCGGCAAGATAAATTGCTTCTGGGCGAATACCTACTAAACATTCGCCATCGGGTAAATTAAACTGTGCAGCATCTTTTAAAGGCACAGAGTAACCATTAATATCCACCACACCATTTTCTAATTTTCCATCGAAAATACTGGATTCGCCCATAAAGTTTGCTAAGAACAGAGAATTTGGTCGTAAATAAAGCTCTTTCGCTGGTGCTTTTTGCATAATTTTACCTTTATGCATAACGATAACTTCATCAGATACCGCAAAGGCCTCTGTTTGGTCATGTGTCACATACAGTGAAGTAATGCCTAAACGTTGTTGCAATTCACGGATTTTTTCACGCATTGAACGACGTAAGTTTGCATCCAAATTACTTAGTGGTTCATCAAACAATAGGACTTTTGGTTTCAATACCAAAGCACGAGCCAATGCAACACGTTGTTGCTGCCCACCCGAAATTTGATCCACGAAACGATCTTCAAAGCCTGCTAAATCCACCAACTCTAAAGCCTCTTTTACACGTTTAGCTCGTTCTTCTTTGCTAACGCCCTGCATTTTTAAGCCGTAGCCAACGTTATCGCCAATGCTCATATGCGGGAAAAGCGCATAAGATTGGAAGACAATACAAATATCTCGATTTTGAATAGAGGATTTTGTTACGTCTTCGCCATCGATAAAAATTTGACCTGAAGTTGGATTTTCTAACCCTGCCACTAAACGTAATACAGTGGTTTTACCACAGCCTGATGGCCCTAACAATGTTACCATCGTGCCACGTTTGATCGTTAAATCTAAATTATCAATGACGACCGCTTTACCAAATGCTTTTGTGATATTTTTTAATACTAAGAAATCATTATTACTCATAATTTTTACCTACAACTAACGAGTTAATTCATTTTTTTCGCTTTAGAACGAGAGATACGCGTATCGCCTACAATCCAGTCGAAGAACAAAATAATTGCCATCATCACAACAATTAAAATAGAACCGTATGCAATCGCAATACCGTATTCTCCATCTTCCACACGATTTAAAATATATGCGGTAGCAACGCGAGTATCTGCAGTCACTAAGAATATAATTGCACTTACTGTCGTCATTGCACGAACGAAACTAGTCACAAGCGCGGAAAGCAACGCAGGTTTTAATAACGGCAAGACGATAAAGCACAATGTTTTCCACGAACTCCCTTTTAAAGAAAGCGATGCTTCATCAAGAGATTTATCAAGCTGTCCTAAACCAGCAATCGCTGCTCGCATACCAATTGGTAAATCACGCATTACCATTGAAATAATCACGATAATGCCCGTACCTGTAATATAAAGTGGCGCATTGTTGAACGCTAAAATATAAGATACCCCTGCCACAGTCCCAGGCACGGCAAAACAAAGCATGGTTAAGAACTCAAGGGATTTTTTACCTTGGAAATCTTTACGCACCACAATATAGGCAATCAATAATCCAAAGAATGCGGTTAATGGTGCAGCAATACCTGCATAAATTAAGGTATTGATCAGTGACGGCCACGCCCCATCGCTCAATCCTTGCCCGAATAACATGGCATAGTTTTTCAAGGTTAAAGTGTAATCCACGCCCCAGTTTACAGTGAAACTTCCATAGAAAATGCTACCGTAAAGTGCCATATTAAAGATTACCCAGAAGCCAAGCATACCGATGATGGTATATTTCAAGCCGTTTGGCAGTTCTTGCACATCGCCACGATAAGATTTCCCCGAAACAGTGACATAAGAGCGGTTACCAATCCAAATGTATTGAATGATAAAAATCGCCAACGAGAAAATTAACAACATCGAACCTAAAGTACTAGCTGAAGCATAATCAAGTTGTGAACCCGCAATATAGAAATAAATTTGTGTGGCAATTACATCAAAACTTCCACCCAACACTAACGGATTACTAAAGTCCGCCAATGATTGAATAAATACAATTAAGAAAGAATTTGCTAATGCTGGACGCAGTAACGGAAAAATAATCTGATAGAACGTTTGATAACGATTAGCGCGCAACGTATAAGAGGCTTCTTCAATAGAAGGATGAACTGATTTCAATGCGCCGTCTAAAATCATAAAAGAAATCGGAGCAAATGCGAGAATTTGCGCAATCGCAATCCCATTAAAACCATAAAGCCAGTTATGATTGGAAAAACCAAAATATTCACTTAAAAATTCGGTTACATAACCAGAACGGCCAAGCATTAAAGTTACCCCTAATCCCACAACAAATGGTGGAGTAACAATTGGCAAAATAGAGAAAATTTTTCCGATAAATGCCGTTCTACGAGCGATACGCGTAGTATAAAGCGCAAAGGCTAAACCAAATACAGTCGAAACGACGCCCACAAAGCCCGATAAGAAAAGAGAATTGGTAATTACCCGAACAATATAGCTCTGCGTTAAAATACGCATCACTTGCTGTGGCGAAAAGGTATCGCCGTCATAAAACATTGAAACGAAAATCGCCAATGTTGGATAAACAATAAAGAAGAAAATCAACAAAATAATGCAAAGTAAAGAAGCGATAATGAACTTATCCCCTTGCATTACTTTCAGTTTTGCCAATGAAAGCGTCGCCAATGCGGTATATCCCACAAGCAACACAATCACAGAATAGCCCATACTAATTTTGTACAGCGTCGCACTGATAAACATAAACAGTACAGAAAGTGCGGTCAAAAATAGCTCTGTTTTTGCTTGAGTTTGCTGTGGCAATCTCAATAACGGCAAAGCTCCATACACAATAACAGGCAGAAACCAAGCCCAAGTTAAATTGAAAGAAGCCCAGCCCATTGCCTCTAAATATTCATCTGAAGTACTTTCAAACAAACCGTAATCAAGTGCATTGGAAGGCAAGAGCGCAAACGCCAATAAGGATAAAATAATCCAAAAATAAGCGGAATGAATTATGAAAAGTTTTTTTGCGTTCATACAACCTCGCATAAGGTAAAAAACGAAGCGATATGCGACATATCACTTCGTTGGTGACATCATTATTTGGCTAATTTTACTTCATCAACCCATTTTGTGATTAAGCGTTTACGTAAATCAGTCGCACCGTATTTATCAAAATCATAGTTAATTAAATTAATAGATTTAAAATCTAACGCATAAGGCGATTGTTGTGCGGTGGTGTTGGTTAAAATGGAATACGCCTCACCTTTTTGCCAAGTTAATTCTTGCGCCTCTTTGGATAACGCCCAATCAACAAAAAGTTTCGCATTATCTAAATTACGAGCACCTTTAATAACACTTACACCGCCAATTTCATAGCCAGTACCTTCACAAGGTACAACTAATTCTACTGGTGCGCCTTTCGCTTTTTCTAAAGAATATTCATGTAAGAAACCAATGCCAATTGCCGTTTCTCCACGCGCTGTATTACGTGTTGCCGTATTACCAGATTTGGTATATTGCGATACGTTTTTATTCAACTCTTTTAAGAATTTAAACGCCTCGTCTTCTCCCCAAAGTTGCATATAAGTGGCTAGCTGAGTGTAACCTGTACCAGAACTTTGTGGATCTGCGGCTTGAATTTCATTTTTGTAAATTGGGTTAGCTAAATCCTTCCAGCATTTTGGAATAGGTAAATTCAATTTTTTTAACCGTTCTGGATTTACGCCAAAACCTAACACGCCCAAATAAATCGCCGAAGAATAATTCCCTTTCATTTTGGCTGGATCACGGAATTTTTCTACGATCTGAGGAAGATTGGATGATTTATAAGGCTCCAATAAACCCATTTCTCCTGCTTGAGAATGGGGATCCATCGTTCCACCATACCAAACATCGCCTTGTGGATTATCTTTTTCAGCATCAATTTTCGCTAGAATAGTGCCTGTTCCACCACGAATAAAACTTGTTTTAACATCAAATTTTTTCTCAAATGCCATCGCTTCTTGCTCGCACATCGTATTTTGCGCGCTGCAATAAATGACTAGACGTCCTTTTGCAAAAGATGGATTACTTAATACTAATCCACTTAACATCACACCAGACAGGGTTACTGCGATTTTTGATAGTTTCATCTGATTATAACTCCCTTATGAATGAAAATTTTGCAATCTCTTAGAGGGAAAACGAAATCACATTAAAAATACGAAAAAGTGCGGTCGAAAACTTCAGTATTTTTTACCGCACTTATTCCGTACTATTTCGCTAATTTAACTTCTTGTACCCATTTTTCAATTAAGGCTTTACGTTGTTCTGTTGCACCGTATTTTTCAAAGTCATAATTGATTAATTTGAGTTTATTTGGATCAAATGCAGTTGGTGATTGTTCTGCGGTCGTGTTAGTTAAAATTTGTAAAGAATCCCCTTGTTTCCAAGCTAATTCTTGACCTTCTTTTGATAACGCCCAATCGACGAATAATTTCGCATTATCAATATTACGCGCACCTTTTAAGATACTCACACCACCTAACTCATAACCGGTTCCTTCGCAAGGTACGACTAATTCTAACGGTGCACCATTGCGTTTTTCTAATGCATAATCATGTAAGAAACCAACACCAATTGTCGCTTCACCGCGCGCAGAGTTACGTGATGGCGTGATACCTGATTTAGTATATTGAGACACATTAGGATGCAAGGCTTTTAAGTATTCAAACGCCTCTTTTTCACCCCATAATTGGACGAAAGTTGCTAATGCGGTATAAGCAGTACCCGCACTTTGAGGGTCTGCAATTTGAACTTCGCCTTTTAAGCGTGGATCAGTTAAGTCTTTCCAGCATTTCGGCACTTCTTTAATGCCTAATTTTGCCAAACGCTCAGTATTCACACCAAAACCTAAGATCCCCATATAAATTGAGGAAACATAGTGACCTTTCGTTTTCGCTGGATCACGGAAACGTTCTACGATTTCATCAATGTGTTTAGATTTATAAGGCTCAATTAACCCTAATTCAGCCGCTTGTGCTTGAGGATCAAAAGTACCGCCGAACCAAACATCCGCTTGAGGGTTATTTTTTTCAGCTTCAACTTTAGCAAAAGTACTGCCTGAACCATTACGAATAAAGGATGTTTTCACATCATATTTTTCGCCAAACGCTTTCGTGGTGGTTTCGCACAGAATGTTGGTAGCACTACAGTACACAACTAAACGACCTTTAGCATTAGCAGAACCAGAAATAGCCAAGCCTGCAGCTAAAAGTGCGGCAGAAACAGAAAGAGAAATTTTGTTGAACTTCATAATAAATACTCCTTATTGGATAGAATGTTTGAATCCTACTCGAAAAGAGAAAGTAATACCGTGATGAAGTTCACAGTTTTTAAAAGTCAAGTGAAAAAATAAACGTGAAATTCACCGCACTTTTACTTATAATTGCCGAAATTTCCCTTACATCAAAATACGATTATGTCAGATTCTTGTATCATCATCGCCATCACTGGCGCATCCGCATCAGGCAAAAGTTCTATCGCTTCTACCGTTCACAAAGAACTCTGTAATGAATTAGGCTGCCAAGAAATTGGCATTATTGCTGAAGACAGTTACTACAAAGATCAAAGCCATTTAGAAATGAGCGAACGTATAAAAACAAATTACGACCATCCAAGCTCAATGGATCGCGATTTACTCATTCAACATTTAAAAGATTTAAAATCAGGAAAAGCAGTTAATGTGCCTGTTTATAGCTATGTTGAGCATACTCGTACGGGTGAAACCACAACATTTACACCAAAACGTATTGTGATTTTAGAAGGGATTTTACTGCTTACTGATGAACGTATTCGTCAACTTGCAGATATTTCCGTATTCGTGGACACGCCATTAGACATTTGTTTTATTCGTCGTTTACAACGCGATATGGAAGAACGCGGTCGCTCCCTACAATCGGTTATTGATCAATATCGTGCGACCGTGCGTCCAATGTTCTTACAATTTATTGAGCCATCTAAACAATATGCGGATATTGTTATTCCTCGCGGCGGAAAAAACCGTATTGCAATCAATATGTTAAAAGCTCAAATTCTTCATTTATTGAATCAAAAATAGGAAATCTTATGCGTCTTTGCGATACTGATATTGAACGCTATCTCGATGATGGCATTATTTCTTTAACTCCTCGTCCAAATAATGACAAAATCAACGGTGCGACGATTGATGTTCGCTTGGGTAATTCTTTCCGTGTATTTCGTGAACATTCTGCGCCTTTTATTGATTTAAGCGGCCCGAAAGAAGAAGTATCTGCTCAGCTTGAATCGGTAATGAGCGATGAAATTATTATTCCAGAGGGGGAAGCATTTTTCTTGCATCCTGGTACTTTAGCGTTAGCAACCACACTTGAATCCGTGAAATTACCTGCCAATATTATCGGTTGGTTAGATGGTCGCTCTTCTTTAGCCCGTTTAGGCTTAATGGTACACGTTACCGCACACCGTATTGATCCAGGTTGGGAAGGAAAAATCGTGCTGGAATTTTATAATTCAGGGAAATTACCATTAGCATTACGCCCAAATATGGTAATTGGTGCGTTAAGTTTTGAAGTATTAAGTGGCGAAGCAAAACGACCATACAGTAGCCGCAAAGATGCAAAATATAAAAATCAACAAAGTGCGGTAGCCAGTCGTATTGACAAAGACAAGGAATAATCGATGAAAAAGTTCGCGCTTAGCGTAGGGATCGTCGCTTTGGCGATCTTTTCTTTTTTATATATTCAACTTTACCGAGTGCAAAGTGCCATTAGTGAACAACTGGCACAACAAAACATTGCCGTTCAGTCAGTCAATTTATCATTATTTTCTCCCGCACTTTCCCTTGAAAATATAAAAACTACGCGATTTTCAGCTCAAAAAATTGAAGCTAAACTTAATTTCTTGCCTCTTTTGTATGGTAATACCGCACTTCATTCGCTCAATATTCAACAGCTTCAATTACTTCAAAATACACAAAATCCTGCCAATGTATCAATAGAGGTTTCGCCTTTTTCGTTAAAACAGCTTTTATCAAAAAAAGTAATATTGAATGGCGAAAACCATATTCGCATGGAATTTAACAAACCTATTTATGGAAAAACAAAAACTTTCCATTTTTCTTTCCACAAAGCAAATTTAGACTTCTCAACATCAGAATCAGCCCTACTTCAATTTGTAGATGCAAACCTAAATAATCAGCCTATCGGTTATATTGAAACCCACACAGCCCACCAACAAATGGTGACTTATATAAAACCACAATGCGATAACGATTGTTTAGCTGTATTGAAATATCAACAAATTGGCAACCAAAGTGCGGTCAATTTTTCGGGTAAATATTTCCCTGTTAAACGCTTATTCACGCTGTTAAATTTACCAGAAATGTTAAGTGGACACGCCGATTTTAATCTTGATTTCAGCTTTTTATCTTCCGCACTTATTCAAGGAAAGCTAAATTTTTTAGTGCAAAATGGCGAAATTCTTGGCGTAAATCTATTGGATATGGTAGCGCAATATTTTCCGATTAATTACAACAATGATTTGTTACAAAACAAAGAATTAAACACTCGCTTTGAACAATTTTACTTACAATTATTTCTCCAACAAAATCAACTCATTGCTGAAAAAATCGAATTAAAAACACCCGCACTTTTGGGGCAAGGAAAAGGCATTATTGATTTAAGCCGAATGGAATGTAATGTGGATATCAATTTACATTCTACGGATCAACGCTATCAAAATTTGACACTACCAATCAATTTTTTTGGTAACTGCAGTTCACCACAATATAAAATTAATTTTACGAAGAAATTCCGCCATCAATTAATTGATGTGATTAAAGAAAAGTTACGTTAATGTCGTTATATTTAAAAGCTGAAAAAATCCAATCGTGGCGTGTGCTTATTATGGCTTGCGCAGGATTTATTTTTAATACTACAGAATTTGTACCCGTTGCAATGTTAAGCGATATTGCACAAAGTTTTAATATGCAAACTGCTGATACTGGTTTAATGATGACAGTTTATGCTTGGACGGTGCTAATTATGTCTCTGCCTGCAATGCTTGCCACCAGCAATATGGAACGTAAAAGCCTGCTAATCAAACTTTTCATTATATTTATTGTTGGGCATATTTTATCGGTCATTGCTTGGAATTTCTGGATATTACTTATCGCTCGAATGTGTATTGCATTAGCCCACTCAGTGTTTTGGTCAATTACTGCTTCACTTGTGATGCGCATCGCACCTAAACACAAGAAAACTCAAGCATTAGGAATGCTCGCTATTGGCACCGCTCTTGCCACCATCTTAGGCTTACCGATTGGACGAATTGTCGGACAGCTCGTCGGTTGGCGGGTCACTTTTGGTATTATTGCGGCACTGGCATTATCTATCATGTTTTTAATTATTCGACTATTGCCAAATTTACCCAGTAAAAATGCTGGCTCTATTGCAAGTTTACCCTTGCTTGCTAAACGCCCATTATTACTTTGGCTTTATGTAACAACGGCAATCGTCATTTCAGCACACTTTACCGCTTATACTTATATCGAGCCATTTATGATTGATATTGGGCATTTAGATCCAAATTTTGCCACGGCTGTATTATTAGTTTTTGGTTTCTCAGGTATTGCTGCAAGTCTATTATTTAACAGATTCTACCGACTTGCGCCCACAAAATTTATTGTTGTTTCAATGGGTTTATTAGTGTTCTCTCTATTACTCCTGTTATTTTCCACTGAAACAATGATAGCAATGTTCTGTCTTGTGTTTATTTGGGGTATCGGTATTTCTTGTATCGGACTATCCCTACAAATGCGCGTACTAAAACTTGCACCAGATGCAACCGATATTGCTACGGCTATTTACTCGGGCATTTTCAATGCAGGAATTGGCGCAGGCGCATTATTTGGCAATCTTGCGACAACCTATTTAGGATTAAACGAAATTGGTTATACGGGCGCAGCATTAGGTTTAATCGGTTTCATCATTTTTATTACAACGCACTTAAAATATCGCCATACATTTCTTCTGCAAAACAAATAAAAAAATAACCGCACTTTAGTTCTCCCAAAAGAGTTTTAAAAGTGCGGTTAAATCTTTCTAAGTTTTATTTATCTCACATTTAACGTTTCGCTTTCTTAATAAACTTCATCAAACGTTTACGTTTACGTAATTGGTTCGGGGTAAGTTTATTTTTACGCCCCGCAAATGGGTTCGAACCTTCTTGGAAAAGAAGACGAATCGGTGATCCAATAATTTTCAAACTCTTACGATAATAATTAGACAAATAACGTTTATAAGAATCTGGTAGTTTATCCATTTGGTTACCGTGAACCACAATAATCGGTGGGTTGTAACCACCTGGATGGGCATATTTTAATTTAATTCGACGACCGCCAATCATCGGTGGTTGATGCTCATCGGTTGCCATTTGCAAAATACGAGTTAAAAGCGAAGTCGTCATTTTTTGAGTCGCGCAAGCATAGGCTTCTTTAATCGAATCAAAAAGATTCCCCACACCACTGCCGTGCAAGGCTGAAATAAAATGCACGCGAGCAAAATCAATAAAATCTAAACGACGATCAAGCTCAGATTTAACCCGGTCTTTCACATCTTGATCTAAACCATCCCATTTATTCACAACGATCACTAGAGAACGACCTGCATTTAAAATAAAGCCGAGCAAAGATAAATCCTGATCAGAAATGTTCTCTCTCGCGTCAATAGTCAATAACACAACATTAGCATCTTGAATCGCTTGTAAGGTTTTAATCACAGAGAATTTTTCAACAGCCAAATGCACTTTACCACGCTTACGCACACCAGCCGTATCAATTAACGTATATTGCTGCCCATCACGCTCCATTGGAATATAAATACTGTCGCGTGTCGTTCCTGGCATATCGTAAACCACCACACGATCTTCACCTAAAATACGATTGGTTAAGGTGGATTTACCCACATTTGGACGACCAACAATGGCAATCTTAATATTTTTATCTTGTTCTTCTTCCGATTCCTCTAACGCCTCATCAAGCAATGCCGTATCTTCTTCTGAATCAAAATCGAATTCTTGTTCCCATTCGTCTTGTTCTTCCTCAGAAGTGCGGTCATTTTCATCGGAGTTTTCCATTTGTTCCGCAAAAGGCGCAAGCACTTGTTCCATTAACTGAGTGACACCACGGCCTTGTGAAGCAGCGATTTGCTCAATTTCCCCTAAACCTAACTGATAAAATTCAGCACAATGAGAATCCGCATCAATACCATCGGTTTTATTTGCCACCACAATCGTCGTTTTGTTTTGACGTTGACGTAAGTAATTGGCAATACCAATATCAGCTGCCGTTAAACCCGCTCGTGCATCGACAAGGAAAAGAACAATATCGGCTTCATCAATAGCAAGCAAAGATTGCTCCGCCATTTTTTCTTCTACGCCCTCTTCGGTTCCATCAATACCGCCAGTATCAATAACAATAAACTCATAGCCAGCAATATGAGCATGGCCGTATTTTCGATCACGAGTTAAACCAGGAAAATCAGCGACTAACGCATCTCGTGTGCGAGTAAGGCGATTAAATAATGTGGATTTTCCCACATTCGGGCGACCAACAAGGGCCACAACTGGAGTTGCCATAAAAAATCTCTTATTTTGTCAAAAATGGCGGCTATTATATCGGAAGTTAAAGGATTGGTAAAAAATGATTTCAACAAGTAAAAGAAAAAGCCACAGGATACAATCCTATGGCTTTCTAAACACTGTTTATTTATCTATAACTTAACGTTATAATAATCTCGCTTTCAAGGATTCAGCTTGAAAGCGAGTGTTGCGCTTTTTCGCAACGTTTGAAGAGGATAAAAAGATGATTAAAGTCATTATCCTTGTCGTACTACTATTATTAGTGAGTTTACCGACTTACTAATAACACGACATACTAGGGAGTAGCAGCTCCCTAGTTCTTCAAATCTTAAAAGTTTGCTTTATTTTTGTCAAGGATGAAGTAAATTTCAGATACAAAAAAAGCACCGTTAGGTGCTATCTTTATTTATCTTAATTGGCGGAATGGACGGGACTCGAACCCGCGACCCCCTGCGTGACAGGCAGGTATTCTAACCAGCTGAACTACCACTCCGAGATAAGATATTAATTTTAAATTGGCGGAATGGACGGGACTCGAACCCGCGACCCCCTGCGTGACAGGCAGGTATTCTAACCAGCTGAACTACCACTCCGCTAAGTGGTGCGTATCATAATGACGAAGATAAATCTCGTCAATCTTTTTTTATTAAATTTTACTTACCTGCTTAAATTCCAAACGATTAATGCACATTATTATTGCCAAAGCGTTTATCCCAAAGGCAATTATTTCCACTTTTTTTATTAATCATCTTTAATAATTCTAAATGCGCTTGTAGTTCATCATTAGTAGGTTGAAGTAATTTTAAATTATGCGCAAAATCCACCGCACTTTTTATTTCTTCCGCCGCTTTTTCTTGCACAACATGGATAACTTCAGGCTCAACAGATTCTTCTTCATCGAATAAATTTGTTTGTCCCCCCGTCATCATCAAATAAACATCCGCCAAGATCTCGGCATCCAGTAACGCACCGTGCAAAGTACGTTTGCTATTATCAATACCTAAACGATCACAAAGTGCGTCCAAATTATTACGTTTTCCAGGGTACATTTGGCGCGCCATTTGTAGCGTATCTGTCACCAAACAAATATCGTTAGTTTTCACATTAAGGTTGAGTTTACGAAATTCATAATCCATAAATCCAACGTCAAAGGGCGCATTGTGAATAAGCAATTCCGCACCATTAATATAATCCAAAAAATCTTGAGCAACCTCTTTGAATTCAGGTTTATCCGCTAACATTTCATCAGTAATACCATGAACTTTAATCGCATCAGGATCAACGGGGCGATCTGGCTTAATGTAAATATGGAAATTATTACCTGTGTAACGACGATTTATTAATTCAACTGCACCAATTTCAATAATACAGTGTCCTTCATAATGCGCGCCAAGCTGATTCATACCAGTAGTTTCAGTATCTAATACAATTTGGCGATTGGGATTAATCATTTGTTCAACCTATCTCTTTCCATTAAAATACTTGTCATTCTACACAACAACCTTTTTGTTATGCAAAAACAGATTGAAATTTTTACTGATGGCTCTTGCTTAGGTAATCCTGGCGCGGGAGGAATTGGCGCCGTATTGCGTTATAAACAGCATGAAAAAATGCTCTCCAAAGGCTATTTCAAAACCACCAATAATCGAATGGAATTACGCGCTGTCATTGAAGCATTAAATGCATTAAAAGAACCTTGCTTGATCACGCTTTATAGTGATAGTCAATATATGAAAAACGGCATAACAAAATGGATTTTTAACTGGAAAAAAAACAATTGGAAAGCAAGTTCTGGAAAGCCTGTAAAAAATCAAGATTTATGGATAGCCTTAGATGAATCCATTCAACGTCATAAAATTAATTGGCAATGGGTGAAAGGTCATGCTGGACACAGAGAAAATGAAATATGCGATGAATTAGCTAAAAAAGGGGCTGAAAATCCGACATTGGAAGATATGGGGTATTTTGAAGAATAAAACATACTTGATTTTTTTCATAAAATGACTATATTAGCAGAAGAGTTAGGAGTGCTGGACTTTATAATATGCAGAACGCTGAGCGATTGACTCACCTAACTCACCGAATTTAACCCAATAGATTATTTTTATAATTTATTGGGTTTTTTTAAGGAGAAATTTATGTATTTATTATACGCTGATGAATCAGGATCGATAGATGATCCTAATGGTGATTTCTTTGTTTTAGCTGGATGTTGCTTATTTGAACGTCAAACACATTGGGTTGATAATAAACTTGAAAGTATCGCAAATCGCTTTAGTGGATATTTTGGAGAAAGACATTGCGAATTACACGGTAGCCCAATGTTTAGTGGTCGAGATGGATGGAAGTTAGCCGCAAGCGTACCAGAACGAGTTCAAGCTGTTGTAGATTCTTTAGATTTACTTGACCATGAACATGGTAAAATCCCTATTTTTATTTCAGTTATAGAAAAATCACTTTTCACCGATAGAAGCAAAATTATTCCAACAGCATTTAAAGATATTGCTTTTGCATTTGATAGTTTTTTAAAAAATATTTATTACAAAAATCAAAGCCAAAAACAAAGAGGTATTATGATTTTTGATAATTCAACATCAGAAAGAATGATACAAGATTTATCTTACACCTATAAACATATAGGTAAAGGGGATGACAAACTAAGAAATTTTGCAGAAGTTCCAATGTTTATTGATTCTAAAGCATCTAGAATAATTCAGCTAGCTGATTTAGTCGCCTATTGGATATATCGTTATTACCAAAGCAAAGACAATAGAGGATTTAATTTAATCAGTCCACATATTTACCAATATGCAAAACATAAAGTTGGGCTTATTGAACATATTTCTGAAGAAACAAAAAAGACACTACTGGAAAATGCTAATGACCAAGGGTATCCATTTCCAAATGCCTCTTCGTAAATATTAAAATCTACTTTATACAAGCATAGCCGTTCAAAACAGAACAAAAAACAGACAAAAATATACAAAAAATGTGATCTAGATCAGATTTCAAGAAAATTAAAATTTTGGAGAGTTGACATCAAAATGCGAATTTGCAATGATTCGCCATGTCTATTTAGGCGGTTGGACAATCTTATATGAAAAGAGTTCAATCATAGATAGTAAACAACCATAAGGAATACAAATTATGAAAAAAACACTTGCAGCATTAATCGTCGGTGCATTCGCCGCTTCAACAGCGAACGCAGCAGTAGTTTATGATAACGAAGGAACTAAAGTTGAAGTTGGTGGTTCTATTCGTCTTATTTTAGAAAAAACTAATGCAAAAGGTAATGATACTGATACTAAACGCACTCATTCAGGCTTAAGAAATGCAGGCTCTCGTTTAGAAGTTAAAGTAAAACATAATTTAGATAGCGGCTATTACGCATTAGGTCAGTTACAAGTTCGATTTGATGGTAAACAAGGCAACGGCGCTAAAGGCGACGGTTTCGGTGCTTTAGGAACTAGACGTGCGTTTGTTGGTTTAGGTCACAAAGAACGCGGTGAATTAACATTTGGTCGCCAAGTAACATTTGCTGATTCTTTAAGCACAGCTAAGGATTATTCTTACGGTATTCTTGGAAAAGATGAGTATCTTCCTGATGAAGCTGACTCTGTTATTCGTTACACTTATAAAGGTATTGAAGGTTTAACAGTCGGTGCTGATTACTTATTTGCAAATAATCGTGATGATAATAACCAAGTAGTAGATAAGGCTCTTAAAAGTGGTTTCCAAGCTGGTGTAGCCTATGAAGATGGCATTATTGCAAAATTTGGTTACGGTCGTACAAATTATAAATCAACAACATCTCAAAAACACCATGTTGATGGTTTCTTAGCTACTTTAGGTTATGATTTTGGTGGTACAGTCTTGTCTCTTGATGGCGGTTACGCGAAAGAAAAAGCGGATGGCAAAAACGCTAAGAAATTCTATGTATCTCCAGGTTTCCAATATCAAATTACTGATTTAAGTAGCGTATACGGTAACTACAGATATGAGCGACAAAAAGAAGAAGATGGTTCAAAAGCTAAATCTCACGGCTTCTTGCTTGGTGTAGATTATAAACTTCATAAACAAGTTGTGGCTTACGTTGAAGGTAAATATAAAGTAACTAAAGATTACGAGGCTCAAGGTGATTATACTAAAGTCAAAGACAAAGCTATCGGCGTAGGTATGCGTGTATTCTTCTAATTAAATAATTAGAAACTATTAAGGCGAATTGAAAGATTCGCCTTTTTGTTTGTTCTAAAATCGAATAAAACAATCTAAAGTTGTTTAAAATATTTAAGGCCGATAGGAATTAAAAAGTATGCGACGTTATTTTATAGTTATCCATTTCGATTTTTCTCTACGTTAAATCCTCACATATCTCTATTCAATAAGAGATACCACAAAATTCAGCTAAAGAAGATTTTGAAAATTATGAGGAAAATAAGATAAAGAATGAGTTATGTAAAATAAATGCCTTGTGGAGGTTAAAAGAATATTTCATTAAATAACAATCCGCACGTAAAACGTGCGGTTTTTAGGCTCCCCTATAAGGGCCTATACTTCACAAGCCCCTCAAGGGGCTTGTGAGAACTGACAACCGCGTCTAATTATTTTCTTGATTACCCCTTAAAGGGGTCAACATGTTCTTTCGTTGATAAATTATCTTGAATCATATCTTCTTTTTCTTGGTTTCTTATATAATCCTCTACCACTTTTGTATTTAACCCTACTGTGCTTACAAAAAATCCTTTCGCCCAGAAATGCCTATTTCCATATCTATATTTTAAGTTCGCGTGTATTTCAAAAATCATCAGTGCTGATTTCCCCTTCAGGTAGCCCATAAAACCTGATACTGATATTTTAGGTGGGATTTTTAAGAGCATATGGATATGGTCTGGCATTGCATGCGCTTCTATTATCTCCACGTTTTTATAGCCACATAACTGCCTCAATATTTGACCTATATCTGCTCTTAACTTTCCATAAATTGCTTTTCTTCTATACTTCGGGATAAACACAATGTGATACTTACCGTTCCATTTTGTGTGTGATAGACTTGAATCGTCACTGGTTTTACTTACCATGATGATAATCCTCCTATATGTTGAATTTTGGTTGTCAGCCTTGTTCATTATATAGCGAGGATTTTTTCTGTTCATCGCTTAAGCTATTTGGCTCCATACGCATAGCGTATGGTTTTTATAGCCAGACTTTCGTCTGGCTATAATAAAAACGGCACAAACCATGAGCTTGTACCGTTTTTAAAAGAAGAAAAATTATCTTATTCTAATCTTGCTATAAGCTAATGCTATAACAAAAAATGCGGCTTGCAGAAGAATAATACAAGCACCTGTTGAGGCATCAAAATGATAACTTAAAATAACGCCAATTAGACTTGATGTAATGGAACTGACAATAGCAACCCATAACATTTTATCAAAAGATTTTGTGAGCGTAAGTGCGGTAATTCCTGGCGCAATTAACATTGCCACCACCAAAATAACGCCTACTACTTGCATCGTGCTTACAATGGTTAAAGCAAGCAACATTAATAAGCCATAATGTAAAATTTTAGGAGAAAGTCCTGCAACACGGGCATGACTTGGGTCAAAACAATAAAGCAGAAAGTCTTTACGTTTGAAAACAATCAGACAAAAAATTATCGCAGAAATGACCGCACTTTGAATCAGCTCTGAATGACTTACACCCAACACATTACCAAACAAAATATGGGTTAAATGCTGTTCTGTTTGAATTTTGGTAAACATAACCAAACCAATAGCAAACATTCCAGAAAATACAATGCCCATTGCGGTGTCTTCTTTTATACGGCTATTTTCTTTCAAATATCCCACACCAAGCGAACAAAAAATACCTGAGAAAAATGCACCAATAGCTAAAGGAATTCCTACTAAATAAGCAAGTACAATACCGGGTAATACAGCGTGAGAAATTGCATCGCCCATTAATGACCAACCTTTCAAGACTAAATAGCAAGAAAGTAACGCACAGATAACTGAAACAATCAATGCGGTCAATAAGGCATTTTGCATAAACTCAAATTGTAGCGGTTCTAAAAGCCAATCAAACATTTTCTACCGCCTTTTTATTACGTGTGAGTAAGCCATATTTTGGTGAAAATAAGAAAGCTACTAAAAACAATAATGTTTGCAATGTCACAATCACACCGCCTGTGGCACCATCTAAATAATAGCTAATATAAACACCAACAAAACTTGTCACCGCCCCTAAAATAATAGCGATGATTGACAAGGTTTTGAATTTATCTGTGAGTAAATATGCTGTCGCACCTGGGGTAACGACCATCGCAATCACTAAAATCGCGCCTACAGTTTGCAAGGCAGCAACCACACAAGCACTCAATAATGTGAAAAATAAAATTTTATAAAATAATGGAGAAAGACCGACTGTAATCGCTTGTGTTTCATCAAAAAAAATCAGCAGTAAATCCTTCCAAAATAATAAAAGCAATACTAAACAAACACCGATGATAATTGCCACTTGATAAATATCTTCATCGGCAATGCCTAAAATATTACCTAAAATGATATTTTGCACATTTACTGCGGTTGGATTTAAAGAAATGATCAATAGACCTAATGCAAAGAAAGTACTGAAAATAAAACCTATCACAGCATCTTCTTTCAATTTTGAAATGGATTTAATCCAAAGAATGGAAAGTGCGGCTAAAATTCCGGCAAAAAATGCACCAAGTGCGTAAGGCAACGCAAAAGCATAGGCAATTGCGACACCGGGCACGACAGAATGGGAAAGCGCATCGCCAATTAGAGACCAGCCTTTAAGCATTAAATATGAAGACAAAAAAGCACAAATAGCACCCACTGCGGTACTCAAAATCATCGCCTTGAGCATATAATCATAGGAAAAAGGTTCGAGCAATAAATCTAACATTACCTAATCCCTCTTATTTTTAACCGCACTTTTATAAGGGCAATCTTCAAAATGACAATTTTGTGTTGTTGGCGCAGGTGGATCTTGCTTAGTTTCGCCATAGAATACAACGGCTTTTTCATCATCTGTTAAAACAGTAACAGAACGTTTATCTTCATCATTATGTAAATTTTCGCCCAATAATTTAATATGACGTAACACCCCACCAAATACAATTTCCAAATTATGTTGGTTAAAGGTGTCTTCTGTTTTTCCTGCGGCGATGACTGTGCGATTAATCATGACCACTTGATCACAAAAATCAGGAACAGAACCTAAGTTATGGGTTGAAACAAGAATAAGATGACCTTCTTCTCGAAGCTGTTGAAGAAGATCAACAATGGCATTTTCAGTTTTCACATCAACGCCAGTGAAAGGTTCATCCAATAAAATAATTGGACTTTGTTGTGCTAAAGCGCGGGCCAAAAACACGCGTTTTTTCTGCCCGCCAGATAACTCACCAATTTGACGATGCGCAAGATGCTCAATGTTCACTCGCTGCATCGCCTCTTGAACTTTTTGTTTATCAATCGCTTTGGGGATACGAAGAAAATTCATATACCCATAACGCCCCATCATCACGACATCATACACTGACACAGGAAATTGCCAGTCTACTTCTTCAGATTGTGGAACATAAGCAACCAAATTACGTTTCAGTGCTTGGGAAATTGGCAGATCACAAAGTTTGATTTCACCTTGTTGTGGCTTCACAAGCCCCATTATGCTTTTAAATAACGTGGATTTACCACTTCCATTCACACCCACTAATGCACAAATAGTTCCACTGTTTAATGAGAACGTCATATTGTGAATAGCTGTGTGGCCATTGTTGTAACGAACAGTTACATCATTAACCCAAATTGATGTCGAGAAAGAGTCCATTATTTTCCGAATCCTTTAACAATGGTTGATACAGTTACGTTAAGCAAATCAATATAAGTTGGCACAGGGCCTTTTTTCGCAGAAAGAGAGTCAACATACAACACGCCACCGTATTTTGCGCCACTTTCTTTCGCTACTTGTTGTGCTGGTTTTGGTGAAATTGTACTTTCACTAAACACAACAGGAATATTGTTTTTACGAACTAAATCAATCACTTTACGCACTTGTTGTGGTGTGCCTTGTTGTTCAGCATTAATTGGCCATAAATAACCTTCTTTTAAGTTGTAATCTTTCGCCAAATAACTGAAAGCACCTTCACTTGTCACAAGCCAGCGTTGAGCTTCTGGAATCTGCGCTAATTTTGCACGAAGTGGCTCATCAAGTTGTTTAATTTTTTGAGCATAGTCAGCGGCATTTTTTTCATACACTGCTGCATTTTGTGGATCGTATTTCACCAATGCATTTTTAATATTTTCAATATAAATTAATGCATTAGATGGCGACATCCACGCATGTGGGTTAGGCGCATCTTTATACGGACCTTCATAAATAGACAATGGTTGAATACCTTCAGTCACCACTACTGCTGGTTTATCTTTAATATTTTGGAAGAAACGTTCAAACCAACGTTCCAAATTTAAGCCATTCCATAAAATTAAATCGGCAGATTGCGCTTTTACAATGTCTTTTGGCGTTGGTTCATATTCATGAATTTCAGCACCAGGTTTGGTGATAGATTCTACTGTAGCTGCATTACCTGCCACATTTTGTGCGATATCTTGAATCACGGTAAAGGTGGTGACGACTTTGAATTTTGCGTTAGCCTGCATTGCAAATAAACCAAGTGCAAGTGCGGTCATAATTTTTAATGAATTTCGCATAAGATGTCCTTATAAAAAAGTATTAGATTGGATGCCTGAATAATCGCTCAACAGCTCAACAATTATTCATCGGAGATAATAGTACTACTTTTTATATTGTTTTGGAATGGAAATGATTATCAAAATAATAGGTTTATTTATAATTATTTCGTACAAAATGTATTGAATTTATGAAAAAAGAACAAAACATTTTGGTTAGTATTAAGTTCAGCAATAGTCTTGGCTGCTTGTGATGATAAACCTAAAATGACAGAACAAACCAAAACAACTGACCAAGAAAAAGTCACTGTAGAACAGCCTGCTCATCAGCTAAAAAACGCGAGATGAAACCATCTGTTATCTCGCGTTATGTTTACGAACATTATTTTGATAATTTCTGAATTAGCGTATTAAATCCCACTTCATCATAGCCATCTTCATATTGGGCTTCTCCCGCTACATCGAGAATTGTTCTTCCATTTAATGCCGTGCAGCCGAATTTTTCTAATTTGCTTTTGGTAAAACTAGAACGATATGCAGAAGAAGAATTATTGAGGCTAATTACACCAATAGTGGCACTTTTACACGGATGTTTATTAATGAAAACGAGATTATAACCAGATTCTCGGATGTAGCCTGTCTTATTTACCACAGCATCAAAAATTTCATCACGCACTAACTTATTAGTATTTTTAATATAAAGCTTGTGTTTCCCTGCTTCGATATAAGTTGCACTAAGATTAGATAAACGTTTAATGTCCGATTTATTTAATGAATATTTAGCGAGTTTAACCAAATCCATCGGGCTGGAAATATTATAGCTAGATAACCCTGAACTATCGTGAAAACGAGTAGAATACATACCAAGTTGATGGGCTTTTTCGTTCATTTTATTAATAAATTGGCGACGACTTATTCCCGCTGCACGAGAAAGCGCGTGGGCAGCATAGTTATCAGAATGGACAAGCATTGCTTTCAATAATTCGTTACAAGAAATAGGAATATTTTTAGGTAATTTTGTTCCTGTACCTTTAATTCGATCCATATCCTCTTTTGTGATTGCGATTCGGCAATTAGGATTTTTATTGTTCTCTAAAAATACATTAGCCGTCATTAATTTTGTTACAGAGGCAATGGGCTGAACGCTATCAGGCGCATGGCTTTCCAACACTCGATTATGCGTAAAATCATACACAACATAAGACTGTGCCACCGCAAAAGAAGGACACAAAGATAAAATAAATAAAGCTTTTTTAAACATTATTGGTCACCTTAGAAAATAAGCTGATATTTTACCGCACTTTTTATGCTTTAATTGGAAATATTTGCGATCTAGATCGCAAAAAAGTGCGGTGATATTTTCCATCGTTTTTCAATTCCGCTAGATTATGCGGTGACAAATCTGTACAATCGCCGTTCATTTTTTAATTGCGAATTTTTCGTTGTGAGTTTTTGATAAAAACACCAGCACAACGCTATCGCCACAATGTGTAATAACGAGGCTAAAATGTCAGAATTATTGTCTGTGCAATCAGATGCACCCGCTAAAAAAATTAATCTAATGGATTTAACGCGCCAACAAATGCGCGAATTTTTTAAAGAACTCGGCGAAAAACCATTCCGAGCAGATCAGTTAGTAAAGTGGATTTATCATTTTGGCGAAGATAACTTCGACAATATGACAAACATTAATAAAAAATTACGTGAAAAACTTAAGGCGGTTGCAGAAATTAAAGCCCCTGAAGTTGCCGTTGAACAGCGTTCAGCGGATGGCACGATAAAATGGGCAATGCAAGTGGGCGAGCAGCAAGTTGAAACCGTGTATATCCCCGAAGCAGATCGCGCGACGCTTTGTGTATCTTCCCAAGTTGGCTGTGCCTTAGCTTGTACATTCTGTTCAACAGCACAACAAGGATTTAATCGCAATTTAACGGTTTCAGAAATTATCGGCCAAGTTTGGAGAGCCTCTAAAATTATTGGCAACTTTGGGGTGACTGGCATTAGACCAATTACAAATGTGGTAATGATGGGAATGGGCGAACCCTTGTTAAATGTCGCTAACGTTGTTCCCGCAATGGAAATTATGTTAGATGATTTTGCCTACGGTTTATCAAAACGTCGTGTCACTTTATCGACTTCTGGGGTTGTGCCAGCACTAGATAATTTGAGCAAAATGATCGATGTGGCTTTGGCTATCTCATTACATGCGCCAAACGATGAATTACGTGATGAAATTGTGCCAATCAACAAAAAATATAATATCAAAATGTTGATTGACTCGGTAAATCGTTATTTGAGTGTATCAAATGCGAATCACGGCAAAGTCACGATTGAATATGTGATGCTCGATCATGTAAATGATGGTGTAGAACACGCCCATCAACTCGCCGAAGTATTAAAAAATACACCTTGTAAAATTAATTTAATTCCGTGGAATCCGTTCCCAGAAGCACCTTATGCAAAAAGCTCGAATACGCGTATTGATCGCTTCCAAAAAACCTTGATGGAATATGGTTTTACCGTGATTATTCGTAAAACTCGTGGAGATGACATTGATGCGGCTTGCGGACAATTAGCTGGAGATGTTATCGATCGTACTAAACGTACGGCAATGAAACGCCAATTTGGACAAAATATTGGGGTGACAGAAGTTAATTAATATTCTAGGCATGTGAATTAATCAAGTTCACATGCCCTATGTTTTCATACAAATTAAAGCATATTAAATATTTCTTCCTCCCCAGTTAAAAGGAGAAAAAATGCAAACAATAAGTAAACAACTCAGTGCGGTTATTTTCCCTTTCATTTTTTCTGCTTGCGTTTCTCAATCAACAATTCAAGATTTCAATCAACAATCTGCAGCTAAAGCTCGCGTAGAACTTGCTCTCGGCTACCTTCAACAAGGTAATCCTCAACTAGCCAAAATCAACTTAGATAAAGCACTTCAACACGATAAAGATTACTATCTCGTGCATTCAGCGCTTGCGCATTATTATCAACAACAAGGGGAAATCGAGAACGCACATCGTGAATATGAAATAGCTTTAAAACTCAATAATCAACAGGGAGACTTACATAATAATTTTGGCACATTTTTATGTCGTCAAAAGCAATTTGAACAAGCTCAGCAGCAATTTCAACTCGCGCTGAATTCACCTAATTATTATCATCAAGCAGATACATTTGAAAATATGGCTCTTTGTGCTTATTCCTCTCAAAAAATGGATATTTATCAACAAGCATTACAAAAATTGCGACAAACTGATAGTAAACGAGCGGAAAAATTTAATACCTTCAAATAAAGCATTGCCAAATCAAGCATTGGACTTTAAAATTTAGCCTTTATTTATCGCATATTATTTGATTGAATTTATGAATCCAACAACTGAGCAAGAACTTTCACCAGGTGAGATTTTTCGCCAAGCACGTGAAAACTTGAATCTTTCTCTCGAAGACGTCGCCAAAGAAATTGCGCTACGTCCTTCCATATTACAACAACTTGAAAACAACGAATTTATTCAAAAATCTACCCCTGCAATCTTTGTAAAAGGTTATGTGCGTAGCTATGCCAAGTTCTTACGCTTACCTGATTCTGTATGGGAAAATATTACATTTGCAGAAAATGATAAAAACGATCTGAGTAAAAATGCTCGTTCAACTCGTGAAGTCAATCAATATTCATCGCACTCTCGTTGGGTCGGACGTTTATCTATCATTGTACTTATTTTAGTCCTTGGCATGACTGGACTTTGGTGGTGGCAAAGTTATCAGCAAAATAACCAAGAACGTGATGACTTAGTACAAAGCTATGTTTCCTCTACTGAAAATAATCAACCGGCCACCGCTCTTGTGACGACAGAAGAAAGTAATAAAACTGCACCAGAAACAACAGCAGCTGTCTCACAACCAGTAGAAATAACAAATAATGTGTTACCAGAAATAGCACAAGAAAATGCCGCTCCACAAACAAAAAACGATGAAAAATCAGTTTCAGACACTCAAAGTGCGGTAGAAAATCCATCAATTTCTCCAGCGGCACCAACTGTGAAAGGAGACTTGATTGTAGAAATCTTAAATAATACGAGCTGGCTCAGCGTAAAAGATAAAAATCGCCGAGTATTAGCACAGAAAGAGTACAAAAAAGGTGAAGTATTAACTTTTAATGGCGATGAGTTTTCATTAATTGTTGGCGCACCAAGTAATGTGCGTATTACCTATAAAGGTGAAAATTATCCATTAAAAGTGGATGGCCGCATTGCAAAATTCAAACTTTCACAACCTTAATAAGGAAAAAGATGTCAGCTTTTCAACCAAGCATTAAGCGTCGTGAATCGACAAAAATTTATGTGGGAAATGTACCAGTTGGTGGTGATGCGCCAATTGCCGTGCAATCAATGACAAATACTCGCACCACTGATGTGGAAGCGACAGTTGCTCAAATTAAATCATTAGAACGTGTTGGTGCAGATATCGTTCGCGTATCCGTTCCAACAATGGATGCTGCAGAAGCATTTAAACAAATTAAACAGCAAGTGAATGTCCCTCTTGTGGCAGATATTCATTTTGACTATCGTATCGCGCTAAAAGTCGCAGAATATGGAGTAGATTGTTTACGTATCAATCCTGGCAATATTGGTCGTGAAGATCGCATCCGTGCCGTTGTTGACTGTGCTCGTGACAAAAATATTCCGATTCGTATCGGCGTAAACGCCGGCTCTTTAGAAAAAGATCTGCAAGAAAAATACGGCGAGCCAACACCAGAAGCATTATTAGAATCAGCATTACGTCATGTAGAAATTTTAGATCGCCTTAACTTCGATCAATTTAAGGTGAGTGTAAAAGCCTCTGATGTGTTCTTAGCGGTAGAAGCTTATCGTTTACTTGCCAAATCTATCAAGCAACCATTGCACTTAGGGATTACAGAAGCTGGTGGCGCACGTGCAGGTGCGGTCAAATCTGCAATAGGTTTAGGTATGTTACTTGCCGAAGGTATTGGCGACACATTACGTGTATCATTAGCTGCTGATCCCGTAGAGGAAATTAAAGTAGGCTTTGATATTCTTAAATCTTTACGAATTCGCTCTCGTGGCATTAATTTTATTGCGTGCCCAACGTGTTCTCGCCAAGAATTTGATGTAATCGGCACGGTAAACGCGCTAGAACAACGTCTTGAAGATATTATTACACCAATGGATGTATCAATTATCGGTTGCGTAGTGAATGGCCCTGGTGAAGCACTCGTATCTGATCTTGGGGTAACCGGTGGTAACAAAAAAAGCGGTTATTATCTTAATGGAGAACGTCAAAAAGAACGCTTCGATAACGAAGATATTGTTAACCAATTAGAAGCAAAAATTCGTGCAAAAGTCGCACAACAAGATCCCAAAAACAGAATTATTTAAGGAAAGCTCGTGGCTAAAACTATTCAAGCAATTCGTGGAATGAACGATTGCTCCCCTACTGAATCTCCATTATGGCAATGGATTGAAGCGCAAGTACGCCAAGTATTAAACAACTACGGTTATTCCGAAGTGCGTATGCCAGTTGTAGAAAGTACACCATTATTCGCTCGTGCAATCGGTGAAGTAACAGATGTTGTTTCAAAAGAGATGTACACATTTTGGGATAACGATGAACAATTAACCTTACGCCCTGAAGGCACTGCAGGTTGTGTGCGTGCCGCCATTGAACACGGTTGGATCTATAACAATGAACAACGCTTATGGTATATGGGGCCAATGTTCCGTCATGAACGTCCACAAAAAGGTCGTTATCGTCAATTCCATCAAGCAGGTGTTGAAGTTTTCGGTATTGCGAATCCAGAAATCGATGCAGAATTAATCATGCTTACCTACCGTTTATGGAAAGCGTTAGGTATCGATCAACATGTTACACTTCAACTTAACTCAATTGGTTCTTTAGAAGCACGCGCAAATTATCGTTCAGCGTTGGTTGGATTCTTAGAAAACCATCAAGATTTAATGAGCGATGAAGAAAAAGATCGCTTGGTAAAAAATCCACTTCGTATTTTGGACACAAAAAATCCAGAATTACAAAAAGTATTAGATAACGCGCCAAAATTACTTGATTATTTAGATGATGAAAGCCGTGAGCATTTTGAACAATTATGTTCATTATTAGATGCAGTGGGAATTCAATATGAAATTAATCCTAAACTCGTGCGTGGCTTAGATTATTACAACAAAACTGTATTTGAATGGGTAACCTCTGCTCTTGGCGCACAAGGTACTGTATGTGGCGGCGGTCGTTATGACGGTTTAGTGGAACAACTTGGCGGACACGCAACACCGAGCATCGGATTTGCGATGGGATTAGAACGTTTAGTCTTGTTGGTGCAAGAAGTTAATCCAAATGTTCCTGTGAAAAGTGCGGTGGATATTTATGTTGTTTATCAAGGTAAAGGCGCAACATTAGCCGCTTTTGAATTAGCGGAAAAAGTACGCTCAGAATTACCGCACTTAAATACTATGTTACACTGCTCTGGCGGTAATTTCAAAAAACAATTTAAACGTGCAGATAAATCTGGTGCAACATTGGCATTAGTTATCGGCGAAAGCGAAGTACAAAATAAACAAGTCGTTATTAAACACTTGCAAGGTGGCGCAGATCAGCAAACCTTAGATTTAGTGAATGTAATCGACTATATTCAAACTCAATTTTAATTTAAAAGGGGAAAAACATGGCTTATTCCATTGAAGAAGAACAAGAGATTAACCAGTTGAAAGACTGGTGGAAAGAGAATGGCAAAACAATTATTGTCGCTTTTATCTTAGGTGTGGGTGGTATGTTTGGATGGCGTTATTGGCAAGCTCACCAAGCAGAGAAAATCGCTCAAGCTTCGGCACAGTATGATGCGTTAATCTATTCTGCACAACAAGATGAACAAGCTAAAAAAGCAAATATAGAACAATTTGTGCAAGCTAACAACAAAACTGCATACGCTGTATTTGCTTTATTAGATGAAGCGAAAAAAGCGACAGAGAAACAAGACTTTGCAGCAGCAGAAGTAAACTTAAATCAAGCATTAATGCAATCTCAAGATGAAGTATTAACATCTATTGTTGCATTACGTCTCAGTGCTGTACAATTTCAATTGGGTCAATTAGACAATGCATTAACCACCTTAAATCAAGTGAAGGGTGAAAGTTTTAATGCCCGTAAAGCGATTTTAACTGGCGATATCCAAGTCGCTAAAGGAGATAAAGTTGCGGCCAAAAACAGCTTTGAGCAAGCACAACAAAGTGGTAGCCAATTAGAACAACAAATGGCCAAAATGAAATTAAACAATCTTTAAAAAAGAATACCCGCATCAAAGTGCGGGTATTTTTTCAATCAAATTTCTAATTATTCAAATTCATCCAACCATTTCAATAAAATAGCCTCAAGAATCGCTTCATTTGACTTATTAGGATCGTCATCAAAATCTTCAAGTTCACAAATCCATTTATGTAAATCAGTAAAACGAACTGTTTTTGGATCTAAATCTGGATTACGATCGTAAAGTTCTTCTGCAATTAATTGTGCATCAGTCCATTTCATTAGTGGGCCGCCTCATTGGCATGGTTAATGTTATATTTCGGAATTTCTACCACAAGATCTTCGTCTCCCACGACACATTGGC
Source organism: Haemophilus haemolyticus M19501 (assembly GCF_000222025.1). GTDB lineage: Bacteria > Pseudomonadota > Gammaproteobacteria > Enterobacterales > Pasteurellaceae > Haemophilus > Haemophilus haemolyticus_G. The sequence goes on along the minus strand of NZ_AFQO01000003.1, from coordinate 58,419 downwards.
AAGATAAACGACTATCCATTTCTAATCCCCAAGCTTTATCCAGCATATCTTCTTCTTGGTCACTCGTTTCATTTAGAGAGTCAAAACCTTCACGGATAATGACATGGCAGGTTGTGCAAGCACAGGAGCCATCACAAGCATGATGAATTTCTACTCCTGCATTGTGTGCAACTTCTAATAAATTATCACCTGCCGCGGCATCAACAACCATACCTTCGGGACAAAATTCTTCATTAGGTAAAAAAATCACTTTTGGCATAACACTTTCCTCAAAATTATTTAATAATCTGACCGCACTTTTACGGTTTTTCAATATCTGACAAATTTTTGCCAGTCAAAGCTTTATTAATCGATGCATTCATTCGACGTGCTGCAAATTCTTGGGTGGCGGTATCCAAGGCTTTAATTCCTTGCGCGATGGCATCACGATCTGAACCTTGTTTTACATCCATTAATTGTTTTAACACGCTTTCAATATGATGAAACTCTTCTGTGCTCAGCAATTCAGCCCCATCAGCTTGTAACGCAACAATCACGCTTTCAATTACACGATCCGCTTCTACTCGTTGCTCGGCTAATTCACGAGCTTGTAAATCCTCTTGCGCATTATCAAAAGAAGATTTTATCATTGCTGTCACTTCTTCATCGGTTAAACCATAAGAAGGTTTAATTTGGATTGATGCCTGCACTTTTGTCGATTTTTCCATTGCAGTCACACTTAATAAACCATCTGCATCCACTTGATAAGTCACTCGGATATGAGCGGCACCCGCAGCCATTGCCGGAATACCTCGTAGAGTAAAACGCCCTAAAGAACGACAATCATCTACCAGCTCACGTTCACCTTGTACAACATGAACGGTCATTGCTGTTTGGCCATCTTTGAAAGTAGTAAACTCTTGTGCACGAGCCACAGGAATTGTTGTGTTACGTGGAATAATTTTTTCCACTAATCCACCCATCGTCTCAATGCCTAAAGAAAGTGGCACGACATCCAGCAACAACATATCAGAATCAGTTTTATTGCCGACTAAAATATCCGCTTGAATTGCGGCACCAAGTGCTACAACTTTATCTGGATCAATGGAAGTGAGTGGTGTTTTACCAAAAAACTCGCCAACCTGTTCTCGTACATATGGCACTCGAGTTGACCCACCAACCATCACTACCGCTTGCACTTCTTCAGATTCAACGTTGGCATCTTTCAAAGCTCGGCGACAAGTTAGCAATGAACGTTTTATAAGTGAGTGAATCAAGTCATTAAATTGTTCCCGTGAAATTTCTACTGAAAAATTCATCCAAGAAATCACCGCACTTTTCTCAGTACTTAAAGCAATTTTGGCTTGGCTAGCAAGGGTTATCAGTTCGCGCTGTTGATTTGGGGTTTGTGGTTTTAATTGGGTTTGTTCAACTACCCAATCAGCTATTAAATGGTCAAAATCATCACCACCTAGCGCAGTATCTCCACCCGTGGCTAGAACTTCAAAGACACCTTTTGATAAACGTAAAATTGAAATATCAAATGTACCGCCACCTAAATCATAAACAGCAATAATTCCTTCCTGCCCGCTATCCAATCCATAAGCGACTGCGGCTGCAGTAGGTTCATTCAATAAACGTAATACATTTAGCCCAGCTAAACGCGCAGCATCCTTAGTGCTTTGACGTTGAGCATCATCAAAATAAGCAGGAACCGTAATCACAACCCCAGAAAGCTCTCCACCAAGGCGTTGTTCTGCAATATTATTTAAACGCGATAAAATATCTGAAGATACTTCAATTGGACTTTTTGGCCCCTGTGTCGTAACAATTAAAGGTAATCCATTTTCACTCGCTACAAATTCATAAGGCAAACTAGAATAACGAGACTGAACATCAGCAAGACTACGACCAATTAGACGTTTTACTGAAATCACCGTATTTTTTGGATCAAGTGATGCTTGTTCAAAGGCTTCTAAACCAACTTTCTTCTCTTCAACGCCATAATGAACAACTGACGGCACAAGGCTGCGTTCTTGTTCATCATTAAGAATCACGGATTGCCCACTACGCACTGATGCAACCAAAGAATTGGTTGTTCCCAAATCAATCCCAACGGCTAAACGATGTTGATGCGGTGCAGCTGTTTGTCCGGGTTCTGCAATTTGTAATAATGCCATATGCTATTTTTCTACTGGTGTTATGCGACGGAATACGCCAAATCAAATTTATTTTTTTCTGCAAAGCTTGATTGGTAATGTGTTTCAATATTGACTTCGTGTTTTTGACGTTCATCAATCGCTATTTTTCTCTCTTCACTTAAGTCAGGCGAGAATACAAAAATTTGATTACCATCCAATTGTTTCACATCATCTTGCCAATTTTGCCAAAATAGACCTTGATAAAAAGCCTCTAAATCACCATTCAATGCCCAAGCTAAAAATTCTGTATAAGTAAAATTTAAATTATGCCAAGTGAGATCTTTCGGTGAAAAATAATAAATTTTGCCAAGGTTATCGCCTAACGAACCACCATTTAATGCAAAGTAACCGCCTATCACATCATCGGCAACCAATAAATACTTTGGTTTTTCACCAGATTCACTAAAAGACTTACTAAAATTCCAATCCATCAATCCGCGCGGTAATTTAAAACTTCCTGAACCTAAAATACGCAACCAACCATAATGAATTAAAATTCCACCTGTTTCATAAATCACAGCCCCCATTGGTGATGATGTTGGCATTTGCATGGTAAAAAGTTCACGTTCTGCACTTGATTGATCTTTTTTAATGACATAACAATAATTACGTGCACTTTCAATCCATTGGGAAAGTATAGGCCAAGCGGAATTTTCTGGAGATATTAGTTGTTCGAGAGTTTGCATAATATCAAGGGATATTGAGATATAGATCTATTACAGTTCAAAAAGACGTTCTTCTACACGTTCAATTTCTTCAGAAAGTTTACGGGTAAAACGTAATTTATCACACTGTTGAGATGCTTTCGTCCATTGTTGGGATGTCAAACTCTCAGAAAGTGCGGTCAATAATGACTGAGTTTCTTGTTTAATTTCTTTTGCAAAAGCGTTTAATGCATCTTCATCTTTCTGATGATCAAGTTCTTCTAGTTGTTCTCGCCACTGTAACTGTTGCATTAAAAACGCCACATCTTGAGTACTTTTTTGTTCAAGATCTATCTGTTCACCCGTATTAAGAGCAATGATAGCTTCCGCTCGCAAAATTGGGTCTTTTAACGTTTTTAAGGCATCATTCACTTCGGTGGATTTTTGCATCGCAACGCGTTGTTCTAACGCACTACTTGATACAAAATTATCTGGATGCAGCGCCTTTTGTAATTCTAAATAACGTGTATTTAACGCCTTCTCATCTAACTGAAAATCAACAGGTAAATCAAAAATTTGAAAAGGATTTAACATCAGATTATTACCTTAAACGTGAAAACTTTCACCACAGCCACAAGATTCTTTTACATTTGGATTATTGTATTTGAAGCCTTCATTTAAGCCTTCTTTCACATAATCCAACTCAATACCATTGAGATAAACTAAGCTTTTTGGATCGACAATAATATTCACACCATGTTGTTCAAAAACTTGATCTTCTTCATTTAAGACATCAACAAACTCAAGCACATAAGCTAAGCCAGAACAGCCTGATGTTTTAACACCTAAACGTAAACCAATACCTTTGCCACGATTATCCAAAAAAGCTTTCACTCGTTGAGCGGCTTTTTCTGTTAATGTAATACTCATATATCCCCCAAAACCACTAAAAGTGCGGTCAAAACCGACCGCACTTTTTCATATTATTCGCCTTTTTTGGATTTGTAATCAGCAATTGCCGCTTTAATTGCATCTTCCGCTAAAATGGAACAGTGTACTTTCACTGGTGGCAATTCTAACTCTTCTGCAATTTGGCTATTTTTAATAGCGCCTGCTTCTTCTAAAGATTTACCTTTCACCCACTCGGTAATTAATGAGCTAGATGCAATAGCAGAACCACAACCATAAGTCTTAAATTTTGCATCTTCAATAATGCCGTTATCATTTACTTTAATTTGTAACTGCATTACATCACCACAAGCTGGCGCACCTACCATGCCAGTACCAACATTGCTATCTTTTTTATCCATAGAACCCACATTGCGCGGATTTTCATAATGATCGATTACTTTTTCGCTATAAGCCATTTTAACTTTCCTTTTTTAAATCCTTGAGAAACGCCATTTAATAATAGCAGTTAAATCCTAGTGAGCTGACCACTCAATTGTACTAAGGTCGATACCTTCTTTAAACATATCCCATAATGGCGATAATGCACGAAGTTTTTCCACCGCACTTTTCACTAAATTAATGGTGTAATCAATTTCTTCTTCAGTGGTGTAACGACCAAGTGTAAAACGAATTGAGCTGTGTGCCAATTCATCATTTAAACCAAGTGCGCGCAATACATAAGATGGCTCTAGGCTAGCTGATGTACAAGCAGAACCAGAAGATACAGCGATATCACGCAACGCCATCATTAAAGATTCACCTTCAACATAGTTAAAGCTAATATTTAAATTACTATCTAAACGGTGCTCCATTGAGCCATTTACGTAGGTTTCTTCAATATCTTTTAAGCCATTATATAAACGATCACGAAGAGCTTTTAAACGTGGCATTTCAGATGCCATTTCTTCTTTTGCAATTCGATAAGCCTCGCCCATTCCCACGATTTGGTGAACAGGTAATGTACCTGAACGCATTCCGCGCTCATGACCACCACCATGAATAATCGCTTCTAAACGGATACGTGGTTTACGACGAACGTATAACGCACCAATACCTTTAGGTCCATAAAGTTTATGGCTAGACATAGATAATAAATCAACTGGCAACTCTTCTAAGTTAATCGCAACTTTGCCCACACTTTGAGTTGCATCTACGTGGAAAATCGTTTTATTTGCACGACAAAGCTCACCAATAGCTTTAATATCTTGCAACACACCAATTTCATTATTGGCATGCATAATTGAAACTAAAATAGTATCGGGACGAAGTGCGGCTTTAAATTTTTCTAAATCAATTAAACCATCAGACTCAGGTGATAAATAAGTCACTTCAAAACCTTCACGTTCTAATTGACGACAAGTATCTAATACAGCTTTATGCTCGGTTTTGCAAGTGATGATATGCTTACCTTTAGTTTGGTAAAAATGTGCAGCGCCTTTAATTGCAAGGTTATCTGATTCTGTCGCACCAGAAGTAAACACAATTTCACGAGAATCGGCACCAATAAGATCCGCAATTTGATTACGAGCCACATCTACCGCTTCTTCTGCTTGCCAACCAAATTTATGCGAGCGAGAAGCTGGGTTACCGAATGTACCGTCAATGGTTAAAAATTCCATCATTTTCTTCGCAACACGCTCGTCCACAGGACAAGTTGCTGCATAATCTAAATAAATAGGTAATTTCATTTTTCACTCCTAAATCATTCTAAATTTGACCGCACTTTTAATGCATTTTGCACTGTACGGACTACTTTCCTTTATTGATTAACAATTAATAAATTCTCAAAATCGCTATGAGTTTGGCGTTTTGACTCACGTTTACTCACCAATTCAGCCAAAGTAATTTCATTGAGAAAACTTTCAATGCGATTACTCAGATCTTCCCACAATGTATGAGTTAAACATTCTACGCCATTTTGACAATTTCCACGACCAAGACATTTTGTTACATGAATATTTTCATTTACCGCTGAAATAATCATTCCCACTGAAATTTGATCACTTGGTAAACCTAGCTGATACCCACCACCAGGTCCACGAACACTTTTTACTAATCCATCACGACGTAATTTAGCAAAAAGTTGTTCTAAATAAGATAACGAAATATGTTGACGTTCAGAAATATCTGCAAGGCTCACAGGACCTTTTTCTGCATTTAAAGCGATATCTAAAACCGCAGTGACTGCATAACGACCTTTCGATGTAAGTTTCATAAAGTGTTCCTAAAAAGTGATGTTGCAATATTTACATATCCTACTAAATCAGTCAATTAATCTAAATCAAGATCAATTCGTTTTTCGACCGCACTTAGCATGCCATTTAAAATATTTAATTCATTTTTTTCAAGTTGAGCGCGATAATATAAACGCTTTAATTTTTGCATAACACCTTGATTTTGAATGAATCCGAGTGACTGATATACACGCTCAGTATGCTCAAAAAAATAAGCGAGTTGTTCTGCAGTTGGATAGTTTTGTTCTATTAAAGAAAGTGAATTTTCCTTCTTATCTTGAGCTAAAAATGCCATGCGCAATTCATAGCTTACCAACTGTACCGCCATTGCCAAATTTAAAGAAGAATAATCAGGATTAGCTGGGATATTCAAATGGTAATGACATTTCAACAACTCTTTATTCGTTAATCCAATACGTTCACGACCAAACACAATAGCTATCTTGCCTTCATGCGCTACAACTTTCTCCGCGCATTCTCGAGGCTCGATCAAGGTACTTTGTAAATGACGTAAACGAGCACTTGTTCCAATTACCAAAGAGCAATCATCGACGGCTTCATCAAAACTATTGACAACTCTAGCATTTTTTACAATATCTTCAGCGCCAGCTGAAAGAGCATAAGATTGTTCATCAACAGATTTTGGTGAAACAAGACAAAGCTGGGTCAATCCCATTGTTTTCATTGCTCTAGCAGCAGAACCAATATTACCGCTATGCGAAGTCTCAATTAAAACAATACGAATATTTTTCAACATAATGATGCCCGACTAAAATTTAAGGGTATTCTACCACAATAACCGCTAAAAATAGTCAAGAATTTAAGCAAATTAAAAGAAATTTAAAATATTAGAGATGAATAATAAAAATAAGAATGGTGGGTTGTGAGAGGTTCGAACTCTCGACCGACGGATTAAGAGTCCGCTGCTCTACCAACTGAGCTAACAACCCAACTGGACAACTAAATCAGAGAGTGGTGGGTCGTGAAGGATTCGAACCTTCGACCAACGGATTAAAAGTCCGCTGCTCTACCGACTGAGCTAACGACCCACTGTGTTGATGAACTAATGATAGCGCATTTGTTTTAGAATCAAAAGAATAAATTCATTCTTTCAAACTAATTGGTTAAATTACAAACGATGAAAACAAAACAGGATCCAATAAAAATGGATCCTGTTTTTCAAGTATTAGAAATACTAAGAATTAGTACGCTAACACTGCACGACGGTTTTTAGAATATGCAGCTTCATCGTGGCCTAATACTGCAGGTTTTTCTTCACCGTAAGATACTGTGCCTAATTTACCAGCATCAACACCTTTACCAGCTAAATAACCTTTAACTGCATCTGCACGACGTTGACCTAACGCGATGTTGTATTCTGGTGTACCGCGTTCGTCAGTGTTACCTTCTACTAATACTTTAGCAGCTGGAGTTGCATTTAAATATGCTGCGTGAGCATCTAAGATTTGAACGTATTCACCTGTGATGTCGTATTTATCAAAACCGAAATATACGGTGTTATAACGTTGTTGAAGATCGGCAACAGAGTATCCGCCAAAAGTTTGGCCTGCACCATTACCTGCAGCATCGTTGTTAGATGAACTACAAGCAGCTAATGCAGCTACAGAACCTGCAACTAATAATGATTTAACAAATTTGTTCATTAGATTTCTCCTCAATGAGTTTTCTTTATTTAGTTAAGTATGGCGACCAAGCAGGAAATTTCACTTGGCCATTACTTCCTGGAAGGCTCGCTTTAAAGCGACCATCTGCAGAAACTAATTGTAGCACCTTTCCTAAGCCTTGTGTAGAGCTATAAATAATCATAATTCCATTTGGTGAAAGACTTGGACTTTCGCCTAAGAAAGACGTACTAAGTACTTCTGATGCACCAGATGTGAGATCTTGTTTAACAACATTATTGTTTCCATTAATCATCACAAGGGTTTTGCCATCAGCGCTAATTTGTGCACTACCGCGACCACCAACCGGTGTTGCACCACCACCGTTTGCACTCATACGATAAACTTGTGGTGAACCACTTCTATCGGATGTAAATAAAATTGAGCTACCATCCGGAGACCAAGATGGTTCGGTATTATTACCTGCACCACGAGTTAATTGAGTCGGAGCACCGCCATGAGAACTCATCACATAAATATTTAATGAGCCATCCTGTGAAGAGGCGAAAGCTAAACGTGAACCATCCGGAGAGAATGCAGGAGCACCATTATGTCCAGGGAAAGAAGCCACCACTTTGCGAGCACCAGAATTTAAATCTTGTACAACAAGTTGTGATTTTTTATTTTCAAAAGATACATACGCTAAACGTTGACCATCTGGAGACCAAGCTGGTGACATAATTGGCTGAGAACTACGATTTACGATAAATTGATTATAGCCATCGTAGTCTGCAACACGTACTTCATAGGGTTGTGAACCACCATTTTTTTGCACAACATAAGCGATACGAGTTCTAAAGGCACCGCGGATCGCAGTTAATTTTTCAAAAACTTCATCACTAACAGTATGAGCACCATAGCGTAACCATTTAGTTGTCACTGTATAGCTATTTTGCATTAATACCGCCCCTGGCGTACCTGATGCACCAACGGTGTCAATTAATTGATAAGTAATACTATAACCATTACCAGACGGAACAACTTGTCCGACCACAATTGCGTCAATGCCAATATTAGACCAAGCTTCAGGATTTACCTCAGCTACTGAAGTTGGACGTTGGGGCATCTGAGACACCGCAATAGGATTAAATTTACCACTGTTACGTAAATCATCAGCAACAATTTTGCTAATATCTTCCGGTGCAGATCCGGCAAACGGCACAACAGCTATAGGACGTGCACCATCAACCCCTTCATCAATTACAATGCGAACTTCATCATCTGCGAATGCATTGCTTGCAACAGCAAGTACAATCGCTAATACGCTCACTAAACGTTTTAATAATTTCATTTTGTTACCTTTAAAATTTAACAATAAATTTTTCTAAAGAATTATCGAATATCAAAGTCAATAATTGGCGATTTATATTTTTCATAAATTTCATCTGATGGCGCAGCTGGAACTTTTTTCGTTCTAGCAACCGCACTTAATGCTGCTGTACAAATATCATCAGGGCCTGAAATTTTTTGATATCCCAAGATTGTTCCATCTCGACTTAATTGAATTTTAATACGACAAACTTTTCCTGCAAAACTTGGATCTTTTAAGAAACGACGTTGAATCTCTTTCTTAATCACTCCAGCGTATTGATCTCCTACTTTGCCACCATCGCCAGAACCAAGCGCAGCACCGCTACCTTGAGTTCCACCTTTATTCGCATTTCCGCCTTTAGATGCACTACCGCCACCAATATCTCCGCCATTTAAGAAATCATCTAAACTAGCTTGGTCCGCTTTTCGTTTTGCTGCATCCGCTTTAGCTTTCGCCTCTGCATCAGCTTTTGCTTTAGCATCAGCAGCGGCTTTAGCTTTTGCATCAGCTTCTACTTTCGCTTTAGCCTCAGCTTTTGCTTTAGCAGCAGCTTCAGCTTTTGCCTTGGCTTCTGCTTCTTGTTTTGCTTTTTGTGCTGCAAGTTCTGCCGCTTTAGCTTTAGCCTCCTCTTCAGCTTGTTTTGCTGCGGCAGCTAAACGTTTAGCCTCTGCATCTGCTTTTAATTTTGTAGCTTCAGCCGCTTGTTTAGCTTTAGCCTCTTCAGCTTGCTTCTGTTTTTCCAACGCTTCTTGACGAGCTTGCTCTTGTTGTTTTTTTATTTCTTGCTGACGTTTTAACTCTTCTTGTCGTTGAACTTCCTGTTGACGCTTAATCTCTTCTTGATTAGGTTGTGGCGGTTTTTCTTCAACAACGGGTTCTGGACGTTTCCGCTTATCCGCTTGCCCTTTTTTCTGTTGTTGAATTCTACCCCATTCTTGCGCTGCTGAGCCAGTATCGACCATTACTGCCCCCATAGCATCACCATCACCTTCACCACCACCCATAATTTCAACTGTATGGTAGAAAGAGCTGACAATCAACAATCCAAACAAAACAAGGTGCATCACTATAGAAATAACAAATGCATTTGCGCCTTTTTTTTGTCGATTATTTTGCACGGTTACCTACTTAGTTAAATTGGGTTTGTCATTAAACCAACAGATTTAATTCCAGCAAGGTGGAGCAGATTAAGTGCTTTAATCACTTCTTCATAGGGAACATCCTTAGCTCCACCCACTAAAAATAGTGTGTTATTATCTTTATCAAATTCTTGTCGAGATAACTGTGTCACCATTTCTTCCGTTAACCCTTCTTGACGTTCTCCGCCAATAGAAATCGCATATTGTCCAATCCCTGAAACTTCAAGAATCACCGGCACTTTATCTTCATTAGATACATTTTGACTTTGCACTGAGTCCGGCAATTCCACTTGTACGCTTTGGCTAATAATTGGTGCTGTTACCATAAAGATCAACACAAGCACTAACAATACATCCAAAAACGGGACAATATTAATTTCAGATTTAATATCTTTACGCTGACGACGAGCCATAATTCAAATCTCTCTTATTTTTCACCGCACTTAACGAAAGAGTGCGGTGTATTTTTTCTATATTTTAGTGTGGTGCTTTGCCGAAAGCTTGGCGATGTAAAATCGTCGTAAATTCATCAATAAAGTTACCGTAATCTTGTTCAATCGCGTTTACTCGTAAGCTTAAACGGTTATAAGCCATTACTGCAGGAATTGCGGCAAACAAACCGATTGCAGTGGCAATCAAGGCCTCGGCGATACCCGGAGCTACCATCTGTAACGTTGCTTGTTTAGCACCACTTAATGCCATAAAAGCGTGCATGATACCCCAAACGGTTCCGAATAAACCAATATAAGGGCTAACAGATGCCACTGTGGCTAAGAATGGAACTCTACTTTCCAAGCTTTCAATCTCACGGTTCATCGCAAGATTCATCGCGCGCGTTGTGCCTTTAATAATCGCTTCAGGAGCGTCTGGATTCACTTGTTTCAAGCGAGAAAACTCTTTGAAACCGACAAAGAAAATTTGCTCACTACCCGTTAAAATATCACGACGATTTGATAATCCTTCATATAGCTTATTCAAATCTTCACCAGACCAGAAACGGTCTTCAAAAGTATTCGCTTCTTTTAAAGCAGCCGTTAAAACTCGGCTACGTTGAATAATAATCGCCCAAGAAATAATTGAGAATGAAATCAAAATCACAATTACAAGTTGAACAACAATACTTGCTTTTAGAAAAAGATCTAAAAAATTCAATTCTGCAGTCATTGCATACTCCGAAAAGTTTATTTTAGGTTGTAAAACGCAGCTTTTACTTCTTTAGGAAGAGCCACGGGTTTCATATTGCCAAGATGAACACTGGCTACCTTGACTGTAGCCTTTGATAACATCACCGTATCACGCATAAGTCGTTGCTCAAAAAGGATTGTTGCGCCTTTTATCTCTATGACATCTGTTTCTACCGTGAGTAAATCATCCAATTTTGCCGCAACGCAATAATCAATAGCGAGCGATTTGACAACAAACGCAAGTTGTTGTTCTTGTAATAAAGTTTGCTGCGTAAAATTTAACGCTCGCAAATATTCTGTTCTAGCCCGCTCAAAAAAATGCAAATAACGAGCATGATACACAACGCCACCAGCATCAGTATCTTCATAATATACTCGAACGGGAAGATAGAAGGTTTTTTCTGACATTATTAAGCTTTGCCCACCGCAATAGGTCGGATATTTTAGAACCTGTTTTTTAGATAAGCAATATGCCGAAGAAAAAAATCATCCTCGTAAATAAAAATGCTCTACAGCACTAATAAATATAATGATATAAGCGATATAAGGTAAGAAAATTAGTTTCCAAATTACACTTTTAATTTCAAATCCGATTCCATGAATCCAAACCGTAATCAATCCCCAAAAGATCATCAAAATCCACCAAGGAGAATCATTTCGTAACAATGTTGAAAAATTATCAATATTAAAGAAAAATACGGCTGTTAGTCCTAGCGCTAAAATAAATGAAAGGGTTCGAAACGAACCCTTATTAATTAATTGATAGAGTGAATGAATCATATTACTCGTCAAATTTTCCTGCTTTTTCTTTGCCAATGGTTAATTTTGCACTGGCAAATATAGCTAATAACACACCCACTACCCAAATTACATATAACATATTAATCTCCTTAGTATAATGAGTGTTTATTTTCATCAATGAAATTTGCATCTAAGCGACCAAACATCTTAGAATAAGACCAAATGGTATAAACCAAAGAAATAGCCACAAAGATAAGTGCAAAAATCAACATTAATGTTAATGTTAATTCACTTGAAGTTGCATCCCACATTAACAAACTCTGTTCAGGGTGTGAGCTTGAAGGCATCACAAATGGGAACATAGATACTGCAGCAGTAATAATTACACCGGCCATTGTTAATGCAGAGAAAAAGAATGCGAAACCACAACGATTAGCTTTAGAAAATGCCGCATTTAATAATGCAGCGACTACTGCTAATGCAGGGAAAATCCAAAGAATTGGCATTTCATTGAAATTTCTAAACCACGCACTAGTTTCAACAGCAACTTCTTTATTCATTGGAGAAGATGGAGCGTAATGATCCACTACACTCGTTACTACATAACCCTCTTTAAAGTATAACCATGCTCCAGCTAATACAAATGCAATTAAAGTGACAATAGCACCGATTTGGCTCACTGAACGAGCGCGATCACGCAATTCTTCGGTTGTTTTCATTTGTAACCAGTTCGCACCGTGAGTCACAAGCATTGATAAGCTAATAACACCACATAATAATGCAAATGGATTTAATAGTTCAAAGAATGAACCGGTATAAGTTACTTGAGTCAATTCGTTAAAATGGAATGGAACACCTTGTAATAAATTACCAAAAGCCACACCAAATACTAATGCTGGTACAAAACCACCTGCGAATAGTCCCCAATCCCAAACTGAACGCCAAGTCGGGTTATCAATTTTTGCACGATATTCAAAACCCAATGGGCGTAAGAATAACGCAGCTAAAACCAATACTAAAGCGATGTAGAAACCTGAGAATGAAACTGCATATACAATTGGCCATGCCGCAAATACTGCGCCGCCTGCAGTTAACAACCAAACTTGGTTACCATCCCAATGTGGGGCAATAGAGTTGATCATAATACGGCGTTCCACTTCTTTTTTACCTGTTACAGGTAAAAGTGCGGTCACCCCCATATCAAATCCATCAGTTACAGAGAAACCAATCAATAATACAACGACTAACACCCACCAAATAAAACGTAGAAATTCATAATCAATCATAATTCATCTCCTGCTTATTTAGATGATTGTTCAAAGTAGTATTTGCCGGTTTTTAACGCACTTGGACCCAAACGCGCATATTTAAACATCAAATACATCTCAACAATAATGAACGCAAGATAAAGCGCACAAATTAAACCAATAGAGAACCATAAATCGCCAGTACTTAACTGAGACGCTGATACCCCAACAGGTAAAACTTCATAGATTGCCCAAGGTTGACGACCAGACTCAGCTAAGAACCAACCAAATTCAATTGCTAAGATTGGCAATGGGATAGCCCAAAGCAATGCTTTAAGCAATAAGCGAGAAGAAGTGACTTTGTTACGTAAATTTTGAACAAATGCGCCGAAGGTCAGCAAAATAATTAAACCACCTGCAGCTAACATACCACGGAAAGCCCAGAAGTTAGGACCTACATTTGGAATAGTATCACGCGCAGCTTGTTTAATTTGTTCTTCGGTCGCATCAACAACATTATTTGTATAGCGTTTTAACAATAAACCGAAACCAAGATCTTTTTTAATTTCATTAAATTGTGCTTTTGTTTCTTCATTTACTTGGCCATTTGCTTTTTTCTCAGCCTTTAATTGAGTAAACAATTCATAAGCATGAATACCGTTACGCACACGATTTTCATTTAATAATTGAAGATCTTTCAAGCCAGTAATTTCTTTATCTACAGAGCGAGTAGCAATCAAACCGCCAAGATAAGGAATCTCAATCGCAAAATCATTTTTCATTTCTGCAGTATTTGGAATCGCAACTGGATGGAATGGTGCTGGTGCAGGATGAGTTTCAAACTCAGCTTCCATGGCAGCCAATTTCACAGGTTGAGCTTTACCGATGTCATAACCTGATTCATCACCCATAATTAATACCGCTGATGCAGCGATAAAACCAAAAGTTGCAGCAACAGAAAATGAACGTTTAGCAAAACCAATATCACGGCCTTTTAATAAATAGAATGCACTAATACCCAATACAAACATTGCACCAGTTGAATAACCTGCTGTTAATGTATGTAAAAATTTACTTTGAGCAACTGGATTTAACCAAAGATCTAAGAAACTCGTCATTTCCATACGTACCGTCTCAAAATTAAATTCTGAGCCAGCTGGAGACTGCATCCAACCATTAGCAACTAAAATCCACATTGCAGATAAGTTCGAACCGAAAGCTACACAATATGTAGCAAGCAAGTGTTTACCTTTAGTTAAACGATCCCAGCCAAAGAAGAATAACCCCACAAAAGTTGATTCTAAGAAAAAGGCTAGTAACGCTTCAATCGCTAATGGCGCACCAAAAATATCACCTACATAATGAGAATAATAAGACCAGTTAGTACCGAATTGGAATTCCATAATGATACCTGTGGTCACCCCAAGGGCGAAGTTAATACCAAATAACTTACCCCAGAATCTTGTCATATCTTTATAAACTTCTTTGCCTGTCGCCACATAAATGGTTTCCATAATCACAAGGACGAATGACAAACCTAATGTCAGCGGCACGAAAATGAAGTGATACAACGCAGTTAAAGCAAACTGCAAGCGAGAAAGGTCAACAACGTCCAACATTCTCAACTCCTCTGTATAAACAACATTAGTTCCAATGATGATTAAAAAGGCAAAGCCTTAAATAACCCCTAATCACTCAACTCCAATCAGCTAAGCTTAAATTGGTTTATCTACATAATCATTCTCAAATAGTTAAAAAACACCAATTATTATAGAGATAAGCCAAATTGGCGGGTATTCTACTACTAAATACAAGGATAAAAAACAGTAAAAACGATATCTAGATCACATTTTTGACATAAGACATAAAATACCTATTATTTATTAAAGATAATTTAATTGATATAAATCAATTTTGCTATTTTTTGTACAAAAATATATGTTACACGTGATCCTTATCACAATTTACAACAATAAATGACTTCAAAAGCTAGACATACTAAGTATATTTTGCTATTTTCCCGCCTAGTTTAATTTTTAGATTTTATAATAAAGAGAAACAAGGACTTAAAATGAAAAAAACATTCCTTATTTTAACCGCACTTTTCTCTACTGTATCAACCTCTACTTTTGCATCAAATATTCTGCCACAACAATGTGAACAACTATTTAAAGAAACAGAGAATTTGATTGCGCAAGCAGAAAAACAACCTGGCACACATACACAGGTAGGAAAAATTAAAAATAAGTTAAACCAAAGTAAACAACAAATTCTTCAAATGGAATTAGCGACTCAGTTAAAAAGTTGTGAAGTGGGTTTAGCAAAATTAAGTAACTTAAAAAGTTATAGTGAGTAATTAAAAAAGCCTTATTGAGTACAATAAGGCTTTTTTAGTGGTTAAATTTATCTAGTCTGATAATTTCTGCAGACCAAAATGGCGATAAGTTTGCGATGTTGCAATACGCCCACGCGGCGTTCTTTGTAGAAACCCCTGTTGAATCAAATAAGGTTCCAAAACATCTTCAATAGTATCGCGTTCTTCGCCAATTGCAGCAGCAAGATTATCCAACCCCACCGGCCCGCCATCAAAGCGTTCAATGACAGCAGAAAGTAATTTTCGGTCTAAATAATCAAAACCAGCATCATCTACATCCAGCATAGAGAGCGCTTGTTTTGCAATTTCGACGGAAATAATACCGCCATTGCGCACATCCGCATAATCACGCACGCGGCGTAATAAACGGTTAGCAATACGCGGTGTACCACGTGAACGGCGTGCCACTTCAAAAGCAGCTTCTTTTTCTAATTCAAGATTTAAACAGCCCGCACTTCTTGCAACGATAGATGTTAAATCTTCTACAGAATAGAATTCCAAACGTTGCACAATACCAAAACGATCACGCAATGGTGAAGTCAAAGAACCCGCTCTAGTCGTTGCGCCAACCAAAGTAAAAGGCGGTAAATCTAATTTTATCGAACGCGCTGCTGGCCCTTCACCAATCATAATATCCAATTGATAGTCCTCCATTGCTGGATAAAGGACTTCTTCAATTGCAGGGGAAAGTCGATGAATTTCATCAATAAATAACACATCGTGCGGTTCAAGATTGGTTAACATTGCAGCCAAATCTCCCGCTTTTTCTAATACAGGCCCTGACGTCGTGCGAATATTCACGCCCATTTCATTTGCCACAATATTAGCAAGCGTTGTTTTTCCCAAACCTGGAGGGCCAAAAATCAATAAATGATCTAAGGCATCTTGACGTAGTTTGGCTGCCTTGATGAAAATATCCATCTGCTCTCGCACTTGCGGCTGCCCAACATAATCTGCTAATAATTTAGGACGAATAGCACGGTCAATAACATCTTCATCAAGCTTAGCTTGCCCGCTAATAATTCTATCTGCTTCAATCATGTCTCACCTACAGTGCGGCTTTTAAAGCTTCGCGGATAACTTGTTCACTGGTTAATTCTGGCTTAGCAACCCGTTTCACCATTTTTTCTGCTTCTGCAGGTTTGTAACCTAAAGCAATCAAGGCTGAAATTGCTTCATCAGATGAACTTTCTGAGTGGGATTCAATGGATGGAATTGACGGAATATGCGTACTTTCGACAAAGAAATCGCTTTGTTTTACGCCTTTAAATTTACCTTTAAGTTCAACTAACAAACGCTCAGCTGTTTTTTTACCCACACCAGGAATTTTGGTGAGTTTAGAAAGCTCTTCTCTCTCAATTGCATAAGCAAATTGTTCGACCGACATGGCGGATAAAATCGCTAAGGCTAATTTAGGCCCCACCCCATTTGTTTTAATTAATTCACGAAATAAAGTGCGGTCTGTTTTCTGGGCAAATCCAAAAAGTAAATGAGCATCTTCACGAACAACAAGATGAGTGAATAAAGTAGTTTCTTGACCAATTTCTGGTAAATCATAGAAACTCGTCATAGGCAAAAGCAATTCATAGCCTACGCCTTGCACATTGAGTAAAATTTCTGGAGGTTGTTTTTCTAAAAGAATGCCTTGTAAGCGACCGATCATAATTCTTCCGAATGATAAAAAACTTAGCGCATAGAATAAAATAAAACTGGACGAACATCCAGTTAAATTTTTAATCTAAAGCGTCCTCGGCTATATCTGGTCTTTAAAAGTGCGGTCATTTTTTCTTGCGTTTCTGTCATTTTCACAGAATTGGCAATATGTAAAGAATGTTGAATTGAATGCGCATGTGTAATCGCGATAGCCAACGCATCCGCGGCATCGGCTTGAGGTTTATCTGACAACTTCAAAATACGAGTCACCATTTCTTGCACTTGCACTTTATCAGCGGAACCAATGCCCACCACTGTTTGTTTTACTAAACGTGCGGCATATTCAAAAACAGGTAGATCATGATTTACTGCAGCAACAATCGCCGTACCACGTGCCTGCCCAAGTTTCAAGGCTGAATCCGCATTCTTCGCCATAAACACTTGCTCAATCGCAAACATATCAGGTTGAAATTGCGTGATGATTTCAGTTACTCCAGCATAAATGCGTTTCAAACGGGTTGGTAAATCTTCAACTTGAGTACGAATTGCGCCACTGCCAAGATATTCCAAATGTCTTCCTGTTTGACGAATCACACCGTAACCCGTTACGCGAGAGCCGGGGTCAATACCTAAAATAATGCTCATAATTTCTATAAAAAATGGGTAATTAAATTACCCATTTATTGCATCATTAAAGCTGAGATGCCACTTCATCACTGATTTCACCGTTGTGATATACGTTTTGTACGTCATCACAATCTTCCAACATATCAATTAAACGAAGTAATTTTGGTGCAGTTTCAATATCAAGATCAACCGTTGTTGATGGAATCATCGTTACTTCAGCTTCTTGAACTTTAAAGCCAGCTGATTCAATGCCATCACGCACAACACCTAAATCTTCCCAAGCGGTATAGATTTCAAATGAACCGTCATCTTGTGGTTGGATATCATCTGCGCCAGCTTCGATTGCCGCTTCAGTTAAGGCATCTTCGTCCGCTTCTGCGATTAAGATTAAACCTTTTTTGCTGAATAAGTAACCCACAGAGCCTTCTGTTCCTAAATTACCGCCACATTTGGTAAAACTTGGGCGAACCTGTGAAATGGTGCGGTTTGCATTATCACTCAAACACTCCACCATAACCGCTGTACCGCCTGGGCCATAACCTTCATAGATTTTGGTTTCCATATTGGTGTCATCGCCACCGCCTACACCACGATCAATAGCGCGGTTGATCGTATCGCGCGTCATATTGTTGCTAAGTGCTTTATCTACTGCTGCACGTAAACGCGGGTTAGCACTCACATCGCCACCACCAATTTTAGCGGCAGTAACAAGTTCACGAATTAATTTAGTAAAAATTTTACCGCGTTGTGCATCTTGTGCTGCTTTGCGGTGTTTAATATTAGCCCACTTACTATGGCCTGCCATATTGTTTTCCTTCTATTATTTATCTTTAAGAATATATTTTCTAATTGCTTCCGCATTATTGGAAGATTTTGTCATTTGGATTGCTTTTTCAGGGGAAACCCATTGATATGCCAAATGCTCACTTAATATTGGTTCGAATTCTTGCTCCATTGCCAATAAAAACCAATGTTCACAGCAATGCGTCACATTCGGTGCGTATTTATATCGGAAATGTGGAAAAATTTCAAATTCTATGCTCTCTTTGCAATCAAAAAGTGCGGTGGAATTTTCCGAAATATCTAACCGCACCTCTTCCCAAAGCTCACGAATTGCTGTTTTTTTTGGTGTTTCACCACGTTCAATGGTACCTGTAACAGACTGCCAAAAATCGGGATCATCTTGGCGTTGGAGCATTAAAACTCGGTTTGTATCTTTAGTGTAAATTACAACGAGAACAGATTGATTATTTTTATATTGCATCATTAAAAATGCGGCCAAATCTGACCGCACTTCATTCCTAATATTTCAAACTTATTCTGCTTTAACCACAGAAATTGCCAACTCTTCCAACGCTTGCGGATTCGCAAAGCTCGGCGCTTCGGTCATTAAACAAGCCGCAGCTGTTGTTTTCGGGAAGGCAATTACATCACGAATATTTTCTGTTCCAGTTACAAGCATGGTTAAACGGTCTAAACCAAACGCAAGACCTGCATGTGGAGGAGTACCGAATTTTAATGCATCTAATAAGAAACCAAATTTTTCACGTTGTTCTTGTTCATTGATACCTAGAATGCGGAATACAGTTTGTTGCATTTTCGGATCGAAAATACGCACGGAACCCCCACCCACTTCGTAGCCATTGATCACCATATCGTAAGCATTTGCTACCGCACTTGTTGGATCGGCTTCTAATTGCTCAGGACTAAAATCTTTTGGTGAAGTGAATGGGTGATGCATTGCAGCAAGATTACCTTCTTCATCACGTTCAAACATTGGGAAATCAATCACCCAA
The DNA here is from genome assembly GCF_000222025.1 of Haemophilus haemolyticus M19501. Lineage (GTDB taxonomy): Bacteria > Pseudomonadota > Gammaproteobacteria > Enterobacterales > Pasteurellaceae > Haemophilus > Haemophilus haemolyticus_G. The sequence goes on along the minus strand of NZ_AFQO01000003.1, from coordinate 38,655 downwards.
AGCGGTTGCCATTCGTCTAAACGAGTTAAGCCAAGATCACGACCTAATTTCAAACGCAATGCGCCCATTGCATCAGTGGTGGTTTGCCATTTGTCTGCACCGAAGAATAAAATATCGCCAGTTTGAGCTTTCACACGTTCAGCTAAGGCTTTCCATACATCTTCATTTAAGAATTTCGCAATTGGGCTTTGTACGCCTTCAAGACCAGCATTAATGTCATTCACTTTCGCCCAAGCTAAACCTTTCGCACCGTAAATACCAACAAATTGTGTATATTCATCAATTTGTTTACGAGTAATTTCTGCACCATTTGGTACGCGAATCACTGCAACACGGCCGTTTGGATTATTTGCTGGCTCATTAAACACTTTAAAATCAACGTCTTTGACGATATCAGCCACATCGACCATTTCTAATGGGTTACGCAAATCTGGTTTATCAGAACCGAAACGACGCATTGCTTCTTGCCAAGTCATTTGTGGGAATTTACCTAAATCCACACCAATGATGTTTTGCCATAATCCGTGCACCATACATTCCATGATTTCACGTACTTCTGGCGCAGTTAAGAAAGAGGTTTCCACATCGATTTGAGTAAACTCAGGCTGACGGTCTGCACGTAAGTCTTCATCACGGAAACATTTCACGATTTGATAATAACGATCAAAACCAGACATCATTAAAAGCTGTTTGAAAAGCTGTGGTGATTGAGGCAACGCATAGAATTTGCCTTTATGCACACGGCTTGGCACTAAATAGTCACGCGCACCTTCTGGCGTTGCTTTGGTAAGCATTGGTGTTTCAATATCAAGGAAACCATTGTCATCCATAAAACGACGCACAAAGCTGGTGATTTTCGCACGAGTTTTTAAACGTTGTGCCATTTCTGGACGACGTAAATCTAAATAACGGTATTTTAAACGTTGTTCTTCTGTGTTGTTTTGGTTGAAGTCTAATGGTAAAACGTCAGAAGCATTGTAGATGCGTAATTCTTTCGCTAATACTTCTACTTCGCCTGTTGCCATATTTTTATTGATTTGGTTTTCAGGACGCGCAATTACTTCACCTTTAATTTGGATACAGAATTCGTTACGTAAACCTGCAGCCGCTGTCAATGCATCTTGATATTTCGGATCGAAACACACTTGCACGATGCCATCACGATCGCGCATATCAATAAAAATTAAGCCACCTAAATCACGACGGCGATGAACCCAACCGCTTAATGTGACGTCTTGTCCGATATTGTTACGGTTTAATGCTCCGCAATAATGTGTACGCATCATATTCAATTCCTTAACTCTCTATAAAAATGGAAAAATACCGCAGAATTATACGGAAAAAGGCACGTCTTTTGAATCTTAAACGGAAATTTATTTGACCCTTTGAAAACTTTCCTTAAAATGACCGCACTTTTTAAATATTTTCTAATCCGTAGGGTGTGGAAAGTTAAAAAACACATCCCGCACACAATGTAAATCATGAAAGATACTATTTTTTCCGCGCCTATTGAAAAACTCGGCGATTTTACCTTTGATGAAAACGTCGCCGAAGTCTTTCCAGATATGATTCAACGCTCCGTACCGGGCTATTCCAACATTATTACTGCAATCGGTATGCTGGCAGAACGCTTTGTCACTGCCGATAGTAACGTTTATGATCTTGGTTGCTCACGAGGAGCCGCCACACTTTCGGCACGTCGAAATATTCATCAACCAAACGTAAAAATTATTGGCATCGATAATTCTCAACCGATGGTTGAACGTTGTCGCCAACATATTGCGGCGTATCATAGTGAAGTACCTGTAGAAATTCTCTGTGACGATATTCGCCACATTGAGATTAAAAATGCCTCAATGGTCATTCTCAACTTTACCTTGCAATTTTTACCACCTGAAGATCGTATCGCATTGCTTACCAAAATCTATGAAGGTTTAAATCCAAACGGCGTACTCGTGTTATCAGAAAAATTCCGTTTTGAAGATGAAAAAGTAAATGAGCTACTGATTGATCTCCACCACCAATTCAAACGCGCTAATGGTTATAGCGAACTTGAAGTGAGTCAGAAACGCACCGCACTTGAAAATGTAATGCGTACAGATTCTATCGAGACACACAAAGTGCGGTTAAAAAACGTAGGATTTTCACAAGTAGAACTTTGGTTCCAATGCTTTAATTTTGGCTCGATGATTGCAGTTAAATAATTCATAACAAATTTATTTAATTCAACTTTTTTATGGCATAATGCCCTCACTTTTATCAAAAAAGGATTAAACCAATGCGAATTTTACACACTATGTTACGCGTGGGCGATTTAGATCGTTCAATCAAATTTTATCAAGATGTTTTAGGAATGCGTTTATTACGTACCAGTGAAAACCCAGAATACAAATATACGCTGGCTTTTTTAGGTTACGAAGATGGCGAAAGTGCGGCAGAAATTGAATTAACATACAACTGGGGCGTAGATAAATATGAACATGGCACAGCATATGGACATATCGCTATCGGCGTAGATGATATTTATGCGACTTGTGAAGCCGTTCGTGCAAGCGGTGGTAACGTTACTCGCGAAGCAGGGCCAGTGAAAGGTGGCTCAACCGTCATTGCTTTTGTTGAAGATCCAGATGGTTATAAAATTGAATTTATCGAAAACAAAAGTACTAAATCTGGTTTAGGCAACTAAAGTGCGGTCAATTTTTATTGTATTTTTAATAACGTAGGGATTCCTACGTTATTTTATTTTTAAGAGATAGATTATGTCCGATTCTCAAGAAATCCCTTATCACAACCAATTAAAAAATCGCTTTCGTGGCTATTTCCCCGTCATTATTGATGTTGAAACTGCAGGTTTTGATGCAAAAAAAGATGCGTTACTCGAACTAGCCGCCATCACATTAAAAATGGATGAAAACGGTTATTTGCATCCTGATCAGAAATGCCATTTTCATATCAAGCCTTTTGAAGGCGCAAATATTAATCCAGAATCCTTGAAATTTAATGGTATTGATATTCACAATCCACTACGTGGCGCGGTGTCTGAACTTGATGCAATCACGGGATTATTTCAAATGGTGCGTCGAGGACAAAAAGATGCAGATTGCCAACGTTCTATCATTGTGGCGCACAATGCTGCTTTTGACCAAAGTTTTGTGATGGCTGCCGCTGAACGTACCGGCGTAAAGCGTAATCCCTTCCACCCTTTTGGAATGTTTGATACCGCAAGTTTAGCAGGCTTAATGTTTGGTCAGACTGTTCTCGTTAAGGCCTGTCTTGCCGCTAAAATCCCCTTTGATGGGAAACAAGCGCACTCTGCGCTATATGATACCGAACGTACAGCGGAATTATTCTGTTATATGGTTAATCATTTAAAAGATTTAGGTGGCTTCCCACATATTGCGTCTGAACTAGAACAGGAAAAAACAACTGAAAAAGAGACCGCACTTTAAGAAAAATAAAAAAGTGGTTGCAATCGTTTTATTTTTCCAGTAGTTTAAAAGCAATTCTTATTTGGAGATAAAAAATGAACATTATCCGTCGTCACCATCATCACCATTCAACTGAATAATCTTTCAGGTTTTTGGTGTGCTTGGAAGATTTCTTCCGAGCTGACAGGATAATAAAAATCTTACCCCTCGGAAGGCAACTTTCGAGGGGTTTTGTTTTATTACAACACAGGAGTCATCAATGCAACGACATCATCATTATTTATTCGACAATCAAAAATTTTAAAGTAAAGTATTCACCATTTAATAATTCACAAGGAACAATACAATGTTAACAAATCCCGTTGTTATTTCGATTATCGTTTTACTCGCACTAAGTTTGCTACGTATTAACGTAATTATTGCGTTAGTTATTGCCGCTCTCACTGCTGGACTCTGTGGCGGTCTAGGTTTAAGCAAAACAATTGAAACCTTCACTGGAGGTTTAGGTGGCGGAGCAGAAGTCGCAATGAACTATGCGATGCTTGGTGCATTCGCGATTGCGATCTCTAAATCAGGTATTACCGATTTAATTGCCTATAAGATCATCACTAAAATGAATAAAACCCCAAGCTCCAGCAACTTAACTTGGTTTAAATATTTAATTTTTGGTGTATTGGTATTATTCGCCATTTCTTCACAGAACTTACTTCCTGTACATATTGCTTTTATTCCAATCGTCGTGCCACCGTTACTTTCTATTTTTAATCGTCTAAAAATAGACCGTCGCGCTGTAACCTGCGTACTTACATTCGGCTTAACCGCAACTTATATGTTACTTCCTGTTGGCTTTGGTAAAATCTTTATCGAAAGTATTTTGGTAAAAAATATCAATCAAGCAGGGGCTGCTCTAGGTTTACAAACAAATGTAGCTCAAGTATCCCTCGCAATGTTATTGCCTGTAATTGGCATGATTTTAGGATTGCTCACTGCAATATTCATCACTTATCGCAAACCAAGAGAATATGATGTTACTATTCAAGAGCCAACCACAAAAGAAATTGAAGCGCACATCGCAAACATAAAACCAACACAAATTACTGCAAGTTTAATCGCCATTGTAGCGACCTTCGCAACACAATTAGTGACAAGTTCAACCATTATTGGTGGTTTAGTTGGGATAGTCATTTTCGCAATATTTGGCATTTTCAAATTGAAAGAAAGTAACGATATCTTCCAACAAGGTTTACGTTTAATGGCTATGATTGGGTTTGTTATGATTGCGGCATCCGGTTTTGCTAATGTAATTAATGCCACAACGGGTGTAACAGATTTAGTTCAAAGCTTAAGTAATGGTGCGATTCAAAGTAAAGGTTTGGCCGCATTCTTAATGTTACTGGTTGGATTGTTGATTACAATGGGAATTGGCTCATCATTCTCAACTGTGCCAATCATCGCCTCTATCTATGTGCCACTTTGTTTATCTTTTGGTTTCTCACCATTAGCCACCGTTTCAATCGTTGGTGTTGCGGCTGCATTAGGAGACGCTGGCTCCCCTGCATCTGACTCGACCTTAGGCCCAACATCTGGCTTGAATATGGATGGCAAACACGATCACATTTGGGATTCTGTTGTACCTACCTTTATTCACTATAATATTCCATTATTAGTATTCGGCTGGATTGCAGCAATGTACCTTTAACGATTATAATCCCTCACTTGGGGGATTTTTATGGACATTCAACAACTTATCCAGATATTAGATCAAAAAGTTCAGCAACTTTATCAAGCTCATTTATCCAAACGAGAAGAAAAAATCTTCGCCAAATTTGACCGCACTTTGTTCAGTGAAAATGGAAAGAATGTTTCCTTTTATCTAAAGGAAATCAATCAAACACTAGATAGAATAAAGACATTAGAATCTAACGATCTTAATCACTATAATTTTCTGGCAGAGCGTTTACTCGCCCAATGTTCCGTACTTTCAGAAGCCTTAACTCGCAAGAATACTCACCTTACAGCTCCCCAAACAACAAAACAAACCATTCAAAAATCTCAACATAGCATTCATAAATTACCACCAAGAGAGCGGTTGGAAAAATACTATGAAGCATTAGAACGCCTGAATAAGCTTTATCAACAACATAAAGATTTAGCACTGGCAGAAAAAAATAATGATGAAAAAATACGTTATGCTCAACTTGCAGAAGTTTATAAAAAACGCCAGCAAAAATGCCAAGAGGCAATAGATCTTTTAGAAGAATATTTGGTATTTAAAGAAGAATTAGGAAACCGTGAAAATACGGAAAATAGATGATGAGAAATAAAAAAACTAATTCTCTCGAATTAGTTAACTTTTAAAAGTTGATGGCGGAGGAATAGGGATTCGAACCCTAGGAGGGCGTAAACCCTCGCCGGTTTTCAAGACCGGTGCCTTCAACCACTCGACCATTCCTCCGTGATTTAATGCGCACGCATAATACGTTTTTTGAGAAAAACCGTCAAGCAGAAATCATCTCGTTTTTATCAAGTGATTATTTTTACTGCAACCTCAAAATAAAAAGAATTGACGTAATAAACATCACGCCAATTCTAATTTTTTATTTTAAATTACTCTGATTTTGCTCGAGTAGGCTCAGAATATACATGGCTAATCGCACAATGATGCCCTGCCGCCCCTTTACCGTAAAAATAATAGCGAGAATCTTGCCATTCAATAATTGGGAAAGCTTCTGGCATTTCATCACTTGCTTTCGCCAAAGTCATCTCTGCTTTTGTATGAGTCACTGAAGAAATAGTACCTAAACGTCCATTAAACTCATAAGTGCGGATAAATTTCGATACTTTTTCGACAGTTTCAGATTCATCTACATTAATCGCGGGATCAATAGACTCAACAATCTCTTGAGATTTATGAGAATTTAAACGCTCTAGAGATTCTTGTACTTTTTTCTGTACAGATTCATTAGCGGGCTGAGTAATAAAATCTAATGCTGGTTTTACTTCAAGAGATTTTTCTTCAACCACAATCCCCATTGCTGGCGTGATAAAACCTTTTTTAGTTTTCTCTTGCTCGAGCAATTCATCCACAGATAAGAAATTATTTTCTTTCGGAGTGTTCACTGTTGAATAGTCCACCCAAGCTTTTCCACTTGCCAATTCAGGTGAAGCCACTGCAGCAAATAATGGCATTGGCGATTTTGGCTCTTGATTACGGCGACGACGTTGATTATTCGCTGCACGTAAATGACGTGGAGTGCGACGTTGACGATCTTGACGTTCAGAACGCTCTTGGTTTTGACGAACTGGTTTTTCATTATCCTGAACGGTCTGAACTTCGATAACACCCACTTCTGGCATTTGTTCAACAACGCTTTCGTTATTTTCAACAGCCATCTCATTATCTTCAACACGCACGCGTTTACGTAAATCACGACGTTGACGGCGTTGAGTCACTTGCTCAGTTTTTTCATCCTGAGCCTCAAAAACCGGTGTAGAATTTACCGCACTTTCAGCGATACTTTCTTCCACTAAGTTACGGCGAGGACGGCGTTGATTACGCTCGCGGATATTACGAACTTGCTCTTCGGTTCTTTCCATTTCGTTATTTTCAGAACGTGGACGACGAGAAGTACGGCGATCCTGTGGACGACGTTGATTACGATTAGAATTGCGCGAAGTGCGGTTATTTTTTGGTTTATTTTCTTCGGATTCAGAAGCAAATAAACCTTTAATTTTCGCAATAATTTTCGCTAACAAAGACGGTTCATTCGATTTACGCTCAACTGGAGTTGGAGCTGCTTCAGAAATAGAAAGTGCCACTGCCGCACTTTCAACTGCTGGTTGTTCAGCAACAACAGTTGTTTCCACATTACGAGAAACAAGAGATTCCTCAGTGCTTTCATCTTTCTCACAGTGAATTTTCGCTAAGTTATAGCTCAATTCATTCACCTCTTCGCCATCTCGTAAGCGGAATACGCTAAAGTGCGGTGTTTCCATTGCTTCATTTGGCGCAACAATGACATCTACATTGTGACGTTTTTCAATATTGCTAATTGCTTTACGTTTTTCGTTAAGAAGATAAGAGGCAATTTGCACTGGCACAATCGTATGCACTTGTTTAGTGTTTTCTTTTAATGCTTCTTCCTCGATTAGACGCAAGATAGACAAGGAAAGAGATTCGTTATCACGCACTTTACCTGTTCCTTGACAACGAGGACAAATATGATGTGAAGACTCACCTAATGAAGGACTTAAACGCTGACGTGACATTTCTAACAAACCGAAACGAGAAATGCGGCTAATTTGAATACGAGCACGATCTTGGCGAACGGCATCACGAATACGATTTTCCACTTCACGTTGGTGACGAACAGGCGTCATATCAATGAAATCGATAACAACTAAACCACCTAAGTCACGCAAGCGTAATTGACGAGCAATTTCATCTGCCGCTTCAAGGTTAGTATTCAATGCCGTTTCTTCAATATCACCACCACGAGTAGAACGAGCGGAGTTAATATCAATAGCAGTTAAGGCTTCAGTTACATCAATAACGATTGAACCGCCAGAAGGTAAACGCACTTCACGTTGGAATGCTGACTCGATTTGAGATTCGATCTGATAGTGGCTGAAAAGAGGCACTTCGCCTTGATAAAGTTTCACGCGATTGATGAAATCAGGGCGAACAAGTTTGATATGCTCTTTTGCTTTTTCAAATACTTTCGGGCTATCAATAAGGATCTCACCAATATCACGGCGCAAATAATCACGAATAGCACGAACAATTACATCACTTTCTTGATGAATCAAGAAAGGTGCTGGACGATTTTGAGAGGCTTGTTTAATCGCTTCCCAATGGTGAAGTAAAACTTTTAAGTCCCACTGCAACTCTTCTGGAGATTTACCCACACCAGCAGTACGAACAATCAACCCCACGCCTTCAGGCACATCTAATGAACTTAATGCCTCTTTTAATTCAGTGCGCTCATCCCCTTCGATACGACGAGAGATCCCACCGGCACGCGGATTATTTGGCATAATAACCAAATAACTACCCGCAAGAGAAACGAAAGTGGTTAAGGCTGCGCCTTTGTTTCCGCGTTCTTCTTTATTAACTTGAACGATAACTTCTTGGCCTTCGCTCAAGATATCGCGAATATTCGGACGACCTTGGAAAACATAATCATCGGGAAAATATTCACGAGCAATTTCTTTTAATGGCAAAAAACCATGACGTTCTGCACCATAATCTACAAAAGCCGCTTCTAAGCTTGGCTCAACGCGAGTAATTTTCCCTTTGTAGATGTTCGCTTTTTTTTGCTCATGTCCTGGGCTTTCAATATCCAGGTCAAATAAGCGCTGTCCGTCAACAAGCGCTACACGCAACTCTTCTTTTTGAGTCGCATTAATTAACATTCTTTTCATTGTCAATTCTCTTATTAAATATTTTAAAAGACCTCAAAATAAACCGCACTTTGCTTCGTTATCGACCTCGTGTTTCTCGCGCCAGTCAATCTCACGACTGTATGTTGCTGGGTGCATTGATAACGTTATTAAGCATAAACGTTTGCTTTATAAAACAACGCGATATTCCACACGCGTTGCAAGCAGCTAATTCATTTCAAGAAAAATGTTGATTATCAATGTCTTATGCCGATTGCTGCATTGAGTTTTCACCAACAAAACTTATCCTTTTTTACGCAAATTCTTAGGCGTAAAAAGACGCTCTATTATCCATAGAAAACGATTAATTAGCAAGGTGAATATTACGTTCATAGAGTTACGTTAATAGTGCCTTTGTGATATGATTCGCGCCAATTTTCAAAAGGAAAAAAGATGACTGAACAAAACGAAAAAATCATTAATTCATCAGTAAAAACGCTGACAATTAGTGAAGATGAAAGCGGCCAACGTATCGATAATTATTTATTAGCAAAACTCAAAGGTGTGCCTAAAAGTTTAATTTATCGCATTGTGCGTAAAGGTGAAGTGCGGGTAAATAAAGGCCGGATTAAGCCAGAATATAAACTGCAAACAGGTGATATTGTTCGCGTTCCGCCAGTGCGTGTGGCTGAAAAAAACGATGCGCCGATTTCAAAAAATCTCAATAAAGTTGCCGCACTTGAAAACCAAATTTTGTTTGAAGATGATTGCTTGATTATTTTAAATAAACCCTCAGGAATCGCGGTGCATGGCGGGAGTGGTTTAAATTTTGGTGTGATTGAAGCCTTACGAGCATTGCGTCCAGAAGCACGCTTTTTAGAACTGGTTCATCGTTTAGATCGCGACACATCAGGCATTTTATTAATTGCTAAAAAACGTTCAGCATTACGCAATTTACATGAACAACTTCGCGTAAAAACTGTTCAAAAAGATTATTTAGCGTTAGTACGTGGACAATGGCAATCCCATGTAAAAATTGTTCAAGCACCGCTTTTGAAAAATGAATTATCCAGCGGAGAGCGCATTGTGCGTGTCAGCGAGCAAGGCAAACCATCTGAAACCCGATTCAGCATTGAAGAACGCTATACAAATGCTACGCTCGTGAAGGCTTCACCAGTCACGGGGAGAACTCATCAAATTCGTGTACACACACAATATGCCGGACATCCCATTGCATTAGATGATAAATACGGTGATAAAGATTTTGATAAACAAATGAGTGAATTGGGATTGAATCGTTTGTTCTTACATGCCTTTTCAATTCGGTTTGAGCACCCTAAAAATGGCGAAACACTACGTTTCAATGCACCACTAGATCATAAAATGAAAGCAATTTTACAAAAGTTACGGGAAAGCAAATAGACAACATTTGTGTTTATTGCTACACTTGCGCGCGGAGACAACTCGTTTCTATCATCAAAATTTCATAATAACGACAACAAAGGATAGCAAAATGGCAAAAGGACAATCTTTACAAGATCCTTATTTAAATGCGCTTCGTCGCGAACGCATTCCTGTATCAATCTACCTTGTAAACGGAATCAAACTTCAAGGTCAAATTGAATCATTCGATCAATTCGTGATTTTATTAAAAAACACTGTGAACCAAATGGTATATAAACACGCAATTTCAACTGTTGTGCCTGCGCGCGCTGTTTCTCATCACAATAGTAGCCATCATGTAGCAACAACTGAAGCCGTTGAAAGCGTGGAAACTCAAACAGAATAATCACAGCTCCATCAATGGATAATCAATATTTATTAAGTGCGGTTGAAAATTCTCAGGAAATTTCAACCGCACTTTCTTCATCTCAACAATCTGAAAAAACGCGTGATACCGCCATCGTGGTTCACGTTTTCTTTGCGCAAGATAAAAACACTGACGATCTACAAGAGTTTTTGCTACTCGCTGATTCTGCCAATGTGGATGTATTAGATACTATCACCACAAGCCGTAGCACTCCTCAAGCTAAATATTTTGTAGGTGAAGGAAAAGCTCAAGAAATTGCAGATGCAGTGCAATCACATAATGCTGATGTAGTGCTTGTTAACCATCAATTAACGCCCGCACAAACACGTAACTTAGAAAGTTTATGTCATTGTCGAGTGGTCGATCGCACTGGCGTCATTTTAGATATTTTCGCCCAACGAGCACGCTCTCATGAAGGAAAATTACAGGTTGAACTCGCGCAACTAAAACACTTATCCACTCGATTAGTTCGTCGCAAAACAGGCTTAGATCAACAAAAAGGCGCGGTAGGATTACGTGGGCCGGGTGAAACCCAGTTAGAAACCGATCGTCGCTTAATTAAAGTGCGCATTTCTCAATTACAAAATCGATTGGCAAAAGTAGAGAAACAGCGCAATCAAAATCGCCAAACACGCCAAAAAGCAGACATTCCAACAATTTCACTTGTTGGCTACACCAATGCAGGGAAATCAACCTTATTTAATCATTTAGCCAACGCAGAGGTTTATGCCGCAGATCAGCTTTTTGCAACATTAGATCCAACTTTACGAAAATTACAGATTCAAGATGTAGGTACAGCAATTTTAGCGGATACAGTAGGATTTGTTCGACAGCTTCCTCATGATCTTGTTTCAGCCTTTAAATCGACTTTACAAGAAACGGTAGAAGCTAGCTTATTACTTCATGTGATTGATGCGGCTGATTCACGAAAACAAGAAAATATCGATGCGGTCAATGATGTACTAGAGGAAATTGGTGCAGGAGGAGTGCCTGTTCTATTGGTATATAACAAAATTGATTTGTTGGAAAATGTTGTACCGCATATCGAATACAATGATGAAAACCAGCCTGTTGCAGTCTATCTCTCCGCTCAAAACGAGCTAGGTATTCATTTATTATTTGAAGCCATTAAAGTGCGGTTAAAAAATGAGATACTTTCTCTTTCTTTAATTTTACAACCACACGAAGGCAAACTTCGCCATATTTTTTATCAACTTGATTGTGTACGCCATGAACAAATTTCGGAACAAGGAGAATTCTTGTTAGACGTACAAATTGATAAAATTATGTGGTTAAAGTTATGTAAGCAATTTTCTAGATTAGCGGATATTAAAATACAATCTCAGGATGCCTAATTTATAGAAAATTATTTTCCAATTCCATATTGTTTCAATTTATTCGCAATCGCAGTATGGGAAACGCCTAAACGTTGAGCTAATTTTCTCGTGCTTGGATATTCTGCATAAAATAATTTTAGAACTTGTGCCTCATAAGAACCGATGATTTCATCTAAGGTTTTATTTTCAAATTCATCCAAAGAAATTACCGCACTTTGTGGCGGAGCAAGATTTAAACTTTCGATAGTTAAATGATTATCTTGTACTAGAGAGCAGGCACGATAAAGGGTGTTATAAAGCTCACGAACATTCCCTTTCCAATCATATTTCTGCAAATAAAGAAGAAAATCTTTATCGAAAGTTGGTTTTGCAATTTTTAATTCTTCGCTGATGTCCTGTAAAAAACCTTGTGCCAGCGGCTCAATATCTGCAATTCGATCACGTAATGGTGGCACATTAATAGTGAGAACATTTAAGCGATGAAACAAATCAGCACGTACTTTACCTTGCTCAACAAGCAAATGAAGTGGAATTTGTGATGTGCAAATTACGCGTACATTTGCATAATGTTCCTTTTCTTCGCCTACTCGACGGAAAGATCCATCCGTTAAAAAACGCAATAATTTAGCCTGTAAACTCAATGAAAGTTCAGCAATACCATCGAGTAAAACTGTACCCTCATTTGCGTATTCAAAAAAACCAATGGTTTCACTGTCTCCGACTTTTCGACCAAACATTTCACTTTCGGCATCTTCATCAGGCAACCCAGCACAATTTACTGCGATAAATTTTTTATCACGACGTAAACTCTGATAATGGCAGGCTTTCGCTAACAAATCCTTTCCTGTCCCCGTTTCGCCTTGAATTAACAAAGGCACATCAAACATAGCAAAACGTTTCGCGTTTTCTACCGTACTTTTCATCGCTTCACTTTGCACAATAAAACAATCGAAAGGATTTTGTGGATCAAATTTAGAAATTGTCATATTCAGGGAATGGAGATAATTAATATATGGCTATGATAATTTCTTTACAACAAAGTGTAAATATTATTTTACATAAGGTAAAAATGCGACCATTTTTGACCGCACTTTGTATAGTTAGGGTTTTAACATTTTTTCTGCTTCACGAACACGAACAAGGAATTGTTTCCGTTCAGCTGAACTCATACCGCTGCTAGTACCCGGTAATTTTACGGTAAGAGGATTCACTGCCCGACCGTTAATATGAAATTCATAATGTAAATGCGGCCCCGTAGAAATGCCCGTATTACCAGAAAGTGCAATACGTTCGCCTTTTTTAACGGTTTGTCCTGCTTTTACTAAGGATTTGCTCAAGTGCATATAAACAGTTTGATATTCACGCCCGTGACGCAACATAACATAACGTCCAGCACCGCCAGCCTGATAAGCGACCTTTTCAACTGTGCCATCTGCTGGTGCAATAACTGGTGTGCCTTGAGAAACAGAGAAATCCACGCCTTTATGGGGACGAACACGTCCTGTTACTGGATGACGGCGATTTGGATTAAAAGGGGAGGAAACGCGTGCTTGGCGTTGTAATGGATAACGAGCAAAACCTTTGCCTAAGGTTTCTCCTTGCTGATTGTAATAACGACCATTTGCCGCTTGCACTGCATAATAATTTTTACCGCCAGATGAAATACGTAACGCCTCAACATTACCTTGACCAGTGAGTTTATCGCCTAAATATTCACGAGAAACTAAAATAGCAAATTGAGTGCCTTTTTTTAGTTTTCTCAAACTCACTTGCCATTGTAAGGCGTTACTAAGTTGGCTAATTTGTCGTGTATCAAGACCTTGTTCTCTTAAACTACTATTTAAAGAATTTTGAATCTCGCCTTTTAATACTTCTTTTCGCCAAATACTTTTCTTTTCAATAACTTGGCGTTTAAATTTCCCATCTTCGAGACGTTCATAAATACGTTCTTCTTTTTCAGAAACCAGCCAATTTAAATATTCCAAGTTATCATTTTTATCTAAAATCCAGTAAAATTGCTGACCTGCTTTTAAGTGGGCTAATTCGGGATCAAGCGTGATCAACGGTTGTACTGATGAATCATCTAAACCTGACAAAACTAAAACATCTTTTAAGGTGTCCCCTTCGGTTACCGTATAGCTAAATTGATCAGTAATTCTTATGGCTTGATCGGCTGCGTCTAATAAACCATTGAGTGCGTCTTGTGCGTGTTGAGGTAAAGTATCGAGATCATCTGAAGATAGTTTTACTTCATCAACTTCATCATCTTTTGCTTGCAGTTCATCATCATAAGAGGTGGCATCTTCATCAGGTTGAAGTGCGGTGGAATTTTTATCTGGCGATGTATTTAACTCGTGATATTCCCCGCTGTCAGAGGTGGAAAATATGGGATTTTCTTCAGGTTTGCTTTTTATTGTAAGTAAAATGCCGGTCAAAATAAGCAAAATAGCCATCAAAAACACGCCTACTTTTATATATGCGCGTTTTTTTCGTCTATCTCGAGCTAATTTTACGTGTTGCACTGGCATCCCTAAAATAAAAAAGTTTTCAGCATTCAGACTACAGATTATAAAGAAAATTCATTCCTATGGAAAAAGCATTATTCAAATGCTTAAATATTCGACATTGGGTAGAAAATCTTGAGAATTCTATAAAAATGCGTTATTTTCCCCAACCATTGTTGAAAACACGGCGATTTTATGAATATCACAGCCATTCGCAACGAGCAAAACTCACAACCGCTCATTCAATTAAAAAATATCAATGTGGTTTTCGCACAAAAAACCGCTCTGCAAAATATTAATTTAAATATCTATCCCAATTCTATTATTACCATTGTGGGGCCAAATGGTGGTGGCAAATCTACGTTGTTAAAAACCTTATTAAAACTACAAATGCCGACTTCTGGCGAAGTCATTTATAGTAAAAATGTTCGCATTGGTTATGTACCACAAAAAATCCATTTGGATCATAGTTTGCCTATTACGGTTGAGCGATTTCTTTCGCTAAAAAAAGGCATTAAAACACAAGAAATATCCACCGCACTTGAGCAACTTTCGATTTCACATTTACGCAAAAGCAATATGCAAAAACTTTCTGGTGGCGAAATGCAACGCGTATTATTGACGCGTGCAATTTTAAATAAACCGAATTTACTTGTGCTAGACGAACCCACTCAAGGCGTAGACATTACGGGGCAGGCAGAGCTTTATCAGCTCATTCATCAAACCCAACAAAAATTAAATTGTGCCGTATTGATGGTATCACACGATTTACACATTGTGATGGCGGATAGTAAAGAAGTATTGTGTATTAACCAACATATTTGCTGTGCAGGTACGCCTGATGTTCTCTCAAATGATCCAACATTTATGCGTTTATGGGGAAATCAGCTCGCACAAAATGTCGGCTTTTATACCCATCATCACAATCATCATCACACCTTGCACGGCGATGTGTGCGGTTGTAATTCATCAGCAGTGCATTGTCAAAATAAGGATAAATAATGTTTGAAATTTTATTTCCTGCCCTTTTAACAGGCATTGTGCTTTCGCTTATTACCGCGCCACTTGGCGTATTTGTGGTGTGGCGGAAAATGGCTTATTTTGGCGACACCCTTTCTCATTCTGCCTTGCTTGGTGTGGCGTTAGGTATTTTCTTACAAGTCAATCCTTACATTGCAATTGTGGTGCTTACCTTAATTCTTGCTATCGCAATGGTGTGGTTAGAAAGCAACACACAATTTTCTATTGATACCTTGCTCGGCATTATCGCCCATAGCTGTTTATCTCTTGGGGTTGTGACAGTAGGGTTATTACGGAATGTACGGGTAGATTTAATGAATTATTTATTTGGGGATTTACTCGCAATTAACTATACCGATTTAATTTATATTGGAATTGGCGTAATAATTGTGCTTTCAACATTAATTTACTTTTGGCAATCCTTACTTTCCACCACCGTATCGCCAGAACTTGCGCAAGTTGAAGGCATTAATATCAAAAAAATGCGTTTTATTTTAATGATATTAACTGCATTGACGATTGCCTTGAGTATGAAATTTGTCGGGGCATTAATTATCACATCCTTATTAATAATCCCTGCGGCAACCGCTCGCCGCTTTGCGAGAACGCCAGAATCTATGGTGGGCTGGGCGATTGTAGTCAGTATGTTATCGATTATAGGTGGATTAATCTTATCAGCCTTTTATGATACTGCAGCAGGGCCTTCTGTTGTGATTTGTTCAGCGTTTTTATTTGTCTTATCACTCTTCAAAAAAGAGCGATTATAAGCTAGCCCAACCAGTGAAAACCATTTGCGCCACAGTTTAATTCTTGATAAAGTGCGGTCGATTTTTACGGTCTTTTTAGGATAACAAAATGAACCAAGAATATTTAGATTTTGAATTGCCGATTGCTGAATTAGAAGCAAAAATTGAAGCATTACGAGCAGCATCAGATGATAAAGTTGATTTAACTGATGAAATCAAACGCTTACAAAAGAAAAGTAACGAACTCACTAAAAAAACCTTTGCTAACCTTGATGCTTGGCAAGTTTCGCGTATGGCTCGTCATCCAAACCGCCCTTATACATTAGATTATATCGAACATATTTTTACGGAATTTGAAGAACTTGCAGGCGACCGCGCTTTTGCTGATGATAAAGCGATTGTTGGTGGCTTGGCGCGTTTAGATGGTCGCCCAGTGATGGTAATTGGTCATCAAAAAGGTCGTTCCGTAAAAGAAAAAGTGCAACGCAATTTTGGTATGCCCGCACCTGAAGGCTATCGTAAAGCGTTACGTTTAATGGAAATGGCTGAACGTTTTAAATTGCCAATTATCACATTTATTGACACACCAGGAGCTTATCCTGGTATCGGCGCAGAAGAACGTGGTCAAGCGGAAGCTATCGCCCGTAACTTACGCGAAATGGCACAACTTACCGTTCCTGTTATTTGTACCGTTATCGGCGAAGGCGGTTCGGGCGGTGCATTAGCTATTGGCGTGGGCGATAAAGTTAATATGTTGCAGTATTCCACTTATTCTGTGAT
The DNA here is from genome assembly GCF_000222025.1 of Haemophilus haemolyticus M19501. Lineage (GTDB taxonomy): Bacteria > Pseudomonadota > Gammaproteobacteria > Enterobacterales > Pasteurellaceae > Haemophilus > Haemophilus haemolyticus_G. The sequence goes on along the minus strand of NZ_AFQO01000003.1, from coordinate 21,648 downwards.
CTCGCCTGAAGGCTGCGCTTCTATTCTTTGGAAAAGTGCGGAAAAGGCATCAACAGCAGCAGAAGTAATGGGATTAACCGCAAGCCGTTTGAAAGAATTAAATCTCATAGATAGCATTGTGCAAGAACCTTTAGGTGGCGCACATCGTAATTATCTAGAAATGGCTGAAAACTTAAAACTTCGCTTAAAAGAAGATTTATCAGAACTTGACGGGCTAAGCAAAGAAGAATTATTAAATAGACGCTATGCACGTTTAATGTCTTACGGTTATTGCTAACTAACATTCTAAAAGAGCGGTGATTTTTGCCGCTCTTTTTTGATCTAAATATACAACAAAGGAGCAAATACAATGAAAAATGTACTTTCGATCCAATCCCACGTGGTCTATGGTTTTGCGGGTAATAAATCCGCGACTTTTCCAATGCAGTTGTTAGGCGTTGATGTATGGGCATTAAATACCGTTCAATTTTCTAATCACACCCAATACGGAAAATGGACAGGCATGGTCATTCCACAAGAACAAATCCGAGAAATTGTAACTGGACTTGATAACATTGAAAAACTACAAGAATGTGATGCCTTACTATCAGGTTACTTAGGATCTGCGGAACAAGTCGATCAAATTCTTTTTGCTTTAGAGCAAATCAAACTGCGTAATCCAAATGCGCTTTATTTATGCGATCCTGTAATGCCACATCCGAAAAAAATCTGCGTGGTTGCCAATGGTGTTCGCGAAGCACTTATTGAAAAAGCCATTCCAGTGGCAGATATTATGACGCCAAACTTACACGAATTGCGTCAGCTAACCGAATTTCCAATTAATACCTTTGACGATGTATTAAAAGCAGTGAATGCGTTGATTGCAAAAGGCGTGAAGAAAGTTCTTGTTAAACATTTAGGCAGTGCGGGTAAAATTAACGATCCTGATACATTTGAAATTATTATGGCAACCCCAGAGGGGGTTTGGCATTTAAGCCGTCCACTTTATCAATTCAACTTTGAACCAGTGGGCGTGGGCGATTTAATCGCAGGTACATTCTTAGCGAATTTGCTCAATGGAAAATCTGATGTTGAAGCTTTTGAAGCAATGAATAATGAAGTGGCAGGCGTAATGAAAACCACCTTTGAACTGGGTTCTTACGAATTACAAACCATTGCCGCACGTTTTGAAATTCTCAACCCAAGCAGCAATTATAAGGCTGAAAAAGTTGCCTAATGGACTTACTTTCAGACATTGAAAAACAACTCAAACAAACCTCTGCTCAAGGGTTTCTTATTGCCTTGAGTGGTGGTTTGGATTCCTCTGTGCTTCTTTCTTTATTTGCAAAACTTCGTCAAAAACAACCGCACTTGCAAACTTTATCTTTACGAGCAATCCACATTCATCACGGCTTAAGCCCCAATGCAGACAGTTGGGCTCAACATTGCCAAGACTTATGCGATCAATTTCAAATTCCGTTGATTATCGAGCGAGTACAAGTAGATAAAACCAATGGCATTGAGGCCGGGGCTCGTGAAGCACGCTATCAAGCCATAAAAAAACATCTTCAAACGCAAGAAATTCTTGTTACAGCGCATCATCTAAACGATCAAACAGAAACGTTTTTCTTAGCGCTAAAACGTGGCAGTGGGCTACAAGGTTTAGGCGCCATGCAACAACAAAGTGTATTATTCGGAATGTCAATTTTACGCCCATTGTTAGGCTTTACTCGCTCACAGTTAGAGGATTATGCGCAAAAAGAAAAACTTAACTGGATTACAGATGAAAGTAATGAGGATAATCGATACGATCGTAATTTCTTGCGCAATGAAATTTTGCCAGAATTACGTGAACGCTGGGCTCATTTTGATTTAGCCGTACAGCGTTCTGCTCAACATTGTTTTGAGCAACAACAGTTAATTAATGATTTATTGAGTGAAGCCTTTGCAGAACATTGTCAAATTAAAAACCAATTTAAACTGCTCCAATTTCGCCAATATTCACCCGCAAAACAGACCGCACTTTTGCGTATGTGGCTTGCCGAAAACCAATTTGAAATGCCAAGTAAACGCCAACTTACACAACTTATTAATGATGTTGTTTTTGCAAAAGAAGAGGCAAACCCTCAATTTCAGCTTGTAAATAAAGTCATTCGACGTTATCAAGATAGTTTATATTTAACTAAGCCATTTTCTGATCTAACCAAATGCTGCCTAAAATTAAAACAAAACACGTTAAGTTTACCTGATGATTTAGGCAATCTCAGTGTTCAAGAAAATGAACAAAACCTGATTTTCTACTGGCAGGATTACTCTGTTACGCTAGAAAAAACGGACTTGCCTATTTCTATCCGCTTTGGCTATTCGGGCAAAGTTAAACATCATCCGAAACGCCCAAGAGAAGAGATAAAAAAAATCTGGCAAGAATTAAGCGTGCCACCTTGGGAACGCAATCGAATCCCTTTAATTTTTTATGGCAACAAGCTAAAAAGTGCGGTCGGTTTTTTCCGTGTTTTAAAGTCAAGTTAAAGTGGCTTTACATCTAAAAATGCTTTCAAAATGTGAGCGGTAAATTCTTTTCTTAGATAAAAACCTAAAGGCAAGGTATCTATAATTTCGCCATTTTTTCCTATGCCTTTTGTCACAGAACGGCTATTTGCCCCCTTCGGGCGAAGTTGCATAACTTCCCCAATTCGAGCAGTAATTTGCTCCAATTTGCCAAGTACAATTAAATCCATCAATTCTTCCCAATCTTGTTTTAATTGACGTTCTTGTTCAGCAGTTGGTTTCCATAAAATTGGCACGCCGATATGGCGTTCACGCAATGGAATATGGCGGCTGCCTTCAATGGGCATCCAAAGTACACAAGAAAGTTTATGACGAACGTGAGAATTTTCCCATTTAACCCCTGAATTTTGTACCAACGGGGCAAGGCTCACAAAAGTGGTTTCAAGCGGATAACCCTCCGCATTAATCGGCAATGTTTTAAGTTCAACACCTAAATGGGAAAAATCCTGTTCAGCTTTACTCCCTGCCGTTGCACCTAAAGCGCGCTCTAATAACATGCCTACCCAGCCTTTATCACGTTTTAAATCTGGCGGGACAGGAATATGCAGTTCATCCGCTAACTCTCCAAAAGTTAAGCCTGCAATTGATTGCGCTTGGGAAAGTAATTGTTCAAGGGTTTGTGGAATCATTCGTGATATTTCTTAAAAAAGCGAGGCTTCGTGTTTTCAGTGCCTTTATCAATATAGGGAATTTTCTCTAACTGTAATAAAAAACGTTTTGCCTCTAAGCCACCACCAAAACCAGTTAAAGTTCGGTCTTTGCCTAAAATACGATGGCAAGGAATAATAATACTAATCGGATTACTGCCTACTGCACCTCCCACGGCACGAACAGCTTTAGGATTATTAATCCGTAACGCCAGCTCTCCATAACTTGAAAGTCCGCCATAATCAATTTCTCGCAAGGCTTGCCAAATGGCTTGTTGAAACGCTGTACCTTCTGGTTTTAAGGGAATATCTAAAAAACGCTCAACTTCCCCATTAAAATATCGTTCAAAAGCCAACCTCACTTTTTGAAAAACAGGCAATTCATCTTGCTTGAGCCATTTGGGATTAGGCGCATATTGCTCTTTTTCAAAATCAATATGTGTAATGCTTTCGCCGTCAGATAAAATCAAAAGTCGTCCGACTGGCGAGGGGTAATAAGTGTAATAAAGTGCGGTCATTTTTCGCCTTGTTTTTATAAAAGAAAAGCACACTTCGTGCAGAAGTGTGCTTTATTATGCTAAATTTTTTAACGGATTAGAAACTATAATTTAAGTTTAAGCCGTAAAGATTTGCGCTTGCTTTAGAGGTGTAATTACCTGTAACGACCACTGCACCATTTCTAATAACTTGCTCTTCTTTGAAATGAATTTTTTTACCTTTCAAATAAGCATAGCCTAAATCAACTGAAAGATTCGGGGTAAATTTATATGTAGCACCCACACTATACCAAGTACGGTCGGTATCGGGAATAGCCGCACTAGCATGTTCAGTTGCTGCAGCTTGATCATAAGCAATACCTGCTCGTAAAGTTAATTTCTCATCCACATCGTAGGTTCCACCTAGTGCTACACGCGAACTATTTCTGTAGTACATTTTCTTATGGAAAGCTTCTTTTCCATCAGCGTGATAGCTTGCATATAAGTTTTTCAAACGGCTCCAATGAGAATATTTATAACTATAGTGCATCGCAAATTTTTCAGTTAATTGGTGGAATCCTGAAAATTCTAAGTAATCAGGCAAATTAAGTTTTAAACCACCCTCTTGACCAATACGCGGAACTTGTAAACTAGTTGCCGTACGATCCGTAAAGTCAATATCTACTTTAGAATGATAAGCTAAACCAATTCGATGATTTTCATTAAATTGATACATTAAGCCTGCATTCCAAGCAAAAGTCCAAGCTGCTTTATCTTGTAATTGAGTTAGAATGGTATCTTTTTTCACATTAGCCAATGCTGGAGAAGAGAGAAGTGCTGATGCGTTAGGGGACGTTAAAAGAGTTGCAATATCTTGATTAACCATAGCTGCCGTACGTAACGCCTCTGGAACATCGGCAAGGAAACCAGCTCTACGCTCAATTTTTGCTTGAGCATAAATCGCATTCAAGCCTAAACCAGCACTAAATCCCTCAGTAACACGATAAGATCCACTTAGGTTTAAATTTAACGCGGTTAGATCTGTTGTTCCACCAAACACACCGCCATTGTATTTGTTATCGTATTCACTCTTTAAACCAAAGTTCACATTCATTCCACCACCAAGAGCAAATTTGTCGTTAATAGGTGCGACAAAATACATATTTGGCACAAGTGAGCCAGGAACCACACTTTTCTGATAAAGATCTTTTGATGAAGGTTGCAATATAGGAGTTACGTCCTTTCCAAGGATACTTAATTGAGTATTACCACTCATATTAATCTTAGAATCCACATAAACGCCACCCACAGAAAATTGATTCGTTTTAAATAAACTCATCAACGCAGGGTTAGTTGCCACGACAGAGGCATTATCTGCAATCGCCGCTTCACCAGCATAGGCGCGACCAAGCCCAGAAGTAGAAACTTCCGCCAATTGGAAAGCAGCCGCATTTGCCCCACCAGCAGCCAATAACATTGCCGTTGCTAATATAGATTGATTAAATTTTTTCATTCGGAAACCTTTGTTATAAATAAAAATCTGGGGAATTCTAAAACCCGATGCTATTGAGTGCAAATTTATTTCCTTGTTTTTATTAGAGTTCCGACCAGTTAGCGGGAACTTTTTGCATTTAATGGATTGTTTTGTTCAATTTTTGTCATTTATGGGAAAAAAGAAAAATGATAAAATACGCAAAAACATTCATATAAGGAAAAGAAAATGACAGTAAAATGCAAAGCAGAAGAATCCTTAACTTGTAGCTGTGTTGATGTAGGCACTATTATTGATGGCTCTGACTGTACTGTAGAAGTACATCAAGTTTATAGCACAGAAGCTGATGCCAATGTGGCTCTTGAACGATTAACGAAGAAAGCACGCGATACAGAAAGCGATCCTTGCGAAATTAAAAGCGAAATCGTGGCAGTTGAAAACGGTGTTCAACTAAATGCTTCTTTCACTTTTAGTTGCCAAGCAGAGGCAATGATTTTTGAACTGGCGAATCGTTAAAAACAATTAAAAATTTGACCGCACTTTTATTGAATTAGAATAGTGGACGTTTTAAAAATACGCACTATGAAAACGATTTTTAAAACGTCCACAAAATTTAATATCCCTCTTCTTGCATATTCGGCAAAAATTCTGCTTGCTGAATACGCTTTACTTGGGTACGAATTGAACCATCTGAATGTAGCTCAATTTCACGCCAACCAGGTTGTAACGTATCAAGAGAAAAATACTGGCAATCAGGTTTAAATTGAATACAAGTTGCTGGCGTTGCCATCACTTGATAACCATTCCATTCACTGTTTACTTCTTGATGAATATGCCCATACAAAATAGCTTTCACATTAGTAAAAGGCGCAAGTACTTCTGCCAATTCGTGAGAATTACGAAGATTATGTTGATCAAGCCACGCGGAATTAGTTGGTAATAAATGATGGTGTAATACAACCAACGTATAGCGTTCAGGATTTTTTTCTAAGGTTTCTTTTAATAAATCGAGTTGATGCTGGCTTAGTTGTCCGTGCGGTACACCATAAACTTGACTATCCAACAATAAAGCTTGCCAATGTTCGCCCAATAGAAGATGTTTTGCCGCGTTCATTGGTGGCTGATTTAAAAATTCTGCCATTTTAGGTTGAAAATCGTGATTTCCTGGAATCCAAAATACGGGTTTATTGAAAGGCTTCATCATTTCTACAAAACGAGTGTAACCTTCATCACTACTATCCTGCACAAGATCGCCTGTAGCAAGGATCACATCAAACTCATGATTTTCTTGCTGAATTTCCTTTAATACTTGAGCAAAACTTGCTTGTGTATTGATCCCCAATAATTCTGCACTTTCATCTTTAAATAAATGGGGATCCGTAATTTGTAATAATTTAATAACAGGCTTTTCCGTCTGATAAACAAACGCATTTTTCATTAATGCCCCCTAACTACATTTCCAACTTTGTTGTAACTGAGCATAATTTAATTGAAGCCACTGCAATCCAATCACTGCAATGCCATTATCAATTTTCCCCTCGCACATCCATTGATACGCCTGTTCACGTTTTACTACCTGTACTCGAATATCTTCATTTTCTTCAGCCAAACCGTGAATACCTTTTGCTTGTGAGCTATCCACTTCGCCTGCAAATAAATGAATCCGCTCCACTATGCCACCTGGGCTATCCCACACACTTAAACAATGCGTTAAATTTTTGACTTGAATTCCCGCTTCTTCTTCACTCTCACGCAAAGCAACTTCTTCTGGCTTTTCGCCTTTTTCTACCATACCCGCAATTAGTTCGAGTAACCAAGGCGAACGATTAGATTCTGGATGATAAGCTGCGCCAATACGAACTTGTTCGACTAAAATCACAGAATCTTCTTTTGGATCATAAGCGATAACTGCTGAGGCGGCACCTTTAATCAGTAATTCTCGGGTTACGACGCCACTTTGCCCTCCAGCAAAAAGTTTATGTTTAAATTGGATTTGTTTAAGTGTGAAAAAACCTTCATATAAAGTTTGTTCTCCCAATATTTCTATATCTTGTTGGCTAAAATGTTGAATTTCTGACATCTGTTTTCTCCAAAACTGCGCGCAAATCATACGCTTAAAAGACTACAAAAAAAATAGAAGGTTTCCACTTTTTGTTGAAAGTTTGAAGTGAGTCACAAAATAAAATACCGTGATAATTTATCAATAATCACGGCATTCTTTTTTCAGAAGTATGTAAGATAATGTTTCATTTTTACAAAATAAGCATCCTATAAAACCTTACTCACAATTTTTCCATCAGCCACTTGGGTTGTAATTAAATCCCCTTGATTGACATCTTTCACGCTAACAATAGCTCTACCTTGTGGGTTTTCCGCAATGGAATAACCTCTTGCCAAGACTTTCAACGGGCTTAAACCATCCAATTTTCCGCATAATGTTGCCAGTTTATTTTGACGCTCCGTCACTTGGCGATTTACGCAAAAATTTAACCGCACTTTTAGCTGCTCTAAGCGTTGTTGATGACGTTGCACTCGATATGGCAATGGATTTTGTTTTAAACGAGAAGAAAGTGCGGTGAATTTTTGCTGTGTATTTTCAAACTGACGCAACATAGCAAGTTGTAAGCGATACGTAAGCTGTTCATTTTTTGCTTGTTGAACGCGTAACTGATTCTGTGGATGTTGATTGTGTAATCTTAAGGCAAGCTGTTTCAAACGCTGGCTTTTTCGCGTAAATAAACGATCAAATGCCATATCTAAACGTTGCTGTTGATGGCGAAGTTGTTGCAATAATTCATCTTGATTACGACTAACTAACTCAGCCGCTGCGGAAGGGGTCGGCGCACGAAGATCTGCCACAAAATCGGCAATCGTCACATCTGTTTCGTGACCTACCGCACTGATAATGGGTAAGGTTGAACGAAAAATCGCTCGCGCCACGTTTTCTTCATTAAAACACCAAAGATCTTCTAATGAACCACCACCACGACCCACAATTAATACATCCACTTCTTGTCGCAGATTGGCAAGTTCAATCATTTGCACAATTTCTGCGGTCGCCTCTTTGCCTTGAACTGCAGTGGGATAAATAACAACTTTTAAATTTGGATCACGGCGTGCCAAAATATGCAAAATATCTTGCAATGCCGCACCTGTAGAAGAAGTTATAATCCCAACGGCTTTACTAAAGTGCGGTAGATTTTTCTTAAGATTTTGAGCAAACAATCCCTCCGCAGCCAGCTTCATTTTTAATGCTTCAAATTGCTGTTGCAATAAGCCTTCGCCTGCTGGGTGCATAGAATCAATAATAAGTTGATAATCGCCGCGAGGCTCATATAAACTCACATTGGCACGCACAAGCACTTGCATTCCATTTTGCGGACGAAAAGCAACACGCAAATTTTTCATACGAAACATCGCACAACGCACCTGTGCATTTTCATCTTTCAGCGTTAAATACCAATGCCCAGACACGGGTTGCGTAAAATTGGAAATTTCCCCCGTTAGCCAAATTTGGGAAAAATGCCCCTCCAACATCTGACGCGCGGCAGAGTTAAGTTGAGAGACGGAATAAATATTGTCTGACATAGTTTGTTATATCTTAAAGGTTAAAGATAATCCCCCTCTTTAGCAAAGAGGGGGGAAGGGGAGATTTGGCAGAGGTAAAATCAACCTCGTAAGTAATTAAACATCATTATCAAATCTCCCCCATCCCCTCTTTTCTAAAGAGGGGGAGCTTGATTATTCTATAATTACCCAACCATCATCAACCCAGTTACAAATGGAATCTAACAGCAAATCCATCGAAGTTTCAGGATCTTCGGTTTTATTCACTAAACTTGATAAAAATGCCCAATCTAAACTTTCGCCGTCAGATAAGCGTTTTAACACTTCGGTCTCAATCACATTAAGCTCATCTAACCATTCGCCGTTCGCATAAATTCGCAACGGATTTTCGGTATAAAGCAATTTACAATTGTTGTCTTGAGAAAGGAATGCGCCATCTTCTTCTAAAATTGATCGCACTTCATCAGGATCGCTCATTTCATCAGAGACTAATAACTCGTAACGACGAGAACTCACCGCACTTGCCACAGCTTGTTTAAACAACGTATCAAAAGCTTTTGAATTAGCCAATTTATCTAATAAAAGCTGTTTCATTGCTTGAATATTTTCATCTGCAAGTTTACCTGTACGTTGTTCAGACTGGCTTAAACGTAGCGGTAAATCAAACTCGCTTAAATTCAAATCAGGATCTTGATGACAAAAACCTTTGCTTATGCCATCAATCAAATTACTTAAATTTGGATAACGCAAGCCAAAAGAAAAAGTTAAACAATCATCTTCAGCCACGCCATAATGTGCCATACGGGCTGGAATATACAAAATATCCCCTGGATTCATTACTTCATCAATGACTAATTCGCCCATATCATCAAAAATTCGGATTGATTGATTTGGTTTAAATTCAGTGCTTGCATCACACCATTTACCCACTTGCCAACGACGATGACCATAGCCTTGCACTAAAAATACATCATATTCATCATAATGCTTACCAACAGAGCCACCTTTCGGTGCGTAAGACACCATAATGTCGTCACGTTGCCATTGAGGAATAAAGCCAAATTTGTTCCAAAGTTGTCCTAATTCAGGCGACCATTGCTCTAAATTTTGAACTAACACCGACCATTTTTCTGGCAATTTTTGAAAATCCTTGTCGCTTAAAGGGCTAAAAAAAACTTTCCAATCATCATGAGAAAATGTCTTCACTAAACGAGCGGTAACATCTTCATTTTGTGCAAGCTCAATAATATCTTGTGGCTCAAACTGCCCAACAATTTCAGGCAAACCGTTACGAATTACAAGTGGCTTTTTCTGCCAATAATCACGAAGAAAAATTTCTGGCGTGATATGTTCAGGTAAACAAAAATCAACAGATGAAAGTGCGGTCATTTTTAAGCTCCTTTTTCTTTATCTTTGGCTGCAGCTTGCTCTGCTGCACGTTTACGGCGAATTTCTTTCGGATCAGCAAGTAATGGACGGTAAATTTCAATACGATCGCCCTCTTTTAATACATCCGTCAATTTTATTGGACGACTGAAAACCCCAATTTTATTTGTGCTCAAATCAATCTCTGGAAATTGGCTTAAAATCCCTGATTGCGTAATCGCAGTTTGCACGGTGATTCCTTCATCAACTTGAAAAGATTTCAAATAATAACGTTCGGGAAAAGCATAAGCGATTTCAATGTTAATCTGATTCATTTTTACTTCTTCATTAAAAAATTTTAACCATTATAACGGAAAAGTGCGGTGACTTTTAATGATAAATCACGCGCAATAAATTACCCCTTTGTTTCCACCTTATAGATTGAGAATTTAAGGCTTTTTCGCTACAATACGCCACTATTTTTTACATCATCAAATAAAAATGTCAGAAATAAAACTCATTGTTGGTTTAGGCAATCCTGGCGAAAAATATGCCGATACACGCCACAATGCTGGCGAATGGCTTATTGAACGCTTGGCGTGCCGTTTTAACGTTTCGTTAAATCCTGAAAATAAATTCTTCGGAAAAACTGCCCGCACTTTAGTGAATGGAAAAGAAGTTCACCTTTTAGTGCCAACAACTTTTATGAATTTAAGCGGTAAAGCAGTTGGGGCATTAGCAAGTTTTTACCGTATTAAGCCTGAAGAAATTTTAGTGATTCACGATGAACTAGATTTGCCTGCTGGCATCGCAAAACTCAAACAAGGCGGCGGGCACGGCGGACATAACGGCTTAAAAGATATTGTGACTCAATTAGGCAATAACAATAATTTCTATCGTTTACGTATTGGCATTGGGCATCCAGGTCATCGTGATTTAGTGGCAGGTTACGTCTTAAATAAACCATCGCCGGCAGATCACGATGCACTTGAAAAAGTGTTAGATGAAGCGACTGATTGTGTAGAAATGATTTTCAAAGATGGAATGGTCAAAGCGACCAACCGTTTAAACAGTTTCAAAATTTAAAAGTGCGGTTAGTTTTACAACCGTTTTACTCAATATAAGGAAAAATTATGGGATTCAAATGTGGTATTGTCGGATTGCCAAATGTCGGCAAATCTACTCTTTTTAACGCGCTCACTAAAGCTGGTATTGAAGCCGCAAACTATCCATTCTGTACTATCGAACCAAATACTGGTGTCGTGCCAATGCCAGATCCTCGTTTAGATGCATTGGCAGAAATCGTTAAACCTGAACGCGTATTACCTACCACGATGGAATTCGTGGACATCGCAGGCTTAGTTGCGGGAGCGAGCAAAGGCGAAGGCTTAGGTAACAAATTCCTCGCGAATATTCGTGAAACCGATGCGATCGGTCACGTCGTACGTTGCTTTGAAAATGATGATATTGTACACGTTGCAGGCAAAATTGACCCACTTGATGACATCGAAACTATCAACACTGAATTAGCCTTAGCAGATTTAGACAGCTGTGAACGAGCAATCCAACGTTTACAAAAACGTGCCAAAGGTGGCGATAAAGAAGCTAAATTCGAGCTTTCCGTAATGGAAAAAATCCTCCCTGTGCTTGAAAATGCAGGAATGATTCGCTCAGTTGGATTAGACAAAGAAGAATTGCAAGCAATCAAAAGTTACAACTTCTTAACATTAAAACCAACAATGTATATCGCAAACGTAAATGAAGATGGCTTTGAAAATAATCCATACTTAGATCGCGTTCGTGAAATTGCCGAAAAAGAAGGGGCAGTGGTTGTTCCAGTATGTGCTGCAATTGAAGCTGAAATTGCAGAACTTGATGATGAAGAAAAAGTCGAGTTTTTACAAGATTTAGGCATTGAAGAACCTGGCTTAAATCGTGTAATTCGTGCGGGTTACTCACTTTTAAATCTTCAAACTTATTTCACTGCTGGCGTAAAAGAAGTACGAGCTTGGACAGTTTCAGTTGGTGCTACTGCACCAAAAGCAGCCGCAGTAATCCACACCGACTTTGAAAAAGGCTTTATCCGAGCAGAAGTTATCGCTTATGAAGATTTTATCCAATTCAACGGCGAAAACGGCGCAAAAGAAGCGGGTAAATGGCGTTTAGAAGGTAAAGATTACATCGTACAAGATGGCGATGTAATGCACTTCCGATTCAACGTATAAAAACACACAAAAAATAACCGCACTTTTGACGCATAAATCAAGGTGCGGTTTATATTTTATAAAAGGAATATTATGTCATCTATTAAATATCGTCCAGAAATTGACGGACTGCGCGCAATTGCTGTTATTTCAGTCATTATTTATCATCTTAATGAAAACTGGTTATCAGGCGGTTTTCTTGGGGTGGATATTTTCTTTGTTATTTCTGGGTTTCTGATTACGGGTATTATTATCACAGAAATTCAACAGAATTCTTTTTCGCTTAAACAATTTTATACTCGACGTATTAAACGAATTTATCCCGCTTTTATTACAGTAATGGCATTAGTGTCTTTCATTGCGTCTGCTATTTTTATTTATAATGATTTCAATAAATTAAGAAAAACCATTGAATTAGCTATTGCATTCCTATCTAATTTCTATCTAGGATTAACACAAGGTTATTTTGATTTAAGTGCGAATGAGAATCCTGCATTGCACATTTGGTCATTAGCCGTAGAAGAACAATACTATCTTATTTTTCCACTTATCCTCATTTTAGCTTATAAAAAATTTAGAGAAGTTAAAGTATTATTTATTATAACGCTAATTTTATTTTTTATTTTACTTGCGACATCTTTTGTTTCAGCTAACTTTTACAAAGAAGTATTGCACCAGCCTAATATTTATTATCTCTCTAAACCTAAGATTTCCTGAATTACTTGTAGGATCTTTGTTGGCAATTTATCATAATCTTTCAAACAAGGTTCAATTGAGTAAGCAAGTAAATAATATTCTGGCTATCTTAAGTACATTACTATTATTTTCCTGCTTATTTTTAATGAATAATAATATTGCATTTATTCCAGGTATTACTTTAATTCTTCCTTGTATTTTTACAGCATTAATTATTCATACCACATCACAAAATAACATCGTTAAATTATGTTTATCTAATAAAGCAATAGTGTTTATTGGAAAAATTTCTTATTCTCTTTATTTATATCATTGGATTTTTATTGCGTTTGCTTATTATATAACGGGCGAAAAACAAATTAATAATCAATCTATCGCTATAGTAATAGTATTAACAATAATTTTTTCAGTTCTAAGTTATTATTTAATCGAACAGCCAATTAGAAAATCAAAACTAAACTTTAAACAAAGTTTTCTTTATATTTATTTTATTCCTTCTCTTTTACTCTTAGGATTTAATCTTTATAAAAGACAAACAATACGAGCTGAAAAAGAACACATTGAACAATCAATTCCTGTTTCTAATGAAAATCATTATCCTGCTAAGGTCATTATTTTAGGTGATTCTCATTCTTCACATTTAGAAGCTTTTCTAAACTACGTGGGAAATAAAGAAGGCTGGAAAGCAGATATTTTCAAAGATAAATTTGAATGTAGCTTTATTGTGAATGAACAATATCAATTAGATCCTAATTGCCAATCTGTATGGCAGAAAGATTCTCAATATAAAGCGATATTTATTTCAGCATTTTATGACTTGAAAATGGGCGGACAACCAGTACCTCGCTTTAGACCCGAAACTTTCATTGAACCAGACTTTAAAGCGCGTTTTAAAAACACAGTGAAACAACTAGCGATGCAAAAGCCCGTATATGTTTTTGCTAATAATAGTTCAGTAAGCCGTTCTCCACTGCGTGGTTACTTATTAGAAAATTATGGACTTGAAAAATACTTAACGCCAATTCATCGTATGGGCGATATTGATGCGAGTAACAAAATTATTCATGATTTAGTCAAAGATATTCCTAATGTTTATTGGGTAGATGCTCAACAGTATTTACCAAAAGATAGTGTTATGGCAGAAGGAAAATACTTGTACGCTGATCAAGATCACCTAACAAATTTTGGTGCTTACTATATGGCAAAAGAATTTAGTAAATACCAACGAGTGATGACACCTGAACAAGTGAAAAAACTCTACGAGTAAAAACGAAAAGCGTTGAGCTATTTGCCCAACGCTTTTTTATATCTGCTTAAGTGTATCAACTAACTTTTCACCAATAGGTTTACGCCAGCCAATCAGCAGCTCAGGGAGTTTATTTTGAGAACAATTATATTTCCAAACCCATTTAATTAATTCATCCAAAGTGCGTTTACTTGCAACGATTTCAGGGGTTAAACCTGCTGGTGTTAGGCTATTCACTTTTTCTTGTAATAATTGAATTGTTTTTTTATAACGAGGATCTTCAGAAATACGTTCAATAGATTTTGGATAGTCATTAGAAGAAACACGTCTAGCTTGAGCAAGTAATTGTAGAATTTTCTTACCACGTACACGCACTTCATTTTCAGTTAATCCCATTTCTAACATTTCAGATGTATTACGTGGATTATTCTTTGCCACTTTCCAAAGATGTTCTGATTTCACAATATAAGAAAGTGCTAAATCACGTTCTATTGCCACGTTTTGTCGCCACTGTGCCAAAATTCTTAAACGAGACAATTCTAATGGATTTAATTTCCAAGCATTTGGAATATCCAAATAGGCTTTTTCTGAATCTCGCTCTTGTAATTTATGCGTTTTAGCAAGAATAAGTTCGCAATCATCTCTTACTGCTTGTTCCCAAGGTGTTTTAGCTAACTCTTTTTCAAGAATATGATAAAGTGGCAACAAATACCAAACATCGCCTGCGGCATATTGAAGTTGAATATCAGAAAGGGGGCGTTTGATCCAATTGGTGCGAGTTGCGCCTTTATCGATTTCTACATTTAAATATTGTTGTGCTAATTTTGCCAAGCCTGCGGATGTGCCAAGCCCAAGAAATCGCGCCATAATTTGCGTATCAATCATTGGGCATGGAAGCTGATCAAATTCTTGTAAGAAAACCAATAAATCTTCACTACAAGAATGTAAGACTTTTAATACTTTAGGATTGGCTAACAATGCGATAAAAGGAGAAAAATCCGTAATCGCTAAAGGATCAATTAAAGAGACGCGCTCGCCATCATAAAGTTGGATTAATCCCAACTTAGGAAAATAAGTGGAAACACGCATAAATTCTGTATCTAAGGCGACCGCACTTTTCTGTTGGGCTAAATTACAAACTTCTAATAGCGCAGCATTATCCGCAATGACCCTAAAGTGCGGTGGATTTTGACATTCTTTTATCATAGTGACTTTTTATTTGAAAAGAACAAAAATGGGATATTGCTATCCCATTTTGACATTAATGTTTTGAACGTTTTGCGATCTCTTCATCGCGTAAAACCCGACGTAAAATCTTGCCAACATTGGTTTTTGGTAGTTCGTCTCGGAACTCAATTTCTTTTGGCACTTTATAGCCTGTGAGATATTGACGACAATGGTTGCGAAGTTCATCACGAGTTAAGCTATCGTCTTTTTTCACCACAAAGATTTTTATCGTTTCGCCAGAAACTGCGTGAGGAACACCAATTGCCACAGCCTCAGCCACTTTGTAATTCAGCATAACGACATCTTCAATTTCATTTGGATAGACATTAAAGCCAGAAACCAAAATCATATCTTTTTTACGATCTACAATGCGTAAGCTATATGATTCATCCATAATGACAATATCGCCAGTTGCCATCCAACCATCTTTTAACACTTCACTGGTTGCTTCTGGTCGTTGCCAATAACCTCGCATTACTTGATCGCCTTTCACCCATAATTCGCCAGCTTCGCCAATTTTTGCATCAGAGCCATCATCTTTAATGATTTTTATATCTGTATTTGGCACTGGCACACCAATAGTGCCATTATGTTTCACAACATTAATCGGACAAGCGGCGATTAATGGCGAACATTCCGTCATTCCATAACCTTCAATGATGTTACAGCCCGTCAATTCGTGCCAACGTGTTGCTACAGACTGTTGAATAGCCATACCGCCCCCTACAGAAAGTTTTAAAGCTGAAAAATCAACTTCTTTGAAATTTTCATTATTTAACAAGGCATTAAATAAGGTATTCACACCAGTGATTGCTTCAAAACGATATTTTTTCAATTCTTTCACAAATCCTTCAATATCTCTCGGATTAGTAATTAAGATCGCCGTTACACCTAACTCTAAAAATAATAAGCAGTTTACGGTTAAGGCAAATACGTGATAAAGAGGCAAGGCTAAAATGGCAGAACGAGTGCGAGAATGATCACCAATAAATGGTTCTGCAATCCATTTTGCTTGGAAGACATTGGTTATAATATTTCCGTGCGTCAGCATTGCACCTTTCGCTACACCAGTTGTGCCGCCAGTATATTGTAAAAAGGCTAAATCTTCGCGTTCCATCTCAGGACGAACATATTGTCGATATTTACCAATACTCAATACTTCACGGAACGTCA
This sequence comes from Haemophilus haemolyticus M19501, assembly GCF_000222025.1. Lineage (GTDB taxonomy): Bacteria > Pseudomonadota > Gammaproteobacteria > Enterobacterales > Pasteurellaceae > Haemophilus > Haemophilus haemolyticus_G. The sequence continues at coordinate 5,008 of NZ_AFQO01000003.1, read as the reverse complement.
CTGCGTGCGGCAATTTATATTTTGGCACGAGTTTTTTCACATATTTCACGACAAAATTGACTAAAGTACGTTTACCAAATGAAAGTTGATCGCCCATTCGGGTAAGAATAACGTGTTTAACATTGGTATTGAAAACGACTTTTTCCAAGGTAGAAGCAAAATTTGATACCACGACAATTGCTACCGCACCACTATCTTGCAACTGATGCTCTAATTCTCTCGGTGTATAAAGAGGATTCACATTTACTGCAATTAAGCCAGCACGCAAAATGCCAAAAAGTGCGATGGGATATTGCAATAAATTTGGCATCATTAATGCCACGCGATCCCCACGCTGAAGTTTAAATTCATTTTGCAAATATGCGGCAAATGCACGACTGCGCTCTTCTAATTTACGAAAAGTAAGTACTTGCCCCATATTAATATAAGCGGGGCGATCTGGATGTTCGCGCACAGCTTTGTCGAACATATCCAAAATAGATTCATATTTTGAGGTATCCAGAAATTTTTCAGAGCCTTCTGGATAATTTTGAAACCAAATTTTTTCCATTTTTTATCCTAATTTGTTGGAAAATCTTTAAGATTTTATCATTTAATTCAAATAATAGCGAATTTCAGGCTGAACATACCAAGGACGATGTCTCCATCTAAAAAATCCCCAATCATCGTCTTCATCCCAATCATCTGTTGGATACTCATAAGTAGTACTGAGTGTCCAAATACGGTATTTATCAGGTTGAATAACAGGATAAGTATAATCAGCTTGTTCGATCTTGCCTTTCTCTGTTCCAATTAATTGCCCACCTACAGTAATATAACGCTCTTTTAAATTTTCAGGGTCCACAAAGCCGTTGAAATACACGATGAAGCGGCCATCCGATTGAAATTCAACGAATGGTTTACCTGAAATTGATGACACCGGCAAACTTAACACTTCAATTTTTGTTTGATTTGGTAAAACGGTCGCTTGAACAATTTTCCCTCCAAGTCGAACAGTTTTACAATGACAGGTTAAATCTTTAGGGGAAATCTCGCGATAGGAATTAATAGAGAATCGCTCTTCTTCTAACCCTTTCGGCGGTGCCATACAGCCAGTCAATCCCAAGCAAAGTGCGGTAAAAAATAAGGTGATTTTGCCTTTCATTTTCTATCCTCCAGTTATTTAAACTTATTCACGTCCTGGTAATTTTTTCCAAGTAACCTCGTTTCGCAAATAAATCGGTTCAATCTCTAAAGCTGAAATTGTGCGTTTTTGCCAGTATTCTACTCGTGCAAGCTCCAGCATATATAATGCATTAGGCAACGCTATATCTGAGCTTGTTAGATTTTTTTCAGTAAATTGAGAATACGCTGCCCAACCAGTCCCGACTCTAAATGCATTATCATCTCGAAGCTGTTTAATAGCTTGTTCTGGGGAACAAACTTGTTCAGTTATGATTTCTCGCCATTGAAAAAATTCCCCGACATCAGACCGCACTTTTTCTCTTACTAATTGAGAAAAATAAACTTCGTTCATTCTCGCATCAATCGCTGAAACGACATTTTCTGCTTGATGTAATTCAAATGCTGCCTGTGCCATTGCGGTTAAATTTGAAATAGGAATGACAGGTAAATCCGCACCAAACGCTACACCTTGTGCAATCCCAGCACCAACACGAACGCCCGTAAAACTACCCGGACCACGCCCGAAGGCAAGGGCATCAACTTGATTTAAACGTAAACCTGAATTTGCCAAAATTTCATCAATCATGGGTAAAATTCGTTTGGTGTGAGTGCGTTGAGCAAGTTCATTAATATGTGTTTTCTCACTACGATACAATAAAGCGACAGAACAAGCTTCAGTTGAAGTATCTAGCGCCAATAAAGTTAAATTTTGCATTATTATTCTCGTTTATTTATTTTGTAAGAATTGTATCACTTTGTTGAGATCACGGGTACGACTTGAGTTAGGTAAACTTTTCAAAAATGTTTCGCCATAATTGCGCATTACTAATCGATTATCACAAATAATTACAACACCACGATCTGTAACATCGCGAATTAAACGTCCTACGCCTTGTTTCAACGTAATCACCGCTTCAGGAATTTGAATGTTATTGAATGGATCGCCACCTTGTAAACGGCAATCCTCGATACGGGCTTTCAACAAAGGCTCATCTGGCGCAGTAAAAGGAAGCTTATCAATAATGACTAAAGAAAGTGCATCGCCGCGCACATCTACACCTTCCCAAAAGCTAGAGGTTGCCACCAAAACGCTATGCGTTTCTTTTATAAATTGTTCGAGTAATTTGCCTTTTGAGGTTTCGCCTTGTAATAAAATCGAAAGATGACTTTTTTCACGGAAATATTCAGCTAAACCACGCATCATTGAATAAGAAGTGCAAAGAACAAAACAACGCCCTTTGTTTGCTTCAATCACGGGTAATAACATTTCGCCTAGTGAATTTAATGTATTCACTTGATTGGTATTCGGCAAATATCGAGGCACACAAAGCAAAGACTGCTCAGAATAATTAAAGGGACTCGGTAAAATTTTTTGTGTCGCATTTTCAATACCTAAACGTTGGCAGAAATGATTAAAAGTTCCACCTACTTCTAATGTCGCAGATGTGAATATCCAAGCCGCTTCTTTCGCTTCGAGCTGAGCACCAAATTTATCGGCTACTGTCAATGGCGTAATATGTAAACCAAACTGGCGACCATTTCCTTCATACCAATAACAATAACCTACAATATTTGTTTCAGATAAACGCTTGAGCTGAATCTTAATGGATTCAACACGCTCAAAAATACTATCCAAAGTTTGGGAACGACCAAGTGCTAATTTAATTACCTCAGCTAAAAAATCTATTTTCTCCTGTAATAATTCAAAGGATTTTTTCACCGCACTTTGCGTGTAAAGCTCACGCCAATTTCCTCGAACATTACTCCCATTACCCAGTAATAAACGAAAATCTTGTACAACCTTCAGTAAGGTATCAGATGTTGTACCAAGCTGCTGCATATCTTTAAGTTCTGTGCGATAGACAATATTAATATCCTTACACAAATCAAAAAGCTGTCGTGATGTCAAAGATTGGCCAAAATATTGACTCGCAATATCTGGTAACTGATGAGCTTCGTCAAAAATAATTACTTCTGCATTTGGAATAAGTTCGCCAAAACCACTTTCTTTTACAGCCATATCTGCAAAAAATAAGTGGTGATTAACCACAACCAAATCAGCATTTAATGCTTTTTTACGCGCGCTTGCTACATAACATTCTGAATAATTAGGACAATCTGTACCTAAACAGCTTTCCGCTGTACTTGTCAGTTGAGGAATAATTGGGCTATCTTCTGCAAGCTCAATACATTCTGTGAAATCGCCTGTTTTAGTACTATTGTTCCATGTACGTACTTTACTTAATTCGGCTAAAACAGACTTATCTCCAAGCACACCTTGAGCAATCACTTGCTCTAAACGTTCTAAACAAAGATAGTTTGCTCGACCTTTTAGCAACGCAATTTTTCCCGTGAAATTAAGGGCTTTTTTAATAGCTGGAAGATCTCGATTAAAAAGCTGATCTTGAAGATTTTTAGATCCTGTAGAAATAATAGTTTTTTTACCAAAAACTAAAGCAGGCGCGAGATATGCAAAGGTTTTTCCTGTACCCGTTCCAGCTTCAATGATAAGGGAAGATTTATTTTGGATTGACTCGCCAACAGCATGGGCCATTTCAATCTGCTCAGTTCGAGGTCTAAAACCTTTGATACTCTGACTTAATTCGCCATTAACAGAGAAAATATTAGAAATGCGATCTTGATAATTCATTAAATTAGAAAAATATAAATTTTTATTAGTTTAACAAACTTATAAAAAATCGTATATGAAGATAGTTGTTTTATTAAAACTAAAATTAGACTCTTATTTGATTAAATCATGAATAGATTATAAAAAACAAAAACCCCAGCTGTTCAACTGGGGTTCTTCTGTTTTTATTTAATTTAACTTAGATAAGTATTTGGTAACCTGGCGGTGCCCTACTCTCACATGGGGATGCCCCACACTACCATCGGCATTACAGCGTTTCACTTCTGAGTTCGGTATGGTGTCAGGTGGGTCCACCGCACTATCGCCGCCAGGATAATTCGTTGATAACTTGTCTTTATCTTTCGCTACTCAGCTCTTCCTCTACCTTTCACTCGTTCTTATTGGGCACAAGCTGAACATTTAGTTTAGTTAATTTCTTTTTCTTTCACTCTGTTTTCCAAAAACACTTGAGCGTTGTATAGTTAAGCCCCTCGGGCAATTAGTACAGGTTAGCTCAATGACTCACATCACTTACACACCCTGCCTATCTACGTCTTAGTCTTAAACAACCCTTACAATCTCTTAGATTGGGAGAACTCATCTCTTGGCAAGTTTCGTGCTTAGATGCTTTCAGCACTTATCTCTTCCGCACTTAGCTACCCGGCAATGCGTCTGGCGACACAACCGGAACACCAGTGGTGCGTCCACTCCGGTCCTCTCGTACTAGGAGCAGCCCCAACCAATTCTCCAACGCCCACGGCAGATAGGGACCGAACTGTCTCACGACGTTCTAAACCCAGCTCGCGTACCACTTTAAATGGCGAACAGCCATACCCTTGGGACCTACTTCAGCCCCAGGATGTGATGAGCCGACATCGAGGTGCCAAACACCGCCGTCGATATGAACTCTTGGGCGGTATCAGCCTGTTATCCCCGGAGTACCTTTTATCCGTTGAGCGATGGCCCTTCCATTCAGAACCACCGGATCACTATGACCTACTTTCGTACCTGCTCGACTTGTCTGTCTCGCAGTTAAGCTTGCTTATACCATTGCACTAACCTGACGATGTCCGACCGTCATTAGCAAACCTTCGTGCTCCTCCGTTACGCTTTGGGAGGAGACCGCCCCAGTCAAACTACCCACCAGACACTGTCCGAGACCACGTTTCGTAATCTTCGTTAGAACATCAAACGTTAAAGGGTGGTATTTCAAGG
>NZ_AFQO01000004.1 GCF_000222025.1 Haemophilus haemolyticus M19501 | reverse complement strand
ATTTTTTATATCTTAACGATATTTATCTAAAAACTTGTAATACTGCACACCAATCTTTGTCGCAAGATCTTTTATAATTCGACCACCATAAACAGAAGGGACTTTCAGACCTTCAAAAATAGATAAACGTTCATCGTCACCCAAAATCGCCTCCGCTACAATTCGCCCCGCAAGACCAGTCAAAGCAACACCGTGACCAGAATAACCGTGAGCAAAATAAATATGCGGAGAAATACGACCAAAATGAGGCGTTGAATTTAAGGTCATATCAATCGGGCCAGCCCAGCCATAATCGATTTTTACATGTTCAAGTTGCGGGAATACGCGCAACATATTTTTCCGCATAATAGCGACCATATCTTTTTCTGAGCTAGAATCACTACCAAAAAGCAGACGGTTGTCAGCACTCAAACGATAATAGTCTAATAATAAATTGTTATCGCACACTGACATGCCATTATTAATGACAGAATCAGCAACGGCTTGGCTTAACGGCTCTGTGGCGATAATAAAACTTTCTACAGGTAATATTTTACGATTAATTCCGTGGTGAATAGATTTCGGGAGCGCATCAATATAAGCATTGGTGGCTAAAATAACGTCTTGAGAAATAACCGCACTTTTAGCTGTTTTAACCTCAACGCAACCATTTTTCTCAACCATATCCACTACGGGAGATTGTTCAAAAATCTGAACACCAAGATCAACACAAGCTTTCGCTAAACCTAAGCAATAATTAAGTGGATGTAAATGCCCTGAGTTACTATCAAATAAGCCGCCCACATAAATATCACTGCCTAAGTGCTGTTTTAATTTAGCCTTATCCCAAAGTTGCATATTCTGATAGCCAAAATTCTCATGACTTTCTTTTTCAATTTCAATTAAGTCATCCATTCGGCGTTCATTTAATGCCAATGTGGCATAGCCTTTTTTCCAATCACATTGAATGCCATATTTTTCAATACGCTCATCAATAATATCAATGGCCTCTAATGACATATCCCAAAGTTTATGCGCTTTATCTTCGCCAACTTGTTTAACGTATTCATCAATGCCTTCTTCAAAGCCATTAATTGCCTGCCCACCACTACGACCAGAAGCACCAAATCCTACTCGAGCGCCCTCTAATACAATGACTTTTTTTCCTTTCTCCGCCAGTTCTAATGCCGCAGATAAACCAAAAAATCCAGCCCCGATCACACATACATCAGCATGTTCAATTTGAGTGAGCGGTGGGAATTGAAAATCTTGGTTACGAGAGTCGAAATAATAAGAGCGAACGTGTTCTTGATAGGCAAAATTAAGCATAAAAAATCTCTTAGGAAAAAACTGGCAAAATCTTACCCCGAAAGGGAAATATGTCAAACCTTTTACGAAAAAAATGCTATACTGCGCGCGCGCAAAATTTGCGCGTTTTATGATGAACGATAACCCTCGGAGGTCAATAAATTGAAAAAATTCTTTGCTCACTCACTCAAAAATCTTTTCCTTTCCACCACCGCACTTTTCGCGGTTTCCGCTTTTGCCAATAACAAACTTTACGTCTATAACTGGACAGACTACGTGCCTTCTGATTTAGTCGCACAGTTTTCTAAAGAAACTGGCATCGAGGTAATTTATTCTACCTTTGAAAGCAACGAAGAAATGTACGCGAAACTCAAACTTACTCAGAATACTGGCTCTGGCTATGATTTGGTGTTTCCATCAAGTTACTACGTAAATAAAATGATTAAGGAAAAGATGCTTCAACCGATTGATCAAAGTAAATTGACCAATATTCATCAAGTCCCTAAACATTTATTAAATAAAGAATTCGACCCAGAAAATAAATATTCATTACCTTACGTTTACGGACTTACCGGTATTGAAGTTAATGCAGATGAGATTGATCCTAAAACCATCACCAGCTGGGCGGATTTATGGAAACCTGAATTTAAAGGTAAAGTTCTCATGACTAGTGATGCGCGTGAAGTGTTCCACGTAGCATTATTGCTTGATGGTAAATCGCCAAATACCACCAATGAAGAAGACATCAAAACAGCTTATGAGCGTTTAGAAAAACTTTTACCAAATATAGCGACCTTTAACTCTGATTCGCCAGAAGTCCCTTACGTACAAGGTGAAGCTGCAATTGGTATGATTTGGAATGGTTCTGCTTATTTAGCACATAAAGAAAATCCATCTCTTCAATTTGTGTATCCAAAAGAAGGCGCAATTTTCTGGATGGATAACTATGCGATTCCAACTACAGCAAAAAATGTTGAAGGTGCGCATAAGTTCATTGACTTCTTACTTCGTCCAGAAAATTCCAAAGTTGTAGTAGAACGCATGGGCTTTTCTATGCCAAATGAAGGAGTAAAAGCATTACTCAGCCCTGAAGTTGCCAATGATCCGAAACTATTTCCACCAGCATCAGAAGTAGAAAAAGGGATTATGCAAGGCGATGTTGGAGAAGCGGTCGATATTTATGAAAAATATTGGAGCAAATTAAAAACCAATTAATTTCTCAATTTAGAAAACAAAAAAGTGCGGTGAAAATTCACCGCACTTCTTGTATCAGAAAAGAAAATATTTAAAGAATAAAACGACTCAAATCTTCATTTTCAACCACTTCGCCAAGTGCATCCGCTACATAAGCCGCATCAATATTGATAGTTTGACCATTCATGTCACTTGCACTGAAAGAAATTTTATCCATTAAACGCTCCATTACCGTATGCAAGCGGCGTGCACCGATATTTTCCGTTTTTTCATTCACTCGGAATGCAGCCTCAGCAATTTTCTTCACTGCGTCGGTTGTAAATTCAATATTTACCCCTTCTGTTGCCATCAAGGCTTTGTATTGCTCGGTTAAAGAGGCATGTGGCTCCGTTAAAATACGCTCAAAATCAGCCGCACTTAATGCGGTAAGTTCAACACGAATCGGCAAACGCCCCTGTAACTCTGGAATTAAATCTGAAGGACGAGCAACTTGGAATGCACCAGATGCAATAAATAAGATATGATCAGTTTTAACCATTCCGTGCTTGGTGCTAACGGTCGAGCCTTCCACTAACGGAAGTAAATCACGTTGCACACCTTCACGCGATACATCTGCACCGCTGTATTCACCTTTCTTACAAATTTTGTCGATTTCATCGATGAAAACGATACCATTTTGTTCTACCGCATCAATCGCTTTTTGTTTAAGTTCTTCAGGGTTAATTAATTTCGCTGCTTCATCATCAATCAACGCTTTCAACGCATCTTTAATTTTCATTTTGCGTTTTTTCGTTTTATCTGAACCCAAATTTTGGAACAATGATTGCAGTTGATTTGTCATTTCTTCCATGCCCGGAGGAGCCATAATTTCAACGCCCATAGACACGCCCGCCGACACATCAATTTCAATTTCTTTATCATCTAATTGACCTTCACGTAATTTTTTGCGGAACGCTTGGCGAGTACTGCTGTGACTATCATGGCTTTCAACTTCGCCCCACTGATTTTTTGCTGGAGGAAGTAAAGCATCCAAAATACGCTCTTCAGCCGCGTCTTCAGCTCTTGCTCTGTTCTTCGCAATTTCCTGCTGGCGAACAAGCTTCATCGCACTATCCGTTAAATCACGAATAATGGAATCCACCTCTTTCCCCACATAACCCACTTCGGTAAATTTCGTTGCTTCCACTTTGATAAATGGTGCATTAGCTAATTTTGCCAAACGGCGCGCAATTTCAGTTTTACCCACACCAGTTGGGCCAATCATTAAAATATTTTTTGGCGTTACTTCGTGACGCAAAGGTTCTTGAAGCTGCATACGACGCCAACGGTTACGCAACGCAATCGCCACAGCACGTTTTGCATCGGCTTGACCAATAATATGTTGATCTAATTCAGAAACTATTTCGCGAGGAGTCATTTCAGACATAGCTTTTTCCTTAATTCGGTAATTCTTCAATAGTGAAATTGGTATTTGTGAACACGCAAATATCACCAGCAATTTTCAAAGATTTTTCAACAATTTCACGAGCAGAAAGTTCGGTATTTTCCACTAATGCACGTGCTGCAGACAACGCATAGTTACCACCCGATCCGATTGCTAAAATTTGATCTTCTTCGGGCTGAACCACATCGCCAATACCCGTGATGATTAAACTTTCTTTTTCATCCGCCACAATTAACATCGCTTCTAACTTACGAAGTGCGCGATCGGTACGCCAATCTTTCGCTAATTCCACCGCACTTTTTAGCAAATGCCCTTGATGCATTTCAAGTTTACGTTCAAATAATTCAAAAAGCGTAAATGCATCTGCGGTACCACCAGCAAAACCTGCAATTACTTTGCCATTATATAAACGACGTACTTTACGAGCATTACCTTTCATTACGGTATTTCCCAAAGAAACTTGTCCATCACCGCCTACGACGACTTGCCCATTGCGACGTACGCTTACAATCGTTGTCATTGTTCTGTCCTTTATAAAGTGAAAAGTTGTTCGTTATATGGCGACAAATTGATTAAATTCAAGGGGAAAATTTGCAGTGATGATTTATTCCTCAGTCATAAATAAAAAATGTGAAGTTGATCATATTTTGAGATAGCAAACGATTACTAATTATTGAATATAAGCTAAAAAAATGTATGATGTGAGCGGTTTTTAAATCAACTCTTGTGAGGAAACACAATGAAAAATATTATGAAATTATCTGTAATTGCACTTTTAACTGCAGCTGCAGTTCCAGCGATGGCAGGCAAAACAGAACCTTATACTCAATCTGGCACTAATGCTCGTGAAATGTTACAAGAGCAAGCAATTCACTGGATTAGTGTTGATCAAATCAAGCAAAGTTTAGAAGGTAAAGCACCAATTAATGTAAGCTTTGATATTGATGATACTGTGCTTTTCAGCAGCCCTTGCTTCTACCACGGACAGCAAAAATTCTCACCAGGTAAACACGATTATTTGAAAAATCAAGATTTCTGGAATGAAGTAAACGCAGGTTGTGATAAATATTCTATTCCTAAACAAATTGCCATAGATTTAATTAATATGCACCAAGCACGTGGCGACCAAGTTTACTTTTTCACTGGCCGTACTGCAGGTAAAGTAGATGGCGTAACACCAATTTTAGAAAAAACGTTCAATATTAAGAATATGCACCCAGTTGAATTTATGGGCAGCCGTGAACGTACAACAAAATATAACAAAACGCCTGCAATCATTTCACATAAAGTGAGTATTCACTATGGCGACAGCGATGATGATGTACTAGCAGCTAAAGAAGCAGGTGTTCGTGGTATTCGTTTAATGCGTGCCGCAAACTCAACTTATCAACCAATGCCAACTTTAGGCGGCTATGGCGAAGAAGTGTTAATTAATTCAAGCTATTAATTGACCGCACTTTAGCAACAAAAAAGGCAAGCTAGGATTTCTAACTTGCCTTTTGTTTTGCTATTTAATTAATGTTTAGTTTGTTCTTCCTCAGATTTTTCTTCTGCATTTTCTGCTTGTTGGCGATTCATATATTCAACAAACAATGCATCAAAGTTTACTGGAGATAAGTTTAATGCAGGGAACGTACCACGATTTACTAAGTTAGACACTAATTCACGTGCATAAGGGAAAAGCATATTCGGGCATTGAGAGGTTAAACAATGTGCCATTTGAACATCTTCTAAACCACTAATAGTGAACACGCCTGCTTGTTTAACTTCGCAAATAAATGCGACATCACCACTATCTTCAAGTGTAGTTTCAACAGAAATGTTTAATACTACTTCATATAAGTCATCACCAACTTGGGTTGTTTCGGTACTTAAATCAAAACCAAGTTTTGGCTTCCATTCTTGTTGGAAAATATGTGGCAGATTTGGCGCTTCAAAAGACACATCTTTCACATAAATACGTTGAATTTGAAGAACAGGTTGTTGTTCTTCTGTTGCTGCAACGTCTTGTTTTTGTTCTGACATTTTCTATTCCTTATTATTTATGTTTTTTAACTAAAGGTAAATTTGCCGCAGCCCATGCAGAAATGCCTTCTTTTAACACAAACATACGATTAAAACCTTGTTTCGCTAAAAGCGTAGCTGAAGCTGGTGCGGAAACACCGTTAATATCTACCAACACAATTGCTTTTTCTTTGTGGTGTTCAATTTTACCGATGTTTTGATTTTTAATTTCGCTTGGAAGTAAATTAATGCTATCAATGATGTGACCACGTTGAAATTCTTCAATACTACGTAAATCCACCACAATAGCTTCATCCGCATTGATTAAACGAATCACCTCATTGTGAGTGATGACTTTAAATTTACTCGTTGCGCCTTTATAGAAGGTATAAATTACCATCACGAAAATCGCAAACCAAGAAACTGCTAAAAGAGTATGTTTTTGAGCAAACTCTGTTGCCATTGGGATCAATTCTTGCATTGTTTTCTCTACTGATTAAGTACGTCAAAATAGGGTTCAAGTATAACCGCACTTGGGTTATCTTTCAAAAAAATTCTTATGAACGTTAAATACCTTGAATTATACATCTATAACTAAACTAGAAATAACCGCACTTTTGACCACAATTTATTGATCCATATTATGGAATCGATACCTATTTGTTGCTATATTAAGCGCTGTTTTAACAAATAAAACAAAGATGTTTTTTAATTAACTTAGGGGGCAGTATGTCTGCAATGTTCTTACTACAATTTGCCATCGTATTATTGTGTATCTTTGTGGGTGCACGAGTAGGTGGTATCGGTTTAGGTGTATTTGGTGGTTTAGGCCTTGCTATTCTTTCTTTTGGCTTTGGCCTAAAACCAGCAGGTTTACCTATTGATGTTATGTTTATGATTATGGCTGTAGTTTCTGCAGCAGCAGCAATGCAAGCGGCTGGCGGTTTAGACTACATGATCAAAATCGCAACCAAAATCTTACGTCGTAATCCTAAACATATTACTTTTATCGCGCCAGCAGTAACTTGGTTATTCACTTTCTTAGCGGGTACTGGTCACGTAGCATATTCTGTATTACCAGTTATCGCTGAAGTGAGCCGTCAAAACGGTATCCGTCCAGAACGTCCAATGTCAATGGCGGTAATCGCATCACAATTTGCTATCGTAGCAAGCCCTATTGCGGCAGCTGTTGTAGCGGTCGTTGCTTACCTTGAACCACAAGGCATTCATCTTGGCGATGTTTTAATGGTAACCATTCCTTCAACTATTTTAGGACTTTTCCTTGCTTGCATATTCGTAAACAAAATGGGTAAAGAATTAAAAGATGATCCAGAATATCAACGTCGTTTAAATGACCCAAAATATGCTGATATTTTTGCTTCTACCACTTCAGTCAAAGAAGTAGAAGTGAGCAAAACAGCTAAGATTTCTGTTTCTTTATTCTTATTTGGTTCATTACTTGTTGTAATCATGGGTGCGGTTCCATCTTTACGTCCAGTATTTGATGGTAAACCAATGGGTATGGCACACACTATCGAAATCATTATGTTAGCGATTGGTGCGTTAATTATCTTAACTTGTAAACCAGATGGCACTGAAATCACTAAAGGTTCTGTGTTCCACGCAGGTATGCGTGCAGTAATCGCAATCTTCGGTATTGCATGGTTAGGTGATACTTTGATGCAAGCACATATGACTGAAGTAAAAGAAATGGTGAAAGGCTTAGTTGAAACTGCACCATGGGCATTTGCTTTCGCGCTATTTGTACTTTCTGTATTAGTAAACAGCCAAGGTGCAACAGTAGCGACATTATTCCCACTTGGTATCGCATTAGGTATCCCAGCACCAGTATTAATCGGTGTATTTGTTGCTGTAAATGGTTACTTCTTTATCCCTAACTATGGTCCAATCATTGCGTCTCTTGACTTCGATACCACGGGTACAACCAAAATCGGTAAATACATTTTAAACCACAGCTTTATGCTTCCGGGTTTATTGAGCATGCTTTTCTGCTTATTAATCGGTTTAGGTCTTTCTCACGTTATTCTTTAAAATGTGATTCAATAACAAAGAACGGTGCTGAAATAGCGCCGTTTTTTATTTCCCAAATATAAACAGAAAAGAGATAAAAAAATACCGCACTTTAATATCTCAAAGTGCGGTATTTTTTAGCGATATTTTTAACTACACATCATAAGTGGTAGAGGCAGTATTCCCACCACGACCAGTCCAGTTAGTATGGAAGAATTCACCGCGTGGTTTGTCAGTACGCTCATAAGTATGTGCACCAAAGTAGTCTCGTTGTGCTTGCAATAAGTTTGCTGGTAAACGTGCTGAAGTATAACCATCTAAGAAAGTGATTGCAGACGCCATACAAGGCATTGGGATACCTACTTCGATAGATTTTGCCACCACTTTACGCCAGTCGCTTAATGCGTTTTCTAAAATGCCTTTGAAGTAACTATCTGAACCTAAGAAGATTAAATCTGGGTTCGCTTCGTACGCATCGCGAATGTTGCCTAAGAAACGACTGCGAATGATACAACCTTCACGCCATAATAATGCCGTTGCACCGTAGTTAATATCCCAACCAAATTGTTCAGAGGCTTCACGAATCAACATAAAACCTTGTGCGTAAGAAATGATTTTAGACGCCAATAATGCTTTACGCACTGCTTCAATCCAAACTTTCTTATCACCTTCAACTGGAACAACCGTCTTATTGAATAATTGATTTGCTGCAACACGTTGATCTTTAAATGAAGAGACGCAACGAGCAAAGACAGATTCAGTGATTAAGGTTAATGGAATACCGAAATCTAATGCGTTGATACCTGTCCATTTACCTGTCCCTTTTTGGCCAGCGGTATCTAAGATTTTTTCAACTAATGGCTCACCATCTGCATCTTTATAACCAAGAATGTCGGTAGTGATATCGATTAAATAACTATCAAGTTCAGTTTTTTTCCATTCTGCGAAGATAGCTTGCATTTCGTCATAGCTTAAGCCTAAACCTTCTTTTAAGAATTGGTAAGCCTCACAGATTAATTGCATATCGCCGTATTCAATACCATTGTGAACCATTTTCACAAAGTGGCCAGCGCCTTCACCGCCAACCCAGTCACAGCAAGGCTCACCTTGTTCTGTTTTTGCTGAGATTGCTTGGAAGATTGGCTTAACATATGGCCATGCTTCGTGGTTACCACCCGGCATGATAGAAGGTCCATGACGCGCACCTTCTTCACCACCTGAAACACCCGAACCAATAAAGCGAATACCTTTTTCCGCTAATGCTTTTACACGACGGTTAGTATCAGGATAGTTTGAGTTACCACCATCAATGATGATGTCGCCTTCTTCTAAGTGCGGTAGTAATGCCTCAATGAATTGATCTACCACCTCACCCGCGCGCACCATTAACATCACTTTGCGTGGTTTTTCTAATTTAGAAGCTAAATCTTCTAAAGAGTATGCACCGATAATATTGGTGCCTTTTGCCGCACCTTGTAAAAATTCATCCACTTTAGATGTGGTACGGTTATACGCTACCACTTTAAACCCGTGGTCGTTCATATTTAAAATGAGGTTTTGCCCCATTACGGCTAAGCCGATAACACCGATGTCGCCTTTTACTGACATTGTTTTCTCCTGTTTGTAGGGTGGGATTTATCCCACAGTAATATTTTGTTATTGGTAAGTTGGCATATTAGCCATACGATAGTTAAGATTTTATAAAGATACTAACAGTATAAAGTATTAATATTGCAATCCAAAAAGCTATTTGTGGAAGTCCCTTTATGTCATACTGATTCCTGATGATTTGTAAAATCCATGAGATTACTATTAATATTAGGGAATAAACAAATGAAAATAATAAAAATTTGGAATCTATAGAGGGGATTATGCCAATGGACTTACAGATAAATATTATTACAATCATTCCAGCATCAAAAATTCCAACTCTAATAAGCATTGCTGCTATATATTCATATAATTTATATGCATAACTATCTATTTTTACTTTTAATAACGGTATATTTTCAAAGATTTTTCCTATAAAAAAAGATATTATTCCGCAAACTCCTAAGAATTTATCAAAGTTTGAGGAGTTGTCATCAAACCAAAAAAATAAACATTATTAGGCCGTATGGAATAATCCATTTCAAAAAAAATTTAAAAACATCATCAATCATATTTTATCCTCATAAATGTTAAATTGATTGTGGTGATGAATTGTTAAGTCTCCCAATGATAGCGCACGCCTCTCCAACGCGTGCCTTTATCTACAAGCACGCGCTATGAAGAAGAGTCCTCTCTGTTATCCATCTTTTTGCTACACAAAAGTGCGGTCATTTTTCCAAGCATTTTTAACTCTTCGTCCACGCACTCATATGCTGCGTAAATCCAATATGCGGATAATAATCCACGGCTTGCGGAGCCGATAAAAGCACAATTTTAGCTTGTGGATGTAATGCCTGTTTGGTGTGTTCAATTAACTGCAAGCCGATACCTTGTTTCTGATATTCTATAACAAAATTTCTTTTAAATTTCTCTGATTAAAGAGCTGCCTTGCTCTAACGTGTCTAGCCACTGCCATTTTTCATGACCGACGAGTTTACTTTTTTCTAAAGAAAATGTTGTACAGCAACGCCCCAAACGATTTTCTAGAGATTGATTTAAATGTTGATACGTAAATTCAATTTGAGTATCGTCAATCCATTTTCCAATTAAAAAGCCTTTTAAAATTTCACCGCCACCATATTCTGCCCAAATCATTTTACCTTGTTGATGGTAATGAAATTCTGTTTGACTACTGACCTCACCATTTGCGGTGTTTTCAACAGCAACAAATTTTTTATTATCTAAATTCAACATTAAAGTCACTCCGCATCTAATGTATCTATATCTTATTTTTGCATAATGTAATGCATTTCTACATTTTTCGCTTTTGTGGCTTTTTCTAGATCTGCTTTATCACTTTGACTATCTCCAACAAGGTATAAAGATACATCCTTACCGACCTTTTCTGCATTATTTAGTCCATACATAGCAACTGCTTTATTCACAGATTGACTGTTCCCTGCAATTCCAATGTGTAAATTATCTGTAGCTAAAAGAGATACGAGTCGTTTTCCTGAAGTACCACCTGCGGTTCTAATCGTTGCTACAAGCATTCCATTTGAAACTGGGTTTCCTGCTTCTGGAACTTGAAGCATTACTGAGCGATTATCTTTTGGCATTTGTGCCGCTAACTGATCTAAAGATGGACCAGATGAACAAGCAAATAACAAAGTTGAAGTAAGTAGTACAAACAGTTTTTTCATTTTTGTCACCATATCATTCTAATAAATTAACTCTTCGTCCATGCACTCATATGTTGAGTAAATCCAATATGCGGATAATAATCCACGGCTTGTGGAGCGGATAAAAGCACGATTTTGGCTTGTGGATGTAAGGCTTGTTTAGTATATTCAATTAATTGCAATCCGATACCTTGTTTTTGATATTGTTCATCAACCGCTAAATCAGATAAATAACAGCAATAGGCAAAATCCGTTACTGAACGTGCCACACCCACTAATCGTTCACTATCCCAAGCGGTCACTAATAAATCTGCATGGTACAACATTGCCGCGACGCGTTTTTTATCCTCTAACGGACGGCGTGCTCCGAGCGTTGTTTTATTTAGCAATTCAATAAATTGTCTAACTGCAATTGGTTCATTCACTTTGTAGTCTATCATTTTGCAAGCCTGCGATACTCAATTTGTTATAGCAATTTTGCCGCCGCTTTATCCAAATACCATTCCGTCACCCCATTTTTTGCTTTAATTTTTGCTGCAGGGTAAGGCAGGTTTTCAGCTGGAGTCGTTTGGATTTCTTTTAAAATATCCGCTTTGCTTTCGCCTGTCACCAAATAGGTAATGCGTTTGGCTTGTTCAATGAGTTTAGCTGTTTTAGAAATGCGAATTTGACCACTTTCAGGGTGCTTAGCAATGACAGCTAGGTTTTCATCATCAAAATTGGTTTGATGTGGGAAGAGAGAAGCAGTATGACCGTCTGTCCCCATACCTAAAATAATCCAATCAAAAACACCGTTTGGAACGACCGCACTTAATTCTTCTTCGAAACGTTTTAGCTCAAAGTGCGGTTCATTTTCGCCACAAATTCGATGGATATTTTCTGCTGGAATTTGAATATGATCGAATAAAAGTTTTTGTACTTCGCCATAGTTACTTTCAGGATCAGATGGCGGAACCATACGATCATCTCCCCACCAAAAATGCAGATTTGTCCAATTAATTTGTTCCGCATAAGGCAATTTGGCTAAGGTTTTAAATAGCAACTTAGGTGTTGAGCCACCAGAAAGAGAAATATGTACAGGACGATTTAACTGACTGTAAATCACAAATTCTTGCGCGATTTTTTCGACTGCGTGTTGAGCAGTTGGGAAAGTGATGGTATTCATTGCTGTTCCGTTTATGATGTCGTAAGTAAATATACCCACGGCTAATTACGTGATAGTAGTTCCACTTTGGGAAACGGTAATTCTACCCCAAAGGGGTAGTACTCTTGCTAGCCTAGGGTAAACCTACCCTAGGTCATCATCGTTACACTTTTTTCTTCATCAATCCACTTGGTTTACGCCAAACTTTACCTTGTTTTGCGATTAATTTATCGGCTGCCACAGGCCCCCAAGTGCCAGCTTCATATTCGTGAATGCGACCACCATTCGCTTTGTAATCTAAAATCGGTTGCACAAATTTCCATGCCGCATGCACAGCATCAGTACGCGCAAACAAGGTTGCATCTCCTTTCATTGCATCTAACAATAAGCGTTCATAAGCGGTTAATACTTGTGCGCCTGCTAAATCTGCATAACGGAAATCCATTGATACTTCTTTCGCTTCAAAGCCTGCGCCTGGTTTTTTCAAACCAAAACGCATTGAAATCGCTTCATCAGGTTGAATACGAATAATCAATTTATTCTCTGGTGCATTTTGGCTGAATACAGGATGTGGCGTGGTTTTAAAATGGATCACAATTTCAGTCACACGAGCTGGTAAGCGTTTACCCGTTCGGACATAGAACGGCACGCCAGCCCAACGCCAGTTTTCAATTTCACAACGTAATGCTATATAGGTTTCAGTACGAGAATCTGCAGGCACACCTTTTTCTTCTAGATAACCCTTTTCCATTTTGCCGTTAATTTCAGCTGCGGTATATTGACCTAAAACAAGGTTATTCTCCATATCCTCCGAAGTTAATGGACGCAAACTATGCATCACTTTTGCTACTTCATCACGCATTGAATTCGCATTAATAATCGCAGGCGGCTCCATTGCAACCATTGCTAATACTTGTAATAAATGGTTTTGGAACATATCTCGCATTGCGCCAGAACCATCATAATAGCCACCACGCTCTTCCACACCAATAGATTCTGCACCAGTAATTTCTACATAATCAATGAAATTACGGTTCCAAAGCGGTTCAAACCAACCATTTGAAAAACGTAATACGAGCAAGTTTTGAACGGTTTCTTTACCTAAATAATGGTCGATACGATAAATTTGGTGTTCTTCAAAGAAACGGTGGATTTGTACGTCTAATGCTTGCGCTGTTTTTTCATCATAGCCAAAAGGTTTTTCAACGATAATACGTTTCCAGCCATATTCTTCCGTATTTAAACCATGTGCAGCCAAACACTCAGGGATCACGCCATAAAGACTTGGCGGAGTGGACATATAGTAAAGGGTGTTACCACAGGTTTGATATTTATCGTGAAGCTCGTCTAAACGTGGAACAAGTTTGCCATAATCTTGAGCATCAGATGTATTCACAGCTTGGTAATAAAGATGAGAGCAGAAAGCATCTAAGGTTTCTGGTGTTGTTTCTTCATTATGGATTAACGCCTCACGCATTTTTTTGCGGAAAGTTTCATCGTTCAAGTCAGAACGTGCAACACCTAGAACGGAAAAGTTTTCACTCAAACGCCCGATTTTGTAGAGATTATAAAGTGCGGGAATGAGTTTACGGTGAGTTAAGTCACCAGATGCGCCAAAAATGACGATACAATTATTATCAGTTTGCATAATTATTCCTTATTCGGCTTCCGAGCAATATCGAAAATAATGCCGTATTCTAGAGAAAAAAACCAATCGAACCAATCAATTAAATTGAAAGACAGAACGCCAATCGCACGATTGATCACCCACCATGACAAAATGCGGATTAATCAAGGTTTCACGCTGGTTATAGGTTAAAGGCTCAAAATGAGAGTCAAAAATGGCACCGTGAGTTTCCCCCAGCAGCACTTCAGCACCAGCTGTATCCCATTCGCCTGTTTGTCCTAAACGAACATAACAATCTACTGCACCTTCAGCCACCAAACCACTTTTTAAACTACTTGAACCGACCACAACAAATTCACAAGGAAAATCCTTCGGTAAAATCGACCGCACTTTTTCTTGTAAAGTGGTTGCACCTACTGCAATTCGTAAAGGGCGGTCAAAATTTGTCGTGTTTTTAGTGAGTTTTTTTACCTGATCCAGTTGTTTTTTAAACGCGCCGAAATCACGCATTGCATAATAAGTTATCGATAAAATTGGCGCATGAATAACGCTTAACACTGGTTTATTTTTACGAACTAGAGTAATCAACACAGAAAATTGATCGGTACGATTAATAAATTGTTGTGTGCCATCAAGAGGATCAATCAACCAATATTCTTTCCAATTTTTACGTTCATCAAAGGAAATATGACAATTTTCTTCAGAAAGAACGGGAACATTAGGGAAAAGTGCGGTCAATTTTTCTGTTAAAAATTGGCTCACAAAAAGATCCGCTTCCGTCACAGGCGTGTTGTCTTCTTTCAATTCAACATGAACCTGTTTTTGATAAAACTGTTGCAAATGCTTACCTGCTTGATAAGCAATCAACAATACTTGGTTAAGTAAATGTTCGTTTAGCGTCAGCATAAAATTATTCTCTTGTTTTTGGCAGCAACCACGGCATCACAAATAGAGCATAAAAAACCATTCCGCATGTGCTTATTAACCCGAGGGACAATCCCCCTTCGGTCAACCAGCCCCAAAAGGAAGTGTCTTGTTCACCTAGCAATAACAAATAAAAATAAGATGCCATATTGCAGTAAACAAATGAAATAATCGATGAAACTAATACAATCGAAGCAATGTTATAACGTGTGTAACGGAATTTTGCGGCTAAAAGTGCGGTTAAAAATGCAGGAATGGTGGCAAGAAGAAATGCTGTGAGAGCATAGCTAGAAAAAGGAACGATAACGCCACTTGAATCATCATCGAACCAAATCAAAAGTGCGGTGACGATTACCTGTAAAATCAGAGGGAAAAAAATAAGTGTTTTTAAGTAAGATTTCATAATAAAAAAATAGGCTATCCAAAAGATAGCCTATTCTAAAATAAATTTAAGGATTAATCAGATTTTTTCGCACGTAATACGCGAGATGCAAAAATCACAATGCCCACGATAAATACGATTAACCCTAACCACTCGCCAATAGTATCCCAGTTTTCAAGATTTAAGGATAATGGCGCTTCAGAACCACCAGTGGTAACAGAAGCCGCAATAATGAATGCTAAAATTACCCCCATTAAACTTTCGCCTACAATTAAACCTGCAGAGAAAAGCGTACCGAAACGTTCTGCTTTAGCTGACACTTCTTTGTTACCAAGTTTTGCAATATGGCGAGCCATAATCCACGCTAAGAATGCACCAACAATCACAGGCATATTAATTGATGGCGGTAAGTAAATACCAATCCCCACAGCAATAACTGGCAAGCCAAAGACTTTGTTGCTGACTTTTTTCAAAAACGCATCAATCGTAATTAACACAGCACCTAAGCCCACACCAGTTAAGATATAAGTCCATTCCAATTTATTTGTGAAAATACCTTGAGAAATGGTGGTCATTAACGTTGCTTGTGGTGCAGATAAGGCTTGTGACGGATCCATATCTGGACGCGGCAATGCACCACTGAAACCATAAGCGTGGTATAAAATTTCTAATACAGGCGCAATAACAAGCGCACCGACAAAGCAACCGATAATTAATGCGACTTGTTGTCGCCAAGGTGTCGCTTCAACTAATAAGCCCGTTTTTAAATCTTGTAGATTATCATTAGAAATACAGGCGGTAGTGATTACAATAGATGCCGTAAACAATGTAAGTGCGGTTAAAAATTTCTGACCATCTACGGTTTCAAATAAGCCCGAGGCATTACCGATTGACACCAATACTAATGAAATCACGATAACAGAAATAATTCCGATACCAGAAATTGGGCTTGAAGATGAACCCACTAAACCAGCCATATAACCAGAAGCCGCAGCCACGAAGAAGCCAATAAATACCGCTAAGAAAGTACAAACTACCACTAATAAAATGGAAAGCTCAGGCGAAATTGGTGCCGCTGCAATAAAGTGATGTAATGAAATAACAATTAACGCAACCGTCGCAATTAAGATATAAATCATTGTTTTTGGAGAAAGGTCAATATCAATACGATGTTCCGATGCCTCTTGTCCACCTTTCAGCATACGGAAAGAATGAACCATTCCTTCAATCATTGGTTTCATTAAAATCAGCAATGTCCAAATCGCAGCGATACCAATTGTACCCACACCAATATAACGTACTTTGGTTTTCCAAACAGCCATCGCAGCATCAATTAAACTTGCATCCGCGGCAATATCTCCTGACATTGTGAAATATGGCACTGCCACACCCCAAGTCAAAATAACACCCACTAACATAGCGATACCGCCCACGATACCAATTAAATAACCCGCACCGAGCAAGGCGAATGAAAAGCCCATTGGCAATTGGAAAGCCGCTTTACTCGTTTGAATCCAAGCACTTGCGCCATCAGCCATAACACGTAAACCGTTCGTTAAAAATGCAACTAATCCTGCTAAAACACCACCGTAAGCAATATCTTTCACACCGCTATCGCCATCTGCATGATTACCTGCTTTTAAGATTTCTGCAGCAGCTACACCTTCAGGATAAGGTAAATCACTGTTTACCACCATCGCACGGCGTAACGGAATAGTGAATAACACGCCTAATGTACCACCCGCAGCACAAATCAGCATAGTTTGCCAGAATGGGAAGTCTTGCCAGTAACCCATCATTAATAAGCCTGGTAAGACGAAGATCACAGAAGAAAGTGTCCCCGCTGAAGATGCTTGAGTTTGCACCATATTATTTTCAAGAATGCTAGAATCTTTGAAAAATTTGAGTACTGCCATAGAAATCACAGCAGATGGAATAGATGACGCGAATGTCATCCCCACTTTTAGACCGAGATACACATTGGATGCAGTGAAAATCACTGTAATCAATGCGCCGAGGATAATTCCTCGAACGGTCAATTCTTTTAAGTTTTCGTTATGCATAAAAATGTTCCTTGAGTTTAAAAAAAGAAAACCGCTCAACCTTGTCAAAAATTTGATCATTTTTCAAGTTTTTTTAACATAAATTTTGTTTTATTGAAAAATGTTTAAATTAACCTGTTTTGATTTTTTTTCATTTAATAAAAATCTTATTAAAGAATAAAATTTTTAATAACAGTTCATTAGCATACTTTGTGGTACTATTTTGTCGAATCAAAATAAGGAGAAAATAATGGCAGAAAAAGAAGGTATTCGTTTAGACAAATGGTTGTGGGCTGCGCGATTCTACAAAACACGTAGCATTGCTAAAGCCATGATTGAAAGTGGCAAAGTGCATTACAACAATCAACGTGCGAAAGTAAGTAAAATTGTGGAAGTAGGCGCAATGTTAAAACTTCGTCAAGGAAACGAAGAAAAAGAAATAAAAATTATCGCCTTAAGCGATCAACGCCGAGGTGCACCAGAAGCACAATTACTCTATCAAGAAACCGAAAGTAGCGTGAAAAAAAGAGAAGAAATCGCGTGGGCAAGAAAAAACAATTCGCTTTCAATGCCCCATCCTGATCGTCGCCCAAACAAAAAAGAGCGGAGAGATTTATTGAAATTTAAACATCAGGATAAATTTGAATAAAAATTTCACCGCACTTTTCTACGTTCTTAAGGTTTAATATCTCGAAAAATTGGATTTTGCATTGAAATCAAGGTTTCAGTGGATTGAATTTCATCTATTAACTGAATCTTGGTCGCCAAAACAGAATGTAATTCTGCGATTGTGTGTGTCATCACCTTTAAGAAAATAGAGTAATTACCCGTTGTATAATAGGCTTCCACTACTTCATCAAAACTTTCTAGCTTTTTGATCACTTTCTCATAATCTTTTGCACTTTTTAGAATAATACCGATAAAACAGCATACGTCATAACCTAATTTACGCTCATCAATGATCACCTTCGTGCCTTCAATAATGCCCGATTGACGCATTTTTTCTACCCGCACATGAATCGTTCCTGGGCTGACACCAAAATTTTTAGCCATTTCGGCATAGGGAGTTCTCGCATCTTTGGTAAGTACACGTAAAATTTGCCGATCTAAACTGTCAATATTGTGCATAAAATAACCTCCTTTAGATTTTATTTAACTTTTCATTACTTAATTAGATATTATTCAATCAAAATAAGAAAGTAAATAAAATACTTGAAATAAAATCATAATTTATTGAATAATACTCAAAAATATTATTCCTCATTAAAAAAGGTTATCAAAATGAAAAAGACATTTATTTTACAACAACAAGAAATCAGTTTTGTGAAGAACACCTTCACCCAAAATCTTATTGAACAACTTGGTATTATTGAAGTACAAGGTCCAATTTTGAGCCAAGTGGGTAACGGAATGCAAGATAACTTATCTGGCATTGAAAAAGCCGTTCAAGTTAATGTGAAATGTATTCCAAATGCCGTATTTGAAGTAGTACATTCTCTTGCTAAATGGAAACGCCATACCCTTGCTCGCTTCAACTTTAAAGAAGGCGAAGGCTTGTTTGTTCATATGAAAGCATTGCGCCCAGATGAAGACTCACTTGATCCGACTCACTCTGTTTATGTGGATCAATGGGACTGGGAAAAAGTGATTCCTGAAGGTCGTCGTAACTTTGCATACTTAAAAGAAACGGTAAATTCTATTTATCGTGCTATTCGTTTAACAGAATTAGCCGTAGAAGCACGTTTTGATATTCCTTCCATTCTTCCAAAACATATTACCTTTGTGCACAGCGAAGATTTAGTAAAACGCTATCCAGATTTAAGCAGTAAAGAACGTGAAAACGCAATTTGTAAAGAATACGGCGCAGTATTCTTAATCGGCATTGGCGGCAAACTTTCAGATGGCAAACCTCACGATGGCCGCGCACCAGATTATGATGACTGGACAACAGAATCTGAAAATGGCTACAAAGGTTTAAACGGCGATATTTTGGTATGGAACGACCAATTAGGCAAAGCCTTTGAACTTTCCTCAATGGGTATCCGCGTAGATGAAAGTGCATTACGTTTACAAGTTGGCTTAACAGGCGATGAAGACCGTTTAAAAATGGATTGGCACCAAGATTTATTAAACGGGAAATTGCCATTAACTATCGGCGGTGGTATCGGTCAATCTCGCTTAGCGATGCTTTTACTTCGTAAAAAACATATCGGTGAAGTGCAATCAAGCGTATGGCCAAAAGAAATGTTAGAAGAATTTTCAAACATTCTTTAAAATCAATTAAGTAGATAACAAAAGTGCGGTAAAAATTAACCGCACTTTTTATTAGATGGAAAACTTAAAGAATACTTAATAGCTGGGCAAAATCATCAAACACCCAATCTGGATTGGATTCACGGATAGGGATATTGTAATTGTAGCCGTAAGTTAAACCAACAACTGCACAGCCCGCAGCGTGACCTGCGATAATATCATTTTTAGAATCGCCCACGAAAAGCACTTGGCGTGGTTCAAAACCAAATTTTCCGCATAAATAATAAAGTGGGGCTGGATGTGGCTTAATGGCAGGTAAGGATTGACCGCCCAACATTTCACTAAATAAATGATCAATGCCAAATGCGGCCAATACTGGCTGAACATGCTTTGTCGGTTTATTGGTAACAACTGCTAGGACATAGCCTTTTTCTTTCAGGATTTCTAAAGTTTCTTTTACATTTGGATACAAGCGGCTGACATTACATAAATTCTCGCCATAATAAAAATTAAAACGTTCTGTTACTTGCTTAACCTCTGTTTCAGTTAGCACTTTTCCTGTTTGTTTTTTCGCCCAATCTAACGCACGGGCAATTAATACAGGCGCGCCATTACCGATCCAAGTTAAAACTAATTCTTCTGGCGCTTTCGGTAAATCAAATTCAGCCAAGGCAGAATTTACGGATAACTCTAAATCAGGCAAGCTATTTACCAAGGTGCCGTCTAAATCAAAGCCAATAAGTTTAAATTGTGTGTTCATTGTTTTTCTCTGTTCTATTACGATCGTATTTTATTAAAATAACGGTTATGCGCTAACACTTGCTAACTGAGTACGCATTTGGTCAATAACTTGTTTATAATCTGGCTTACCAAAAATTGCGGAACCTGCCACAAACATATCAGCACCTGCCGCGGCTATTTCTGCGATGTTATCAACCTTCACGCCACCATCTACTTCAAGACGAATGTCATAACCACTTTCATCAATGATCTTACGAGCCTGTTGTAATTTCTTCAATGTTGCTGGAATAAAAGATTGTCCGCCAAATCCGGGATTAACTGACATTAATAAAACCACATCCACTTTATCCAAAACGTAATCTAAATAGCTCAACGGCGTCGCAGGATTAAAAACTAATCCAGATTTACAACCACAATCGCGAATAAGCTGCAAAGAGCGGTCAATATGTTCGCTAGATTCTGGGTGAAAAGTGATGTAATTCGCACCTGCTTTAGCAAAATCGGGAATAATGCGATCGACGGGTTTTACCATTAAATGCACATCTATCGGTGCGGTAATGCCATAATCACGTAAAGCTTGACATACCGCAGGCCCAAAAGTGAGATTAGGTACATAATGATTATCCATAACATCAAAATGAATAACATCCGCGCCTGCATTAAGTACGTTTTGTACATCATCACCAAGACGAGCAAGATCGGCAGAAAGAATTGATGGGGCGATAAGATAAGGTTTCATAAAGGTTCTCCGTTGAGAAAATGAGTGCATTTAGTTTACTCACTTAAGTTCAAAAAACCAATAGTAATCCTGATATGAAATAATAAGATAAACAAAGAAAGGGCACTTTGGTGCCCTTTCAGTCATGAATATAAATAGACGAAAATTTATACGTCCAAATTTGCTCTTAACGCATTCAGCTCAATGAACTCACGACGTGGTTCAACTTCATCTCCCATTAAAGTCGTGAAGAGTTGATCCGCAGCAACGGCGTCCTTAATAGAAACCTTCAACATACGACGTGAATTTGGATCCATTGTAGTTTCCCAAAGTTGGTCTGCGTTCATTTCACCAAGTCCTTTATAACGTTGTACTTCAAGGCCTTTACGAGATTCTTTCACTAGCCATTCAACGGCTTGTTCAAAACTACGTACTGGTTGTACTTTTTCACCACGTGTGACATAAGCGCCTTCTTCTAATAAACCATTGAGTTGTTTATTAAGAGAAACAATTTTCGCGTATTCATTGCCGTGAACAAAATCAAAATTCAAGAAATAATCGGTATCAATACCGTGTTTACGAACAGTAATTACTGCTTCATACACTTGGCGTTCCGCATTAAATTGTGTACGAACTGAATATTGATGCGCTTCTGTTTCTTTTGCAGTCAGTTGTTCAACAAAAGATTTACCCCAATTTTCCATCGCACTTTCGTTTTTCATCATTTCAACAGAAATTGGCGACTGATAAATTAATCCTTGCAATACAGGGGCTGGATAATGGCGACTTAAGCGACCGATAAGTTTTTGCACGCTGTTATATTCTGCCACCAATTTTTCAAATACAAGGGCATTCATTGCTGGTGCATTTACGCTAATATATAATTCCGCGCCATCTAAAGCAAGCGTTAATTCATATTGCTCCATTTCATCCGCATCTTTAATGTAGCGTTCTTGTTTTCCTTTTTTCACTTTGTAAAGCGGCGGCTGAGCAATGTAAACATAACCACGTTCAATAAGTTCAGGCATTTGACGATAGAAGAACGTTAAAAGCAACGTACGAATGTGAGAACCATCCACATCAGCATCAGTCATGATAATGATATGATGATAACGTAATTTATCTGGATTATATTCATCACGACCGATACCGCAGCCTAAAGCAGTAATTAATGTGCCCACCTCTTGGGAAGACAACATTTTGTCGAAGCGTGCTTTTTCTACGTTTAAGATTTTACCTTTCAATGGTAAAATTGCTTGAGTTTTACGATCACGACCAACTTTTGCAGAACCACCCGCGGAGTCTCCCTCCACTAAGTAAAGTTCAGAAAGCGCAGGATCTTTTTCTTGGCAGTCTGCAAGTTTACCCGGTAAACCTGCAATATCTAATGCCCCTTTACGTCGCGTCATTTCACGCGCTTTTCGTGCTGCTTCGCGCGCACGAGCTGCCATAATAATTTGATTTACAATGATTTTTGCATCTGCAGGATTTTCCAATAAATATTCCTGCATTTTTTCATTCATCGCAGATTCAACCGCACTTTTAACTTCTGAAGACACGAGTTTGTCTTTAGTTTGCGATGAGAATTTTGGATCAGGCACTTTAACTGAAATAATTGCCACCAAACCTTCACGTGCATCATCGCCTGAAGTAGCCACTTTTTCTTTTTTCAGCATACCTTCGTTTTCCATGTAGCTATTTAAGCTACGGGTTAAAGCCCCACGGAAACCTGCTAGGTGAGTACCGCCATCACGTTGAGGAATGTTATTGGTGAAGCAATACACGTTTTCATTTACACCATCATTCCACTGCAATGCGACTTCTACACCGATGCCATCTTTCTCTGCTGTAAAATAAAATGGCTTTGGATGAATTGGGTTTTTATTTTTATTCAAATATTCGACGAATGCTTGAATACCACCTTCGTAATGGAAATGATCTTCAGAGCCATCACGTTTATCAATTAAACGAATAGATACGCCTGAGTTCAAGAAAGAAAGCTCGCGTAAGCGTTTTGCTAAGATTTTGTAATCAAAGGTTGTGATAGCAAAAATATCTGAGCTTGGCCAGAAACGAACTGTTGTCCCCGTTGCCTCTGTGTCGCCAATCACTGTTAATGGCGCTTGTGGCTCACCTAAATGATAGAATTGCTCATGAACATGACCTTGACGACGAATAGTTAACTGTAATTTATCAGAAAGCGCATTCACTACAGATACGCCCACACCGTGTAAACCGCCCGATACTTTATAAGAGTTATCGTCAAATTTACCGCCAGCATGAAGCACTGTCATGATAACTTCAGCTGCAGAAACGCCTTCTTCTGGGTGAATATCCACAGGAATACCACGCCCATCATCTTGCACCGATACTGAATTATCATCATGAATGGTCACGATAATATCGGAACAATGGCCAGCGAGGGCTTCATCAATGGCATTATCCACCACTTCAAATACCATATGGTGCAAACCAGTACCGTCATCGGTATCACCGATATACATACCAGGACGTTTACGCACCGCATCAAGGCCTTTTAATACTTTAATGCTCGATGCACCATAGTTATCATTGGTCGTTTCTGACATAATTTATCTCATTCTTTTGTAAATAAAAATTGGGTGGGATTATAGCAAAAAATCGCCGTTTTGGCGATGCTTTTCGGGAAAGGAAAGATATAAAAAAAGGGCGAATAATCTCGCCCTATAACTTGTTATTTTTTCCAATTTTTTAGCGCATCAGCAAAGGCATTGCCCATCGCATTATTACCTCTTGAACTACGCTCCTCTCGTTGGGTATTTCCACGAGGTCTTGCAGATAAAGTGCGCTCAGATTTGCCATCATTTTTGACCGCACTTTCATCTAATCGCATCGTTAACGCAATACGTTTACGCGGCACATCCACTTCCAACACTTTCACTTTCACGATATCGCCGGTTTTCACCACTTGATGTGGATCTTCCACGAATTTATCGCTTAATGATGAAATATGTACTAAACCATCTTGGTGAACACCAATATCCACAAATGCGCCGAAGTTGGTCACATTGGTGACGGTACCTTCTAAAATCATACCTGGTTTTAAATCGGTGATTTCTTCCACGCCTTCTGCGAATACCGCAGTTTTAAATTCACCACGCGGATCGCGCCCCGGTTTTTCCAATTCTTTGAAAATATCTTGGACGGTCGGTAAACCAAATTGCTCATCAATGAATTGTTTTGCATCAAGCTGACGTACCACACCCGCATTACCCATTAAATCTTGGATAGATTGCGCAGTGGCTTGCAAAATTTTTTCGACCACAGGATAAGCTTCTGGGTGAACACCTGAAGCATCAAGTGGATTTTTCCCGTCTGCAATACGCATAAAGCCCGCACATTGCTCAAAGGCTTTTGGCCCTAAACGCGGTACTTTTTTCAATTCGCTACGGCTTTCAAAACGACCATTTTCATCACGGTATTCCACAATGTTTTGCGCTAAGGTTTTCGTCATTCCAGCCACACGAGCAAGCAATGGAGCGGATGCCGTATTCAAATCTACCCCTACTGCGTTTACACAGTCTTCCACCACCGCATCGAGTTTACGTGCTAATTGGGTTTGGTTTACATCGTGTTGATATTGCCCTACACCAATGGCTTTCGGTTCGATTTTTACTAATTCCGCTAATGGATCTTGTAAACGACGCGCAATTGATACCGCACCACGTAAAGATACATCTAAATTCGGGAATTCATTTGCGGCAAATTCAGAGGCGGAATAAACGGATGCGCCCGCTTCGCTCACCACAACGGTTTGCGGTTTATTTTCTTTAATTTCTTTAATCACTTCTTTCGCAAAACGTTCTGTTTCACGAGAAGCTGTACCGTTACCAATGGCAATTAACTCCACGTTATGTTTGCGGATTAAGCTGAAAATCGCCACTTGTGCTTCGGCTTCACGCCCCGTGTGTGGATAAATGGTAGTGGTATCTAATAATTTACCTGTGTTATCCACCACCGCGACTTTAACACCTGTACGTAAGCCCGGGTCCAAGCCCATAGTACTTTTCGCACCAGCGGGTGCCGCCATTAAAAGTGCGGTCAGATTTCGAGCGAAAACATCAATGGCTTCTTCTTCCGCTTTTTCACGTAAACTTGCCATTAATTCCGTTTCTAAATGCAACGAAACTTTGATTTTCCATGTCCACGCAATCACTTGCTCACGCCATTTATCCGCTGGCTGATCAATAAAACGTACATCTAAATAATCACGAATAATCTCTTCACAATAACTTTGGCGACTTCCCTCTTCTGCATCAGGAGCAGCATTTAAGCTTAATTGTAAAATGCCCTTATTACGTCCACGAAACATGGCTAATGCACGGTGAGAAGGCACATTTTTCAATAATTCTTGGTGGTCGAAATAATCTTGGAATTTTGCACCTTCCGTTTCCTTGCCTTCGCTCACTTTGGATACGATAACGGCATTTTTCGCTAAATAATCACGGACTTTCGCTAATAAGCCCGCATCTTCAGCAAAACGCTCCATTAAAATATAGCGTGCACCGTCTAACGCAGTTTTGCTATCAGCTACGCCTTTTTCAGCATCAACAAAGGAAAGTGCGGTTGATTCTGGATCATTTTTTGGCTCGTTCCAAAGTAAATCAGCCAATGGCTCAAGACCCGCTTCAATCGCAATTTGCCCTTTGGTACGACGTTTCGGTTTGTATGGCAAATACAAATCTTCTAATTCGGTTTTGCTTTGTGTCGCATGGATTTTGTCACGTAATTCATCAGTCAATTTCCCTTGCTCTTCAATAGATTTCAAAATAGTTTGACGACGATCTTCTAATTCACGTAAATAAATTAAACGGGTTTCAAAATGACGAAGTTGGGTGTCATCTAAGCCTCCAGTGGCTTCTTTACGATAACGTGCAATAAATGGAATCGTGTTGCCATCATCTAATAATTGAATGGCGGCGAGGATTTGTTGGGGTTGAACGGTTAATTCAGCCGCAATAATTTGGCTAATTTGTTGATTTAACATTGTCATACTTCTTTGTTATGAAAGGATTTGAGAAAAAACGGGGATAGAATACTGGTTTTAGGCTGTTGGCTCAAATATAATTCGAAAAACTTTCTTTTATTTTTATTATGGCAAAATCAAATTATATTACCCGTCAAGGCTGGAATGAGCTTGACCAAGAACTCAAGTTTTTGTGGAAAGAAGAACGCCCCAAAGTCACTCAAGCAGTCTCAGATGCTGCTGCTTTAGGCGACCGTAGCGAAAATGCCGAATATATTTATGGTAAACGCCGATTACGTGAAATTGATCGTCGTGTACGTTTTTTAACTAAAAGATTGGAAGTGCTACAAATTGTCGATTACAACCCAAAGCAAGAAGGAAAAGTTTTCTTCGGGGCATGGGTAGAATTGGAAAATGAAGATGGTGAAATCAAGCAATATCGTATCGTCGGTTGCGATGAATTTGCCCCTGCGAAAAATTGGATATCCATTGATTCCCCAGTTGCTCGGGCTTTAATCGGAAAGACATTAGACGACGAAGTGCGGGTAGAAACGCCCTCAGGTTTTATCACACTTTATGTGAATAAAATTTGGTATGAGAAATAACTCGGAAAAATAAAAGATAGTGAATATCTAAGCCCAAAGAGAAAACTAATAGGCTAGATATAAACTATCTTACTTGCCTCTTTCCTTATTCGCTGCAAAATCAGCACCTTTTGCAAGCATTCTCAATTGCAAAATCACGCGAGCTTTAAGTTGCTCACGTTCAGCTTTACTCATATCTAAAGCATTAGCCCCTGCAGTGAATACGATTGTTACGATGCCTTCCGCTTGAACATAAGCAACATATTGCGAATATTGATGTTTGTAGGAAATATATTCTGCTAACTCATCAACAAAATGCTTAATTTCGCGTGCTGCCGCAGTACGAAAAGCTTGAGAAGTGCCTGAACTTTCACGTAATAGTAAACGAAAAACGTTCGTACTGTTAGTGATAAATTCAAAAAATGTATCCACAGATACAGAAATAACGCTACCGCCAGCATCAATACGTTTACGCGCTTGGCGCATTAATTGGCGCAACATCAAACCAGCTTCATCCACCATTTCTAAGCCAAGTTCATCCATATCGCTAAAATGGCGATAGAAAGATGTAGGCGCAATTCCAGCCTCGCGAGCAACTTCTCTCAAACTCAAATTAGAAAAACTTTTTTCTGCGCTAAGTTGATTAAATGCCGCATCCACTAAAGCGCGACGAGTCTTTTCTTTTTGAACAGCACGAACACCAGCCATTATTTCAACCCACTTAGAATAGATTTAACTTCATCGCTGACCGCACTTGCCACACGCTCATAACGATTACGCAATGGTGAGCCAGGACGATAAACCAACGCAATGGTGCGTGATGGCTCAGGCGAATAACAAGGAATATATTTCACACCTTTGCGCGTACCTTCATTTAGTACCGCTAATTCAGGCATAAAAGTGATACCAGCATTTGCTGCCACCATATTGCGCAAAGTTTCAAGGCTAGTCGCTTGGAAATGGGAATTTTCTTTTGCGCCAGCAGTGAAGCAATAATCTAGCGCTTGATTACGCAAACAATGACCATCATCAAGCATTAACATTTCTTGACCATTTAATTGGTTCATTGGAAGTTTACTTTCTTGAGCCCAAGGATGATGCTCAGATACGGCAAGTAACATTTTCTCGTTGAAAATAGGTACTTCAATAAAAGCCTCAGTTTCCGGAACAGTGGCAACGATGGCACAATCTAAACGCCCCGTTTCCAATTGTTCTAATAATTGATGCGTTTGCGCCTCATAAAGAAAAACTTCTAAATCAGGGAATGCCGCTTTTAACGTTGGTACAATATAAGGGAGCAAATAAGGACCAACTGTTGGGATTAAACCGATGTGTAATGGCCCGGTCATTTCTTTACCTTGATTGCTCGCCATTTCTTTCAATAATTTTACTTCTCGAAGAACTGTACGAGCCTGATCAACCAATAACATCCCAGATTGAGTAAACAACACTTTACGGCTAGTGCGTTCTAACAAAATAATACCAAGCTCATCTTCTAACTTACGAATTTGCCCACTTAATGTTGGTTGACTCACATTACAAGAATCGGCAGCACGACGGAAATGTTTATGTTCAGATAAGGCAACAAGATATTCTAGATCACGGATATTCATGAGATTTTCCCTATAGAAAAATTCAATTAAAAGAATAGAATTAATTGATTATGACTATATCATAATTTTCCCTATAATACAGCGCATAAAATTTAAATTAACAACCAATAGGAGAAAAAAAACAATGTCTAGTATGGAAGGAAAAAAAGTCCCTCAAGTGACATTCCGCACTCGTCAGGGTGATAAATGGGTTGATGTAACTACCTCTGAATTATTTGATAACAAAACAGTGATCGTGTTCTCATTACCGGGCGCATTCACTCCAACTTGCTCATCATCACACTTACCACGTTACAACGAATTAGCACCAGTATTCAAAAAATACGGTGTAGACGATATTCTTGTTGTATCTGTAAATGATACTTTCGTAATGAACGCATGGAAAGAAGATGAAAAATCTGAAAACATCACTTTCATTCCAGATGGTAATGGTGAATTTACCGAAGGCATGGGTATGTTAGTTGGTAAAGAAGATTTAGGTTTTGGTAAACGTTCATGGCGTTATTCTATGCTTGTAAAAAACGGCGTAGTTGAAAAAATGTTTATCGAACCAAACGAACCAGGCGATCCGTTCAAAGTATCCGATGCTGACACTATGTTGAAATACCTTGCGCCACAACACCAAGTGCAAGAGTCTATTTCAATCTTCACAAAACCTGGCTGCCCTTTCTGTGCAAAAGCAAAACAACTTTTACACGATAAAGGCTTAAGCTTTGAAGAAATCGTATTAGGTCACGATGCAACAATCGTGAGCGTACGTGCAGTTTCAGGTCGCACTACTGTTCCACAAGTGTTTATCGGTGGTAAACACATTGGCGGTAGTGACGATTTGGAAAAATACTTTGCATAAGCAGGCAAGTATTTAGCTGATTATTATTTGGGAATGTAATTTAAAGGGCGCATTAAGCGCCCTTTTCATTTGTACGAATTTATGGCAGCAATTAATAATGGGGCGGTGGCGTTTCTTCAGATTGGCTTGCAATGTTAGAGGGTTGAAAATCTTTTAATTTATTTGCCATATAACGCAATTGGACTTGCATTTTATCAATATCAAATTGCTGTTGAACTAAAGCGTGATTTAATTCATCTAATAACTGTTCCTGAAATGCAATTTTCGTTTCAAGTTCCTCGATGCGATTTTCTAACATTTGTTGAATTTGCATAAATTTTCTCTAAATTCTAAAAAAAAGTTGAGAATAGATAGAAAGCAATTTAATCTATTCCTCGTATTATTCCATTCATTATAAAGGATTAACTCATATGTTAAAAATTCAAAAATTATCTATTGCAGCATTAATGGTAAGTGCGGTGATTTCTGGCCAAGTTTTTGCAGAGGATAGCGCATTCGATGAGAAAGCAGCATCTTATGCCGTGGGTACGCTCATGGGTGGTCAAATGAAAGATCTTGTAGATTCACACAAAGAAGTCATCAAATATGATAATGCGCGTATTTTAGATGGTTTAAAAGATGCCTTAGAAGGTAAAGTGGATGTTCGTAAAGATGAAAAAATCCAAAAAACCTTAGAATCTATTGAAGCAAAATTAATAGCTGCATCAAAAGCAAAAGCAGAATCTATTGCTAAACAAGCAAAAGAAGAAGGTGATAAATTCCGTGCTGAATTTGCTAAAGGTAAAGATGTAAAAACTACACAATCTGGTTTAATGTACAAAATTGAAAACGCAGGTAAAGGCGATGCAATCAAAGCAACAGATACCGTTAAAGTACATTACACTGGTAAATTACCAAATGGAAAAGTATTTGATAGCTCCGTAGAGCGTGGTCAACCTGTAGAATTCCAACTTGATCAGGTAATTAAAGGCTGGACTGAAGGTCTTCAATTAGTGAAAAAAGGCGGAAAAATTCAATTAGTTATTGCACCTGAATTAGGCTATGGCGAACAAGGTGCTGGCGCATCTATTCCACCAAATTCAACATTAATTTTTGATGTGGAAGTATTAGACGTCAATCCAAAAGCTACAAAATAATTAATAAGTTTAATAGCGCGCGTTCTTTAACGCGTGCTTTTTATTATAAAAACGAGCGAAATTTTTACCGCACTTTTAACCTAACACCATGACTTTAAACGACAAATATCCTTTCACTGACGAAGATCGCACTATCATAAATTCCTATCAAGCGGTCGTTGATGGTGTAAGCGCTCTTATTGGCGAACACTGCGAAATCGTACTTCATTCTCTAGAAGATATTGAACATTCTGCTATTTGTATTGCTAACGGACATAACACTAATCGACAAGTTGGCTCGCCAATCACCGATCTTGCCTTACGTTCGCTACGAAATATGCAAAGCGAAAGTGTTTCAAAGCCTTATTTTACACGAGCAAAAGGCAGCGTACTGATGAAATCAGTGACTATCGCTATTCGTAATAAAACTCAACGTATTATTGGTTTGCTTTGTATCAATATCAATTTAGATGTGCCCGTGTCTCAATTTTTGCAATGCTTTATGCCAACGGAGCATACGAATGAAACATCTTCGGTTAATTTTGCGAGTTCTGTAGAAGACTTGGTTGCACAGACTATTGAAAAAACAATAGAAGAAGTCAATGCGGATCGCTCTGTTGCCAATAATACTAAAAACCGACAAATCGTCCTTTCTCTTTACGAAAAAGGTATTTTTGATATTAAAGATGCGATTAATTTAGTCGCAGAACGTTTAGATATATCCCGACATACGGTTTACCTCTACATCCGCCAAATCAAACAAGAGCAAGAATAATGCGCTATGTTATCGCCGTCAAAAGCCCTATTTACGGAAAACAAGGGGCATTTTTAGCTTATCAATTTGCAGACGCCTTAATCAAAAAAGGACACGAAATCTCACAGATTTTTTTCTTTCAAGATGGAGTGAGTAACGGAAATGCATTAGTGTATCCAGCTAATGATGAAGTTAATTTACAAAAACATTGGCAAATGTTTTCCGTAACCCACAATGTTCCTTTGCATTTATGTGTTGCGGCATCTCAACGACGAGGTATCGTCGATAACTTAACAACAGCCAGTACAGGTCACAATAATCTTGCAGAGAGATTCATAATTGCAGGCCTTGGCGAATTTATGGCAGCAAGTTTAAAAGCAGATCGAGTAATAACCCTATGAAAATAGCCTTTTTATTTCGCACATCTCCACATGGCACATCCATTTCACGAGAAGGCTTAGATGCAATTCTTGCCGCAACAACTTTTTGTGATCCAGATGACGTTGGCGTATTTTTTATAGATGATGGTGTACTAAATCTTATTAATCATCAACAACCTGAGATCATTCAACAGAAAGACTTCATTAGAACCTTTAAATTATTAGATTTATATGATGTAGAACAACGCTTTATCTGCACAGCGTCTTTGCAGAAATTTAAATTAGATAATAGAGAACTTATCCTATCTTGTGAAAAAATTGACCGCTCTTTATTGCTAGAAAAGCTTAATCAAACAGAAAAATTGTTCACTTTTTAAGGAATATTATGCTTTATACATTTTCTCAATCAGATTATCCCAAAACTGAACTCGATGACTATTTTTCATATATTACAGAAAAAGATGCTGTAGTATTATGGCAAGACGGTGTGCTATTGGCGGTAAAATATCCTGATTATTTTGCAAAATGTAAAGGGAATTGCATGATATTAAAACAAGATATTTTAGCAAGAAATCTCACCGCACTTTTACCTCAAAGCAGCAAGATAAAATTAATATCAATAGAAGAACTTGTTGGAATCACTGAAAATTATTCACCGCAGCTATCACTATAAAAATCAAATAATTTAGTAAATACTCAAGCGAAATATCAGATATAGAATAAAAAACAAAAAGTGCGGAGAATTTTCCCCGCACTTTCTCTTGTCTTCTTTCTGTCTTTAAGACATTCAAGAATCCATCAATTATTTGATGATTTTCGCAACAACACCAGCACCTACTGTACGGCCACCTTCACGGATTGCGAAACGTAAACCTTGGTCCATCGCGATTGGGTGGATTAAGCTTACTGTCATTTTGATGTTATCACCAGGCATTACCATTTCCACGCCTTCTGGTAATTCGATAGTACCAGTTACGTCTGTTGTACGGAAATAGAATTGTGGACGGTAACCTTTGAAGAATGGAGTATGACGACCACCTTCTTCTTTTGATAATACGTACACTTCTGATTCGAAGTCAGTGTGTGGCGTGATTGAACCTGGTTTCGCTAATACTTGACCACGTTCGATTTCTTCACGTTTTGTACCACGTAATAATGCACCGATGTTTTCACCTGCACGACCTTCGTCAAGTAATTTACGGAACATTTCAACACCTGTTACTGTAGTTTTCGCTGTATCTTTGATACCGACGATTTCTACTTCATCACCAGTACGGATGATACCACGTTCTACACGACCAGTTACTACTGTACCACGACCTGAGATTGAGAACACATCTTCGATTGGAAGAAGGAACGGTTGGTCAATCGCACGCTCTGGTTCTGGGATATAAGTATCTAAGTGGTTTGCTAACTCAAGGATTTTTTCTTCCCATTCTGCTACGCCGTTTAATGCTTGTAATGCAGAACCACGTACGATTGGTGTATCGTCACCTGGGAAGTCATATTGAGAAAGAAGTTCACGAACTTCCATTTCTACTAATTCTAATAACTCTTCGTCATCTACCATGTCGCATTTGTTTAAGAATACGATGATGTATGGAACACCTACTTGGCGACCTAATAAGATGTGCTCACGAGTTTGTGGCATAGGACCATCAGTTGCTGCTACTACTAAGATAGCACCATCCATTTGTGCCGCACCAGTAATCATGTTTTTAACATAGTCAGCGTGTCCCGGACAGTCAACGTGTGCGTAGTGACGAGTTGCTGTATCGTATTCAACGTGTGAAGTGTTGATGGTGATACCACGCGCTTTTTCTTCT
>NZ_AFQO01000005.1 GCF_000222025.1 Haemophilus haemolyticus M19501 | reverse complement strand
TCAGAACTCAGCGACATCAGCTGCAAGCTCTGCAACTGAAGCAACTAAATCCGCCCAATCAGCGGCAAGTGCAGTACAACGTATTGAAAATTCAGGTTTAATAACTAAAGATGGTAAAACTGCCTTTGCTGCTGATAATATTAGTAAGCGCAATAGTGCTGAAGCAAAAGGTAAGGATGCAACAGCAATGGGATACGGTTCAAAGGCAAGTGGTGAAAACACTACAGCTTTAGGAAATAATTCTCAAGCATCCGCGAAGAATGCGACAGCAATTGGTCAAGGTGCAAAAGCGGAAGCTGAAAATGCCGTTGCAATTGGACAAGGATCTGTAGCAAACGAAAAAGATACTGTATCGGTAGGTAATGATGGTTCAAATGGTCAACCTATTGTAAACCGCCGTATTACTAACGTTGCAACGCCTATTCATAATACAGATGCAGTAAATAAACAGTATGTTGATAACTCAGTAAATTCAGTTCGTAATGAATTGAAACAAACTGATAAGAAACTTCGTGGAGGTATTGCTGGTGCTGTTGCAATGGCTAATATTCCTACTGTAAGCCATGCTGGAGGTACAATGATTGGATTAGGGATCGGTAACTTTAAAGGTCAAAATGCAGTAGCTGTTGGTATGAGCAAATCAAGTGATAACAACCGTATCCACTTTAAAGTAAGCGGCTCTGCAACCAGCGCTGGAGATTATGCTGTTGGTGGTGGAATCGGCTATCAATGGTAATCTATTCTAAATCATAATGAGGAAATCACTCTGGGAAACCAGAGTGATTTTATTATGTAAAATAATATCTTTATGTAATAACATAAAATGGAACAATACTATGAAAAAATACAAGGTTGGAATTACTTTTAATTTAGAAGGTGATGTAACAGATATTTGGGCAAATGGTGTAAATCAAAATGTAATACATCTTTATCACTTATTTCAACATTCCGAGCTTATCGATGAAGTATTTTTAGTTTCATGGGGACCTGAAAAACGTACCTCTCCCCCTGAAGGATTCATGCTTAAAGAAATGAATCTCAAATTTGCCTATATCGAAGATGTTATTGAGCAACTAGATTTACTAATTGAAGGAACGTTAATCATTGAACCTTATCAAGTAACTCGCATACATGAACATGGTGGCAAAGTAGTTAGCTATAAAATGGGAAATGATTTTATCATGGATATAGAAAACTTCTTATTTGGAAAAAAGGCGGGACGTCTTCTTAATGGTACAAAATTTGATGCCGTATGGGTTCTACCTCATCATAACAATACATGTAATTCTTATTTTTCTATTATGCATAGTTATTCATGTTATGTTGTACCTTTTATCTGGTCTCCCATTTTTTGTGATAAAGTAATAAAACGTATTAAAGAACAACATAATTTAGATTTTGGGTATAAACCCAATTCAAATAAAAAGGCAAAGCGTATAGCATCTTTTGAAGCAAATATTAATGTAGTTAAAAATAGCTTTACACCTATTTTGATTGCAGAACAAGCCTATCGCGAACAGCCAAATAAAATTCAACATGTTTATATGTGTAATACCTATGATAAAAAAGATAATCCAACCTTCTTTAACTTTATTAGTCGAACGAATTTAGTCAAAGACGGAGTAATGACTGTAGAAGGCCGTTATCAAATGCCTGATTTTTTAACACGTTATGTAGATATTGTGTTAAGTCATCAATGGGAGAATGGTTT
The DNA here is from genome assembly GCF_000222025.1 of Haemophilus haemolyticus M19501. Taxonomy (GTDB): domain Bacteria; phylum Pseudomonadota; class Gammaproteobacteria; order Enterobacterales; family Pasteurellaceae; genus Haemophilus; species Haemophilus haemolyticus_G. The sequence continues at coordinate 116,395 of NZ_AFQO01000005.1, read as the reverse complement.
AAATTATGCATATAATGATGCGTTATATGGAGGATATCCATTTATTCACAACTCAAAACTAATTCCTAAAGGTGTTGGATATTATTATGACCAATTTGATGCTTTTGAAGGTGCAAAAGTATTACTTAATGTAATAGATAACCATGACAAGCATCATGAAGAATATGTTAAACGTGCAAATGAATATTTAGATTCTCAGCTGCCAACTAACCCAGTTAATATTTATATGTATGAGAAAGAGATTAAGCGGCTATTTTCTTAATCTATTTTATGAAAATCCCTTTTGAGATTAAATCAAAGGGGATTTTTTCATTATTACCCTATTTTATTACTATCAAACTTCTACTTTTTCTATCCACAGAGCCTGTGGATAACTTTGTGGATTAACTTTTTAAAATTTTGCGGATCCCTTGTTCTTACAAGGATTGTTCGATCTTGATTACAGATTAGCCTAAATTTAAATTATCATTTAAAATCAATAAGTTAAGTTTTGTCTAGTAAAAAATTGAAGTTTTTTTATGAATTTGTGAGATCTTTCTCTTGACATCACTAAGTCTGTGTAAAACTTAGATTTTTGCCTGATCAATTTTACACGTTAAATATGCTAAAATAGGCATTATTCAAAACTATCAAAAAACTGACCGCACTTTATGTCTGAAAAAATCAACACAAAACCATTCATCCTGCATTCCGACTTTCGTCCTTCTGGCGATCAGCCACAAGCTATCGAAAAACTAGCTGAAAATTTAACAGATGGTTTGGCGCATCAAACTTTGCTCGGGGTAACAGGCTCGGGGAAGACGTTTACTATCGCCAATGTAATTGCTCAATTAAATCGCCCCGCCATGTTACTTGCGCCAAATAAAACCCTTGCTGCCCAGCTTTATGCAGAAATGAAAGCCTTTTTTCCAGAAAATGCGGTGGAATATTTTGTGTCTTACTATGATTACTATCAGCCAGAAGCCTATGTGCCAAGCAGTGATACATTTATTGAAAAAGATGCGTCTATTAATGATCAAATCGAACAAATGCGTCTTTCAGCGACAAAATCTTTTTTAGAACGTCGAGATACCATCGTGGTAGCATCCGTTTCTGCAATTTATGGTTTGGGTGATCCTGATAGCTATTTACAAATGATGTTGCATTTACAACAAGGTGCCATTATCGATCAACGCCAAATTTTAGCTAAGTTAGCTGAATTGCAATATACCCGCAATGATCAAGCATTTCAGCGTGGGACTTTCCGTGTTCGCGGGGAAATTATTGATATTTTCCCTGCGGAATCCGATGATCGTGCCGTGCGTATTGAATTATTTGATGATGAAATTGAACGATTAAGTTTATTTGATCCGCTCACGGGCAGTAGTTTTGGTGCAGTACCACGTTTTACGATCTATCCTAAAACGCACTATGTTACTCCAAGAGAACGTATTTTAGATGCGATAGAAAACATCAAAAAAGAACTAGTATCACGCCGTGAATACTTCATTAAAGAACATAAACTTTTAGAAGAACAACGCATCAGCCAACGTACCCAATTTGATATTGAAATGATGAATGAATTGGGCTATTGCTCGGGCATTGAAAACTACTCTCGCTATTTGTCGGGCAGAAATGAAGGCGAGCCACCACCAACATTATTTGATTATATGCCCTCTGATGCTATTTTAATTATTGATGAATCTCATGTAACTGTGCCTCAAATTGGTGGGATGTATCGCGGCGACCGTTCACGTAAAGAAACCTTAGTCGAATATGGTTTCCGTTTACCGTCCGCATTGGATAATCGTCCGTTACGCTTTGAGGAATTTGAACGCTTAGCCCCACAAACCATTTATGTTTCCGCAACACCAGGGCCTTATGAATTAGAGAAATCAGGTAGTGAAATCATCGATCAAGTGGTTCGCCCGACTGGTTTGCTTGATCCGCTCATTGAAATTCGTCCAGTGTCTATTCAAGTGGATGATTTACTTTCTGAAGCTCGCCAAAGAGCGGATAAAAATGAGCGAGTTTTAGTGACAACACTCACTAAAAAAATGGCGGAAGATTTAACAGATTATTTGGATGAACACGGGATTCGTGTGCGTTATTTACATTCCGATATTGATACTGTGGAGCGCGTCGAAATTATCCGTGATTTGCGTTTGGGCGAATTTGATGTATTGGTTGGAATTAACTTATTGCGTGAAGGTTTAGATATTCCGGAAGTGTCTCTTGTGGCGATTTTAGATGCGGACAAAGAAGGATTTTTACGTTCCGAACGCTCTTTAATCCAAACCATCGGTCGTGCTGCGCGAAACTTAAATGGTAAAGCGATTTTATATGCGGATAGCATCACAAAATCCATGGAAAAAGCCATTACTGAAACCAATCGTCGTCGTGGAAAACAAACCAAATACAATGAAGAACATGGCATTGTGCCACAAGCATTAAATAAGAAAGTCGGTGAATTGTTAGATATTGGGCAAGGTGCAAATCAAAAAGCGAAAGCCAATAAACAACGTGGAAAAATGGCGGCAGAACCAACCGCACTTTATAATGCACCGAAAAATGCTAAAGAATATCAACAACAAATCAAAAAACTGGAACAGCAAATGTATAAATTTGCACAAGATTTGGAATTTGAAAAAGCCGCGGCAATTCGTGATCAATTACATCAATTGCGTGAACAGTTTGTTTTTGATAACTAAAAGAAACGCCAGTTTAAGCTGGCGTTATGTTTATTTATTTTCATCTGAATAATACAACCGATTCTTATATAAATAGCTGCCTAATAAAGCGTGAGCCAATGCCTCTTTTTTCATTGCATCAGGCACCTCTTTTGGCGTTAAAGTTTCTGAAGCTTTATCATAATGATAACCTTGCGCTGCTTTATTTGGCATTTGAATTACTACATCATTATTGCCTTTCATCATTGCTTGAGTTTGATCGTATTGCATAAAGGCACGATCTGGGTTCACATCTTGCGTTAAATCAAAACCAATCATTGGATAATTACCACTTACACCTGCTAAAGAAAGTAACGTGGTTGGCATATCAATTTGGCTCACAAGACGGCTGTCACGACGTGGCATAATGCCCTCCCCGATAATCAAAGCTGGAATATGGAAATGCTTAATCGGCACAAGACTTGCTCCACCTACACGAGAATCGTGATCCGCAACAATTAAGAAAATCGTATCTTTCCAATAATTAGACTGTTTTGCCATTTTAAAGAAATGACCTAAGGCATAATCCGCATATTTTGCTGCATTATTACGAGTGGCTTTTGGTTGTTCATAAAGCTCAATCCTGCCGTCTGGATATTCAAATGGATCGTGATTGCTAGAGCTAAACACTAAACTAAAAAACGGTTTACCTTCATTTTGTAATTTCGTGAAAGTTTCATTGGCTTTATCAAATAAATCCTCGTCACTCACGCCCCAAGTGCCAGTAAATTTTGGATTCTGGTAATCTTGTTGATCCCAAATATCTTTAAAGCCATTACCGTAGAAAAAGCTCGCCATATTGTCGAAGTGCTTTTCTCCGCCATAAATAAAGGAAGTGTTATAACCTTGTTTATGTAATAAATCCGCAATAGTAAAGAAACCACTTTGAGCATTATTAAGTTTCACCACTGCACGAGCCGGCGTTGGCGTAAAACCTGCGATTGTTGCTTCAATACCGCGTACTGAACGTGTGCCTGTTGCATAAAGATTTTCAAATAACCACCCTTCTTTTGCAAGCTGATCCACATTTGGAGAAAGTGGTTTGCCACCGAGCGTTCCAATAAATTGAGCACCGAGACTCTCTTGTAACACAATCACGATATTTTTAGGTTTACCCTGATAAGTCGCGACATTTTTCGTTAAAGTTGGGTATTTATCTGAAATGTAATCGCTGTCTGGACGGCCACGGCTGGCTTTAACAATACGAAACATTTCGTCTGCATCCATTTTTCCATACATCTCTGAAGATTTTTCTTCATCTTTAAACTGCTGTGCGGCATAAATCACGGAATAGCCCGAATTAAGCACCAAAGAATTCACTAACGCATCAGAGGAAAATGCCACCATGGCGGGATTAATACCGCGGTGTTGAAAACTTGAACGCGCCCCAAGGAAGCTCACGACAATAACAAGCAAAGCAATCACAGAACGAAGTTTCCAACTCATTGAACGTAAATTTTTGACTGCCCAACCAGAAATTTTCCAATAAATCACGGCAGCTAAAATCGTGAAAACAAGGCTAAAAATTACCGCACTTAAATGCCCTTCCGCCAGCATTGAAAAAACTTCTTTCGGATAAATCAGATATTCGATAAATAAACGATTTGGGCGGTAATCATAGGTTTCAATAAAAGCAGGTGTGGCAATTTCCATAAAGATAATGAACACGCTACCAAGGGTTAGCCAAAGGCGTAAAATTTTTAGCCAAACTTTGCTGCAATGGAACAATGTTGTGAGCAATGCAGGTACGCCAAATAAATAACAAAGTGCCACAATATCCATTCGTACGCCTTGCAAAAATAATTGCAACCAGCCATCTACGGCGGATACACGTTCTGATTGCCACACAGCAAGTCCAAAACGGGATAAGGAAAGGATGATGAGATTAATCAACACAAATGTGAAGATGGGAAATAAAGGGGAATGCGCTTTTTTCATTGTGAAAACCACTAAACAACGGCATATAAGCCGTATTAAATTAAAGAAAGATAGGCTATATGTCTATCAGCTCCTTTTCGACAAGATAAAAGCCTTAAAGTGCGGTAAATTTTCGCATAGTTTTACTTAATCTCAAATGCAAACAATATGCCGAATTCTGTGTAGAACAATTTTAGCTAATCACATTCAATAGAATTACAAAAAATAAAGCCTCGAGAAAAATCGAGGCTTTGTTAAGTAAACGGCGGAAATTTAATAAAAATTCACCGCACTTTTTCAATTACTCTTGTTGTGCTTTCACCGCAGCATAGGCAATCATATTAATAATACGGCGAACAGATGCACCCGGATTAAGAATATGCGCAGATTTGTTCATACCCATTAAGATCGGGCCAACGGTAATTGCCGTAGTAGTGCCGCGTAATAAGCTATAACTTATACGTGATGAGCTCAAATCAGGGAACACTAATAAATTTGCACTTCCTTTCAATGGGCTATCAGGCATGACTTCTTTGCGGTGAGCTTCGTTCATCGCTAAATCGCCACGCATTTCACCATCGATCATTAAGTGTGGATTACGCTCTTTTACGATCTGTAATACATCTCGCATTTTTGGTGCACCGAGTGAATTAGATGAACCAAAATTAGAATGGGAAAGCAAGGCAACTGCAGGTTCAATACCGAAACGATGGATTTCTTCTGCTGCCATTAAGGTAATTTCAGCTAATTCTTCTGTTGTTGGATTACTGTTTACATGGGTATCAGTTAAGAATACGTTACCAGTCGGTAATACAAGGCTATTTAAAGCAGCAGCAGTTTTCACACCATCTTTTAAGCCAATAATATCGCGAATAGATGTAAGGTGTTTTCCGTATGAACCAAATAAGCCACATACTAAAGCATCTGCATAACCTAAGCTAAGTAACGTAGAAGCTAATACGGTAGTGTTAGAACGCACGACACGTTTTGCGATTGCAGGCGTGATACCTTTACGTTTGGTAAGCTCGTAATAATGTTTCCAACATTCTTCATAGCGAGGATTATCTTCGTTATCCACAATTTCAAAATCTACACCAGCAGTTAAACGCAAACCAAGTTTTTTAATTTTTTCTTCAATCACGCTACGGCGACCAATTAAAATTGGATTTGCCAAGCCCATTGAAATTACTTCTTGGGTTGCATGCAATGCTTTATTTTCTTCCCCTTCCGCTAAAATAATGCGTTGTTTTTCTGCTTTTGCTTGGCTGAAAATAGGACGCATAAACAAGCTCGTTTTGTAAACAAACTGAGTTAGTTTTTCAACATAAGCATCCCAATTTTGAATTGGACGAGTTGCCACACCAGATTCCATTGCAGCTTTTGCTACCGCTGGTGCGATACGCACAATCAAGCGAGGATCGAATGGACGAGGAATCACATAATCTGCACCAAAAGTCGCGCCTTCACCACCGTAAGCTGAAGTTACCACTTCGTTTTGCTCTTCTAATGCAAGGTCAGCGATAGCATAAACTGCCGCACGTTTCATTTCTTCATTAATAGTGGTTGCGCCCACATCTAATGCGCCACGGAAAATGAATGGGAAACAAAGCACGTTATTTACTTGGTTTGGGTAATCGGAGCGGCCTGTACATACAATCGCATCGGGACGAACCGCTTTCGCTTCTGGCGGGGTAATTTCAGGATTTGGGTTAGCTAAAGCAAGAATAATTGGATGCGCAGCCATGGTTTTCACCATATCTTGTGTAAGCGCACCAGCCGCAGAACAACCTAAGAAAATATCGGCATTTGGAATCGCATCGCCAAGTTTACGCCAGCCATTATCTTCAATTGCATAATCTTTTTTGGTTTGATCCATTTTGTCATCACGGCCTTTATATACCACGCCTTTCGAGTCGCAAACTGTGATGTTTTCACGTTTCATACCTAAAGAAAGCAATAAGTTCAAGCACGCAATAGATGCCGCACCCGCACCAGAAGCCACAAGTCGAACATCTTCAATTTTTTTACCTACAATACGAAGAGAATTTATGATCGCGGCAGCACTGATGATCGCTGTTCCATGCTGGTCATCATGGAACACAGGAATATTCATTCTCTCACGCAATTTTTGTTCGATATAGAAGCATTCAGGTGCTTTAATATCTTCAAGATTTACCCCACCAAAAGTTGGTTCTAACGAGGCAATAATATCTACAAGTTTATCGGGATCATGTTCATTTACTTCAATATCAAATACATTGATACCTGCGAACTTTTTGAACAATACGCCCTTCCCCTCCATTACAGGTTTGCCCGCAAGCGCGCCAATATTACCAAGCCCAAGTACCGCTGTACCATTGGAAATCACCGCCACTAAATTGCCACGCGCCGTATATTTGTAAGAGGCGGCAGGATCTTTTTCAATTTCTAAACAAGGCTCTGCCACACCTGGTGAATAAGCTAAAGCCAGATCGCGTTGGGTTGCTAATGATTTTGTTGGGGTAACTTCAATTTTTCCAGGAATTGGAAATTCGTGGAAATCTAAGGCTGCTTGACGTAATTGTTCGGTCATAATAAGTGCTCCATTTTCTTGAAATAGGATTGAAATATCGCGTCGATTATATCTGTTTTTTATTCAAAAATTTGTGACGAACTGCAAATTTTTACAACTTTATAACAAAATTTTTTTGATGCGAGGCATTAGCTAGACTTTTCATTTTTCAGCAAAAAAGGTAGGATTTTCGCAACAAAAGGATAAAGGATAAGAAAATGAATCCATTTCAAAAAATTAAAAGTGCGGTGAATAAATGCCAAAGATTTTTCATTAATCGCACTCTGCAACGTAAACTAACAAATCAAGGTATGACTGTCATTTCTGCCAATTGCGTGGGGGCTTTTATCTTACACGATTTACACCAGCCGTTTAATTCGCCTTTTGTGAATCTCTATCTCTCGCCACAGGATTTTTTGCGTTATTTACAAAATATGGATTTCTATCTCAATCAACCTCTCACATTTGTGCAAACGGAAAAAAGTTATCCCGTGGGAAAACTTGCCGATCTTGAAATTCATTTTATGCACTATCACAGTGAACAAGAAGCCAATAAAAAATGGCAACTTCGCACGTCACGAATGAATTTCGATAATCTTTTTATTATGATGACAGATCGAGATGGTGTAACCGAAAAAGACATTCAACTTTTTGATCAACTCCCTTTCAAAAATAAAGTGATTTTTACTCATAAGCCCTACCCAGCTTTTAAATCCGCTTATTATATAAAAGGCTTCGAGAAGCAAAATCAGGTGGGCGATATTTTTGAATTTTCTGGCTGGAATGGGAAAAAATATTACGATCAATTCGATTACGTGAAGTGGTTTAATCAAGCTTAATAGATAAAGGCTGCATTGCAGCCTTTTTTGTTTCGTTCTAAAAGCAAAAACCTGTACAATGCCTAGCGAATTTTAACAAGAGAAAACATAATGAGATTAGATAAATTTATTGCTGAAAATACGGGATTAACACGTTCTCAAGCAACGAAAGCAATCCGCCAAAGTGCGGTAAAAATTAATGGTGAAATTGTCAAAAGTGGCGCGGTACAAATTTCACAAGAAGATGAAATCTATTTTGAAGATCAATTATTAACGTGGGTGGAAGAAGGCCAGTATTTTATGTTGAATAAGCCACAAGGCTGTGTTTGTTCTAATGATGATGGCGACTATCCAACAATTTATCAATTTTTCGATTACCCTTTAGCGGGCAAATTACATAGCGCGGGTCGCTTAGATGTGGATACAACAGGTCTCGTCTTGCTTACCGATGATGGACAATGGTCACATCGCATCACTTCCCCCAAACATCATTGTGAAAAAACCTATTTGGTAACTTTAGCTGATCCCGTAGAAGAAAATTATGCAGCGACTTGTGCGGAAGGCATTTTATTGCGTGGAGAAAAAGAACCCACTAAACCAGCAAAATTAGAAATTTTAGATGATTACAATGTAAACCTAACCATTTCTGAAGGTCGTTATCATCAAGTAAAACGTATGTTTGCCGCACTTGGGAATAAAGTTGTTGGATTACATCGCTGGAAAATTGGGGATGTTGTACTAGATGAATCATTAGAAGAAGGCGAATACCGCCCATTGACTCAAAGTGAAATTGAAAGGTTGGTGAAATAAAATGAGTCAGCAAAAATCTACTTTTATCTTTATTCTTACACTCGGCATTCTCTCCATGCTACCGCCTTTTGGCGTGGATATGTATTTGCCGTCTTTTTTAGAAATTGCGAAAGATCTCGGCGTGAGTCCAGAACAAGTACAACATACACTAACCTCTTTTGCCTACGGTATGGCATTCGGTCAGCTTTTCTGGGGGCCTTTTGGCGATAGCTTTGGGCGAAAACCGATCATTTTACTCGGTGTCATTGTAGGTGCGCTAACCGCTTTAGTACTCACCGAAATAAATTCGGTCGGAAATTTCACCGCACTTCGTTTTGTGCAAGGTTTCTTTGGTGCCGCACCTGTTGTACTTTCTGGCGCATTATTGCGTGATTTATTTAGTAAAGATCAGCTATCCAAAGTGATGTCCACCATCACGTTAGTATTTATGCTTGCACCTTTAGTTGCGCCAATTATTGGTGGTTACATCGTTAAATTTTTCCACTGGCATGCGATTTTTTACGTTATTTCGCTCGTGGGATTATTAGCCGCAGCATTGGTCTTTTTCATCATTCCAGAAACCCATAAAAAAGAAAATCGCATTCCGCTGCACTTAAATATTATCGCTCGCAATTTCCTTCTGCTTTGGAAGCAAAAAGAAGTGCTCGGCTATATGTTTGCCGCCTCTTTTGGCTTTGGTGGGTTGTTTGCTTTTGTTACTGCAGGATCAATTGTCTATATCGGCATTTATGGGGTTCCTGTCGATCAGTTCGGTTACTTCTTTATGATGAATATCGTTACGATGATTTTTGCCTCCTTTTTGAATAGCCGATTTGTTACTAAAGTGGGCGCAGAAACAATGTTACGGATAGCCCTCACAATTCAATTCCTTTCTGGAATGTGGCTAATTTTGACCGCACTTTTAGATCTCGGTTTTTGGCCTATGGCAATTGGCGTCGCCTTTTTCGTCGGTCCAAATCCTGTGATTTCATCAAATGCAATGGCATCAGCTTTAGAAAGATGTCCTCAAATGGCAGGAACGGCAAATTCTTTGATTGGTAGCGTACGTTTTGCAGTGGGTGCAATTATGGGAAGTTTAGTCGCATCAATGAAGATGGATACTGCCGCACCAATGCTCTTTACTATGGGAGCATGTGTCGCGATTTCCGTGTTGGCGTATTACTTTCTAACCAGCCGAAATTTAAAAAGCCGTGGGTAAATTCCCCACGGCTCAATGATTGCTTTCTTTATTAAACGAAGACCATCCATAAAGGTAAGCAAACAGCAATAAATAATAGGATAAATAAACTATTAGCAGATAATTTCCACTTTTGGAAACTATGCAGAATCAGAATAGCCGCAATAACAAAATGGCAAACAAAATAAATGATGTAAGCAAAAATACTGTCAGAATTAACCGCACTTTCCATGCCATTTAAAAGTAAAAATAAGAACATTGCCAAGGCATTTAAAGCAAGCAATATAATCATTGCTAAGGGCAACAATGCAATAAAACCTTGTAAACGATTTCGTGCAATCACAAGCGAAAGATTTGCTAAAATCACACCAGATAAAATCGGTGCAAAAGGGTTATATTCAGCAAAATCACTCGCAGGAAGCACGGTAAAAATCATTAAATAACTCAAGCAACCTAAACCCGCAATTAATGCAGCCATCAATAAAAAGCTGTTACGGATTTTTTCAGTTTTTGGTTGTTTCCAAATAAAATACACGACAGAAAGACCACATACGCTCATCACGTTAGTAAGTGTATGATTATTCTGCAATAAACTTATTACTAACCACGCTGCCCAATAAATAGCAAAAGTCAGATTAACTTTGATTAAACGACTACGTTGTCCCGGGCAAATTTCGCCGCGATAAAACACCAATAAAGAAATTAACTGTGCAACCAATACACCTACACTCAAGTGAGGTATTACTTGCTTTTCAACTTGCAAAGAAAAAATAAATAGATCGATGCCAAGCACCATTGAGATAGATAATACCGCAAGCAATGCCGCAATATATTTAGAAGATTGTTCTGACATAATTTTGACGACTGAAAAATAATGCACCATTATGCTAAAAATTCATTAAATTTTAAAGTAGAATGAAACCAATTTTAACCGCACTTAGGTACATGAATGTTACTTAGTATTTTATATATCATCGGTATCACCGCTGAAGGAATGACTGGTGCACTTGCGGCTGGTCGTGAAAAAATGGATATTTTTGGCGTGATAATTATCGCATCTGTTACTGCCATTGGTGGCGGTTCTGTGCGTGATGTACTGCTTGGGCATTATCCTCTCGGCTGGGTTAAGCACCCAGAATATTTTTTAATGGTGGCAAGTGCGGCGGTAATTACCGTATATGTTGCGCCATTCATCAATCATTTTATGCGCTACTTTCGCACTATTTTCTTGGTGCTCGATGCGATGGGTTTGGTGGTGTATTCCATTATTGGCGCACAAATTGCGATGGATATGGGACATAGCCTTACAATTGTAAGTATTGCAGGCTGTATTACGGGTGCCTTTGGCGGGGTTTTACGCGATATGCTATGCAATCGAATTCCTCTCGTGTTCCAAAAAGAACTCTACGCCAGCATTGCGTTATTTGCCACGCTGACTTACTACGCATTAAGCACACTTCAAGTAGAACATACGCTTGCCGTGTTACTCACACTTATTAGCAGCTTTACTTTACGTCTTTTAGCTATTCATTTCGAATGGGGGTTGCCGGTGTTTAATTACCAAGAACTCACATCAGAAGAACAAGATAAGCTGCCAAAGAAAAAGAAATAAATACAATAAAGGAAATAACTATGTTAGAACAAATGGGTAAACAAGCCAAAGATGCTGCATTTATCTTGGCTCAACTCACCACTGCTGAAAAAAATCGTGCATTATCCATTATTGCAGAACAACTCGAACAACAATCCCCTCTTATCTTAGCCGAAAATGCAAAAGATATTGACCTTGCCAAACAAAATGGATTGTCTGATGCCTTGATTGATCGCCTACTGCTCACGCAAGAACGTTTGCAAGGCATTGCTAATGATGTACGCCATGTTATTTCACTCACAGATCCCGTGGGGAAAATCATAGACGGCGGTACATTGGATAGCGGACTTAAAATCGAACGCGTACGCACGCCGCTCGGTGTCATTGGTACAATTTATGAAGCTCGCCCAAATGTGACCATTGATGTGGCAAGTCTTTGCCTTAAAACGGGCAATGCAGTGATTTTACGCGGCGGTAAGGAAACACAGTTTTCTAACAAGATCTTAATCGAAGTTGTGCAAAATGCTTTAGAGCAAGCAGGCTTACCAAAATTTGCGGTACAAGCCATTACCGATCCAAACCGTGAACTCGTTATGCAATTATTAAAACTAGATCGCTATGTGGATATGATTATTCCTCGTGGTGGTGCGGGTTTACATGAATTGTGTAAACAACATTCAACTATTCCAGTTATTGTGGGTGGTGTGGGTGTTTGCCATACTTTTGTTGAAGAAAGTGCGGATCAAAATAAAGCGATTTTTGTTATCGATAACGCTAAAACACAGCGTCCAAGCACCTGTAACACATTGGAAACATTGTTAGTTCAACATTCTATTGCTGAAGAATTTTTACCCAAACTCGTCTCTCACCTCTCTGCCAAAAACGTAAAATATCACGCAAAATCCACCGCACTTAATATATTGAAACGAGCGGGTGCGAATGTCTGCGAAGTGACAGAAAAAGAATTGCGCGAAGAATGGGGATCATTGGATTTGAATGTCGTTGTTGTGGAAGATATTCATGCAGCTATTGAGCATATTCGCCAATATGGTACGCAACATTCTGAAAGTATTTTAACGTCCTCACAAAACCTCGCCAGTCAATTTATTAATCAAGTCGATGCCGCCGCCGTTTATGTGAATGCAAGCACACGCTTTACTGATGGCGGACAATTTGGATTAGGTGCAGAAGTTGCCGTGAGCACCCAAAAACTTCACGCTCGTGGCCCAATGGGATTAGAAGCATTAACCAGTTATAAATGGGTTTGTGAAGGCGAATACACCGTTCGCAAATAAAACCCAAAGTGCGGTAATTTTTAGAAGAGATTATTTGCATATAAAAAAGTCCGCGAAATGCGGACTTTCTCATTATCTTTATTTGTCAGATTTACCCAAGTTGTCAAAGAATTTTTTCACACCGTCCAAAAATCCTGAAGATTTTGGTGCATGTTTACTTAAATCTTTACCTTGTAAACTTTCTTCAAGTTTTTGGAGTAATTCTTTTTGCTCGCTGGTTAAATTAACGGGTGTTTCGACCACAATACGGCAAATTAAATCGCCCGCATAGCCACTACGTGTAGAGGCGACACCTTTGCCTCGCATGCGGAATAATTTTCCTGTTTGCGTTTCAGCAGGGATTTTAAGTTTTACTCTGCCATCTAAAGTTGGCACTTCAATTTCACCGCCAAGGGCTGCTGTGGCAAAGCTAATCGGTACTTCGCAATATAAGTTATTACCATCACGTTCAAAAATGTTATGTTCTCTCACGTGAATCACAACATATAAATCTCCAGCTGGCGCGCCATTTTCACCTGCTGCACCTTTTCCAGCTAAGCGAAGTTGGTTGCCCGTATCTACGCCTGCAGGAATTTTTACTGAAAGATTTTCTTTCTTATGAACACGCCCTTCTCCATGACAACTGCGACAAGGTTTTTCAATTTTCTTACCGCTACCATGACAAGTTGGACAGATACTTTCAGATACAAAGAAACCTTGCTGACGACGAATTCGACCAGAACCGTGACAATGCGGACAAGTTTCCACTTTAGAGCCTTTTTCAGCCCCTGAACCACCACAGCTATCACAATGTGCAAGGGTGTTAATTTGGATATCTTTAGTTGTACCTTTTACGGCTTCTTCTAAAGTGATTTCTAAGTCATAGCGTAAGTCTTCACCACGAACAACTCGTTGACGACCACGGCCACCGCCACCGCCACCAAAAATATCGCCAAAGATATCGCCGAACATATCACCAAAATCAGCACCGCCAAAGCCGCCACCGAAACCACCAGTGCCACCACCTTGTTCAAAGGCTGCATGGCCATATTGATCATAAGCTGCACGTTTTTGATCGTCGCCTAATACTTCATAAGCTTCATTAATTTCTTTGAATTTTTCTTCCGCTTCTTTACTGCCTTGATTTTTATCAGGGTGATGTTTAGACGCTAAACGTTTATACGCACGTTTAATGTCATTCTCACTCGCCCCTTTTTGTAAGCCAAGGACTTCGTAGTAATCTTTTTTTGCCATTAATTTTTCCATTAATAATTATGTAGTTGTAGCTGTAAACTTTATACTAGTATAAAGCAATAGGAGAATCCCATAAATTAGAGCATATTTTCTATTGACTTTACTTTCTGTATAGTTATCTATATCTTTCCCAAAAAATGAGAAAATATAGAATACTAAAAAATATATAAAAGCTAATATTATTAATTGTTTAGATAAATTTAAATAAAGCTTTTCTTCTTCTAAAAAGTAATCTTTTAGCTCAAAAGAAACTACCGGAATAATCATGAATAAGATAAGAAAAATAAAAGATGATATTCTACAGAATGAATATATAGATAGTTTTTCTGCTACCTTATCTTGAATGTAAATAATCTTATCGTGCTTCAGGTTTTGTAGAGCCAAGGAAACTAATGTAATTGAAGTAATAATGAAGTCAATTGAAAATAATGAATTATTCTTCGTTTGCTTTATACAATAAAAAATAAAAACCATATCAAAATAACTAACAAATATTTTAATAAAATACAGAATATTTTTTTCATTATATGTGATGATTTATTAAAAAAAGGGCGTATCACTACGCCCTATGATTATTAAACAAATTATTTATTATCTTTCACTTCTTCAAACTCAGCATCTACCACGCCATCATCTTTTGCTGATGATTGTTGTGGTTGCTCGCCACCAGCTTGTTGAGCTTTTGCTTGAGCTGCTTGCATTAATGGTTCAGAAGCTTTAATTACCGCTTCAATTTTCGCTTCAATTTCTGCTTTATCTTCGCCTTTTGCCGCTGTTTCAAGCTCAGCAACTGCTGCTTCAATTTTCTCTTTATCTGCAGCATTCAATGCATCGCCCGCTTCTGCAATTTGTTTACGTGTTGCGTGAGCAATGCCATCTGCTTGGTTACGCGCTTGAACTAACTCTTCAAATTTACGGTCTGCATCTGCATTCGCTTCTGCATCACGCACCATTTGTTGAATTTCTTCATCAGATAAACCTGAAGACGCTTGAATGCGGATTTGTTGCTCTTTACCTGTGTTTTTATCTTTCGCAGATACGTTGATTACGCCGTTCGCATCGATGTCGAAAGTAACTTCAATTTGCGGCATACCACGCGGTGCAGGGTTGATACCTTCTAGGTTGAATTGACCTAAAGATTTGTTGTCTGCCGCACGTTTACGCTCACCTTGTAATACGTGGATAGTTACCGCTGCTTGGTTATCTTCCGCAGTTGAGAACACTTGCGATTTTTTGGTTGGAATCGTTGTGTTTTTCTCAATTAAAGTGGTCATCACGCCGCCCATGGTTTCGATACCAAGTGATAACGGAGTAACGTCTAATAAAAGAACGTCTTTCACATCACCTTTTAATACACCACCTTGAACTGCCGCACCGATTGCCACCGCTTCATCAGGGTTAACATCTTTACGAGCTTCTTTACCAAAGAACTCAGCAACTTTTTGTTGAACAAGTGGCATACGAGTTTGACCACCCACAAGAATAATATCGTGAATTTCACTTACGCTTTTACCTGCATCTTTTAATACAGCTTTCAAAGACTCAATTGAGCTTGCTACTAAATCTTCTACTAATGCCTCTAATTTCGCACGAGTAATATTTAATGCTAAGTGTTTAGGGCCAGTCGCATCTGCAGTGATGTAAGGTAAGTTTACTTCGGTAGATTGCGCTGATGAAAGTTCAATTTTTGCTTTCTCTGCTGCTTCTTTTACGCGTTGTAATGCCATTGGGTCATTACGTAAATCGATGTTTTGTTCTTTTTTGAACTCATCAATAATGTAATCAATTACACGGTTATCGAAGTCTTCACCACCTAAGTGAGTGTTACCACCAGTTGCTAATACTTCGAAAGTTTGTTCACCATCAAAGTTATCAATTTCGATGATTGAAATATCGAATGTACCACCACCTAAGTCGTAAACTGCGATCACTTGGTTCTCTTTGCTTGAACCTAAACCGAACGCCAAGGCAGCTGCTGTTGGTTCATTAATGATACGTTTAACATCTAAACCTGCGATTTTACCTGCATCAATCGTTGCTTGACGTTGTGCATCGTTAAAGTATGCAGGAACGGTAATTACCGCTTCTGTTACAGATTCACCCAAGAAATCTTCTGCAGTTTTTTTCATTTTTTTCAATACTTCAGCAGAGATTTGTGGCGGTGCTAATTTATCACCTTTTACATTTACCCACGCATCGCCGTTATCTGCACGCACGATTTCGAAAGGCATAATTTTAATATCGCGTTGAACTTCTTCGCTTTCAAAACGACGACCAATTAAGCGTTTAATCGCAAACAATGTATTTTTCGGATTAGTGATTGCTTGACGTTTTGCTGGCTGACCAACTAAAGTTTCATTATCTGTATAAGCAATAATTGAAGGGGTTGTACGTGCACCTTCTGCATTTTCAATTACGCGCGCTTTGTCGCCGTCCATTACAGCTACACAAGAGTTTGTTGTACCTAAGTCAATACCAATAATTTTTCCCATTTTGTACTCCTAGTAAAAATTTTAAAATTCAGGGTAATTTATTACGAGTTTTAAGATGTGGATATTCTTTCGCATTTCAAGAGAAAATTTTAAAAATTTTTTATTTCTTAAAGTGCGGTGATTTCCGTTCTTGTTTTCAAGATAAGTCTCAAATGATGAACTTCAAGGGGAAAACAAAAATTTTCAGGCAAGAAAAAGGGATTTATGATAAATTTGGCGAAAATTTTTACGTTAAAATAGGAAAGAAATAAATGAAAAAATCAAAAATTGCTGCAGGCGTAGTCGTTGCTCTTGCTGCCGTTTGGTGTGCAGGTGCATGGTTTACAGGGAAAAAAGCTGAAGAAGAATATTTACATCAACTAAAACAGTTAAATCAACTATTTACCAAAACAGATGTATTAGAAGAAAGTAAAATTTGTTATAAAAATATAAAATTTGAAAGAGGATTATTTGCCTCTCACATTCAAGATCAAATAGAAATTCACAAGGCAAATGAAACGATCATTATTCCTTTATCATCAACGCTTTATCACGGACCTTTGCCGCTTGATCGTGTGGCGAAACTGAATTTCGTTCCAGCCATTTTTTCAAGCCAAACCTTGTTAGGAAAAAATGCAACAACTCAGGCACTCTTTGATATCACAAAATCAGAAAAACCGTTACAACTGAATTTTGCCATGAATTATGCTTTAAACGGTAATGCGGAATTAAAACTTGCATCGGGACAATATCACAATGAGCAATCTAAGGCTGATTTTGATTGGTCAAATGTCGTATTAAATGTTGATTTAGACAAAAATGAACCAAGCCATTATACGCTATCTGTAGATGCCTTGAATTCAAATAACCCTAATCATACAGCCTCAACCGCTTCATCAATTAAAATAAAAGATCTTGTCGTACAAGGCTCACTACAAAGCACAAAATGGCCATTTATTTATAGTGGAAATATCAATAGCAAAATCGGTTATTTTGAGCAAAATACCGAATCTGCAGAGACAGGAGAAAAGCTCTCTCTTATTCAGAAAAACACCCAAGCAAATTTAACTACACAAGTTGAGGGTGATACAGTAAATATCATCAATAAAACAAATCTAGATGAATTACATATTAACGGTAACAACTTAGGTAAAGTGACCTACAATATAGAATTCAACCATATTGATGGCAATGCATTACAAGAACTTTTAAATATTTTAGTTGCAATAGGCAAAGCTGACTCAGATATGCCGTTACCTAAAGCATTGGTACAAAAATTACAACAAGCAGGTATGGAAATTGCGAATAATCAGCCTCAAATTAAGTTTACCCCTCTTTCTATTTCTGATGAAAAAGGCAAAGTGGCATTGGATCTGAATATTGCTTTAGTGCCAAATCCTAAATTTGATTTAATGCGCAGCGGCTTATACAAACAATTCAAAGATTTTTCGATCAATTTTGATGTGAATAAAGAAACCGCGATTTCATTATTATCTAAATTTGTACCAGAAAATCAAAAACAAGATTTAGTTTACAGAATGGACGAATTAATTGCTGAAGACGAAGCAAATGGCATTATCGTAAACACGGACAAAACCGTCACATTAACGCTTGCTTTAGAAAATAACGAATTGAAACTAAACGGTAAGCCAATCCCAGAAGAACAGTTGAAAATGGTACTCTTTATGCTTGTGATGGGGGGCTTTGGATGATAACAAAAACAGGGCGATAAATTGTCGCCCTGTTTTGTATTTAATTAAAACGTTTTTTCAAACAACACATTCACATTCTTCTGAGTATAAGAATACATTTCTGGAATATTGCTATCTTGTTTACGCCAGCTTAATTGGAGTTTTGGCGTAATCCCCCAAATATGCCAGTCACGTTTCCATAGGGATAAATTCACGCCGTAAATTTTATCTTTTCGTTTTTTACCTACGGAAAGATCAAGCAACCCTAGCGGGGTTTGGTATGAACCAAAAGAGAATACATCTTTGTATTCTCTTTGCGTAAAAGATAAATTTAAACGAGAAGAAAAACCAAGCCATCCCCACTCTTGTCCCCAACCTAAACGTAGGCTTTTACTGTCTGAACTATATTGACGAACCTTCGTTCTTTCTGCCATGAAATCAGAACCGAGGTAGAAAAACTGTTTTGGTGTTCTTGCCCAAAGTAAGGTTGCGGAAATCAGTTTGTTATTGCCGTTTTGTGATGTACTGTCTAAATAACGTTGTTTTGAAAACTCTCCCGCCGTAGAAAGTTGCCAGTTTGGACTTAACCAGCGAGAAAATTCTACCCTTGCCCCGTTAGACCAACGGTAACTTTCGCCGCCATACCAACGTTTTTCATAAAAGGGTTTAATACGGAAATTTTGCTTCGCGGTTTTATGTGCATAGCCAACAAAAGTGCGGTTGGAAATATCATCAAATTCATGATTATCCCAATAACTCTTGCCACCGAACTCATTGCCCACTGTGAGATAATGAGAATCCCACAAATTAAAATCTCTTGAAACACCCAGCGAATAAGCCACCCCATGTGCAGTTTGAGGCAACATTGATTCAGGGCGAGTAATCACCCCACCATTACGGAGAACTAAACGGCGTCCACTGCCGACATTATTCACATTAATGTCTCGCACATAGTTAAAAGAAAAATCCACATTCCAGCTATCACGTTCTTTTAAAGCCTCTAAATAAGCACCAATTAGGCGTTTAGCTTGAAGTGGCAAATCACTTGCAGTTTGCGCTTTTTCAAATTGGTCTTTGGCAGCACCATCTTGTTTTTGATTGAATAAAGCGATAGCCAGTTCAATTCGCACAGGATTTAAATTTGGATTTTTGGCTAAAATTTCACGATATTTATCAATGGCTACAGTATAGTTTTCCGTTATCGCAGCCAATTTCCCTTCCGCAAAGCGTTCCATAATCGGGTCACGATTTGGAAAAGTGCGGTAAATTTCCAGCACTTTTTTAATCATTTCTGGATTGCGGGCATAAATGGCACGGCTTAATAATTCGTGAGTTAAAGCTGGGTTTTGTTTAAGTTGCTCAAGGGTAATTTGAATTTGTTCAGCTTGTTCTGTACCTAAGTGCGGTAAATTTGGTTCTCGTTTTTCAGGTTTCGCAATATTAATTTTATTATCAAAGTCAGTATTCACTGGGATTTGACGAACATCTTGCACAAGGATTTCTGCCGAGGCAAAAATAGGAAAAAGAGCGGTGAGAAATAGGGATGTTTTTTTCATTATGGTCAATATGTTATTTGAAGCGAACATTAGCTCAATAAAAGAAGATAAAAATGGCGGACTAAAGTCCGCCTACAATGCGATAGCTAAATTATTATGGTTGTAGTTGTCCGCCAAATACTGCTTCATAACTATTGATTTCTTTGCCATCAATACTACCTAAACTACCGTTTGCTAAACGAGGGTTGCTATAAATAGTGGCTTTACCTGCCATATCAGAAAAACCGTTCTTACCATAAAATTCTAATTCAAACCTTCCATCAGTATCAGTGTTATAGACTGCATCGCCAGTAATCTTATAATGTGTGTAATATACAAAGTCCCTTGGTTTATCAGTCTTAAGTTGAATTGTACGCCCTAATAGCTTACTACTCATTTCACCAGAGAAATCAAGTTTTTTCGATTGCCCCGCTAAGAATTCACTAGAATCTATAGTTAGCTTTACTACACCATCATTTTTATTATAAGCAATTACCTCACCCTGAATATCTTTTACCATTGCCTTAACATTTCCTTCATATGCAAACTTACCATTGCCAATCCCCCCCAAACCAGGTCCATCAGATTGAGGTAAATATGCTCCCCCAAAATATAGTACATATTTTACATGCTCTTTGGATTCTCTTGCACGATTCCTTGGATCGGGATCAACCTCAGTCGTTGCCATTCCATAGCTAGCATATGGCAAATTGACTACATCATATGTCACTTCTGTATTGTTTATTGTTTTTTTCCCTTCATGAGAACCTAATTTATTCCCTGAAATTTCGTTTAAATCTAAAGTACCAGCCACTAAAGAATCAGACCCGACAATATTAATTCCAAAACGTTCATTAGAGCCTGATGGATTATTATCTGAAGCTGTATTATTTAAATCTAATGTACGCCACTTCGTTCCATTTGACGTTTTAGATGCTTCCTCATAATTATAGTCTTTAGGTGTTGCAACCGTAATAGCTGGCGCATCTGATGAATTTTGCGGTTGAACGGGTGTTGGTTTTGCTGGCGAATTATCAGAATTAGAAAGACAAGCAGTCGCACCCAATGAAACTAAAATCGCAAGTGCGGTTGTTTTAAAAGTTGGTTTCATAATTTTTCCCTTTGGAATAAATAAAAATAGAGGAATGTTTTTATTGAAAAGGAGAGGTTTTATAAATAAAAAATCCATTTACAAAAACACCAATAAAAACTTTCCGATTGTAAAAAAAAAAAAAATGCAAGCGCAAACGATTAAATATAAAGAAATTTTTTATTTATTTTTGCTAATTGGAGGGCGTTATAAAATGGGGAAAAATAAGGGTGATGGGAATCGGTAGTATCGTAGGGTGGGCTTCAGCCCACCTTTTTTATTCATTTTTGATGGTTAACTGGTGGGCTAAAGCCCACCCTACAACTATAAAGTGCGGTAAATTTTCGTTACAGTTTAAGCTAAACGCTCTTCTAAATACCCTTCATAATCTGGCACTTCAATTTCCACATCTTGTTCAAATAAAACTGAAGTTAAAAGAAAATCTGCAGAGCTTTGATTAATCGCAACGGGGATATTCCACACTGTTGCAATACGCATGAGGGCTTTCACATCTGGATCATGTGGTGCTGCATTCATTGGATCCCAAAAGAAGATCATCATGTCGATTTTCTTTTCTGCGATTAATCCACCAAGTTGTTGGTCACCGCCCATCGGACCACTTAATAAAGATTGAATACTTAAACCTGTTTCTCGTTCTAAAATATGCCCAGTTGTACCAGTCGCATAAAGTATATGAGGCTTAAGAGTCTCTTTGTGTTTTTGAGTCCAATTCAGTAAATTTTTTTTGCAGCTATCATGAGCCACAAGCGCAATACGTTTGTGTTGGGTGAGCGTTCGTGTGGTTGTATGCATTATTGATTCCTTTTGAAATAAGTTTGAAAAACTTTAAAACAAAGCCCTGCAGAATGCAATGTTTTACTGATGATTTCAGTGAGCATAAAAAACACACGAAAAAATTACCGCACTTTCAAAAGATTACCGATTAACAAGCCCCTCAACAGGGAGATTTAATGAAAATTTACTATCTTTATCTCAAAAAATCTTCTAAAATTTACAAGATTTGTTAAATGTTTGTAAAAAGGCAAGCATTTCTGATATTCGTGTTTAGTGCTGACTAAACTAATGTTCACTTAATTAACAGATAAGGAAAACCTATGTCTGAGATTTTAAAAAATGACGTTGATCCAATCGAAACTCAAGATTGGTTACAATCATTAGATTCTTTGATTCGTGAAGAAGGCGTAGAACGTGCACAATATATTATTGAGCAAGTTATCGGCCAAGCACGCACCAATGGTGTTTCATTACCTACAGGTGTAACGACCGATTATGTCAATACTATCCCTGCTTCTGAACAACCTGCTTACCCAGGTGATCATGCCATTGAACGTCGTATTCGTTCAGCAGTACGTTGGAATGCGATCGCAATGGTTTTACGCAGTCAGAAGAAAGATCTTGACTTAGGTGGTCACATTTCAACTTTCCAATCTGCAGCAACCATGTATGAAGTTTGCTATAACCACTTCTTCAAAGCAGCAACCGAGAAAAACGGTGGCGACTTAATTTTCTTCCAAGGCCATGCTGCTCCAGGTATGTATGCGCGTGCATTCTTAGAAGGTCGTTTAACTGAAGAACAAATGGATAACTTCCGTCAAGAAGCCTTTACCGATGGTTTATCTTCATATCCACACCCTAAATTAATGCCTGAATTCTGGCAATTCTCTACGGTTTCTATGGGTTTAGGCCCTGTGAATGCCATCTACCAAGCGCGTTTCTTAAAATATCTCGATAACCGTGGCTTAAAAGATACCAAAGATCAAAAAGTCTATGCATTCTTAGGCGATGGTGAAATGGATGAAATTGAGTCTAAAGGTGCATTAACTTTTGCGGCTCGTGAAAAATTAGATAACTTAATCTTTACTATCAGCTGTAACTTACAACGTTTAGACGGTCCGGTGAATGGTAACGGTAAGATCGTTCAAGAATTAGAAGGATTATTTACTGGTGCGGGCTGGGAAGTGATTAAAGTTTTATGGGGAAGTGATTGGGATAAATTATTCGCGAAAGATACTTCAGGTAAATTAACTCAGTTAATGATGGAAGTAGTTGACGGTGATTATTTAACCTTTAAATCTAAAGATGGTGCTTATGTTCGTGAACATTTCTTCGGTCGTTATCCAGAAACTGCTGCATTAGTTGCAGATATGACTGATGATGAAATTTGGGCATTACGCCGTGGTGCACACGATAGCGAAAAATTATATGCAGCCTATGCAAAAGCACAAAATGCAACGAAACCAGTTGTGATTTTAGCGCATCAAGTTAAAGGTTATAAAATTCCCGAAGCAGAAAGTAAAAACACCGCTCACCAATCTAAAAAAATGTCTTACGAAAGCCTTAAAGGTTTCCGTGACTTCTTTGAATTATCATTAACAGATGAGCAAGTAGAAAAATTAGAATACATTAAATTTGCTGAAGGCACGCCTGAGTATGAATACTTACATGGCCACCGTAAAGCATTAAACGGCTATGTTCCTGCTCGTCGTACTAAATTTGATGTTGAATATAAAGTTCCTGCATTAGAAGAGTTTAAAGCATTATTAGAAGAACAACCTCGTGGTATTTCAACCACAATGGCGTTTACTCGTGCATTAAACATCTTATTAAAAGATAAAAACATTGGTAAAACAATTGTGCCAATGATCGCGGACGAAGCACGTACTTTCGGTATGGAAGGTTTGTTCCGTCAAGTGGGTATTTATAACCCACATGGTCAAAACTATGTTCCTTCAGACCGTGATTTAGTGGCTTACTATCGTGAAGCAAAAGATGGTCAAGTATTACAAGAAGGTATCAATGAATTAGGTGCAACCGCATCTTGGTTAGCAGCAGCGAACTCCTACTCTGTCAATAACCAACCGATGATTCCATTCTTCATCTATTACTCAATGTTTGGTTTCCAACGTGTGGGCGATATGATGTGGGCTGCTGGTGACCAATTAGCTCGTGGTTTCATGGTGGGTGGTACTTCAGGTCGTACAACCTTAAACGGCGAAGGCTTACAACACGAAGATGGCCATAGCCATATTCAAGCAGGTATCATTCCTAACTGTATCACTTATGATCCATCGTTTGCATTTGAAGTTGCTGTAATTATGCAAGACGGTATCAACCGCATGTACGGCGAAAAACAAGAAGATGTATTCTATTACATGACAACATTAAATGAAGTCATGGATCAACCTGCTATGCCTACTGGTGCGGAAGAAGGTATCCGAAAAGGTTTATACAAATTTGAAACAGTGGAAGGTAAAAAAGGCAAAGGTCACGTTCAATTGTTAGGTTCTGGTGCCATCATGCGTCATGTTCGTGAAGCGGCGCAAATTCTTGCAAATGACTACGGTGTGACTTCAGATGTATTTTCTGCGCCTTCATTCAATGAATTAGCACGCGAAGGTCATGATGCAGCACGTTGGAACTTATTACACCCAACAGAGACACAACGCGTACCATACGTTACTCAAGTATTAGCTGATTTACCAACCGTTGCTTCAACTGACTATGTTAAAGCATACGCAGATCAAATCCGTGCATTCGTACCAAGCCGTCATTATCATGTGTTAGGTACAGATGGTTTCGGTCGTTCAGACAGCCGTGCAAACTTACGTGAACACTTCGAAGTTGATGCACGTTATGTTGTGGTTGCTGCACTTTCTCAATTAGCGAAAGAAGGTACAGTATCTAACCAAGTGGTTGCAGATGCGATTGCGAAATTCGGTTTGAATGTAGATCGTATCAATCCGCTTTACGCGTAATTGATGAAAACTGCGGTCAAAAAACAGCGTGTTTTATGACCGCACTTTAAAAGGAACAAAAAATGTCAAAACAAATTCAAATTCCTGATATTGGTAGTGATGAAGTTACCGTAACAGAAGTCATGGTAAACGTAGGCGATACCATTTCTGTTGATCAATCTATCATTAACGTTGAAGGCGATAAAGCTTCAATGGAAGTGCCTGCACCAGAAGCGGGTGTTGTAAAAGAAGTTTTAGTCAAAGTGGGTGATAAAGTCACAACAGGCACCCCAATGCTCGTTTTAGAAGCTGCAGGCGCTGCGTCAGCTGCTGAAACACCGGCAGCACCAGTAGCTGCTACTGCGCCAACTGCGTCAGCTGTTGTTGAAGTAAACGTACCAGACATCGGTTCTGATGAAGTAAACGTTACTGAAATTATGGTTAAAGTGGGTGATAGTGTTGAAGTTGATCAATCAATCATCAATGTTGAAGGCGATAAAGCTTCAATGGAAGTTCCAGCACCAATCGCAGGTGTGGTAAAAGAAATTTTAATTAATGTCGGTGATAAAGTTTCAACTGGCAAACTTATCATGAAATTTGAAACTGCATCAACAGCTCCAGTTGCTGCATCAGCACCAGCTCAAACAGCGGCGCCTGTAGCTGCTACAACATCTGCAATTAAAGATGTGAATGTGCCAGATATTGGTGGCGATGAAGTCAATGTAACCGAAATTATGGTTGCCGTTGGTGATACTGTTTCAGAAGATCAATCATTAATTACCGTTGAAGGTGATAAAGCGTCAATGGAAGTTCCAGCTCCATTTGGCGGCGTAGTAAAAGAAATTCTAGTGAAATCAGGCGATAAAGTATCGACTGGTTCACTAATTATGCGCTTTGAAGTGGCGGGTGCAGCGCCAGCTGTGGCAACATCTGCTCCAGCACCACAAGTTGCATCACCTGCGCCAGCTGCACAACCTGCTCAATCTGGCAATGTATCTGGCTTAAGCCAAGAACAAGTAGTGGCAAGTGCTGGCTATGCGCACGCTACCCCAGTTATTCGTCGTTTAGCACGTGAATTTGGCGTAAACTTAGATAAAGTAAAAGGTACAGGTCGTAAAGGTCGTATTGTTAAAGAAGATATCGAAGCTTATGTGAAGACCGCCGTTAAAGCTTATGAAAGCGGTGCAACAGCACAAGCTGCTGGCAATGGTGTAGCAAATGGTGCTGGCTTAGGCTTATTACCATGGCCAAAAGTTGATTTCAGTAAATTTGGCGAAATTGAAGAAGTTGAATTAAGTCGTATCAACAAAATTTCAGGTGCTAACTTACATCGTAACTGGGTCATGATTCCACATGTTACTCACTTCGATAAAGCAGATATCACGGATTTAGAAGCATTCCGTAAAGAACAAAATGCGTTAGCAGAAAAACAAAAACTCGGCGTAAAAATCACGCCAGTTGTGTTCATTATGAAAGCGGTGGCAAAAGCATTAGAAGCGTATCCACGTTTCAACAGCTCAATTACCGAAGATGCACAACGCTTAATCCTGAAAAAATATATTAACATCGGTGTCGCAGTAGATACGCCAAATGGCTTAGTAGTGCCTGTATTCAAAAATGTGAACAAGAAAGGCATTATCGAACTTTCGCGTGAATTAATGGAAGTATCGAAAAAAGCACGTGAAGGCAAATTGACTGCATCTGATATGCAAGGTGGCTGTTTCACCATTTCAAGTCTTGGTGGTATTGGTACCACTCACTTCGCGCCAATCGTAAACGCGCCAGAAGTGGCGATTTTAGGTGTGTCTAAATCTTCAATGGAACCGGTATGGAATGGTAAAGAATTTGCGCCACGCTTAATTCTTCCAATGTCATTATCATTCGACCACCGTGTAATCGATGGTGCAGATGGTGCACGATTCATCAGCTATATCGGTGCTGTATTAGCAGATTTACGCCGTTTGATTATGTAATAATGCCCCTTTCTTCTAATTAGAAGAAAGGGCGTTTTAGCAAATCCATTATGATCGCAAAAAGTGCGGTCAATTATTTAAACGTTTTTACGAGGTAAAAATGAGTAAAGAAATCAAAACCCAAGTAGTGGTACTTGGTGCAGGTCCGGCAGGTTACTCTGCAGCATTCCGTTGCGCAGACTTAGGCTTAGAAACCGTGCTTGTTGAACGTTATTCTACCCTTGGTGGTGTGTGCTTAAACGTAGGTTGTATTCCCTCTAAAGCACTTTTACACGTTGCTAAAGTGATTGAAGAAGCGAAACACGCGACAAAAAATGGTATTTATTTCGGTGAACCACGCATTGATTTAGATGAAGTTCGTGCCGGTAAAGAAGCGGTTGTGGCAAAATTAACCAGCGGTTTAGCTGGGATGGCTAAAGCGCGTAAAGTCACTGTTGTTGAAGGTTTAGCAGCATTTACGGATCCTCACACTTTAGTGGCTCGCGATCGTGATGGTCACCCAACTACCATTAAATTCGATAATGCGATTATTGCAGCAGGATCTCGCCCAATTGAATTACCATTTATTCCACATGAAGATCCACGTATTTGGAACTCAACGGATGCGCTTAAATTAAAAGAAGTACCTAAAAAACTTCTCATTATGGGCGGTGGTATCATCGGTTTAGAAATGGGTACAGTTTACCACGCATTAGGTTCAGAAATTGAAGTGGTAGAAATGTTCGACCAAGTTATCCCAGCAGCGGATAAAGATGTTGTTGCAATTTATACCAAACAAATCGAGAAAAAATTCAAGTTAATGCTTGAAACCAAAGTAACCGCTGTTGAAGCAAAAGATGATGGTATCTACGTTTCAATGGAAGGCAAAGCATGCAATGACACCAAACGTTATGATGCAGTGCTTGTCGCTATCGGTCGTGTACCAAATGGCAAATTGATTGATGCAGGTAAAGCAGGCGTTGAAGTGGATGATCGTGGTTTCATTCATGTTGATAAACAAATGCGCACCAATGTGCCACATATCTTTGCAATCGGCGATATTGTTGGTCAACCAATGTTAGCGCACAAAGGTGTTCACGAAGGCCACGTTGCTGCAGAAGTCATTGCGGGGCAAAAACACTACTTCGATCCTAAAGTGATTCCATCCATTGCTTATACTGAACCAGAAGTAGCTTGGGTAGGTAAAACCGAGAAAGAATGTAAACAAGAAGGCTTAAACTACGAAGTCGCTAAATTCCCTTGGGCAGCCTCAGGTCGTGCGATTGCATCTGAATGTTCAGAAGGTATGACGAAGTTAATCTTTGATAAAGATACTCATCGTGTACTTGGCGGTGCAATCGTAGGTTCTAATGGGGGTGAATTATTAGGTGAAATCGGCCTTGCAATCGAAATGGGTTGTGATGCTGAAGATATCGCATTAACTATCCACGCTCACCCAACTTTACACGAATCTGTTGGTTTAGCTGCGGAAGTATTTGAAGGCTCAATCACTGACCTTCCAAATGCAAAAGCGAAGAAAAAATAATTTCTATTTAAGAAGTTTTAATTCATCTTAAATTGTAAATTCAAACCTAAATAAAATCCCCACTCGGGGATTTTTATTTTCCTACCTTTTTATTTTTTTATGATAAGATACCGTCCTAAAAACGTTTCTTTTTTTACCGCACTTTTGAGCATTATTTATGACTACACAACTTGATTTAATTAAATCTTCTATCAAATCAATTCCTAACTATCCAAAAGAAGGCATTATCTTCCGCGATATTACTACCCTTTTAGAAGTTCCAGCAGCTTTTAAAGCAACAATAGATCTTATTGTGGAACAATATCGCAACAAAGGAATTACCAAAGTGCTTGGAACTGAATCTCGTGGTTTTATTTTTGGCGCGCCCGTTGCCTTAGCACTAGGTTTACCTTTCGAATTAGTACGTAAACCTAAAAAATTACCACGTGAAACCATTTCTCAATCTTATCAACTAGAATATGGTCAAGATACTTTGGAAATGCACGTTGATGCAATTTCAGAAGGTGACAATGTTTTAATCATTGATGATTTATTAGCGACAGGTGGCACCGTTGAAGCGACGGTAAAATTAGTGCAACGTTTAGGTGGCGCGGTAAAACACGCTGCATTTGTGATTAATTTACCTGAATTAGGTGGCGAAAAACGCTTAAATAATTTGGGCGTTGATTGCTATACACTCGTCAATTTTGAAGGTCATTAATTAAGGATTCGATGAACTATCAAGTCTTAGCCAGAAAGTGGCGACCAAAAACATTTGCTGATGTCGTTGGGCAAGAACACATTATCACGGCATTAGCAAATGGATTAAAAGATAATCGACTACATCACGCTTACCTCTTTTTAGGCACGCGTGGGGTAGGAAAAACCTCTATCGCCAGATTATTTGCAAAAGGATTAAATTGTGTACATGGTGTAACCGCAACGCCCTGCGGTGAATGTGAAAATTGTAAAGCCATTGAGCAAGGCAATTTCATTGATTTAATTGAAATTGATGCGGCATCACGCACAAAAGTTGAAGATACGCGCGAATTATTGGATAACGTGCAATATAAACCTGTTGTGGGCAGATTTAAGGTTTACTTAATCGATGAAGTCCACATGCTATCCCGTCATTCATTTAATGCGTTGCTCAAGACTTTGGAAGAACCACCAGAATATGTAAAATTCTTACTCGCGACAACGGATCCACAAAAATTACCTGTAACTATTCTTTCTCGCTGTTTACAATTTCATCTCAAAGCATTAGATGAAACCCAAATTTCCCAGCATCTTGCCCATATTCTGACGCAAGAAAATATTCCTTTTGAAGAACCTGCATTAGTTAAACTTGCAAAAGCGGCGCAAGGAAGTATTCGTGATAGCTTAAGTTTAACGGATCAAGCCATTGCAATGGGAGACCGACAAGTTACGAATACTGTTGTAAGCAATATGTTAGGATTGCTTGATGATAACTATTCTGTTGATATTTTATATGCCTTACATCAAGGCAATGGTGAACTCTTAATGCGAACACTGCAAAGAGTTGCAGATGCAGCAGGCGATTGGGACAAATTACTTGGCGAATGTGCAGAAAAATTACATCAAATTGCACTCATGCAACTTCTTCCACAAAAATCTTCAGATGACAATGAACATTTTTCATTTTTAGCCAAACATATCTCTCCAGAAGATGTTCAGTTTTTTTATCAAGTCATTGTTTCTGGTAGAAAGGACTTATCAAATGCGCCAAACCGTCGTATTGGTACAGAAATGACATTATTGAGGGCATTGGCATTCCACCCAAAGTTCCTTACGGCAGTACCAAAGACTAACACTACAATTACTCCACCGCTATCAACGCCAAGTGCGGTTGAAAATACAGGTAATTATGTAGATGTGCCGGTACTGTCGCAAAGTATAAAATCTGCTTATTCTCAAGCAAAACCAAATAAAACGAGCATTCAAAATTTGGCAAGCCTTTCGGCTTTAGATGCGCTGGAACATTTAACACAACTCGAAAACCAAGAACGTCAAGTTCAAAAAGCTGAATCTGTAGCTGTTGTAAATGAAACTTTGCACCATATCCAAGAACTGGATGAAGAAAAATCTCATAAAAAAATGACCGCACTTCCCGTGCGAGAAATGACTGAGCCGAAGCCCAAACACATAGAAAAGCCTACATCACCATCAAATACTGCACTGGTTCCACAAGAAAATAGCACTGAAGAAAATTCAAGTGATGATAATGTAGAAATTGCTCAAGATGAGCAAGAAATCTTGAGTGCTGACACCTATCGTTGGGAATGGAGTAATCCAGAACTTGCTAAAGCCGATACAAGTGTTCGTCCTTCTGATATAAAACAGGCTATTTTGAAAGATATTACGCCTGAATTACGTTTAAAAATCATTACCCAAACTCAACAACAAGATGAGTGGGCAGATATAGTTGAACATTCTGGTGTAACAGGATTTAGTAAAGAATTAGCGTTAAATTGTTTCTTACAAAGCAAAACCGATGATGAAATCAATCTTGGACTACATTCAGAAAAATCCCATTTACGCCAAGACAGAAGCATAAAAAATTTGGTTGAAGCTTTGAGTAAATTGCAAGGTAAAGATATTCAATTAACAATTAATATTGATGATAGCAATGTCACGACGCCAATTGAATATCGCCGTAATATTTATCAAGCATTGCGAGAAAAGGCTCAAAATGAGTTGCAAAAAGATAGTAAATTACAAATTCTGCTCAATGAGTTTGATGCAAAATTAGATATAGAGAGTATTCGACCAGTTTAAAAATATTGTGTTTTCTCCTCACAATTTCCCTGTCAAAATTATAAAAACATCAGAATATTTTTATTAACCTCTACCATTTTGTATGTTTTTAATCTAAAATTCGTCAATTTGTTTTTTAAGAGCCAAAAGGAGAGTGAAAATGAAACTGGTTGAAGTAAAACACCCACTTGTAAAACACAAACTAGGTGTGATGCGTGAAGCTGAAATTGATACGAAAAAATTCCGTGAACTGGCAACAGAAATCGGTAGCTTATTAACCTATGAAGCAACCTCTGATTTAGAAACTGAAAAAGTAACGATCAATGGTTGGAATGGCCCTGTAGAAATTGATCGAATTAAAGGTAAAAAAGTAACGGTTGTGCCAATTTTACGTGCAGGTTTAGGAATGATGGATGGTGTACTTGAACATGTACCAAGCGCACGTATCAGTGTAGTGGGTATCTACCGTAATGAAGAAACCCTTGAGCCAGTCCCTTATTTCCAAAAATTAGCCAGCGATTTAGAAGAACGTCTTGCAATTGTGGTGGATCCAATGCTTGCAACAGGCGGTTCTATGATTGCAACCCTCGATCTTTTAAAAGCAAAAGGTTGTAAACATATCAAAGTATTAGTGTTAGTGGCTGCACCAGAAGGTATTAAAGCACTTGAAACTGCGCACCCTGACATTGAACTCTACTGCGCTTCTATTGATAGCCATTTAAATGAACAAGGTTACATTATTCCGGGTCTTGGTGACGCGGGCGATAAAATTTTTGGGACAAAATAATCCCCAAAAACAAGACGGCATTTAAGCCGTCTTTTTTCCGTGCGTGAAACACAAGAAAAACTGACCGCACTTTTAAGTTAATTCAAACAGAGAGTTGAAACTAAATGACAAACCAAATCCCTCCTTCCCTAGCGGAAAATCAAAGCAAATTAAAACAATCTTTCGTTGGCCTACAAATGCTCTTCGTCGCATTTGGTGCGCTTGTTCTTGTACCATTAATTACAGGTCTTGATTCCAATACAGCATTATTAACCGCCGGCGTTGGCACTCTACTCTTCCAACTTTGCACTGGAAAACAAGTGCCTATTTTCTTAGCCTCATCTTTTGCCTTTATAGCACCCATTCAATATGGTGTTCAAACTTGGGGCATTGCAACTACGATGGGCGGCTTAGCATTCACTGGGCTTGTTTATTTCGCCTTGAGTACGTTAGTAAAATTACGGGGAACAGAAGCACTACAACGTTTTTTTCCGCCTGTAGTTGTTGGACCTGTAATTATTATCATTGGTATGGGACTTGCACCTGTGGCAGTTGATATGTCCTTAGGCAAAAACAGTGTTTATGCGTATAACGATGCGGTATTAGTTTCAATGGTAACACTTCTCACTACTTTATCTGTGGCAGTATTTGCCAAAGGATTGATGAAACTCATCCCAATAATGTTTGGTATTACTGCGGGCTATATTTTATGTTTATTCCTAGGTTTAATTAATTTCCAACCAGTGATTGATGCGCCTTGGTTCAGTTTGCCCAAATTAACGACACCTGAATTTAACCTAGAAGCCATTCTTTATATGTTACCAATTGCTATTGCCCCTGCCGTAGAACACGTTGGTGGTATTATGGCGATTAGCTCTGTGACAGGTAAAGATTTTCTAAAAAAACCGGGATTACACCGCACTTTATTAGGCGATGGCGTCGCTACTGCTGCAGCTTCTTTAGTGGGCGGCCCACCTAATACGACTTATGCGGAAGTTACTGGTGCTGTGATGCTAACACGCAACTTTAACCCAAATATTATGACTTGGGCTGCGGTTTGGGCTATTGCGATTTCATTCTGTGGAAAAGTAGGCGCATTCCTATCAACCATTCCAACGATTGTAATGGGTGGAATTATGATGCTTGTTTTCGGTTCAATCGCGGTCGTGGGCATGAGCACCTTAATTCGTGGCAAAGTTGATGTTACCGAAGCACGTAATCTGTGTATTATTTCTGTCGTCATGACATTTGGTATCGGCAATATGTTTGTAGATGTGGGTAACGTATCACTAAAAGGTATCAGCTTGTGTGCGATTGTTGCTATCATCTTAAACCTTGTTTTACCGAAAGCAAAAAATGAAGTAGAATAAGATTCCTTTTAAAAGGGTTAAATACCAATTTAGCCCTTTTTCTTACTTATAATCTGTAATACATAAATATTTGAATAAGCAGCTTCCCTTACCCATTCATCAAATTGATGATGCCACATTAGAAAACTTTTACGGCGATAATAATCTTTTATTGCTCGATTCTTTACGCAAAAATTCATCTGATTTAAAACAACAGTTTTTCTATATTTGGGGAAATAAAGGTTCTGGAAAAACTCACCTGCTTAGAGCATTCAGTAACGAATATTTAATCAATCAACGTACTGCTATTTATGTCCCCCTTAGCAAATCTCAATATTTTTCTACCGCAGTTCTGGAAAATTTAGAACAGCAAGAATTGGTATGCTTAGATGATTTACAAAGCGTCATAGGAAATGATGAATGGGAACTAGCTATTTTTGATCTGTTTAATCGAATTAAAGCAAGCGGAAAAACGCTGTTACTAATTAGTGCAGATAAATCTCCTTCTGCACTTTCTGTAAAATTGCCTGATTTGAACTCTCGCTTAACTTGGGGCGAAATTTATCAATTAAATTCATTAACAGATGAACAAAAAGTCGAAGTGCTACAGCATACAGCTTACCAACGAGGATTCCAATTATCTGACGAAACTGCAAATTTTTTACTTACACGACTAGCACGAGATATGCATACTTTATTTGAAGCACTTGATCTACTAGATAAAGCCTCGTTACAAGCACAACGAAATCTTACGATCCCTTTCGTTAAAGAAATTTTAAATCTTTAACAAAAAAGGCGCTAATGCGCCTTTTTAATCATCCACCTGATAATTTAACGGTAAACCCTTTTTGCTCTAACAATTGCTTGAGCAAATCACGCTTTTCACCTTGAATCTCAATTATTCCATTTTTAACTGAGCCACCACATCCACAACGTTTTTTTAATTCAGCCGCTAATTTTTTCAATTCCTCATCAGATAAATCTAAACCAGTTATAACCGATACGCCCGCACCTTTCCTACCACTCGTTTGTTTTTGGATACGTACAACACCGTCTCCTTTGGGGCGAACTACAGAAGCCTTTTCCTCTTTAATTCGACCCACATCTGTTGAATACACTAAAACAGAATCTGACATCATAATTACCCAATAGATGCATTAATAGAACGAAGAACCTCTGCTGGATTATCAGCTTTAGTAATAGGACGCCCTATCACTAAATAATCTGAACCAGCACGAATTGCTGCGGTAGGTGTCATTACACGTCTTTGATCGCCAAAATCAGTTCCTATTGGACGAATCCCTGGTGTAACTAATTTAAACTCTTTACCACAAGTATTACGTAAAATTTCAACTTCTTGAGGGGAACAGACTACGCCATCCAAACCTGACCGTTGGGTTAAATGAGCTAAGCGTACAACTTGTTCCATTGGTGATGCATTAATTCCAATTTGTAATAAATCCAAGTCTTCCATACTGGTTAATACCGTCACGGCAATAAGCAATGGCGCATCTTTCCCATAAGGTTCAAGAATTTTCTTGGCTTCTTCCATCATACGCAAGCCACCACTTGCGTGTAAATCCACCATCCATACGCCTAAATCAGCAGCAGAACGAACTGCTCTTGCTACAGTATTTGGAATATCATGATATTTAAGATCTAAGAAAACATCGAAATTACGTTGATGTAATTGTTTTACAAAATTAATACCAAGTGTAGTAAACATTTCTTTACCCACTTTTAATCGACACAAACTCGGATCAATTTGATCAACTAAAGCAAGAGCCTCTGCTTCTTTCTCATAGTCCAATGCCACAATAATTTTGCTTGTCATAATGTTACCTCGCTGAGTATCAATTAATTATGTTCTTGACTTGAAACTGGTTTAATACTTTCCCATTGACGGCAAGATGGGCAATTCCATAATAGCTTATGGATTTGATAACCACAATTTGTACAACGATAAGGCGATGTTTGCTTAATCCTTTCGCCAACCATTTTATGTAATAAAATTAAGCTTTCTTTTCCCCGCCCGTCTTCTGCATCATCAATTTGATACTGCATAAAACGATGGAAAATTAAAGTACTTGGCTTTTTCGTGAGTTGCTGATAAAGCTTAGCCTGAGCAGCAGACTTACCATCTTTTTCTTCAATTAATTTGACCAAAGCTAGCTCTACTTCGTCATTATTAGTAATTTGGCCAGCACGAATTAAGAATAACTCAAAGTTATCTAACTGATTTAATTCTTCATAACAATGTTTTAAAGGTGACAAAATTTCACCCGTATAATCTGGATTTTGCTCTAAAACATTTTCTAATATTTTTGCCGCTTGTTGGTATTGACCTTCAAGCATTTCTAAATTTGCAAGTAATAAAGAAGCACGAACACAAGTAGGAGAAACTAACAAAGCTTTTTGTAAAAAACTGCGTTTTTCAACCGCACTTTCAGGCTCTAAACTTTGTGAATATTCACAATAACATTGCGCAAGTTCAATATTATTCTCTTGTTGTTTTATTTTAGCGAGTTTTTCAGCAATATTAACCGCTTTTTTCCATTCTTTAGTTTTTTGATAAATCACTAAAAGTTGCTGTAAAGCATTTTCTGCAAACTCAGGTTCATCCACTAATAAAATATAAAGATTTTCAGCCCGGTCAAAAAAACCAACCACCATAAAATCTCTAGCAAGCTGTTGCTTTGCGAGTAATTTTTGTTCAAATGTATAATTAGGGCTAAGGTCTAAAGCCTGATGAATACGCAATGCACGATCAACTTCGCCTCTAGAACGGAATAGATTGCCAAGTGTAAGCTCAGCTTCAAATTGGGAGTGGCTTTCGATTTCATTTTCAGTTTCTTGCTTCTGAAGCATGTCCAAAAACAAATCTACAGCTTTATCGGTTTGATTGGAAAGTAAGAAGTTTACCCCCGTAACATAATCTCGGGAGAGTTTATTACTAATATCATCTTGATCTTTCTTTGCACTACGCTGCCCCATGTACCAACCATAGGCTGCAGCAATAGGCAATAGTAGAAAGAGTAATTCTAGCATCAGGCGACCTTATCGCGCACAGTAGTCAACTCGTTGATTTGTAAAGTTTGGCGCTTAACTTGGCGAGCTAATGCCATATTTTTAAGTTTTAACTTAAGATAGAAAAAAGCAGTGATTAACCAGCCAAGAATCAAACCTAATCCAAATAAAATAGCAACAAGAGTTGATAGTTGGAGCTGACTTTCCGCCACAATATAATTAAATGTAATAACTTGATCGTTATTTGCCCCAATGGTAATTGCAACCAACACGATAGCGATAAAAATCACAATACCTAAAATATATTTAATCATAACATTTCCTTAAAATATGTTTTTTTAAATAATGGCAAACGTTGTAGTTTGAAAGGCATATTCGAGCATAATTTTATTAATAAATATCTACACGCTCTTTTAATTCTTTACCAGCTTTAAAGTGCGGTACAGATTTAGCTTCTAATTTAACAGAATCACCCGTTTTTGGATTACGCCCTAAACGAGGATTACGATAATGTAGTGAAAAACTACCAAATCCTCTCAACTCAACACGATCACCATTTTCAAGAGATTGAGAAATAAATTCCAAAATATCTTTTACCATATTTTCGATTTCTTTTACGGGTAAAGTCGGATGTTTCGCTAATAATTTTTCTATAAGTTCTGACTTAGTCATCGTCTTTTCTCCCTTAATATTATTCAAATTAAGATTTATTGCTAATACATTATTTCAATCTATTAGCAATAAGCCCTAAAAATAAGGCTGGACATGAGCCCAGCCTTATTAAGTGAATTAATTATTCACCTTTAGCTGCTTTAAATGCTTCAGCCATTGCGTTTGGAATAGCAACTTCTTCTTGTTTGTTATTCACATTTGCAACTGCAGCAGCTTCTTCAGCTTGGTCTTTTGCTTTCACTGATAAGTGAACGATACGAGATTTACGATCTACACCAGTGTATTTAGCTTCAACTACATCACCTGCAGCAACTTCATTTGTTAAATCAGCTGCGCGGATATAACCTTCAACGCCGCCCGCTAATTCAACTTTAGCACCTTTTGCATCTGCTTCAACTACTGTTGCAGATACTACAGCGCCTTTTTTATTGATCGCTACGAAGTTATTGAATGGATCTTCTTCAAGTTGTTTGATACCTAAAGAGATACGTTCTTTCACTGCATCAACAGCTAATACTACTGCAGAAACTTCGTCACCTTTTTTGTAGTTACGAACAGCTTCTTCACCTGATACATTCCAAGAAATATCAGATAAGTGAACTAAACCATCGATACCACCTTCAAGACCGATGAAGATACCGAAATCAGTGATAGACTTGATTTTACCAGTTACTTTATCGCCTTTATTGTGAGTTTCAGCAAATTGAGTCCATGGGTTAGCTTTACATTGTTTTAAGCCTAAAGAAATACGACGACGTTCTTCATCAATTTCTAATACCATTACTTCAACAGTATCGCCTAAGCTAACAACTTTAGATGGGTGGATATTTTTGTTAGTCCAATCCATTTCAGAAACGTGAACTAAACCTTCAACGCCATCTAAGATCTCAACAAAACAACCATAGTCTGTTAAGTTAGTTACTTTACCAGTTAATTTGCTGTTTACTGGGTGATTTTCAGCAATTGCAGCCCATGGATCTTGACCTAATTGTTTTAAGCCTAAAGATACACGAGTACGATCTTTATCAAATTTTAATACTTTAACAGTAACTTCATCGCCAACATTCACGATTTCGCTTGGATGTTTAACACGTTTCCAAGCCATATCTGTGATATGTAATAAACCATCAACACCACCAAGATCAACGAATGCACCGTACTCAGTTAAGTTTTTAACGATACCTTTAACTTCTGAACCTTCAACAAGATTTTCTAATACTTGTTCACGTTCTTGGCTGTTTTCAGATTCAATCACTGCACGACGAGAAACAACAACGTTGTTACGTTTTTGATCTAATTTGATTACTTTGAATTCTAATTCTTTACCAAGTAAGTGATCTGCTTCACGCGCTGGACGAGTATCAACTAAAGAACCCGGTAAGAATGCACGAACACCGTTTAACTCAACTGTGAAGCCACCTTTCACTTTGCCGTTGATTAAACCGATAACGGTCGCTTTTTCTTCGTAAGCTTTTTCTAATTCAATCCAAGATTCGTGACGAACAGCTTTCTCACGAGAAAGTTTAGTTTCACCGAAACCATCTTCAACTGCATCTAATGCAACATTTACAGTATCGCCAACTTGGATTTCAAGTTCGCCTTGTGCATTTAAGAATTCAGCAACTGGGATTGCAGACTCAGATTTTAAACCTGCATCAACAAGCACAAAGCCTTTTTGGATAGCTACTACAGTACCGCTAACGATTGAACCTTGACGAGTTTCAAGGCCTTTTAATGATTCTTCAAAAAGTTGAGCAAAAGATTCTGACATATAAATAATCTTCTTAATTTAAGTTAATAACATCCACATTAAAATCCATAAAATGCGGGGTTGAGGATAAATGCTTATTCTTCCTTGAACAAACAGTTAAATCGAAACTGACACCTTTTCTTGAATATAAGCTAACGCCTGATCAATAACTTCACCAATACTCAACGTTGTGCTATCCAATAACAAAGCATCATCAGCCGGTTTTAGAGGCGCAACCTCTCGATTTCTATCACGAAAATCACGCTCTTTTATCTCGGCTAAAATCTGCGCAAAGTTACCATTTATTCCTTTATTTTGCAACTGTTTATAGCGTCTTTTTGCACGTTCTTCAGCACTCGCATCTAAAAATAACTTCACTTGAGCATTCGGGAATACCACAGTCCCCATATCACGACCATCCGCAATTAAACCTTCATTTTTCGCAAAGTCTTGTTGAAGTTGTAACAAAGCTGACCGCACTTCAGGGAACACAGCTACTTTAGATGCAGCATCAGCGACTTCTTGAGTGCGAATTAAATGGCTTACATTCATGCCAGCAAGCAAAATATTCACCTCGCCATTTTGAGGAATAAATTGAATATCTAGGTGACGAGCTAATTCAGCTAACGCCGATTCATTTGTTAAATCAGTTTTACGTTGTAATGCAGCTAATGCTGTAACGCGATAAATTGCTCCACTATCCAATAATGCATAACCTAGCTTTTCTGCCAACGCATAACAAAGCGTGCCTTTCCCAGCACCACTAGGGCCATCAACGGTAATAATCGTTCCCATATAACTTATCCTTTGCTTATCAAAAGTTGACGTATTATAAAGACAAACACTCTATTTCGCTATTGCCACCTTTCAAACTTAACTCAAGATCCACTAACAAAGAGTAAAAAATAACAAACGCGCTCCTATAAGCTTTTTTAGTTAAAGAGCTAACCCACTTATCCCCTATCTTTTAAAATTAATTTTTTTCATTTTTTTAGAGTTTTGTATTAATTTTAATAAAAATTTATTGAGTTTTACAAAATACAATAAGATAATGCGAATCTTTTTCAAAAAAATAAGGAAGTAATAATGCAGAAAGTTATTCGATTAAATTTAATTACATTTTGTCTTATCAATACAATAAGTGTATCTATTGTGGAAGCTCAGGCAGAAGAAACTCTAGAGCAAATTGATGTAGTAGAAAAAAATGTCGCTAACGATAAAAAACCTTTTACGGAAGCAAAAGCGAAAAGTACCCGAGAGCATATTTTTAAAGAAACCCAGACTATCGATCAAGTCATTCGAAGTATCCCTGGTGCATTTACTCAACAAGATAAAGGCTCGGGTGTCGTTTCTGTAAATATTCGTGGCGAAAATGGATTAGGTCGTGTCAATACGATGGTTGATGGTGTAACCCAGACCTTCTATTCTACAGCCTTAGACTCTGGTCAATCAGGCGGGAGTTCTCAATTTGGTGCGGCAATCGATCCTAATTTTATTGCAGGTGTAGATATTAATAAAAGCAACTTTTCAGGATCAAGCGGTATAAATGCGTTAGCGGGCAGTGCTAATTTTAGAACATTAGGCGTTAATGATGTCATTACTGATGACAAACCATTTGGCATTATTCTGAAAGGAATGACAGGGAGCAATGCCACTAAATCCAATTTTATGACGATGACTGCAGGTAGAAAATGGCTTGATAATGGTGGCTATGTAGGCATGGTGTATGGTTATAGCCAACGTGAAGTTTCACAAGATTATCGTATCGGTGGTGGAGAACGATTAGCATCATTAGGGCAGGATATTCTTGCGAAAGAAAAAGAAGCTTATTTCCGCACTTCAGGTTATGTTTTAAATTCAGCTGGACAGTGGACTCCTGATCTAAGTAAGAACGCTTGGTCTTGTAACAAGCCAACTCCTGAGTTAGCAGAGAACAATGGTTTTATGTGTAATTTTTATAGTCGTAGTGATCCTAAAGCAAACGTTAGAAAAGAAATTCTCAAAAAATTAATAACACAAAAAATAAAACCAGAAAATATACCAGAATTACAGGGTAGTGAAGATGATAATTTTGGTGTTAAAGGAACCGACAAATCATTTGAAGATAATAAAGATCAATATAGTGTTGCGCCTATTGAACCGGGTAGTTTGCAATCTCGCTCCCGTAGCCATTTGTTAAAATTTGAATATGGCGATGATCACCAAAATTTAGGAGCGCAAATACGTACATTGGATAATAAAATTGGTTCTCGCAAAATTGAAAACCGTAATTACCAAGTCAATTATAACTTCAATAATAACAGCTATCTTGATCTTAATTTAATGGCTGCACATAACATTGGTAAAACCATTTATCCTAAAGGTGGATTTTTTGCAGGTTGGCGAGTTAGAGATAAACTTATCACAAAAAATATGGCAAATATTATTGATATTAACAACAGCCATACTTTCT
Source organism: Haemophilus haemolyticus M19501 (assembly GCF_000222025.1). Taxonomy (GTDB): domain Bacteria; phylum Pseudomonadota; class Gammaproteobacteria; order Enterobacterales; family Pasteurellaceae; genus Haemophilus; species Haemophilus haemolyticus_G. The sequence goes on along the minus strand of NZ_AFQO01000005.1, from coordinate 75,482 downwards.
TACTGCCAAAAGAAATCGATTTAAAAACCACATTAGGTTTTAACTATTTTACCAATGAATACAGTAAAAACCGTTTTCCAGAAGAGCTAAGTTTATTTTACAAAGGAGCATCAGGCGAACCTGGTCGTTACAAGTATACAGATGGGTCACTAGGGGGTAGTCAAAATTTACTGCCTCAACGTTCAGTGATTTTACAACCATCTGGCAAGCAAAAATTTAAAACAGTGTATTTTGATACCGCACTTTCTAAAGGTATTTACCATTTAAATTACAGCGTGAATTTTACCCATTATGCGTTTAATGGTGAGTATGTTGGATATGAAAATACACAAACACAAATTAATGAACCGATTTTGCATAAATCAGGCCATAAAAAGGCATTCAATCATTCCGCTACATTAAGTGCAGAGCTAAGTGATTATTTTATGCCATTTTTCACTTATTCACGCACACACAGAATGCCGAATATTCAAGAGATGTTTTTTTCTCAAGTGTCTAATGCAGGGGTAAACACGGCATTAAAACCTGAACAATCTGACACCTATCAACTAGGCTTTAATACTTATAAAAAAGGTCTATTCACTCAAGACGATGTGCTAGGCATCAAATTAGTGGGTTATCGTAGCTTTATTAAAAACTATATCCATAATGTTTACGGTGTTTGGTGGCGAGATGGCGTTGTACCTACGTGGGCAAGCAGTAATGGTTTTCGCTTTACCATCGCACATCAAAATTATCAACCTATCGTGAAAAAAAGCGGTGCCGAGTTAGAGCTTAATTATGATATGGGACGTTTTTTTGCGAATGTCTCTTACGCTTATCAACGCACTAATCAGCCAACCAATTATGCCGATGCCAGCCCACGTCCAAATAATGCTTCAAATAAAGATATTTTGCAACAAGGTTATGGTTTATCACGTATCACTATGTTACCAAAGGACTACGGCAGATTAGAGCTTGGTACACGTTGGTTTGATCAAAAATTAACCTTAGGTATGGCAGCTCGTTATTATGGAAAAAGTAAACGTGCGACAATTGAAGAAGAATATATCAATGGCTCTCGCTATGAACAATATACTGCGGGCGACAGAACTTACTATGCCGTGAAAAAAACAGAAGAGATTAAAAAACAACCGATTATTTTAGATTTACACGTCAGCTATGAACCAATCAAAGATTTGATTATTAAAGCGGAAGTACAAAATCTATTAGATAAACGTTATGTTGATCCATTAGATGCTGGAAATGACGCGGCTTCGCAAAGATATTATTCAAGTTTAAATAATTCAATTTGTAGTAAAAGTAAGGATTGTGAAGATGGAGGAAAAGATAAAACCGTGCTTTATAACTTTGCACGTGGAAGAACTTATATTCTGAGTTTAAACTATAAATTCTAATTGGCTCATATAAAAAGGCATAGCTAATAAGCTATGCCTTTAATTTTAGAATTTATTATCTTATTAAAAGATTATTACTACAGTCTGTCAATCATCCCTAACACTAACGCCGAAGACTGCTTCGCCGCTAATGGTAAAAACTCTTCAAAAGACATACTTGCTTTGCCATCGCCGCCATCAGAAATTGCTCGAACCACCACAAAAGGCACATTAAACGCATAGCAAACTTGTGCAATTGCTGTCGCTTCCATTTCAACCCCCGTCACATTCGGGAAGTCTGCTTTTATTTGTGCAATTTTGTCTTCACTATTAATAAAACTATCGCCAGAGCAAATTAAACCACGTTTTACTGATTGCCCTTGCTTTTCTGCAATTTCTTGAGCGAGATCTGCTAATTTTTTGTCCGATAAAAATGCCGCAGGATTAGCAGGTAACTGCCCTTTTTCATAGCCAAAAGCGGTCACATCCGCATCGTGATAGCGTGTTTCATCAGAAATCACAATATCCCCCACTTTTAAGCCTTTTGCTACCCCACCTGCAGAGCCAGTATTGATCACACAATCTGGCTTGGCTAATTGCAATAATGCCGTCGTGCCAATGGCAGCTGCCACTTTGCCAATGCCTGATTGTAATAATACAACATTTTTACCGTTAATTTTGCCTTCAAAAATGACCGCACTTGCTACTTGAGTTTCAGTTCTCTCTACCATTAAATTTTTTAAAATTTCTACTTCTTGCGCCATTGCGCCAACAATTCCGATTTTCATCACTTTTGTTCCTGTTCTATTTTATTTACCAAAAAATCTAGCACAGCCACGCTATAATCATCATTATAAAGCGTGCTCGCCGTGAGTACATATTTTCCCCCAATGACAACGTAAGGATAGGTAAACACACCATATTCTTCCGTCAATTCAATCGCATCTTGAATTTGTTCTTTTACTCTTTCTGAATTTTCAGTTTGAATAAATAACGGCTTATCTAGCCCTTGTTCTTCCGCCCATTGTTGAATTTTATTTGTCGCAGACAACTCTGCATAACGGGATTTTTCTGAAGTTTCAAATTATAAAACATTAGATAATTCACCCGCACTTAGTGCTTGCAAGGTATAAAAAATGCGTGCGCTAAACTGACTATTCGGCAGTTGCAATAGGATATTGTTCCAACGCAACTTTATTTGTACGCATTTGACTATAAAGCTCCAAAATATCTTGCGCTGACGAACATACGCGGCAATCGTAATCAAAAAAGAATTGAATACGTATTTTTTTATCCGCTCTAGGTGCTTGTTCAATAGGCTCTTGATAAGAAAAATAATCCCGCCCATCTTCAAAATGCATGACATCAGAAGATGGTAAGTGCGGTGGATTTTGAGTAGAAAATTCTTTTTGATTTACTTCAGCTATAGCCGATGATGTAAACCCAAATAAACCTAATACGAATAATCCATAAAATTTCAAAACATTACTCATCAATCGCTTCAATATATTCCACTAAAAGCTGTACATTTCGGTTACCACGAAACTCATTAACATCCAATTTATATGCAAATCTCGCCTGTTTAATTGAAAGATCGGGATACAATCTTGTGTCAATATTAAACGCAACGGCATCTAATAAAGGCCCGCCTTGTTTTGGCTCTACTAACATTTTGAGATGGTTTTGATTTTGTCCAATTGCACGCTGGTCTAAAATTTTAAATTCGCCATCAAAACAAGGCTCTGGGAAAGCTTGTCCCCAAGGGCCTGCTGATTTTATCAGTTCCGCCGTTTCAAGATTAAATTCATTTGAATTTAATTCGCCATCGGTCCAGATGACACCTTGTAAATGTTCTTCATCAAGCCAATCGGCAACGGTTTGATTAAAAACATGTTGGAAATCGTCAAAGTGTTCTTCTCGGAGGCTTAATCCCGCAGCCATAGCATGGCCACCAAATTTTAAAATCATATTAGGATGTTGCGAATGAATACGTTCTAAAACATCACGCATATGCAAACCTTCGATAGAACGCGCAGAACCTTTCAAGGTTCCCTCACTATCTTGTGCAAAAGCAATCACAGGACGGTGATATTGCTCTTTAATCCGAGATGACACAATGCCTAATACGCCCTGATGCCAATCTGGTTGATAAAGTGTAATCCCCGAAGGTAACTCTTTAAAAAGAGCGGTGAGATTTTGGCAAATTTCTAGCGCCTCAAGCTTCATACCTGCTTCAATCTCTTTACGCGTTTGATTGAGTTGATCAAGATCTAAAGCCAATTCTCTGGCTTTTAGCATGTCGTCCGCCAGCAAAAGCTCTACCCCAATCGACATATTGTCTAAACGCCCTGCTGCATTTAAACGAGGTCCGATACAAAAACCAAGATCACTTGAAGTAAACTGTTCAACATTACGGTTAGCCACTTCAGCCAACGCAACAATACCAGGACGACAACGCCGTGCACGAATCCGCATTAAGCCTTGATAAGCAAGGATACGATTATTTTGGTCTAAAGGCACAACATCAGCGACAGTACCCAATGCCACTAGATCTAGCAAGTCAGTAAAATTAGGTTGTGTTTCTGCAGTAAAAATACCGAGTTCACGAAATTTTGCTCGTACGGCTAACATCAAATAAAACGCAACACCAACGCCCGCTAAAGATTTTGAAGGGAAACCACACTGACTTAAATTAGGATTAACAATAGCATCGGCTAGCGGCAAAGTTTCGGGAGGTAAATGATGATCCGTGACTAAAACTCGAATGCCTTTCTCTTTCAAAAATGCAACGCCTTCAAAAGATGAAACACCGTTATCCACCGTCATTAATAACTGAACGCCCTTTTCAAGAGCCATTTCAGCCACAGGAATACTCAAACCATAACCTTGTTCAAATCGATTTGGTACAAGGTAATCTACATCGGAAAAACCAAGTTGTCTTAAAGCCAGCACACTCAATGCTGTGCTGGTTGCACCATCAGCATCGAAATCCCCAACAATCACTATTTTTTGCTGTTGTTGATAGGCTTCAACTAATAAATTTACCGCTTGATCAATGCCATATAATTGATTTGGATTGAGCATTGATTTCAAAGTGCGGTCTAATTCTTTGGTGTTTTTAATATGACGAGCGCGATAAAGGCGATCTAATAACGGATGGGTTGAAACAGAATTTCCAACTGGAATTTCACGGCGTTTGATAAGTTTTTTCACTGGATATTAATTCATACCTAAAAGCAAAAAGCTGTTGAAATCAACAGCTCTTTTATCTATACTTTTTCCTGTCGGTCAGGGCTTTTAACCCTGAATGCTGACAGGGGTTAAAAGCCCTACTGACCATTAGTCTAACTATTGTGTCAGCTAAGGATTTTAATAATGCCTAAATTATGTATTTATATCATAGTCTTAGTATTGTTAATGCTTTTAAGCTCCCCAGCATATTAAGCATAACCGACTAAATACAAGGGGTAGGCAACTGCCCCTTGTTCTTTATTATAAAATTATTGTGCCGTTTCTTCAAGAGCTCTTAATAAATCAGCTGGTTTTAAATAACCGCCAATAAGCTCACCAGTTGAGATAACAATACTTGGTGTTCCTCGTACACCAAATTGAATACCTAATTCATAATGTTTTTTCACGATATTTGGCGTTTTAACTTCTTTTGGTAAATTGCCGTCTTCAGCTTCGTTTAAAGCAAAAACGGGATCTTTCGCCGTCCAAATCGCTTCCATTTGTTTCGCCGTTTGATTATTCATACCTGCGCGAGGGAAAGCTAAATAACGTACAGTAATTCCAAGATCGTTATATTCTTTTAATTGCTGATGTAATAAATGGCAATAATGGCAAGTAATATCCATAAATACCGTCACAACATGCTTTTCATTTTTAGCGGGATAAACAATCATCTCGTTTTTATAAGAATTAAGTTTATCCACTAAAATTTTACCCGCTACATCAACAGGACCATTATTCGTGAGCTCGTAAAGTTTACCTTGGAAAGCATATTTTCCATCTTCCGTCACATAAAGTACGCCTTGATCTGTTACGGCAGTTTTGATACCTGAAATTGGCGAGGATTTCACATCAATATTTGATGCGCCAAGAGACTGTAATTTGCTTTTAATCGTGGCATCGTTTGCCATTGTATTAGCCGCAGCCACGCACAAAAGTGCGGTAAAAATTTTCTTCATTTTTTGTTCCTAAATTAGCTTGAGTAAGAAAGTCTGAAATTATAGAGAGATTGCTAATTTCTGCAAGGTCAAACTATCCAAAAACCAGAAAATAGCATATAATTCCACACTTTATCACACAGTGAATTTATTATGTTTGAAATCAATCCTGTAAAAAATAAAATCACCGACTTATCCGACCGCACTTCGGTGCTTCGGGGGTATCTTTGACTTCGATGCCAAAGTTGAGCGTTTAGAAGAAGTCAATGCGGAATTAGAACAGCCAGATGTTTGGAATGATCCGGATAAAGCCCAAGCGCTTGGTAAAGAACGCGTTTCTTTAGAACAAGTTGTAAATACCATCAAAAATTTAGAACAAGGTTTAGAAGATGTTGATGGATTATTAGAACTTGCCATCGAAGCAGAAGACGAAGACACCTTCAATGAAGCGGTAGCTGAATTAGATGAACTCGAACAACAACTCGAAAAATTAGAGTTCCGTCGAATGTTTAGTGGCGAACATGATGCTTGCGATTGCTATGTGGACTTACAAGCTGGTTCGGGCGGTACGGAAGCTCAAGATTGGACAGAAATGTTGCTCCGTATGTATCTCCGTTGGGCTGAAAGCAAGGGATTTAAAACTGAACTGATGGAAGTCTCTGACGGTGATGTAGCTGGATTGAAATCGGCAACGATTAAAGTGAGCGGTGAATATGCTTTTGGTTGGTTACGAACAGAAACCGGTATTCATCGTTTGGTGCGTAAAAGTCCATTTGATTCCAATAACCGTCGTCATACATCGTTCAGTGCGGCATTTGTCTACCCTGAAATTGATGATGATATTGATATTGAAATCAATCCTGCTGATTTACGTATTGATGTTTATCGTGCATCAGGAGCAGGTGGTCAGCACGTAAACAAAACTGAAAGTGCGGTGCGAATTACCCATATGCCAAGTGGCATTGTGGTGCAATGTCAAAACGACCGTTCACAGCACAAGAACAAAGATCAAGCAATGAAACAATTAAAAGCGAAATTGTATGAGCTTGAATTACAAAAGAAAAATGCAGATAAGCAAGCAATGGAAGATAATAAATCTGACATTGGTTGGGGAAGCCAAATTCGCTCTTATGTATTAGACGATTCACGCATTAAAGATTTACGTACTGGCGTAGAAAACCGTAATACGCAAGCCGTATTAGACGGGGATTTAGATCGATTTATTGAAGCGAGTCTCAAGGCTGGATTATAAAATTTTTGCCTTCCCCTGTTTACGGGGGAAAGTGGCGCGAAGCAACGGAAGGGGGCTTTCGATAATATATTTCCTTTAGTCTTCGACAGCTCCTAAAGTAAACAAAGAAAATAAAAATTTCTTATTAATTTATAAAAAAGGTAAACAATATGTCAGAACAAGAAGTTAAAGAATTAGATCTCAATGGCGAAATGCTCGTTCGTCGTGAAAAATTAGCCGCATTACGTGCAAAAGGTAATGCATTTCCAAACAAGTTTCGTCGTGATGCTCTCGCACAAGATTTACACAATCAATATGATTCAGAAGACGGGGAAATCTTAAAAGAAAAAGGCATTGAAGTACAAGTTGCTGGTCGTATTATGACTCGCCGTGCAATGGGTAAAGCAACTTTTATCACCATTCAAGATATGAGCGGTAAAATCCAGCTTTACGTTGCACGCGATAATTTGCCTGAAGGTGTTTATAAAGATGACGTTGGTACTTGGGATTTAGGTGATATCGTTGGCATTAAAGGCACTTTATTTAAAACAAAAACTGATGAACTCACCGTTAAAACTACGGAAGTTCAACTTTTAACCAAAGCACTTCGCCCATTACCAGACAAATTCCATGGTTTAACCGACCAAGAAGTTCGTTATCGCCAACGTTATTTAGATTTAATTTCTAACGAAGAATCTCGCCGCACTTTTATTATTCGTTCTAAAGTTGTCGCGGGTATTCGTGAATATTTCATTTCTAAAGGCTTTATGGAAGTGGAAACGCCAATGTTACAAGTGATTCCAGGCGGCGCATCTGCGCGTCCTTTCGTGACTCATCACAATGCATTAGATGTGGATATGTATTTACGTATCGCACCTGAACTTTATTTAAAACGCTTAGTAGTGGGTGGCTTTGAACGAGTATTTGAATTAAACCGTAACTTCCGTAATGAAGGGGTTTCTGTTCGTCATAATCCAGAATTTACTATGCTTGAATACTATCAAGCCTATGCAGATTACCACGATTTAATGGATAACACCGAAGAACTTCTTCGTAAATTAGCGATTGATATTCTTGGTACAACCATTGTGAAATACGGTGATTTAGAATTTGACTTCGGCAAACCATTCGAACGTATTACGTTACACGATGCAACCATTAAATATGGTGCAGACAAAGGTATCGTAAAAGAAGATTTATATGACTTTAATCGTGCAAAAGCCACGGCAGAACGCTTAGGTATTGAAGTACAAAAATCTTGGGGTTTAGGCAGTATTGTGAACGCAATTTTTGAAGAAGTGGCTGAACATCACTTAATTCAACCAACCTTCTTAATGGCTCACCCTGCGGAAATTTCGCCACTTGCACGTCGTAATGATGAAAACCCTGAAGTGACTGACCGTTTTGAATTATTCATCGGCGGACGTGAAATTGGTAATGGTTTCTCAGAATTAAATGACGCGGAAGATCAAAATGAACGTTTTGATGCACAAGTGGCTGCGAAAGAAGCGGGCGATGATGAAGCGATGTTTAAAGATGAAGACTTTGTTGTTGCACTAGAACACGGCTTACCACCAACAGCTGGGGAAGGTTTAGGTATCGACCGTCTAGCGATGCTTTATGCAAATGCACCATCAATTCGTGATGTTATCTTATTCCCTGCAATGCGTCAGAAATAATAAAGATACAAACAAAAGCCACCAAATGGTGGCTTTTTTATCGAAACATAAAAAGAGAGCTAACTCCCCCTTATTTTTTAATGATTAACCATTAATAAATTTTTCGCCTAATTCAATATCTGCACGTAAAGTCGGCAACATATTTTCTAAGGCTTGTTGTTCAAAATTGCTTAATGGACCAATTGGTAAAATTTCTTCTACACCTTCTTTGCCTAAACGAACTGGCTGAGAGAAGAAACGAGCATATTTGCCATCCCCTTCAACATAAGTACATTCAACAACTGTCTCGCCACTCAATCCTTTCACTAAAGAACGAGCAAAACGCGCTGCAGCTTGCGCCATTGAGAGGGTTGCAGAACCGCCACCCACTTTTGCATTGACAACTTCTGTACCTGCATTTTGGATACGTTTTGTTAATGGTTCGATTTCATCTTCATTCCATTCAGCATATTGAACTTGAGAAAGTAATGGAAGAATAGTCACACCTGAGTGACCACCAATAACAGGAACGCTCGTACGAGAAACATTTAAACCTTTTAATTCAGCCACAAAGGTTTCAGAACGTAACACGTCTAAAGTAGTCACACCAAATAATTTACGTTTGTCGTAAACGCCCGCTTTTTTCAATACTTCAGCCGCAATCGCAACAGTAGTATTTACTGGGTTAGTGATGATACCAACGCATGCTTTCGGGCAAGTAACCGCGACTTTCTCAATTAAACCACGAACAATGCCTGCATTAATATTGAATAAATCAGAGCGGTCCATACCAGGTTTACGCGCAACACCAGCAGAAATTAATACAACATCCGCACCTTCAAGTGCAGGCGTTGGATCTTCACCAGAAAAACCTTTCACATTCACTGCGGTTGGAATATGGCTCACATCCACTGCAACACCTGGGGTAACAGGGGCAATATCATATAATGCTAAATCTGAACCAGCAGGCAACTGAAGTTTTAGTAATAACGCTAATGCTTGACCAATACCGCCTGCGGCACCTAATACTGCAACTTTCATAAATACTCCTTATGTGTTAGTTAATTTAAGATGACCTGATTTTAAAATTTTCATCTCACAATTACAAACAGAGAAATATCATTCTATGATCTAGTTCACATTTCTGAGGTAATTTTTTCTTTCTCTTTACTTTTATTCACATTCAAGTTGATGAAAATGAATTTTTATGCAATTCTTATGCAAATTTTGACTATTGAAAAATAAAATGACTGACAATTTAACTCGCGCTTTTAAAGAATTACTCAATCAAGAACGCTTTGGCTCTCAAAGTGAGATTGTCGATGCCTTAAAAAAACAAGGCTTTACAGGCATTAATCAATCAAAAATATCAAGAATGCTCACCAAATTTGGTGCTGTTCGCACCCGAAATACCAAAATGGAAATGGTCTATTGCTTACCAAGTGAATTGAGTGTTCCGAATACCAGTAGTCCATTAAAAAATCTTGTATTAGACGTTGATTATAATGACATGTTAATTGTCATTAAGACTTCTCCAGGTGCGGCACAACTCATCGCTCGTTTGCTCGATTCAATTGGAAAATCAGAAGGCATCTTAGGTACTATCGCAGGCGATGACACAATTTTTATCACACCAACGTGTGACACAAAAATTGTCGATTTACTCAAAAATGTTCAACGTTTATTTGAAAACGCGTTGTAATGAACATTTTATTAACTGGAGGAACGGGACTTATCGGCAAAGCACTTGTTGAACAACTCTGCTTACGCAATGAACAAGTAACGATCTTAACGCGCTCAAGTACGCCGCACACTATCTCAAAACAAAAAAACATCAAATTTATTACCGCACTTTCAGAACTCGATTTACAAGAACAGTTTGATGCCATCATCAATCTTGCTGGTGAGCCGATTTTTCATAAAGCTTGGACGAAAAATCAGAAATCTATTTTACGAGAAAGTCGTTTAAGCCTCACTAGCCAACTGGTTAAATTCATTAATCAATATCAGCAACACCCTATTTTTATTTCAGGTTCAGCGACTGGAATTTACGGCGATCAAGACGAACAAAAAATTACCGAAACAAGCAAAACAGCAAAAACCTTCACCGCACAATTATGCCAAGATTGGGAAAATATTGCGCGACAAGCTAATGCGAGGGTTTGTTTGATTCGAACAGGCATGGTCTTTTCTAAGAAAGGAGGCGCACTTGCTCAAATGTTGCCTTTATACAAATGGGGACTTGGCGGCAAACTGGGCAATGGAGAGCAATATTTTCCCTGGATTGCTTTGGAAGATATGGTCAATGGCATTTTATTTTTACTCGATCATTCAGAGTGCCAAGGCTCATTTAACTTCACCGCCCCGAATCCCATAAAACAACATAAATTTAACCGCACTTTGGCTCGAATATTAAAACGTCCTGCCTTTGCAACCATTCCAAAATGGCTATTACATTTCATGCTTGGCGAACGAGCTAATCTATTACTCGAAAGCCAAAATGTTGTGCCTGAAAAATTACTCAACTCGGGATTCCAATTTCAGTATTCTGATTGCAAAAACTATCTAGAAGAAATTCTAAAAAACAAATAAAAAATCACCGCACTTTTAATGCGATGATTTTAAATACCTAGCATTTATTGTTCATTATAAATTTCAAGATTGGATGCTTGTTTTTCACGTTTTTTCTTTGCACTATCGTTGCGTTGAGTTGCGATTTTATTAAGATATTCAGGACTAATATCGCCTGTAATATATTCTCCCGTGAAAACAGAACAATCAAAACCTTGAATGGCTGGGTTTTCTAATTGAACAGATTCAGTAAGTGCGGTCAGATCTTGGAAAATTAATTTGTCTACGCCAATTAATTCTGCAATTTCATCAACATTTCGCCCATAAGCGATCAGTTCATCACAACTCGGCATATCAATACCATATACATTCGGATAACGAATTTCAGGAGCAGCAGAGGCAAAGTAAATTTTCTTCGCACCAGCTGAGCGAGCCATTTCAACAATTTGCTCAGAGGTTGTGCCACGAACGATAGAATCGTCCACCAATAACACATTTTTATCTTTAAATTCAGCTTTAATGGTATTCAATTTGCGACGAACAGAACTAATACGCTGTGCTTGTCCTGGCATAATAAACGTACGACCAACATAGCGATTTTTCACAAATCCTTGGCGATAAGGTTTCCCTAGTACACGAGCTATTTGTAACGCAATATCTGTTGAAGTTTCAGGAATAGGAATGACCACATCAATATTATCAATTTCATCTGCCCATTCTTTTACAATTTTTTTCCCGAGTTTTTCCCCCATATGAACACGTGCCGCATAAACAGAGACACCATCAATCGTTGAATCTGGGCGTGCAAAATAAACATACTCAAAAATACAAGGATTTAACACCGACACTTTCGGTACATTGTTGTGAATAAAGCTCGCCATCAAACGTCACATAAACGGCTTCACCTGCAGCAATATCACGCACAAACTCGAAACCTACAATATCTAAAGCCACTGTTTCAGAGGCAAACATATAATCGGTTTTTCCATTTTCTTCGCGTTTACCCAACACCAAAGGACGAATGCCAAAAGGATCACGAAACGCAACCATGCCATGCCCAATAATCATCGCTAAACAAGCATAAGCACCGCGAACATCCTTGTGAGTTTTACGAACAGCATAGAAAATATCTTGTGGATCGAGGTGATCTTGAGGAATGTGATCGAGGTGATTGGCTAGAATATTAAGAAGAAGTTCGGAATCTGAATTAGTGTTTACATGGCGGCGAGCTGTTTTAAAGACTTTTTCTTTTAACTCCACTGAGTTGGTTAAATTACCGTTATGCACCAAAGTGACACCATAGGGGGAATTCACATAAAAAGGCTGCGCCTCTGAGACGCTAGAACTCCCCGCTGTAGGATAACGAACATGCCCCAATCCAGCATTTCCCTGCAACCGTAGCATATGCTCTTGACGGAACACATCACTCACTAAACCATTAGCTTTACGTAAGCGGAAACGGTTTTCATCATCAACCGTCACTATGCCCGCAGCATCTTGCCCACGATGTTGCAAAAGAGTTAATGCTGCATAAATAGATTCATTAACCGGACTTTGGCTAACAATACCGACAATACCACACATTTTGTGTTCCTTATTGATTAAGCGTTGAATTTAAAAAACTTGAACTAGCCTGAAGTTGTTGAAAGAACCATTCAATAATAAAACCAAAGTGCGGTATTAATTGAGATTCTTTCCACCAATCAGTTTGTTCAAAATTGGTAAAAGTATCCATAAAAAATAACAACGCAGCCACAATTAGCGCACCGCGCACTAAGCCAAAAGCCACACCTAAAACACGATCGGTGCCACTTAAACCCGTCTTATCCACTAATTGACTAATTACATAATTTACTATGGCGCCCACGATTAAAGTCAGTACAAATAAAATCCCGATTGCGGTTCCATTACGAATATACATTGATTCAATTTGCGTAAGATAAGCGGCAAGATAAGGATAGAACTGGCTTGCTACAATAAATGCCACAACCCAGCTACCTAGTGAAAGCACTTCGCGCACAAAACCGCGTAATAAACTGACAAGAATGGAAAAAGCGATAATGCCAATAATAATGTAATCGATCATTAAAAAATCTCTCAATGAAAAACGGCCGTTTAAAACGACCGAGGTATTCTACAAAAATAAAGCCAAAAAGAAAACGTTTGCGTAAACTAAATTTCCTGCCAAAAAGCTCGTTCAAATTTGCTTTGAGCTTTCTTTAAGACTTCTGCTAAATGTTGGTATGTCGGTTGATCTTGCACAAAAGGCAAGGGTTCATGTCGTTGTTTTAAGCGTTCGCAAATATCATAAAACCATACCGCACTTTGATTTTCTAACGGCGTATTGGCACGCTTACCAAGCCAATAAAGACCTTGAAAAGGAATAAGCAAAGCAAAAAGTGCGGTCAAAATTGCAATAGAAAAGGCCATCAAATCATTTTTTGCATAAAACTGCTGCCATAGAATTGCAAACACAGCAACAAAAGGCATAAATTTTTGTGCAAAATTCGTAGCTTTCATAATGCGGTTTTCTGGGAAAATAATCCCTAACTTAGCCTCCTGCGGCCAAGTATTAAGATAAATTTGTCCCTGTTTTAAAATAGAAAAAAATGCCATAAAAACACCTTTAAAAAACAACCGCACTTATCATACCCCAGTTTGCCTGAAATTGTCACCTTACTGAAAAAGTTTAATTTTTCAAAAAGTTCCATAAATCCTTGTCTTTTTATGCTGAGATGAATTTATTTTGTTTGTCAAAAGGTGTATCCTATGCCAGATTTTTTCAGTCCATCTACAAGGTGGATTTCCATTAACTTTAATCAAATATAGGGTTCCCATGTCAAAACTTGTTCTTATCCTTAACTGTGGTAGTTCTTCACTAAAATTTGCAATTCTTGATCCAGCAACAGGGGAAGAAAAATTATCCGGCTTAGCCGAAGCATTTTTCTTACCAGAAGCGCGTATCAAATGGAAACTCAATGGTGAGAAAGGTAACGCAGATTTAGGCGCAGGTGCAGCTCATACTGAAGCGCTTACCTTTATTGCGTCTAATATCATGACAGATGAGCTTAAAAACTCTATCGCGGCAATTGGTCACCGTATCGTGCATGGTGGCGAAAAATACACCCAATCTGTTATCATCACTGATGAAGTCGTTAAAGGTATTGAAGATGCTGCACAATTTGCGCCACTTCACAATCCAGCGCACTTAATCGGTATTCGCGAAGCATTCAACGCATTCCCGCACTTAAAAGATAAAAACGTGGTAGTTTTTGATACTGCATTCCACCAAACCATGCCTGAAGAAGCATTTCTTTATGCCCTTCCATACTCTTTATATAAAGAACACGGTGTACGTCGCTATGGCGCACACGGAACAAGTCACTACTTCGTTTCTCGTGAAGTCGCTGAATATGTAGGCAAACCTGCAGACCAAGTCAATGCTATTATTTGTCACTTAGGTAATGGTGGTTCTGTTTCTGTTGTGCGTAACGGTCAATGTATTGATACTTCAATGGGCTTAACTCCGCTAGAAGGTTTAGTAATGGGTACGCGTTGTGGCGATATTGACCCCGCAATCGTATTCTACCTATACAAAACTTTAGGTATGTCTATGGAACAAATTGAAGAGACTTTAGTGAAAAAATCGGGTCTTTTAGGTTTAACTGAAGTAACAAGCGACTGCCGTTATGCTGAAGATAACTACGATGACGCATCTAAACCAGAAGCAAAACGCGCTTTAAATGTTTATAGCTATCGTTTAGCGAAATACATTGGTGCTTATATGGCTGTATTGGGCGATGATCACTTAGATGCAATTGCATTCACTGGTGGTATTGGCGAAAACTCAGCGCACGTTCGTGAATTAGCCTTAAATCACTTAAGATTATTCGGCATTAAAATCGATAACGAACGAAATCTTGCTGCACGTTTTGGTAAAGATGGCGTAATCACTACTGATGATTCCGCATTTAAAGCAATTGTTCTTCCAACTAACGAAGAATTGGTTATCGCACAAGATACCGCAAAACTTTGTTTCTAATTCAACAACAAGCTGCCGAATTTTTCGGCAGTTTTTATTTATAACATATACATATTAAGGTTTAACTATGTCTCGCACGATTATTCTTATCCCTGTAAGTACAGGCGTGGGTTTAACTAGCATTAGTCTTGGATTAATCCACTCTCTCGAACAAAAAGGCGCAAAAGTTGCTTTTATGAAACCAGTTTCTCAACCAAGCACTGGCGAAGATAAATTGGATCGCACAACTTCTATTATTCGCACTAGCACTAGCCTTGAAACTTCTGAACCGTTTATGTTAAGCGTAGCAGAATCATTAATTGGGCAAAATCAGTCTGATGTATTGTTAGAAAAAATTGTGGCAAATCACCAACAATTAACTAAAAACAACGATATCGTTGTGGTTGAAGGCTTAATTCCTACAAGAAAACACGGTTACGCAAATAGCATCAACTATGAAATTGCACAAGCATTAGATGCGGAAATCGTATTAGTTGCAGCACCTGCAACTGAAACCCCAACAGAATTAAAAGATCGCGTAGAAGCAGCAGCCTCTCTATTTGGTGGTAAAAACAATCCAAATCTTTTAGGCGTGGTTGTAAATAAATTTAATGCACCCGTTGATGAATCTGGCCGTACACGCCCTGATCTTGCTGAAATCTTTGATTCATTCCAACATAGCCATGCATGTGAAGCAGAAGTGAGCAAATTATTTGCAAATAGCTCAATCAAATTATTAGCTTGCGTGCCTTGGTCAGCAGATTTAATCGCAACACGTGCGATCGATTTAGTGAAATACTTAGGTGCATCCATTATCACTGAAGGAGATATTAACCGTCGTATCCGTGGTATCACTTTCTGCGCAAGAAGTTTACCAAATATGGTTGAGCATTTCCGTGCAGGCAGCTTATTAGTCGCTTCAGCAGATCGTCCAGATGTACTTGTGGCAGCCGCTCTCGCAGCGTCAAATGGTATTGAAATCGGCGGCCTTTTATTAACTGGCGGTTACAAAATTGATGCTCAAATCAATAAACTTTGCCAACCCGCTTTTGAAAAAGCAAAATTGCCAATCTTCCGTATTGAAGGTAATACTTGGCAAACAGCATTAAATTTACAAAACTTTAATCTTGAAGTGCCTGTTGATGATAAAGAGCGTATTGAAAACATCAAACAATACACTAGCCAGCACTTTAATGCTGACTTTATCAATAACCTAGTTGCAGATTCTACTCGTTTACGTCGTTTATCTCCACCAGCATTCCGTTTCCAATTGACCGAACTTGCTCGTGCAGCGAAAAAACGCATTGTGCTTCCTGAAGGTGATGAACCTCGTACAATCAAAGCAGCCGTACTTTGTGCAGAACGAGGCATTGCGGAATGTGTGCTTTTAGCAGATCCTGCATCTGTTCAACGTGTAGCTGAAGCACAAGGTGTTAAACTAGGTAAAGGCATTACAATCATTAACCCAGCAGATGTTCGTGAAAACTATGTTGCTCGTTTAGTTGAATTACGTAAAGCAAAAGGTATGACTGAAACCGCAGCTCGTGAACAATTAGAAGATACCGTGGTCCTTGGTACTATGATGTTAGAAGCAAATGAAGTGGATGGTTTAGTATCAGGTGCCGTTCACACAACTGCAAACACCATTCGCCCACCAATGCAAATCATCAAAACTGCACCGGGTAGTTCTATTGTTTCTTCTATCTTCTTTATGTTATTACCAGATCAAGTGCTTGTTTACGGTGACTGTGCGGTAAACCCAGATCCAACAGCAGAACAACTTGCAGAAATCGCAATTCAATCTGCGGATTCTGCAAAAGCATTTGGTATTGATCCAAAAGTCGCGATGATTTCTTACTCAACAGGTACATCTGGTAGCGGTGCTGATGTGGAAAAAGTGAAAGAAGCAACTCGAATTGCGAAAGAAAAACGCCCTGATTTATTAATCGATGGCCCATTACAATACGATGCGGCTGTGATGGAAGATGTGGCTCGCTCTAAAGCACCAAATTCACCAGTGGCAGGTAAAGCAACAGTATTCGTATTCCCTGACTTGAACACTGGTAACACTACTTACAAAGCAGTACAACGTTCTGCAGATTTAGTGTCTATTGGCCCAATGCTTCAAGGTATGCGCAAACCAGTGAACGATTTATCTCGTGGTGCCTTAGTTGATGATATTGTGTACACAATTGCCTTAACCGCAATTCAAGCGACACAATAGTTCAAGTAAAAACATAAAAGAAAATACCGTACTTTGCCACTGGCAGTAGAAGTGCGGTATTTTTTTATAACGTTTTTTACAAATCAACCAAAATTAAAATTGCGGCCTCACCGCCCCATTCTCTTGGCGCTTGATGTAATGCCCGCACTTTAGGATGTTGTACTAGCCAACGTGGAATTTGTTTTTTCAATGTAAAGGTGCCATAGCCCGTCATAATACTGGCACAATCAACATGCTCATTTTCACAAGCCAGTAAAAGTGCGGCTAATTCTTGTTTAGCTTGTTCACGGGTTAAACCGTGTAAATCTAAAAACAATTCTGGCGAAAAATCCCCACGACGAAGTTGTTTTAATAAATGGGAATCTTCTCCGTCACGTAAATATTTCACAACACCATCATGCTCATTCAGTAACGGCTCATATTCATCAGAAAAATAGAACAATGTATCTTCTTTCGCTCGTAATTCTTTCAATTCTATTTTTTTCTGATCACGTTTTTGGCGAGGAGCAACAAAAATATCTTGTTTCATTGGCTTAATACCTTTGGTTTCCGCACGGAATAAATCAAATTCGTCTTGCATTTTTTCTCATTAATTTCAAATTTTGCGTATCATATCATAGTTCTACATTCTCATCTGTGGTATAACTACGCCAAATTTTCATACCGAATTTTATGCTAACTTTTCTACTCACTTTTATGGAGAAATGCGATGGAAACTTCACATAACCAAGAATTAGTTGCAACTATCTTGGAAGATAATGTTGCAAACGAACTGCAAACCATCCAAGATTTTCTGCGTTGGACGTATAGCATTCTCAATCGTTCTGATATTTACTTCGGGCAAGGGCACGATAATCCTTGGGATGAAAGCCTGCAACTCGTTTTAAGTGGCTTACATTTACCCATTGATTTACCTACCGAATTATTTAACAGTCGATTAACCCCATCTGAAAAAGAAACCTTAGTTCAACTTGTATTAACCCGAATCGAACAACGCGTACCGGTGGCATATTTAACAAATAGTGCTTGGTTCTGTGGTCACGAATTTTATGTCGATGAACGAACTATTATTCCACGTTCTCCAATTAGTGCGTTAATTCAAGATCGCTTTGAAGATTTAATTTCACAAGAGCCGAATCATATTCTCGATCTATGCACAGGCAGTGGCTGTATTGCCATTGCTTGTGCTTATGCTTTCCCAAATGCGGAAGTAGATGCAGTCGATTTATCAGTTGATGCACTTAATGTCGCGGAGATCAATATTTCACGCCATCAATTAGAACATCGCGTATTCCCGATTCAATCAAACTTATTTGAAAATATTTTGGGACAAAAATACGATCTTATCGTGACCAATCCACCTTATGTGGATGAAGAAGATCTCGCCGATATGCCAGAAGAATACCATTTTGAGCCAGAGTTAGCCTTAGGTTCTGGCAGTGATGGCTTAAACATTACCAAACAAATTTTGAAACAAGCACCAGATTATTTAACCGAAAATGGCGTATTGGTGTGTGAAGTGGGTAATAGTATGATTAGCTTAATTGAGCAATATCCAGATGTACCATTTGAATGGGTAGAACTTAAAAATGGCGGGCTAGGCGTATTTGCTATTCAGCGTAAAGATTTAGTGAAATATCACGATCTGTTTTAATCTTTTAAGTGCGGTAAAATTTTAATATAAATTTCAACCGCACTTATAAAATTCATGGCGCGCGTTATTCAACGCGTGCTTTTCTTTTTTCTCATTTAACTCTATGAATTTACAAAAACTTTTACTGACTCGGCGTTTCTTTTCCACCCTTGCCTTTTTTCTGTATAAACGGTATTTCTGATTTATCTACAAAATAAAGGATTGAGCAACAGCGAAATTGCCTTTTCCTTATCACTACTCTTTTTCTCAAACCAAGCCCTTTCTCTATTCTTGCCGGTATTTGGGGCGATCGTTATGGTTTAGCCAAAATGATGTTACTCGGCGGTTTTTTAGATGTAATCGCTTATATTTTCTTTCTCGCAGCAGATAATTATTTATTGCTTCTTATTGCGACCACTTGTTTTGGTTTTTATTTTTATTATAACAAGTGCATTAATCAATCTTTCTCGAAGTACATTTTGTAATAAGGTTGGCAATCTTTTTTAATTAAATTTCAATTCTCTTAAACAAATATATTCATCAAAATACATAAATAAATTGTACTTATTTTCGATGTAAGTTAGACTAAGGAAGACTATAAATTCAAGAATAAGGAGATACCATGTCATTTTTATCTAAGACCCTCGGTGGATTATCAAGAGCTTACTATACTAGACAATTTCTATTTGGTTTAATATTCTTTATATCTATAGTTGCTATAAGCTATAACGGATATAATTACACTGGGAATACATCTATTCTTGTAAAAAATGTAATCCTAGGATTAATCTGCTTATTATTATATCCTTATTCTCGATTCGTTTATGAAAGTATTATCGAATATATTTTAGGTGATAATGTTTTTTTCGTTAATGTACCTTTAATGCTTGTAACAAAACTAATCACAATGGCGATTTGTTTCATATTCTCAATTTTTATTGCACCAATTGGTTTAATATATCTTTATTTTTATCATTCAAAACAAGAAAAACTTCAAGATCAGAATGAACAATAAGAGTAAGAAAGGACGTTTAACGTCCTTTTCTCTATCACTTAATTTCAACAATTAATTTATCTAACGTCTAATTTCACGTTATCAAATAATTTTTTCACTGAACTGTTATCACGCAAGCGTTCTGCTTTTTCCACGACACTACGAGTTAAGTGCGGTGAAAAATATTCCATGAAATCGTACATATAATTACGTAAGAACGTGCTATGTTTAAATGCAATATTCGTCATACTAGGGCGGAATAAATGACTTGCATCAATCGCCACAAGATCTGTATCTGATGGCGTATGAGCCATAGATGCCATAATGCCTACCCCTAAGCCTAAGCGAACATAAGTCTTAATGATATCAGCATCGGTAGCCGTAAAAACGATATTCGGTAAAATACCGGCACTATTAAATGCGTAATCTAAATCAGAAACACCCGTAAAACCAAACGTGTAAGTCACAAGTGGGTATTTGCCTAATTCCTCAATGGTCAGTTCTTTCACTTTAGCAAGTGGATGATCGGGCGTAACAATCACGGCACGATTCCACCAATAGCATGGAATCTGAACTAAATCATCAAATAAATAAGGTGCTTCAGTGGTAATTGCCAAATCCACTTCGCCTGACATTAAAGCATCGTGAATTTGTGTTGGAGAACCTTGATGAATATGCAAACTCACATCAGGGTATTTTTTAGAAAAACGTTCAATCACGCTTGGCAACATATAACGTGCCTGAGTATTTGTTGTCGCAATACGTAACACACCGTGATTTGGCTGAGTATATTCATCGGCAACGGCACGGATACCTTGTGCTTTAACAAGTAACTCGCGTGCAATCGAAATAATCTTTTTCCCTGCTGGCGTAATTGATTTTATATGCTTGCCATGACGCTCAAAAATTTCCAGACCTAATTCATCTTCTAATAGGCGAACTTGTTTACTGATACCCGGCTGCGATGTGTAAAGTGCATTTGCTGCTTCTGTAACATTCAAATTTTGGTTTACAATCTCAACGATATAACGCAATTGCTGCA
The DNA here is from genome assembly GCF_000222025.1 of Haemophilus haemolyticus M19501. GTDB lineage: Bacteria > Pseudomonadota > Gammaproteobacteria > Enterobacterales > Pasteurellaceae > Haemophilus > Haemophilus haemolyticus_G. The sequence continues at coordinate 54,563 of NZ_AFQO01000005.1, read as the reverse complement.
TTTTCATAAAAAAGTCCTTATTTTTTATAACGTTTATTCATCTCCGAATAACGTTTCACCGCTTTACGAATTTGCCCAGATTTTGGACGACGACTTGCCTGTTTTACATCTAATTTCGTTTCAGTCTCAGCAGGTAATCCTACCAATTCACGCAAATAATTGACGTTTTCAAGATCCATTTCTTCCCAGCCACCACGAGGCAAACCTTTCATCAATTTGATATTTCCATAACGAATACGAATCAAACGGCTGACTTGAATGCCTTGTGATTCCCATAAACGACGAACCTCACGGTTACGTCCCTCCATCAAGGTTACGTCATACCATTGGTTAATACCCACACCGCCTGTAAATTTAATTTCTTTAAAGTTGGCAGGGCCATCTTCAAGCTGAACGCCTTTGCGTAAACGCGCTAACATCGCATCATCAACTTGACCAAATACACGCACAGAATATTCACGTTCCACTTCACGGCTTGGGTGCATTAATCGATTTGCCAGCTCTCCATCAGTGGTAAAAAGCAATAAACCTGATGTATTAATATCTAAACGCCCTACCGCAATCCAACGAGATCCCGTTAAACGTGGCAAACGATCAAACACGGTCGCACGCCCTTCTGGGTCGCTACGCGTACAAAGTTCGCCTTCAGGTTTGTAATACATTAATACACGGCAAATTTCTTTTTGAGCGTGGCTAAGATTAATGATTTGACCATCAATACGCACTTTTACACCAGAATGTACGTCAATGCGATCGCCTAAAATCGCAATTTTACCCTCTACACTCACTCTGCCTGCGGCAATCATTGTTTCAATTTCACGACGAGAGCCTTGTCCAGCGCGTGCTAAAACTTTCTGTAATTTTTCGCCCTCTGCTTTAGGCTGATTTGAGACTTTTACAACAGGTTTCGCTTTTGGCTTAGATAAAAATTTGTTGTCAGAATTAACCGCACTTTTTTTCGTATTTGCCGTTTCTACGCGTGCAGTACGAGACACTGAACGTCTATCATTTTTAGCTGAAAAATCACTTTTCTTTGCTGAATCTTTGGAAAAGTGCGGTTGTTTTTGAGTTTGTTTTTGACTAGGTTTCATTGTTTTCCTTAAATAATGGAAAGGTCGCTTTCACAAGCGTCTATCTGTTATATAATATATTAAATAAAAGGATCAGTGCTTCCACTTCCTTCGCGTAAAATCACTGGCGATTCTTCCGTTAAATCCACCACTGTTGTAGGCTCTTGCCCTAAATATCCGCCATGAATAATTAAATCGACTTGGTGTTCCAAACGATCACGAATTTCTTCAGGATCGGATTGTGTAGTATGTTCTTCATTAGGCAACATTAACGAACAAGATAAAATCGGCTCTCCTAAGGCGGAAAGTAAATCTAAAGCAATTTTATTATCTGGTACGCGTAAACCTATAGTTTTACGTTTTGATGTCATTAAACGACGCGGTAATTCTTTCGTTGCAGTAAGAATAAAAGTATAACGCCCTGGCGTATTATTTTTAATCAAACGATAAGCGACATTATTCACTGTTGCGTAAGTTGAAAGCTCCGATAAATCACTACACACCAACGTAAAATTATGTCCTTCAGGCAATTTACGAATTGCTATAATGCGATCCATTGCGTGTTTATCGCCCATCATACAGCCTAAGGCATATCCCGAATCCGTTGGATACACAATTACACCGCCTTTTTGTAAAATCTCTACAGCTTGATTAATCAAGCGCGCTTGGGGATTTTCAGGGTGGATATAGAAAAATTGGCTCATCTGTTTCTTCCTTAAAAAGTGTGCGCTGATTATAGCAGTTTTGCGTTCACTTTATAATGGCGAGCATATAAAAATAAAGGCGTAGAGAGTCAATCTACGCCTTGTCAAACTAAAGTGCGGTTAATTTTCTAAAATTATTTTAATACCTTTCTCAAGGCTGCACCAATTTCAGCGAGGCTTTTTACACAGGTCACACCTGCGGCCTCAAGCGCTGCAATTTTTTCTGCGGCAGTACCTTTTCCGCCACTAATAATAGCACCAGCATGCCCCATCCGTTTGCCTTTTGGCGCAGTGATACCCGCAATATACGCAACCACTGGTTTAGTGACATTATCTTTAATGAAGATTGCTGCATCTTCCTCTGCGGAGCCGCCGATCTCGCCAATCATCACAATGGCTTCAGTTTCGGGATCTTGTTGAAATCTTTCGAGAATATCAATAAAACTAGAACCCGGTATGGGATCGCCACCGATACCCACACAAGTCGATTGTCCAAAGCCTTCATCTGTAGTTTGTTTTACCGCTTCATACGTTAAAGTACCAGAACGAGAAACAATCCCCACTTTGCCTTTTTTATGTATGTGAGCAGGCATAATGCCAATTTTACATTCATCAGGTGTAATCACACCAGGGCAATTTGGCCCAATCATCACAACGCCTGTTTCATTTAATTTTTGTTTCACTTTAAGCATATCCAATGTAGGGATGCCCTCAGTAATGCAGACAATTAACTTAATCCCTGCATCAATGGCTTCAATTATGGCATCTTTACAAAATGGTGCTGGCACATAAATGACTGTCGCTGTTGCACCTGTATTTTCAACGGCTTCACGAACCGTATTAAACACAGGCAAACCAAGATGGGTAGTTCCACCTTTATTTGGCGATACGCCACCGACTAATTGCGTTCCGTAGGCTAATGCTTGTTCAGAATGAAAAGTCCCTTGTCCACCAGTAAAACCTTGGCAAATCACTTTGGTGTTTTTATCAATTAAAATCGCCATTACTGTTCTCCTTTTGCTGCATTCACGGCTAATTCTGCGGCTTGTTGTAAACTCTGTGCGGTAAGAATATTAACATCGCTTTCCGCTAAAATTTGGCGACCGATTTCAGCATTCGTTCCTTCTAATCGCACAACCACGGGCACTCTCACACCCACTTCATTTACTGCAGCAATCACGCCTTCAGCAATCAAATCACAACGAACAATGCCACCAAAAATATTCACTAAAATCACCCTCACGGAAGGATCGGTTAAAATGATTTTAAATGCTTCAGCAACCCGCTCTTTCGTTGCACCACCGCCGACATCAAGAAAATTCGCAGGCTTCCCACCATAGAGTTTCACAATATCCATAGTTCCCATTGCAAGCCCTGCCCCGTTTACCATACAACCAATATCGCCCTCTAAAGCTACATAGTTTAACTGGAATTTTTCAGCTTCTGCTTCACGAGCATCATTTTGAGTTAAATCTTGCAGTGCTAAGAGATCTTTATGGCGAAATAAAGCGTTATCATCAACAGATATTTTGGCGTCGAGACAAACCAAATTGCCTTGTTTAGTCAGAACAAGCGGATTGACTTCCACTAAAGATAAATCTTTTTCAAAAAACAAACGAGATAAGCCCATAAAAATATCGGTAAACTGTTTGTTTTGCGTACCACTTAACCCTAATTTAAACGCCAATTCACGACCTTGATAAGGCAATCCTCCAAATAAAGGATCAATGGTGACTTTGTGGAGTAAGTGCGGTGAATTTTGCGCGATTTCTTCAATATTCATTCCACCCGCAGAGGAAGCAATAAACACCACTTTTTGAGAGGCGCGATCAACAACCGCACTTAAGTAAAATTCTTTAGCAATATCGCAAGTTTCTTCAAAATAAATCTGATTTACTGGCTGACCTGATTTATCCGTTTGAAAAGTGACTAAACGTTGTCCTAGCCATTTTTCTGCAAAAGATCTTGCTTCCTCTACATTCTGTACCAATTTAACGCCACCTGCTTTACCACGCCCACCCGCATGAACTTGGCATTTCGCTGCCCACTTATCGCCTGAAAGTTGAGCCAGTACCAAATCGACTTCATCAACAGATTGACAGACCGCCCCATTTTTTACGGGTAATCCATAATGATCAAATAGTTGTTTTGCTTGGTATTCGTGTAAATTCATTCGCGACGTCCTTTTTGGTTATGAAAACAATTCACTCAAGATTTTAATGCTATATGAACCGTGATTTCTTCACGATCGTGATATAAATGTTTTGCTTGAATCTCAAAATTCAAATTCTGCTCAGCCAACATAACAGCCAAGTTTTCTAAACATAATACAACTTCCTGATAACGTTTTTTCATGGGTAATTTTAAATTAAAGATCGTTTCTCGGCACCAACCATTCAACAACCATTTACCAATCAATAAAGAAATACGACTTGGTTGTTCCACCATATCACAGACTAACCAATCCACTTTTTTCCTTTTTGGGGGCTGAAATTTAAAACCATCTTCCGCGCAATGTTCAATACGTCCCGTATCATGCAAACTCGCCGCCATTTTTCCGTGATCAACCGCATAAACAAATAAACCGCGTTTGACTAATTGATACGTCCAACCACCAGGGCAAGCCCCTAAATCAACGCCAATCATATTTTCATTTAAACGTTTATTCTCCTCTTTACGCGGAATAAAAGTCAAAATAGCTTCTTCTAGTTTTAACGTAGATCGACTCGGCGCATCTGCCGGAAATTTTAAACGAGGGATCCCCATAAAATGGGGGGAATGATTATCCACATAAGAATATCCCACATAACAGCAATTCGGTTTTACAAAAAAACAATGTAAAAATTGACCGCACTTTTGAGTCGCCTTTGCAGAAAGCCAACCTTGTTTTTTCAATGCCTGGCGTAAAGGCACGGTAAATTTACGACAAAAAGTGGAAAGCTCTTTCGCTTCATTTGTGTCTGCAGTTTCTACAAAAAGCTCGCTAGATTGAACAAAATTAACGTGTTGTGATAATTCTTCAAACGCCGCCACGATGGGACTAATACGATCAGCGGGATCTAAATCTTCCAATAAATCGGAAATAACTATCATCTGACGAGCAAAAATCAAACGGTTAAAAGGAATTTCTTGGGCAAGGCGATCTGCCTCATCAGGTTGATAACATTCAAAAATCACATAGCCCGAATTATCTTGTACTCGTGCAAAACCAAATATACCTAAATTACTTGCTTGATCGGTGATCTCTGCGGCGACTTCTTTCTCAAAACCTGGGCGACAATATAATGCGAGTTTATTCATTTTCTTCTTGTTTAATTGAGTTAATAATCCACTGACGGAATGCTTGAATTTTTTGGTCATCAAGGCAATCAAGATGATTGACCACATAAAATGATTTTGGATCAGGCAAATTAGTTGGCAATACCACTTTTAATGAGCCATTTTCAATTTCTTGTAAGGCTAATAAGCGATTAGCTAATACAATGCCTTGCCCATGAATCGCAGCCTGTAACGCCATGAATGTATGGCTAAATAACGGCCCTTGCTGAATATTTAAATCGTCTAACTGTAAATGATTTGCCATCACTTGCCAATTATCGCGCGTATGAATATGAATTAATGTGTGTTTTTTTAAATCTTCAGACTGAATAATTGGATTTTCCGCTAACAATTCGGGTGCGGCTAAAATCAATAAATTTTCTTCGCAAAGACGATCTACTTGAAGATTCTGCCAATTTCCCAAACCATAATAAATAGCAAGATCAATTTCTTTATTTAACAAGCCTTCGTCTTGATCTACACCAGTTAAACGCACCTCAATTTGCGGATAAAGCTGATTAAATTCACTTAAATGTGGAACTAGCCATTGAATACCAAAAGTTTGTGGCACACTAATGTTTAAATGCGGATCAGTTTTTAGCGTTAGCAATTTCTCCGTTGCTTCATTTAAACGACGCAGAATTTTATTAATATCAACAAAATAAGCTTTTCCAAGCTCTGTTAATTCTAAAGAACGATTCTTTCGCTTAAATAATTCAATTCCTAAGAACTCTTCTAATAATTTAATTTGATGACTAACTGCCGCTTGTGTGACACAAAGCTCATCTGCCGCTTTAGTAAAACTTAAGTGGCGAGCAGCTGACTCAAAAGATTTTAGCGAATTCAATGGTGGCAAACGTTTATACATAAGTATTTCCATTCATAAAATTTTCGTCTATAATAGACAAGATTTAATTCGGATTAGTTTTTCTAATACTTCAAATAAAAAAACGTCATTTGTTCTTTCTAACCCTTTTTCTTAAAATATCGCCATACTTAATGATTGGTAATTCCTTACTAGTTAATGAGTTTCGGACTTAAGTATGATGTTGTGTTTGCATATAGTTCGGGTAACCGAACTTGAGTAACAAATATGTTACTCATTTACTTCCTGTATATTATTAAACCAATTTGGTTAAACGCTGCTCTCATTGAGTGGCGTTTTTTTCGTCCCGATTTTAGCATAACTATATCTTTATTTCCTGCCCTGTTTCCAAAATTTCCTTATTCCTTTTTAATTGGCTAAAAATTGCATAATTTCGAGAATTTATTATTTAAATCACTGCTGGAATGGTGTAGATTAAACGGTATTTCATTCAAAAAAATAATATTAAGGAAGCAAAATGAAAGACTTAGACTGGAATAACCTTGGTTTTAGTTATATTAAAACAGATTACCGCTTCATTGCTCACTGGAAAGATGGCAAATGGGACGAAGGCAAACTCACAACAGACAATACCTTACATATTCACGAAGGTTCTACCGCACTTCACTACGGTCAACAATGCTTTGAAGGCTTAAAAGCTTACCGTTGCAAAGATGGCTCAATCAACTTATTCCGTCCACAAGAAAATGCCAAACGCATGCAACATACTTCAGATCGTTTACTTATGCCACAAGTGCCCACTGAATTATTTATCCGAGCATGTAAAGAAGTAGTGAAAGCGAACGAAGAATGGGTTGGACCTTATGGCTCTGGCGCAACCCTATATTTACGTCCATTTTTAATTGGTGTGGGTGAAAATATCGGTGTGAAAGCTGCGCCAGAATTTATTTTCTCTGTATTCTGCTGCCCAGTTGGTGCCTATTTCAAAGGTGGTTTAACACCATCTAACTTTATTACCACAGAATACGATCGTGCTGCACCAATGGGAACCGGTGGCGTAAAAGTGGGGGGTAACTACGCTGCAAGCCTTCTGCCACATGTATTAGCGGCAGAACAAGGTACGCCAGAACGTAAATTCGCTGATGCGATTTATTTAGATCCAAAAACTCACACCAAAATTGAAGAAGTCGGTGCGGCAAACTTCTTTGGGATCACAAAAGACAATAAATTCATCACACCAAAATCAGAATCTATTTTACCAAGTATCACCAAATACTCTCTTTTACATATCGCAAAAGAGCGTTTAGGTATGGAAGCAATTGAAGGCGATGTTTATATCGATCAACTAGATCAATTTGCTGAAGCTGGCGCTTGTGGTACTGCAGCGGTCATTTCACCTGTTGGCGGAATCCAACATAAAGGCAAATTCCATGTATTCTATTCTGAAACTGAAGTTGGCCCAGTAACACGTCGCCTTTATGAAGAACTCACTGGCATCCAATTCGGTGATGTCGAAGCGCCTGAAGGCTGGATTGTGAAAGTAGAATAATTTCTACCAATAGAAAAACGAAAGTGCGGTTAAAAATTAACCGCACTTTTTTATTGATTCAATCCCCATTGGCGAGAATCTTTATCAAATTTAACACCTGAATGAGAACCTTCCGCTCCGTTAAAATACACGTCTTTATTTGCACAAGCTGAAATAATCAACGCGCCTGCAATAATGAATAACCATTTTTTCATAAGTAAACCTTTTTGTTAAATTAAAAAACCTGCGAATTGTAGCACAACGATGCCACATCCCAACGAAATATTTTACTTTACTTGCCATCATTAACACCTCTCACCAAAGCCAAGCTTCCCTTCTTTGCTGACAAATTTGACTTATTGAACTATTAAAAAACGTAAGAAATTTAAACCGCACTTTAAATTAAATAAAAAATTTCTTATTTTCTCTTGATCGCTATAAATTTATGTATATAATGAATCCTGTTTTAGATACTAGATAGTAATTTAATAGTAATGAAACTTGGCTAGTGCATTCCCCCACTCCTTCGCACTAGCCATTTTTTTTGGAATTTTGTACCATATCTCAACTTTTTCCAATCAACGATCAATTATGAATAATCTCGAACTTGAACAACTCATTAATCAAAAACTTTCTTCCGATAAAATCAATGACTATGCCCCAAACGGTTTACAAGTCGAAGGTAAAACAGAAATCAAAAAAATCATTACTGGCGTAACGGCGAGTCAGGCTTTGATTGATTACGCAATTAGACAAAATGCCGATGCGATTTTGGTTCATCACGGCTATTTTTGGAAAAGTGAAAACCCTTGTATTCGAGGAATGAAAGGCAAGCGAATTAAAGCGCTTTTAGTGAACGACATTAATTTATATGGCTATCATTTGCCATTAGATGTGCACCCAGAATTAGGCAACAATGCGCAATTAGCCAAACTGCTCAATATTGAAAATTTACAACCATTAGAAAAAGGCGCTGTGAGTATTCCTGTTTGGGGCGAATTAAAAGAACCGATGACAGGTAAAGACTTTGCAGAAAAAATAGAAAAAGTGTTAAATCGAAAACCGTTAATTTGCATTGAAAACGGACCGCACTTAATCCGAAAAATTGGTATCTGCACTGGTGGCGGACAAGGTTATATTGATCTTGCGGCAGAACAAGGCTGCGATGCGTTTATTACTGGTGAAGTGTCAGAACAAACAATCCATTCTGCCCGTGAGCAAGGATTACATTTCTTCTCTGCAGGTCATCACGCAACAGAACGCTATGGCATCAAGGCATTAGGTGAATGGTTGGCGAAAGAATATGGCTTTGATGTAGAATTTAAAGATATAGATAATCCAGCGTAAAATACAAAAGTGCAGTAAAAATATTTCTTTTTTAACCGCACTTTTATCTTCTGAAATTATCGTTTAAACATTCCGCCTAAACCACCAAGACCGCCTAAGCCTCCGCCCATTAAGCCTTGCATTCCACGCATCATTTTAGCCATGCCGCCTTTACGCATTTTCTTCATCATGCGTTGCATTTCGTCGAATTGTTTAAGTAATTTATTAACATCTTGCACTTGAGTGCCAGAACCTAATGCAATACGACGACGGCGAGATCCTTTGATAATATCTGGGTTTGCACGTTCTTTTAAGGTCATGGAGTTAATGATCGCTTCCATTTTGACAAACATTTTGTCATCCATTTGATTTTTAACGTGATCAGGCAAATTTTTGGCACCAGGCAATTTCTCAAGCATAGACATCATGCCGCCCATTTTTTTCATTTCGATAAGCTGCTCGCGGAAATCATCTAAAGTAAAATCATCGCCTTTCTTGAATTTCTGCGCCATTTTTTCTGCTTTTTCACGGTCAACAGAACGTTCAAGATCCTCAATCAATGAAAGCACATCGCCCATGCCCAAAATACGAGAAGCAACACGGTCTGGATGGAACGGCTCAAGCGCTTCTGTTTTCTCGCCCACACCCAAGAATTTAATTGGTTTACCTGTGATTTGACGAATTGATAACGCCGCACCACCGCGCGCATCACCGTCCACTTTCGTCAAAATAACACCCGTAAGCGGCAATGCTTCATTAAAGGCTTTTGCCGTATTGGCCGCATCTTGACCAGTCATCGCATCTACGGTGAAAAGAGTTTCGATTGGATTTAATGCAGCATGGACTTGCTTGATTTCATCCATCATTTCCGTATCAACGTGTAGGCGACCCGCCGTATCCACAATCAACACATCGTAAAATTTCAGTTTTGCATCCGCAAGCGCCGCCTTAGCAATATCAACTGGATTTTGTTTAACATCCGATGGAAAAAAATCCACGCCAACGGATTGAGCCAAGGTTTCAAGTTGCTTAATCGCAGCAGGGCGATATACGTCGGCAGAAACTACTAACACTTTCTTTTTATGGCGTTCACGCAAGAATTTTGCCAATTTACCCACGCTAGTGGTTTTACCCGCCCCTTGTAAACCCGCCATTAAGATAACTGCTGGTGGTTGGGTTGCAAGGTTTAAACTCTCATTCGCTTCGCCCATCGCTTTTTCAAGCTCACGCTGAACGATTTTTAAGAATTCTTGCCCCGGCGTTAAGCTTTTATTGACTTCTTCCCCAAGCGCGCTTTCTTTTACTTTTGCGATAAATTCACGCACCACAGGTAAAGCAACATCTGCTTCAAGTAATGCCATACGCACTTCGCGCAAGGTTTCTTTAATATTATCTTCCGTTAAACGGCCTTTTCCTGTGATATTACGTAAAGTTTTGGAAAGGCGATCCGATAAATTCTCAAACATGGCTAACAATCCTGTTTTTCTTAAAAAATTGCGCTGATTATACCGAAATTTAGGCGTTTTTCATCATTTCAAATGAAAATGGCTTTTTGAGTAGGCGATTTCATAAAGAAAGCATAGGATATAAGGAAAAAGAATGATTATTTAGCCAATTTCGGGTATCATTCTGCCCACTCTTGGCTATTTGAGTAGCCATTTGATTTAGCAAAATCAAATAACAGGTAAAAAGTGCGGTGAAAAATGACCGCACTTTTTGTTGATTAACGAACAAAAGGATTTTCCCTTGGACAGTATTCCCCTTAGTACTTTATTTATTATTCTCATTATCTGTTTAGTGTTATCTGCCTATTTTTCCGGATCAGAAACCGGACTACTCTCTCTCAATAAATATCGTCTTCGTTTTCTATCTGAACAAGGCAATAAAGGCGCACAAAAAGCAGAAAAACTGCTCGAAAAGCCTGATACCTTGTTAAGCTTTATTCTTATTTTTAATAACCTTGTGAATATCAGTGCATCGGCAATTGCGACCATGATTGGTATGCGTTTATATGGCGATGCCGGCGTGGCAATTGCAACGGGTTTGCTCACTTTCGTAATGCTCGTATTTTCTGAAATCTTCCCTAAAACTGTGGCTGCAATGCACGCAGAAAAAGTGAGTTTTTTTTCAAGTCATATTTTAACTTCATTGCTTAAAATCTTTTATCCGCTCGTTTGGTTAATGAATATTTTTACTAAATCCTTGATGCAAATAGTAGGATTAAAACTTGATATGCAAAAACAAGTGATTAGTAGTGAAGAACTGCGTAGCATTGTGTCAGAGGCGGGCGAAGCAACGCCAAATGAACAGCATCCGCAAATGTTACTGTCTATTTTGGATATGGAAACAGTCACTGTTGATGACATTATGGTTCCCCGCAACGAAATCGGCGGTATAAATATTGATGATGATTGGCGAGCCATTATGCGCCAGCTCAATCACGCCGCACACAATCGTGTTGTACTTTATAAAGGCAGCCTTGATGAAAAAGTGCTTGGCATTTTGCGCGTGCGTGAAGCATTCCGCTTACTGCTTGAAAAAAATGAATTTACCAAAGAAACCTTAATTCGTGCCGCAGATGAAGTGTATTTCATTCCTGAAAGCACGCCATTAAAAACGCAACTTGCAAATTTCCGTGCAAATAAAGAACGCATTGGCTTAGTTGTGGATGAATACGGCGATATTAAAGGTCTTGTAACTTTGGAAGATATTTTGGAAGAAATCGTTGGGGATTTTACCACTTCCACCGCCCCAAGCATTGACGAAGAAGTAATTCAACAGTCTGATGGTTCAATGATTATCGATGGCTCCGCTAATCTACGTGATCTCAACAAAATGTTTAACTGGGAATTAGATACAGAAGATGCTCGTACTTTTAATGGGTTAATCTTAGAACACTTAGAAGAAATTCCCGACGAAGGCACAATTTGCGAAATTGATGGTTTACTAATCACTATTCTTGAAGTGGGCGATAATATGATTAAACAAGCGAAAGTAGTAAAACTTTAATCATAAAAACTCCGCCAAATAGAACCGCACTTTTGACTTGGATCATAAGTGCGGTTCTTTTTTTGCGCATTTTTCAGAAAACATTTTTATAATTCTTTCTAGGTATATTTTGATAGAGAACAAAGATATGGAACACGAATATCAACGGGCGGTAACTCGCGTGTGCGTACAAACTGCACTGCTCTTGTTACAACATGGGGCAGAAAGTACCGTGGTGGTACAAATGGCGCAGCGTTTAGGCATAGCACTTGGTGTAGAAAGCGTAGAATGTGCGCTTACGGCAAATGCAGTTGTGCTGACGACCTTATCAGATAATCACTGCATTACCACCGCACGAAAAAATACGGATAAAGGCATTAATATGCAAATCGTTACTGATGTTCAACGTATTGTGATTGCCGTTGAGCATCATTTATATGACTTAGAAATAGCACAAAGAAAACTGGATCAATTAAAACCGCTTAAATATAACCGATGGTTAGTGGTGTTTATGATAGGCTTATCTTGTGCGGCGTTTGCTCATTTATCTGGCGGAGATTGGATAATTTGTGGTATTACCTTTGTGGCAGCCGCCATTGCCATGTTTGTGCGACAAGAATTTTCAAAACGGCACTATAATCCCATCATTGTCTTTTCTATCACATCCTTTGTTGCCTCACTGATTTCTGGCGTGAGCTTAAAATATAACTTAGGTAACGATCCTCAAATTGCGTTAGCGTCTAGTGTGTTATTACTTGTGCCAGGGTTTCCGCTGATTAATTCTTTGGCGGATATATTAAAAGGTTATGTGAATATGGGATTAGGCCGTTGGACGATTGCGACTATTCTCACTTTTGGCGCATGTCTTGGTATTGTATTCGCTTTGAGCGTATTACATATTACAACTTGGGGGCATTAAAATGTTATTAGATATAACAATATTTATATTGAAATTACTCGATGATATGTTATTTGCCGCAATTCCAGCGGTGGGCTTTGCTTTAGTATTTAATGTGCCGCCCAAGGCCTTAAAATATTGTGCAATTTTAGCCGCACTTGGACATGTTACACGCACATTATTACTGCATATTAATATGCCTATTGTATTTGCTACATTCTTTGCCACTTGCGTAATTGGATTTTTAGGCGTGCATCTTTCCCATCGTTATTTAGCCCATCCAAAAGCCTTTACCGTTGCCGCAATTATCCCGATGATTCCCGGTGTTCATGCTTATAAAGCAATGATTTCAATGGTACAAATCCATCATTTTGGTTTTTCTGATGCTTTATTTGAACAAATGATTAGCTCCTTTATTAATACCAGTTTTATCTTAGGCGCGATTGTATTTGGATTAGCCTTACCAGGGTTATTGTTTTATCGACAAAAAACCCGTGGTGTAACCTTAAAACAGTGCAACAAAAAAGCCGACATTTTGTCGGCTTTCTACTATTCTTGTGATTTTTTCTTGAGATATTCATAAAGCTCATCTTTAATCCGTAATTTTTCTTTTTTCAAAGCCTCAATTTCCATATGAGTAGCGAGCTGAATGTTTTCCTGCATATTCTTAATTTCATGATCTAATTCGTTATGCTTTTCAAAAAGACGATCAAAATAAGCATCATTACTTTTAAGCTTGGTAATTAAGTCTCGATATTCGGGAAACATAGCATTGCTCCTATAGTGGTTTTAACTAGTTTAAGTTTACTACATTCGCCCCAAATAAACAGAAGATGATCTTAAAAATTTGACAAAGATCACAAAAATTTATTTATCGCAAACAATTCTTTATTCTTTTGCTTTTTTATTTCTTCCTGCACCTAAAATCAGCATCGCTAACAAACTTAGAATAATTCCAAAACCAGCACCAATACCCGTTGAGATAACATAAGGTTTCTCTGCCATCACAAGATTAGGCTGTTGAACAAAATGAAATGCCACCAAATTATTATCCAACGGTTGAACAGATTGCATCATCTTCAATTTATTTTCCCAAGAAACATCAATTTTAGCGTCAGCCGCATTTTTCACTTGTTCAAATAAAGATTTCCATTTTGTAATCAATTCATTATTTAATGTTTGGCGCGCTTGATTATTCACATAGCGAATGTATTCCACAAAAAGTTGATCCACTTCTTCACGCTCAAAAGAAGAAAGAGTTAATTGATCAAGATTATTTTCTTGGGAAAATTTAAAATGTGAGGCAATCTGCTGAATGGTTTGGTTTTCAACTTTAACTCTCGCTTTCACAAAATCAGATTGATTTAAAAAAGCGATTAATTGAGCGGGTGAATTAAGAATTTTTGTAAATTCATGATACGCAGAATCTGTCGCCTTACGCTCAATTTTTACCATATCAACGGCATCAGCATCACCGCTAACTAAACTGTATGTAGAAAAAAGAGAAAAATAATTACCTAGTTCACTCATTTTTGGCGCTTCAAATTGCGCACTAACCTGCCATTTTGTCGGGTGAAAATGAGCCCCCGCAAAACCAAGCCCACCGCCGATAATCATAAATAAAAAAGAAAGAATAAATTTTCTCATAACTCACCTAAAAATTTGATTAAATTGGCGCGAATTTTAGCACAAAGTGCGGTGTATTTTTCTTTATTTTCAGAATCTCGCTTTTCCCTTGGCTTTTAACTGGTTTATTTCAACAACGTGCGATAGAATAAAACCGTTTTCATTTCAACGAAAAAAGTAAGGAAATACCATGATCGATCCAAATTTACTCCGTAATAATTTAGCGGAAGTCGCAGAAAAATTAAAAATAAAACGTAACTTTATTCTTGATACAGAAAAACTCACCTCATTAGAAGAACAACGCAAGAACTTACAAGTCACCACAGAAAACTTACAAGCGGAGCGTAATACTCGCTCCAAAGCCATTGGCGCTGCTAAAGCACGTGGTGAAGATATCGCGCCATTATTGGCAGAAGTGGATGATATGGGCAATCAATTGACTGAAACAAAAGCACAATTAGATGCAGTACTTGCGGAAATCAATCAAATTGCATTAAGTATTCCAAATCTACCCGCAGACGAAGTGCCATTAGGCAAAGATGACACCGAAAATAAAGAAATCTTACGTTGGGGTACACCGCGTACATTTGATTTTGAAGTGAAAGATCATGTCACTTTAGGTGAGGAAGCAAATGGCTTAGATTTTGCCGCAGGGGCTAAATTAGCGGGCGCGCGTTTTGCCGTAATGAAAGGTCAAATCGCAAAAATGCACCGTGCACTAGCGCAATTCATGTTAGATCTTCATACTGAACAACACGGCTATTTAGAAACCTATGTGCCTTATTTAGTGAATCACGCAACACTTTATGGAACAGGTCAATTACCAAAATTCGGTGAAGATTTATTCCATACTTTAGCCTTAGAAGGCGAACAACCTTACGCATTAATTCCAACCGCAGAAGTGCCCGTCACTAATTTAGTGCGTGATGTAATTATTGATGAAACAGAATTACCAATAAAAATGACCGCACATACGCCATGTTTCCGTTCAGAAGCGGGGTCTTACGGGCGTGATACTCGCGGTTTAATTCGTATGCACCAATTTGATAAAGTGGAAATGGTACAAATCGTTGATCCAGATAAATCAATGGAAGCACTCGAAGAATTAACCGGTCACGCAGAAAAAGTATTGCAATTATTAAATTTACCATACCGTAAAGTTTTACTTTGCACAGGCGATATGGGCTTTGGTTCTTGCAAAACTTACGACTTAGAAGTGTGGGTGCCTGCACAAAATACTTATCGCGAAATTTCTTCTTGCTCAAATATGTGGGATTTCCAAGCTCGCCGTATGCAAGCACGTTGTAAAGCAAAAGGCGATAAAAAAACGCGCTTAGTGCACACCTTAAATGGTTCTGGCTTAGCTGTTGGTCGTACTTTAGTGGCTGTGCTTGAAAACTATCAAAATGCAGATGGTTCAATCACCGTGCCAGAAGTGCTGCGTCCATATATGGGCGGATTAGACGTTATCGGAAAATAATCCTTCTATAAAATAAAAAAGCGTGGGTTTTCAAATTTCCACGCTTTTTTATTAAGCTATTTCAACGACAACATCGGATTCTGATTTAGGTTTTAATTCACCCACTTCATATAAATCAATGCCAGCATCTTTGGCTATTTCAATTATAGTTTGAACGCTATTAGGATCAACTGCCACTAATAAACCACCTGATGTTTGAGGATCACACAAAATCGCTTTTTGTTCTTCCGTCAATATCCCAACTTTATGCCCATAACTGTCAAAATTACGCCCTGTTCCACCCGGTACGCAACCTTGAGCAATATAATCTTTTACACCGCCCAAGGTTTTAATTTTGTCCGCAAAAACTACCGCACTTAGATTTGAACCTTCACAGATTTCAATTAAATGACCAAGTAAACCAAATCCGGTGACATCCGTCATTGCGGTGACACCATCCACTTGGGAAAATTGACTGCCAATAGAATTCATTTGGCACATAGCAGCAGTGGCTAAACCTTGATGTTCTGGCTTAAGTTTTCCTTTTTTCTCCGCCGTCGTCAAAATACCAATACCAAGCGGTTTAGTCATATAAAGCTTACAACCTGATTTTGCAGACGCATTACGTTTCACTTTTTCAGTATCAATCACGCCTGTCACGGCTAAACCAAAAATAGGTTCAGGCGAATCAATGGAATGTCCCCCCGCCAAAGCAATACCCACTTGATGGCAAGCAAAACGCCCACCATCAACAATTTTCTGTGCAATTTCTGCAGGTAATACATTGGTTGGAAAACCTAAAATGGCGATTCCCATAATCGGCTTACCGCCCATAGCAAAAATGTCACTAATGGCATTGGTTGCGGCAATTCGTCCAAAATCAAAAGGATCATCCACAATCGGCATGAAAAAGTCGGTGGTACTGATAATTGCAGTTCCATTACCAAGATCATACACCGCCGCATCGTCAGCAGTTTCATTGCCAACGAGCAGATTTGGATCATAAAATTTTTCCAGTTCTGAATGTAAAATTGTCCCTAACACCTTAGGCGAAATTTTACAACCTCAACCCGCACCATGGCTGTATTGCGTCAGCCGAATTTTTTCTTCCATTTCTTATTTACCTTATTGAATATCCGTTTTCGAGAATATGACTTTCAAACCCTATTCTTAATCATAAAGATCTTCGCCATCCTTCCTTGTACGCAATAATTGCAAAATCCAAACATATTGCTCTGGCGTTGGCGTAACAAAAGATTCTATTTCTTCGTTCATTGCTCGGGCTGATTGTTCAGGATCATCACTTAAATTCATTGCGGGATGAATTTCCATTTCATATTTGCCAGCCTCAGCGTTATAACGAGGAAACATTGGAATGACAACAGCTTTAGAAAGTTTTGCCATTTTATTTAATCCCGGCAATGTCGCTTTATAAGTTCCAAAGAAATCAACAAATACGCTTTGCTCCACACCAAAATCTTCATCTGGTAAGTAATAACCCATTTCGCCTTTACGAACATGATTTAAAAAAGGTTTAATACCATTTTGGCGAGCATGCATTTTTCCGCCGAAACGTTGGCGTGTAATCGTCCAAAGCCAATCCACCAATGGATTACGGTGTGGATTATACATAGAAGTCATTGGCATGCCTTGAGTGTGCATAATAATGCCAGACGCATCAATCGCCCAGCCATGTGGCACCATAAGAATAATATTCTTGCCTTCAGCTTTTGCCCGTTCGATATGTTCAAGACCGATAAATTCGCTACGTTTTTGCAAATGTTTCTTTGAACGGATGGCAATCTCACCAATACCAAACATAACTTGTGCAACAACCGCAAACATTTTATCAATTATTTGCTCATGTTGTTGTTCAGTCCAATGAGGGAAACAATATTGCAAGTTAGTTTGTGCACGCGTACGCTGTTTCTTTGCTTTATGCCCAATCCAAATACCTAATTTTCCCGCCAATTTATCGCGTAGACGAAAAGGCACAAATGCTAACAACAATAAAAAGAAAATACCGAGCCAAATTCCCCAATATTGAGGCTTTAAATACGACCATGAAAAGTGCGCTTCATAGCCCACCCTCGCTGTCAAACGTAAATTTTGTTGATTATTTGACATAATAAAATGAAATTAATTTTAACCGCACTTTTGCGCGCTTTCCGAATTAAAAATGAAACCAGCCCTGATCGTAAACCATTTTAGCCGTCATCATAAAGGACATGATAACAACCATTGGTCGAATCAAGGTTTTACCTTTCGTCATTACCATTTTAGCACCTAAATTTGCGCCTAAAATGCTCCCAGCCATCATCACGAAACCCACTTTCCAAAGAATTTGTCCGCCCAATAAGAAAAGCGCAAAAGAAGCAAAGTTTGAAGTGAAGTTCATCACTTTTGCATGTGCTGTCGCTTTCGGGAGATTAAATCCTAGCAAAGTAACACAGGCTAAACTCATTATTGAGCCAGTTCCTGGACCAAAGAAGCCATCATAAAAACCTAAAAATGGGCTAACTAAAAGACCAAATAACAGATAACTTAATCGTTGTTTTCGATCTTCATCACCTAATTTAGGAGTAAATAAAAAATACAGACCAATGGCTAAAATCAAAAAAGGTAGAATTTTTTTGAAAATCGCTACATCAATTGATTGAATTAACAATGTACCGAGGGATGAACCTAAGAAAACCCAAATCAAAATAAACCAAATATCGCGTAAATTGACCGCTCTTTTTCGCAAGAAATAAAGGCTTGCAGATAATGCGCCCCCCATAGCTTGCAATTTGTTGGTGCCTAACGCCATTGCAGGTGGTATACCTGTCATGAGCAACGCTGGAATAGTGATTAATCCACCACCGCCAGCAATCGCATCGATAAATGATGCAACAAAACCAACACAAAACAATATTGCTAAAAGATCAATTCCGATATCCATATTGATTTACCTTAATGCTATTCTAACCATTCACTCCGATTCGGTGAGTTCAAAATTTGTTGGCACAAAAACGGCTCTGGTGGTGTAACTTTAGGTTTGCTCACTGAAGCGCCTGGTTTTGGCGGTTCAAACCAAGAATATAATTCGTCTCCACAACCATCACCAGCAGGAACGGGGGCTTGATTTTCACAATAAGGCGCATCTGCAGGGCAAGTTAAACGAACATGAAAATGAGAGTCGTGACCATACCAAGGACGAACTTTGTGTAGCCAACCGCGATCATTGCCAGCGGTTTGACATAATTTTACCTTAATCGCAGGATTAACAAAAATACGCGTCACACTTGGATCTTGCGCGGCTAACTTGATTAACGTCGCATGATTGCTATTCCACACGCGTTCATCGACTCGTTGCGCCTTTCTATCCACAACTAATAAACCTTTACCATCAGAATTCAGCGCATCGGCATCTGACATTTCGCCCATTCTTAACCAAATATCCGCATCTAACCCCATCTGATGGCTAGCATGACCCGTTAAAAACCGCCCGCCACCCGGCATGGCAATATCGCCCACTAACATCGTTGGTAACCCAGCAGCTTTAACGCGTTGCCCCAAACGTTCAAGATACTGAATCATATTTGGATGACCATAATAACGATTGCGATTCATACGAATAACTTGGTAACCTTCACCTTTCGGCGGTAATGCTTGCGCTCCAATAATACACCCGTTGGTATAACTACCAATAGGACTTGCTTTACCATCTTCACTTGGAATAGGGCGTTTCACTTTTTGCCAATCTAGAGGAGACGCAACAACGTTCAGAGAGAAAAGTGCGGTAAAAATTATGGTTGTTTTTAATAAAATTTTATTCATTCTAAAGTTTTGCCGTAGGTAAATATATTCTAGGTCTTGCTTGTAGATAAGCATACTCTGGGTTTTGCCGTGGGTAAGCATATCCTAGGTTTTGCCGTGGGTAAGTATACCCACGGTTAGAAAAATAGTTCCCCTTTGGGGAACTTTATACTTACCCCAAAGGGGTAACATCAAACTAAAACTAACCTAGGGTATACCTACCCTAGGCACAGACTCACATATAGGTACACCTTAAGTTCAGCCCCATTGAAGAACTTTCCACTTACCCCAAAGGGGTAACATCAAACTAACCTAGGGTATACCTACCCTAGGCACAGACTCCCATCTTACACTAAGATTATTTACACTGTGCCTTAAAACGTAAGAGATGATCTAATAAGACAATCGCCACCATAGCTTCCGCAATTGGCACAGCACGAATCCCCACACAAGGATCGTGACGACCTTTTGTTACAACTTCTACGGGTTTACCATTAAGATTGATTGAACGACCAGGAATCGTAATGCTTGAAGTTGGTTTTAGTGCAATAGTGGCGATAATTGGCTGTCCTGAACTAATTCCGCCTAAAATACCGCCTGCATGATTACTTTCAAAGCCATTAGGTGTCATTTCATCACGATGTTCCGAACCTCGTTGTTCAACCACAGCAAAGCCATCGCCAATTTCTACACCTTTTACTGCATTAATTCCCATTAATGCGTGAGCAAGATCGGCATCTAAACGGTCAAATACTGGCTCACCCAATCCTACAGGTACATTTTCTGCAATAACAGTAAGTTTTGCGCCAATAGAATCTCCTTCTTTTTTAAGTTCACGGATCAATTCATCGAATTTTTCTACCGCACTTTCATCAGGACAAAAGAATGGATTACTGTTTACCTTTTCCCAATCAATTTGTCCCACTTTCTGCGGAGCAATTTTTATATTACCGATTTGGCTTAAAAAACCTCGCACCTCAATGCCAAAATGTTCACGTAAATATTTTTTTGCTATCGATCCAGCTGCAACTCGCATCGCTGTTTCACGCGCTGATGAACGTCCACCGCCACGATAATCACGGATGCCATATTTTTGCTGATAGGTAAAGTCTGCATGACCAGGGCGAAAACGATCTTTAATCTCTCCATAATCTTGCGAACGCTGATCACCATTTTTAATGATCATTCCGATACTTGTGCCTGTCGTTTTTCCTTCAAACACACCAGACAAAATTTGAACTTCATCGTCCTCACGACGCGGCGTGGTATATCGAGATGTTCCTGGTTTACGACGATCTAAATCTGGCTGAATATCTTTCTCTGATAATTCAAGATTTGGCGGTACCCCATCAACGATACAGCCTAATGCAATACCATGTGACTCCCCAAAGGTTGTCACACGGAAAAGTTGTCCAATTGTATTACCAGCCATAATTTCCCCTTATTTTTTTACATCAACAAAAGGAATTTCTTCGCCTGTATCATTATTTTTGATAAATACATCTAATTGATTAAAGGCAATATCAATATTATGTTCTGCAAATAATTCATTAATACGGCGATTAAGGGCATCTGTAGTACTGGTGCGATCCCCAACTTGTTCTACATAAACACGTAACTCGTGATCCAAAGTACTTGCGCCAAAAGTTAAAAAATAAGCAGATGGTTTAGGATCACGTAAAACAGTCGGCTGTTCATCAGCTGCTTGAAGTAATAATTGGCGCACGAGTGTTAAATCAGAACCATAAGCAACACCAACGCTAATCACTAAACGTGTCATAGTGCTAGATAATGCCCAGTTGGTCACTTGACCTGTCACAAAAGATTTATTTGGCACAATCACTTCTTTGCGATCAAAATCAATCAATGTAATTGCACGGATACGAATTTTCGCTACAGTACCGCTCACTCCATTAATGGTAACCACATCGCCAACTCGGATTGGGCGTTCAAATAACAAAATGATACCTGACACAAAATTTGCAAAAATCTCTTGCATACCAAAACCAAGACCAACAGAAAGTGCGGCGAATAACCATTGTAATTTTGACCAAGACATCCCTAAGGTTGCAAATGCCCACGCGCCACCAATGGCGATAAAAATATAAGTAAGTAGTGTCGTAATCGTATAAGGCGTACCTTGTGAAAGATTCACTCGAGAGAAAATTAATACTTCCAAAATGCCTGAAATATTACGAACCAACACATAAGTAATTCCCACGATAACCAAAGCAACAAGAAGATTAAATAAAGTAATGCTTTCCATTACAGTGCCAGCATCGGTTGTCGTGGTTTGTTGCCAAAGTGTAATTTCACGTAAATAGCTCACTACGGTGACTAAATCTGACCATACATAGTAGAAAATCCCTAATAATGCTGTCCAAATAAAGAGATCTACAAAACGTAATAATTGGCTACGCACATCATTTAACGCCAAACTTTCCTCTGGCTCTCCCACTGCAACCACATCATCAGAGGATATATTTTCATAATTATTTTCAAGTGCTTTTTGACGACGTTTTTCTGCTAAACGGCGATGTGCTAAACGACGAGAAGAAACCGTAATACCACGGTAAATCGTATTGCGTACTAACCACCATACACACCAAGCAATATAAGAATGAATAAAATGCTCAATCAAATTTAAAGCGGTGTAGTAATAGCCTAAAACAATAAGTACGATTAATCCCACAGGAATTAATCTCAAACCAATTTGTACAATTCTTATTAACCAATGATGTTTATTTGTTTCAGGTTCATAAGCGCGAAGTACTCGATTAAAACGAGGGGCAATAATCGCCGCACAGAAAATTAGAGCCGTAATAGTATTAAT
Organism: Haemophilus haemolyticus M19501; assembly: GCF_000222025.1. Taxonomy (GTDB): domain Bacteria; phylum Pseudomonadota; class Gammaproteobacteria; order Enterobacterales; family Pasteurellaceae; genus Haemophilus; species Haemophilus haemolyticus_G. Next base: position 32,189 of record NZ_AFQO01000005.1, on the reverse strand, counting down.
TTGACCTAACACATCATTAGCTAAACCTGCATCAGTGACATTGCTAAACACAGAAGTATTTAAAAGCAATACAATCACAATAATAATGCGCTGGATAACACCACGAAAACGTTGTGCATTCTCTTTTGAAGATTCAAAATGATTAACAAAAATACCATTTGGACGGAACAATGAAATCCAAAATGTAAAGAACCACCAATAACCCGCCATATTAAATGACCAATGCCAAAATTCTTCTGGATTTTTGAAGAAAAAGAAGCCGATCATTTGGCAAACTGCTAAAAACCAAAGTGTACTAGAAAGCGTTAAAAACGCTGTTAATAACAGGGCAAGTGGAGTACTCCACTGACTATCTGTATCTAAACGATGTATTTCACGATTAATTTTGTTTAATTGTTGTTTAATTCGATTTTTAAATTTAAAAATTGCACCGCCTACAATAAATAACCCTAAGAAATACATCAGCAAATAAGGTAAATTGTCATAATTAGTTGGAAAACCTAATTTTTTCAACATGCCATTAAACTGTTCAACTAAAGCTCTTGGAAGCATTTTTACCCAATCTAAATTAATAGGATTATTACTTTTCACCCAAAAACTTTGCTGCTCTAATTTAGATTGAATTTGATCACTGATTTGTGTAATTTGCTGCTGTGTTAATTCCAAAGAAATCGCGAGATTTAATTGATTATTTAAAGATTTAATTAGATCAGATGTCATTTTCCGACGCTCAGTTAATAACGTTTTAACTTGCGTTCTTTCTGCCTCAGTAAATTGTTTTCCATCTTCACTTTCAACTTTATTAATATAGTTATCTAGATCATAAAGTTCATTGCGTTTTTGAGTAATGTCAAAAATATGTACGCGCAAATCGGCAATTTGTTTTGATAAACCTTGAATATTTAAGTTAGTCGGTAATTTTTGTTTTTGTTGCTGGATAATACGTGAAAGAACTAACGTGCCTTGTAATGCACTAATTTGTTCATCAATAGTATGTTGAGTTTGAGTGAGGCTATCTAAAATATTTCGCATTCTTAACTCATCTTGAGTTAATGAATTCGCTTTTTCTGTTTGTTGTAATAAATACTGACCAAGCTGTGCATTGCGATCAAGCTCTTTTTGAATGTAATCATTTTGCACAGTTTTTTGCTGTTGCTGCTGAGCTTGTTCTACTTGATTTTGTGATTGCTGAAGATTTTTTTGATTAATGACTTCTTGAATCTCAATAATATTTTGCTGCTGTACTTGCAAACGTAAATTCAATAGGTCATAACGGCTTTGATAAAGTAAAGAAAGCTGATCATTATTTTTTAATAAGTTTTGATTATAACTATTCTTTAAATCAATCAGTTGTAATTCAATCTGATATTGTTTTCGCAATGTGCTACCAATATCATTATTGGCTAATTGTTGATTGATTTGCTGTGTGCGTACAACATTTTCTGTTAATGCCGCTTGTGCTCGTTCAGAAATAGAACTTTGCCCTGCCAATTGTGCATTTGCTGTGCTTAATGCGTTTTGCGTATCTTGTAATTGATCATTTAACTTAGTGAGACTATTTTGTAAATAGTCCTGTGATTGTGCATTATAATCAGTACTTGTTGCCGTTTCTTGTTGTTTTTTTAATGCTTGAATTTCTGCATTATTCTTTCTAATTTCACTCTCTGAATGGCTTAATGTTGTTTGCAATGCATCATTGATTTTTTGTTGAGCTTGAATTTGCTGCAATAAATCAATTGATGTTTGTAATTCTGCTAACAACGTATTTTTTGCCTCCCCCTCACTCATTTTTTGAGCGTTAGCCAAATCGGCTTTAAGCGATTGCTCTGTTGGTAATACGTTTGTTGAATTTGCCGCCAATACCCCTTGCGAAACGCTAAGGGTAAACATTGCCGAAGCAAAAAGTGCGGTAAAAAATGGAGGTGTTTTCATAAGTTTCCTAATCATTATTTTTCCCTAATCTAAATGGTAAATTAATTTATCTCATCTCGCTTTGCCAGCCAATCAGCAAGCTGTTTACGTGAGATCTTAATGCCTTTCTCAAGCATCAGTGGCAAAGGATAATATGCAATAGGCTGTTTAAAACGTGCAAGTTTATCTTGTAAAAAAAACATTAAATTTTCAACCGCACTTTTACTAAAGAGTTCATTAAAATCCACTAAAGCGACAGGACGCTGACCAAATTCTTTGTTTTTTTGTGGTAAAACAAACACTTGATTAACTGAAGAATGTTGAATAATCACTTGTTCAATTTCTTCTGGTTGAATATTTTCGCCACCTGAAATAAACATATTATCAAGTCGTCCGATAATAACAAGTTCGCCCTCTTGCCAAATGCCTTTATCTTTTGTCTGAATCCAGCCTTGGTTATTCGTTAATGGAACAATTTGTCGATCTTTCCAATACCCCATCGCCAAACCTGCACCTTTCAGCCAAATTTCATCATTTACTAAACAATACTCTCTACCTAAGAGCGGTTGCCCTACGCCTTGTTTTCTGTCAGATTTTTTAGCAAAAACTGTCGAAGCCATTTCCGTCATTCCGTAGCCAGAATACGTTTCGATACCGTATTTCACCATTTTTTGTGTAAGTTCTGTGGGAATATGCGCACCGCCCAGTAAAATATGACGCGTAGCAAATGAAATGCTCGGATTTTCCTGTAAATAATCTAATAAACGCTGTAATTGCGTTGGCACAAGAGAAACGTGAGTCGCCTCCAATAATGAAGCGTAAAAATCCGTTTTCGGAAAATGCAATTCAGCGCCACAACTCAACCAACGCCAAACAATACCTTGACCTGAAACATGATATAACGGCAAGGAAAGTAGCCAAGAATGTTCGCTATCAAACTTCATCAATTCGCATACGCCCTTCGCATTATCTAAATGCGCTTGAACATTATGTACTACCGCTTTTGGCAAACCTGTCGAGCCAGACGTGAGCGTCATTGTTGCAGGGCGAAAGAAATCGGCTTTTTGTATAACTACATTAGTTTTTGGAAAATCCCTCAAATCTTCATCATAAAAACAAAAATCGATGTGATGAATCTCACATAATTCTTCAATTTTTTCTTGAGGAAACGCCAGATTAATGCCTAGAATTTTTGCACCCAGTTGGATTGCAGCAAGATATAAAAATAAAATGTTTTCTGTATTTTTTCCGACAAAAGCAACCGCACTTTCAGGATTTACACCTTTATTTTGTAAGAAGGAAACAGTTTGGTTCACTTTCTCGGCTACTTGCGCCCAATTAAAAATATCGCCCTGTGCAGTGCGTAAGGCGATTTTATGAGAAAACTTAGGTTGAATAGCAAAGGCTTGCCAAGGATACATCATTAATTTACCGTGAAATATGCCCGCACTTCGTCAATTAAACTTTCAGGCAAATCCATTGATTGCATTGCGCCTTCCAACATCAGCATTTTACGGCCACTGTTTGTGTTAGTAATAACCCAATAAGGCGTATCTGGAATTTGTTTTGGTTTTGTATGATTGCCAGTCATTAACAATGTTGCTTCATCTCGAGCAAAATAAACTCGGGTGCGGCCTTGTAAAGATTCTGTGGCTTGCGCAAAACTCTCAGGATTAGTGCGATAAAGCACGCGCAAAATAGCTAAGAAACGCGTAACAGCTTTGCCTTCCTCTTGAAATTCTGTCGATTTTAATAAGGCTTGAACTTTTTCTACAATCTGATTAATCGCCGTTATCGGCTGTTTTTTCGTCAGTTTTACACTTTCTGACTTAGCCGGTTCGGGCTGTACTTCTACTTTTGATTCTGTTTTTTCGTTATTTTCAGCCGGAGCAAATGTTAAGCCATCGGCGAAAACACTCGCATGTGCCGGTAAATTAAGCAAACGGCGTAAAATATCCGAAGCACTTTCCCCAATAGAGCGGGTTTGGCTCGCAATGTATTGGTATAATTCTTCATCAACTTCAATGATCTTCATTTTTTTCTCTCTGTTTGCTAGAATTTTTTTAATTATAGCGACTTCTTTACAAATTCTCACGCAAAAATTATGGCAAATTCATTGCTCAATTATCAATTTCATCAAGTAAAACAAACGATTAATTCTCCAACTTTAGTTTTTATTCACGGTTTATTCGGGGATATGAATAACCTTGGCATCATCGCCAGAGCTTTTAACGAAAATTACAATATTTTACGCGTAGATCTGCGCAATCACGGCCATAGTTTTCATTCGGAAAAAATGAATTATCAACTTATGGCTGAAGATGTTATCGCGGTAATCCGCCACTTAAATTTATCCAAAGTGATATTAATTGGCCATTCCATGGGGGGAAAAACCGCCATGAAAATCACCGCACTTTGCCCAGAATTAGTCGAAAAATTAATTGTAATTGATATGTCTCCCCTGCCTTACGAAGGATTTGGACATAAAGATGTATTTAATGGTTTGTTCGCTGTAAAAAATGCAGCACCTAAAACTCGTCAAGAAGCCAAACCGCTCTTAGAAAAGGAAATTGATGATCAGGATGTCGTGCAATTTATGCTGAAATCTTTTGAACCCAATTCACCTGATTATTTTCGGTTTAATCTCACTGCACTTTTCAACAATTACGCTAACATTATGGATTGGGAAAAGGTGCATGTACTCACGCCGACGCTGTTTATTAAAGGCGGAAATTCTTCTTATATAAAAATAGAGAATAGCGAAAAAATTTTAGAACAATTTCCTCATGCGACGTCTTTTACTATTAGTGGTTGTGGCCACTGGGTACATGCTGAAAAACCTGAATTTGTTATACGTGCGATAGCACGATTTGTAAATAAGAATTAATTTAAATGAGAATACTTTTGTAGTATACTCCCACATAATTTAGGGTATATCCCCTATTTATAATCAATACGTTAAATTTTAAAAGGAAAGAAAAATGGCAGTTGTTGGTCTATTTTATGGCAGTGACACAGGCAATACCGAAAACATCGCGAAAATGATCCAAAAACAATTAGGTAACGACTTAATCGATATTCGTGATATTGCAAAAAGTAGCAAAGAAGATATTGAAGCATACGATTTCTTACTTTTCGGTATTCCGACTTGGTATTACGGCGAAGCACAAGCAGACTGGGATGATTTTTTCCCAACGTTAGAAGAAATCGATTTTACAGATAAACTCGTAGGTATTTTCGGCTGTGGTGATCAAGAAGACTATGCTGATTATTTCTGCGATGCTATCGGCACCGTGCGCGACATCGTAGAACCGCGCGGCGCAATCATTGTGGGTAACTGGCCAACTGAAGGCTATACTTTTGAAGCATCAAAAGCATTATTAGAAGATGGAACTTTCATTGGGTTGTGTATTGATGAAGATCGCCAACCTGAACTTACTGCAGAACGTGTGGAAAAATGGTGTAAACAAATTTACGATGAAATGTGCTTAGCTGAATTGGCTTAGCATTTTGTGCATAATAGGAAGAAAAATTATGTCTGAAGAAAACATTAAATTACTCAAAAAAGCGGGATTAAAAATTACAGAGCCTCGTTTAACGATTCTTGCTTTGATGCAAAATCACAAAAATGAGCACTTTTCTGCAGAGGATGTATATAAAATTTTGCTTGAACAAGGAAGCGAGATTGGCTTAGCTACAGTTTATCGAGTGCTTAATCAATTTGATGAAGCGCGTATTTTGATACGTCATAATTTTGAAGGTAACAAATCTGTATTTGAGCTAGCACCCACTGAACACCATGATCATATTATCTGTGAAGATTGCGGAAAAGTATTTGAATTTACTGACAATATTATTGAACAACGCCAACGTGAAATTAGCGAAAAATATGGCATTAAATTAAAAGCGCATAGTTTATATCTTTACGGGAAATGTAGTGATATTAATCATTGTGATGAAAACAATTCAAATAAATAACATCTCTAAGGCGACAAAATGTCGCCTTTCTTATATTCAAATTTTATCCGAAAAAATAACCGCTCTTTTTTAAAGTGCGGTTATTTTCTATTTGAAATTTTGAGGATTAATAAACGCCTTGTGCCAACATAGCATCAGCGACTTTGACAAAACCTGCTACGTTTGCGCCTACCACATAGTTAATATTTTCTTGCCCCTCAATCGTGCCGTATTTTTTACAGTTTGCGTGAATATCTAACATAATTCGATGCAATTGTGCATCCACTTCTTCCGCTGTCCAATATAAACGTTGTGAGCTTTGCGCCATTTCTAAACCAGAAGTCGCTACGCCACCAGCATTAGCCGCTTTACCAGGTCCAAATAATACACCTGCAGCCTGTAACGCTTCTGTTGCTTCAATGGTAGTTGGCATATTGGCGCCTTCAGCGACTAATCTCACGCCATTTTTAATTAAAAGTTGAGCATCTGAAAGTTCTAATTCATTTTGAGTTGCACAAGGAAGCGCAATATCAACTTTCACTTCCCAAGGGCGTTTACCTTCAAAATATTGCAAGCCAAATTGTTCTGCATAATCTTTCACGCGACCACGTTTCACATTTTTAATTTCTAAAAGTGCGGCTAATTTTTCAGTAGTAAATCCCTCAGCGTCATAAACATAACCAGAGGAATCAGAACAAGTCACCACTTTTGCGCCAAGAGATAATGCTTTTTCAATAGCATATTGCGCTACGTTACCAGAACCTGAAACCGATACAACTTTACCCGCAAAGCTATCGCCTTTTTCAGCTAACATGGCTTGAGCAAAATAAACTAATCCATATCCCGTTGCTTCTGGACGAATTAAGCTACCACCAAAAGATAATCCACGACCAGTAAATACGCATGCAGCTTGGTTCGATAATTTTTTCATATAGCCAGCTAAATAACCAACTTCGCGCCCACCAACACCAATATCACCTGCTGGCACATCAGTATCTGCCCCTACATGACGATAAAGTTCAGCTATCAATGCTTGGCAAAAACGCATAACTTCTGCATCTGATTTCCCTTTCGGATCAAAGTCCGAACCACCTTTTGCTCCGCCCATAGGCAATGTAGTTAAAGCATTTTTAAAAATTTGCTCAAAACCTAAAAATTTTAAAATAGATAAATTTACTGATGGATGGAATCGCATACCGCCCTTAAATGGACCAATTGCACTATTAAATTGCACTCGAAATGCACGGTTAACTTGCACCTGACCATTGTCATCAGTCCAAGCTACACGGAATTGAAATGCACGTTCAGGCTCGACTAAACGTTCTAACAATCCCTCTGAACGATATTTAGGATTAGCTTCTAAAAAAGGCCAAATAGAAGTAAACACTTCTCTAACCGCTTGTAAAAACTCAGGTTGATGACCATCACGTTGAGCGACTTTTGCTAAGAATGCATCTAAGGAAGCAACTGTTGACATAATGAATTTCCTTCTTTGTTGTTGATGTTGTGTGTATTGTGTTTTTTATTATGTTCGCCTCATGGGGCGCACTGACAATATGCAATGACCGACTTAACGTTGCAATAATTTTTATGAAGGAAATTTAAAGAAAAACAAAACAGAAAGAAATTATCTAAAAAATCACCCAATTTATTAGATAGAAAATAAAAATAAAGATAATAACCTAATAAAATGATGATGTTTTCGGTGAAAATACGAAACTTTTACTAAGCTATAAATCACATTTATTCGTGAATAAAGAAAAGATATTGTTTTATGAAAAAGCAACGCGACAATGTCATCAATGCAATAAAAAAGGGGCTTAGTGATCTGCCCCTCATGAATAGATTAATTCATTATTCTGTTTTTTCTGATTCATCGTTGTTTTCAACCGCACTTTCATCGTCTTTGGGTTGATAAAAACGAGCGACTAATAGGCCAAGCTCAAAGAGCAAGCACATAGGCACTGCGAGTAAAGTTTGTGAGAAAACATCAGGAGGCGTTAAAAGCATACCGATAAAAAATGCGCCCACAACAATATAAGGACGTTTTCCTGAAAGAGCCTTCACAGTGGTAACGCCAGTCCAGCAAAGTAAAATAATAGCTATCGGTACTTCAAAACACACACCAAATGCTAAAAACAATGCCAAAGCAAAATCTAAATAGCTACTGATGTCTGTTGCAATAGCAACGCCTTCTGGCGCAGTTTGTGTAAAAAAACTAAATACAAACGGGAATACAACGTAATAAGCAAAAGACACGCCACAATAAAATAAAATCGTACTTGAAAATAGCAACGGATAAATCATCTGTTTTTCATGTTGGTACAATGCAGGCGCAACAAAAGCCCAAATTTGATAAAGCAAATAAGGAACAGAAATAAAAACAGCAACAATCGCTGTTAATTTAATTGGCGTAAAGAAAGGCGTTTGAATATTCGTTGCGATCATCGTCGCACCTTTTGGCATAACAGCCGTTAAAGGTGCAGCAACAAAATGATAAATATCATTGGAAAAATACACCAATGCGACAAAAACCAATACCACACAAATCACACAGCGTAATAAACGGTTTCTTAACTCAACAAGGTGTGTAATTAGAGGTTGAGATTCATCCACATTACTCATAAAAACTCGCTATGATTCAGTTTTTGAAGATTGAGATTTTGGTGCTGGCGCAATTTCAATCTCATCCGGCGGATAATAATCAGATAAACGCTCAGTCAATTCTGCTTGCTCGTGGGCTTCAAGTGCAGTTAAATCTGCAGGTGTTTTTTCTGCTTCAGGTAAAGTTTCTGTCGAATCCTCAGTTAATGCCACATTTTGAGGCTTTTCTGCATTTTCAGCCGCACTTTTAATTTCTTTAATTTGCTCTTCCACTGTTGTACCAGCTTGAGCCGCTTTATCCTCTAGCTCTGCTTTCATTTTATCTGCTTGAGCTTTTAATTCTTCCACCGTTTTACTCAATTCAGGTGAAAGGGTTTGCAAGTTCAAAGATTCAGCTTTTTTGATACTATCCTGTAATTCTTGCAATTTTAGTTCTTGTTTCAACTCATTTTGCACATTGGCAGCTAAACCACGAATCGTTTTCACCCAGCCCATCACTGTGCGAATAGCGACAGGTAAACGCTTCGGCCCTAGCACAACTAGGCCAACCACCATTACCAAAACAAGTTCTGAAAAACCAATATCAAACACGGATTAAGCCTGTTCTTTCTCTTTTGTGGTTTCAGTTTTTGCAGATGTTGCATTATTGTCAATAGACTTAAATTCTGCATCTTTTGTTTTTTCATCATCTTGCATTGCTTTCTTAAAGCCTTTCACAGCAGCGCCAAGATCTGAACCCGCATTTCTTAATTTTTTCGTACCGAAAACCAATAAAATGACCACTAATAAGATAATCATTTGAGCAGGGGATAAACCAAACATAATAAACTCCGTTCTGTAAAAAAGAAAAAATTTGGGTCGGAATATACCCTTTTTACCCACGTAGAACAATAGCTATCGGGGATTATTTTCAATTTATCACGATATTAATGATAAAACGCAATATATGAATAAACTAAAAATGGCTAAAAATTTCTTTCTAGCCATTTTATCTTTATTTCCAAATACGGGAATCAAATATTTTCTTACTCAATTCAGGGTGTTCGTCAATTTTAAACTCTGGTGTTTTTCCTTCTTTAAGCTGGCGTTGATAATCCTTCATCAATTTCCATACGATTGGCGATAACATCAAAATTGCGATCAAGTTAATAATTGCCATGACAGCCATTACCGTATCTGCAAAATTCCACACCACATTGCCTGAACGAACCGAGCCAAAATACACGAAGAATAGCACCATTAAACGGAACAAAAATACAAACCAAGGTTTATTCTTGATAAAACGGATATTGCTTTCCGCATAAGCATAGTTACCAATAATAGAAGAATAAGCGAATAACAATAAGATAAACGCCAGGAAATGCACCCCAAATTCACCTACATGATATTGCAAGGCATTTTGCGTAAGTGAGATACTTTTTAGCGTTTCGCTACCATAATTATTGGAAAGCAAAATAATAATGGCAGTACAAGTACAAACGATCATTGTATCAACAAAAACTCCGAGCATTTGCACTAAACCTTGGCTAACTGGATGCTTAACGTGAGCTGCTGCAGCCGAATTAGGCGCAGAACCCATCCCCGCTTCGTTTGAGAATAAACCACGTTTAATCCCCATCATCATTGCTTTTGATACAAGCGCACCAAACATTCCGCCAGCGGCAGCATCAAAACTAAATGCACTTTGAATGATACGATGAATCACGGAAGGAATCATATCAATATGCATACCAAGAATAATCACCGCCATAATCAAATAGAAAAGCGCCATCATTGGCACAAGACTACTCGAAATAATCGCAATCCGCTTAACACCACCGAAAATAATAAGTGCGGTCAAAATTACTAATGAAATACCAACATATTCCCCTTTCCAATTCCACGCATTGCTCGTCGCTTCAACAATAGAGTTTGCCTGCACAGAATTAAAGGCAAAACCAAATGTAAAAATTAATGCAAGCGCAAAAGCCACTGCCATACAACGTGATTTTAAACCTTGCACAATATAATAAGCAGGGCCACCACGGAATGAGCCATCTTTATCCTGAATTTTAAATAATTGAGCAAGAGTAGATTCAGCGAAAGCACTCGACATGCCAATAAATGCCGTTACCCACATCCAAAACACTGCGCCTTCGCCACCTAAGGCGATTGCCGTTGCAACCCCACCAATGTTACCCACACCAACGCGGCTCGCAAGACCTGTCGTAAACGCTTGGAAAGGTGTTAATGAACTCCCCTCCACCGCACGGCCAAACCACATTTCACGAAGGCTTGCTGGAAATAAACGGAACTGCACAAATCCTGTTGTAATGGTAAAAAATAGACCAGTCCCAAGCAAAATAATAATGGTGGCATCCCATAAAGGTCCATCAAGGTGTGCAACTATCCAAGTTAGCACTTCTTCTAACATTTTTGAAAATTCAAATTCCATAATCATCCCTCAAGCGATAAATAATTTGATTGTATGGTTTTTCAATGAAAAGGCGAGATTTTTTAATGATTTCTCTAAAGAAAAGAAACACAAGCAAGAAAAAATCTAATAAATTTAGAATATTCTAAATATTTTCCAAAACAAAGGGCGTATTATTTGAATACGCCCCACTAGTTTGTTGAATTATTTGGTTAAAAACAACGCTGCCGCACCACGCACGCCACCGGAATCGCCGTGTTTCGCTTTTTTAATTGGCGGGACTTTTGCTGTCCGCATCAAATGAGGCGGAAGCGCTTTTGGTAAAGCCTCATAAAGGTAATCAAAATTAGATAATCCACCGCCTAGCACAATCATATGCGGATCAAATGCCGTAATGATATTGCCAATAGAAATCGCCGCCAACTCAACAAAAAGATTCACAAAATCTACCGCACTTTCATTGCCTTGATAGAACAAATCAATAATTTCACGAGCAGATAATGTTTCGCCTTTCAAATCTCGATAAAGCATTTCAAAACCGCGACCAGACAGATAATTATCCAAACAAGCCTTGTTGCCACAACCGCATTGATAAATTGGGGCTTTATCCCATCCTAATAATTTCAAGGCATGATAATTTAGTTGTAAATGACCAAGCTCTCCCGCCATTCCAACTTGACCTGAATGAACTTTACCATTTAAGACAAAGCCACCACCAAAACCAGTTCCAAGAATTAAACCTAGTACAGTCGGATATTGCTGATTTTCCGTATCCCATGCTTCAGATAACGCAAAACAATTTGCGTCATTTTCTGCCCGCACTTCACGGCCTAAACGTGCAGACAAATCGCGTAAAATTGGTTTATTATCTGCCACACGAATATTGGTAATTTCGGCTAATCCAGTTTGTTGATTAACAAAACCAGGTACGCCCAAACCTACGGTGCCCACTTCACCAAACTTTTCATCAGTACGATTCACTAAATCCACAATCGTGTTAAGCCATTCCTCATAGTCAGTTTTAGGTGTTGGTACCCGTTCAGAATATAATTTTTCTAATTTTTCATTGAATACGGCAAGCTCTATTTTCGTGCCACCAATATCTAAACCATAATACATAATCTGCTCCTTTATAAAGAAGTGCGGTTAAAATTAGTCAAAATTTTAACCGCACTTAAATCATTATTTTATGACGAAGATCGCCTTTTTCTTCAAAAAGGCAAAAATAATACTATTAATCAACCATGCCAGTAATGTCGCCACTAATAAATCAATTGGGTAATGCATGCCTAATCGCACACGGCTAATCAACATCAACAAGCCCCACACTGCAATACCCGCCACCAGCAATTTTGCTTTAAAAGAACGGTTACCTAATAATTGGGTAAAGCCAACAGCAAGCATAAGCCAAGTTGCCGCAAAAATCGTATGTCCAGAGGGGAACGAATACCCCGTTTCATTTTCATAATGATGAACTAACCAAGCTGGTGTGATGGAATCCATCGAATAAAAATCCTTAGCCATTTCTGCACGCAAAGTGCGGTCATTTTTATAAAAATTTTCAGGCGTTGAATGAGTTTGCTCAGCTAGATAAACGGTGAACGGACGAGGTTCTTCAAATAATGCTTTTGCCCCCGTTTTTGCGGCTTGAGTTGCAATAACAGAAATCCCCATCACAATTACGCCTAATATCCATTGTTTTGGATTCTTGAATAAAAACGTAAACAAAAGCGTAAATAACACACAGGTAATCAACGCATAAGGTACGCTACCCGTTTCAGTGAGCAAATAAAGCCAATAATCAGCTTCAGTTAATTGGCTATTGCCATGCCACTGATAGGAAATACCCCAAATAAAAAATGGTACAAGACAAAGTAATAACGTATATAATGACAGCCTTTTAAACATGCTCGCCCCTTGATAATAAAAAATAACGCGCGCATTCTAACAGAAATGACTACGAATAAGGATCACTTTATGGCAAAAATTCAGCTAGTTGCGCAAGCCAATTTACCCACTGAATACGGTATTTTCAAAATGGTGGGATTTGAATTCCTAGATACAAAAAAAGAACATGTAGCCTTAGTGATGGGCGATATTTCTAATGCTGATGAACCTGTATTAGCACGTATCCATTCTGAATGTTTAACTGGCGATGCACTTCACAGCTTAAAATGCGATTGTGGGTTCCAACTGGCGACAGCATTGAAACAAATTCAAGAAGAAGGTCGTGGTGTCTTAATTTATCATCGTGAAGAAGGTCGCGGAATTGGTTTGATTAATAAAATCCGTGCTTATTCTTTACAAGATAAAGGAATGGATACCATTGAAGCTAATCTTGCTTTAGGTTTCAAAGCGGATGAACGCAACTTTGAAGTCTGTGCCGATATGTTTGAGCTACTCGGGGTAAAAAAAGTTCGTTTGATGACCAACAACCCAGAAAAAGTAGAAACCATGAAAAAAGCAGGTATCAACGTAGTTGAGAGAGTTCCTCTTAATGTGGGCGAAAACCGCTACAACACAAAATATCTTGATACTAAAGCGAAAAAAATGGGGCATTACATTGTGCATAACAATGATGAACAACATTTAATGACCTGCCCACATTGCCAAGAAGAGATTATTTAATAAAACAATGCATGTAAAAAAAGCCATACTGTAATATTGAACAGCATGGCTTTTTTATTTAAACTTTATGCCACGGAATAATCAAAAGATTTTTTAGCATATTGCTAAAAACGAGAAACCCCGTCTCGTATTCCAAAGATCGGGGCTTATCAGGAGTAAGTAAAATGAAAAAAATGACCTTTTTCATTTTCTTGATTATCTGTTGTTTAGTTAGCTGTTCCGGAACAGTTATCTAAGATAATCGCTACGGGGACGATGTAGGAGTTGTCCCCAATGCCTCCAATCTTAAAGAATTCTTTCCTTGATTGCAAGCGTGATTACTAATTTTTAACCTTTCGCCATAAATCTTTACTATAAATAGTTCCAACAGAATTTACTTGCGCGCCCATTATGCTTGGTGCGAGATAAACTGGCGTACTATATTGAAAAATGGGTAACACTAAATATTCTTGTTGAACTATCCCTTTTAATTTTGCGTAATTTTCTAACCGCATTTTTTCGGATATCGTCGTCATTGCACTTTCAAATAAACGATCAAATTCTGCATTTTTATAGCCATTCTTGTTATCAGGGCTTTTGGAATAGAACAAATTTAAGAAAGCGACGGGATCATTAAAATCAGCACACCAGCCAGAACGAATTAATTGAAAATCACCTTTTGTGCGAGCTGTTTGCAATTCTTGCCAACTCACCCCTTGATTTTCAACTCGTAATAAATCTGATTGTGATAACTGACGATTTAATTGCGTTGCAATGGTTTGATTCAGAGACGAATCATCATAACGAATGCGTAATTTCAACGGATGAGTTTCACTAATTTGATTTTGGGAAAGAAGCTGTTCTGCAACAACTGGCTCCCAAACAGATTCTTGCTCACCTAGCATAGATTTAGGTAAAAAAGTATTACTTGGATGAAGATGAGCAATATCTGCAACTAAATTTTTCGTAGAAACCATCGAAACAATCGCTTTTCTTACCGCACTTTTCTGTAAAATAGGATCGGCAAGATTAAACTCATAGAAGTAAGTACAAAGTTGCGGATAATCTTGGATATTCTGATCGACTTTTTTCGGATTCAATACAACATCAAAATTAGACAAATCTGCATCTGCTGTAATTTTTTGATACTTCACTTGCTGAAATATCACTTTTTCTTTTGCCCAATAATAAGGATTGGCAGTTAAAACTTGCTGATTATTATCTTGGCTTTGTAATTGATAGGCGCCATTGCTGATAAGGGTTTCAGTCGCTTTCGTATAGCGAGGTAAAAGACTGACATGTGCCAGCATAGAAGGTAAATATGGCGATGCTTTATCTAATTCAATGCGTAAAGTGCAGTCATTTTCAGCGAACAATCCTAGAGATTCCACAGCTTGCGTTTTTTCCAATACTGCCTTAGCATTTTTCAGATTCATAAAAGCCAAATAATTTTTTAGCGGGCTTTCAGATTGAGAAAGTGCTTGCCAAGATTGCACAAAATCTGATGCTGTTACTGCTTCACCATTTGACCATTTGGCATTTTCACGCAAAGTGAAAATCCAAGTTTTATTGTCTTCGGTTTGCCAACTTTCTGCTACAGCTGGAACAAGATTACCTTGCGTATCATAAGCCGTTAAGCCTTCAAAAAGATCGCGTAATAATTGCATTTGTTCTTCGTTTTGTGCTTGCCAAGGTTGCAAAGTCAAATCGCCGTAAACACCGCGTTTTAATTCAATTCGGTTAGATTCTAATTGAGTATTTTTCGGTGCCTCAACTTGTGGCGAAACAGGCTTGGGATTATCCAATTTATCACAAGCCACCACCGTAAAAACAATGGAAAAAATAACCGCACTTCGTTGGCACAACGCGAACAAATTATTCATTTTCGGTTTTAACCCAAAATAAGAAGAACCAAAACTTAATACAAATCAATGCAACAATAACACTACGCCCTATTACACTTGGCGTGAAATAGAAACCAATTAGTAGCATTGTGGTAACAAAAGTCAAAATACAAATTTTGGTATTTTTCTTTAATGACCGATTTTCATTAAAGGACTTGAGATGTTTTTGGTAAATACTTGTGCCTAAAAACCATTGTTCTAAGCGTTTTGAACCTTTTGCAAAGAAAAATAAAGTAAGTAATAAAAACGGCGTGGTAGGCAAAAGAGGAAGGAAAATCCCAATGATGCCAAGTGCAAGTGAAAGAAAACCTAAAACAATGTAAATAAACTTCATAATGCCCCTAATAAAAAAGAAAATGCGAACCATTATTACTGATTTTTTAGATTTTTCAACCTTGATATTATAGAATTTGCCGTCACATAAAAAGTAGTTTTCAAAAAAGGAACATTTATGTCTATGTCAAACCCATTACTTAACATTCAAGGCTTACCGCCATTTTCACAAATCAAGCCAGAACATATTCAACCAGCTGTTGAAAAATTAATTCAAGATTGTCGCTATACGATAGAACAAGTGTTAAAACAACCGCACTTTACTTGGGAAAATTTCATTTTACCTTTAACAGAAACTAATGATCGCTTAAATCGTGCTTGGTCACCTGTTTCTCATCTCAATTCAGTAAAAAATAGCGCTGAATTACGTGAAGCCTATCAAGCGTGCTTACCGTTACTTTCTGAATACAGCACTTGGGTTGGTCAGCATAAAGGGCTTTATAATGCCTATTTAGCGTTAAAAAACAGTGCTGAATTTGCGGACTATTCTATTGCGCAAAAGAAAGCCATTGAAAATTCACTGCGTGATTTTGAACTTTCAGGCATTGGGCTTTCAGAAGAGAAACAACAACGTTATGGCGAAATTGTGACGCGCTTATCGGAATTAAATTCACAATTTAGCAATAACGTATTAGATGCCACCATGGGTTGGGAAAAAGTCATTGAAAACGAAGCAGAACTTGCTGGCTTACCTGAATCCGCACTACAAGCTGCACAACAATCTGCCGAAAGTAAAGGATTGAAAGGCTATCGTTTTACGTTAGAAATCCCAAGTTATTTGCCTGTGATGACTTACTGTGAAAATCGTGCATTGCGTGAAGAAATGTACCGTGCTTATGCAACACGTGCCTCAGAGCAAGGCCCTAATGCTGGCAAATGGGACAACAGTAAAGTTATGGAAGAAATTCTTACATTACGCGTGGAATTGGCGAAATTACTCGGTTTTAATACTTATACCGAACTTTCACTTGCCACCAAAATGGCAGAAAACCCACAACAAGTGCTTGATTTCTTAGATCATCTTGCCGAACGTGCCAAACCACAAGGCGAAAAAGAACTGCAAGAATTGAAAGATTACTGCGAAAAAGAATTTGGTGTCACTGAACTTGCACCTTGGGATATTGGTTTTTACAGCGAAAAACAAAAACAACATTTATACGCCATTAATGATGAAGAACTTCGCCCATATTTTCCCGAAAATCGCGTGATTTCGGGACTGTTTGAATTGATTAAACGCATTTTTAATATTCGTGCAATTGAATGCAAAGGCGTGGATACTTGGCATAAAGATGTACGTTTCTTTGATTTAATCGATGAAAACGATCAACTCCGAGGCAGTTTCTATCTTGATTTATATGCGCGCGAACACAAACGTGGTGGTGCGTGGATGGATGACTGTATCGGACGTAAACGCAAACTAGATGGCAGCATTCAAACTCCTGTGGCTTATTTAACTTGCAACTTCAATGCACCGATAGGAAATAAGCCAGCGTTATTTACGCACGATGAAGTGACTACCCTATTCCACGAATTTGGTCACGGAATCCATCATATGCTTACGCAAATTGATGTTTCCGATGTAGCGGGTATTAACGGCGTGCCTTGGGATGCCGTAGAATTACCAAGTCAATTTATGGAAAACTGGTGTTGGGAAGAAGAGGCTTTGGCGTTTATTTCAGGGCATTACGAAACAGGCGAGCCGTTGCCAAAAGAAAAACTCACGCAATTGTTAAAAGCGAAAAATTTCCAAGCCGCAATGTTTATCTTGCGTCAGCTTGAATTCGGGATTTTTGATTTCCGCTTGCATCACACCTTTGATGCGGAAAAAAACAATCAAATTTTAGAGACACTTAAATCAGTGAAATCACAAGTTGCCGTCATAAAAGGCGTAGATTGGGCAAGAACCCCGCACAGCTTCAGCCATATTTTTGCGGGGGGCTACGCTGCAGGTTATTACAGCTATTTATGGGCTGAAGTCTTATCGGCTGATGCTTATTCACGCTTTGAAGAAGAAGGTATTTTCAACCCAATCACCGGCAAATCATTCTTAGATGAAATTCTCACTCGTGGTGGCTCAGAAGAACCAATGGAACTCTTCAAACGCTTCCGTGGTCGTGAACCGCAATTAGATGCGTTATTAAGACATAAAGGAATTATGAACTAATACACCAAACTATAGGGCATGCACGACATGCCCTTTTTCAAATATTTTCCTCTAAAAAAGCCCTTCATAAAAACATTGCAAATTTCAACCGCACTTTATCAAGGCAGAACCTTCAGACGAGCTATTATTTTTTACAAACAACCCAAATGAAGTTTTAGGGATAAACGCATAGAAACTCACACATAACATACTCATTTCCTGTATAATTTTTCACATCTTTATTTAACTCATTACATAAAATATTTTGAGGATTTTATGACAATAGCAATGCAACAACGTGCCGAACTCCAACGCAAAATTTGGCAAATTGCTAATGATGTGCGTGGTTCCGTCGATGGTTGGGATTTTAAACAATATGTGCTTGGCACACTTTTCTATCGTTTTATTAGTGAAAACTTTACCAATTATATTGAAGCGGGTGATGAAAGTGTAAATTACGCTAAATTGCCTGATGAAATCATCACACCTGAAATTAAAACGGATGCCATAAAAACCAAAGGTTACTTTATTTACCCAAGCCAGTTATTTAAAAATGTCGTGGCAACAGCCAATACTAATCCGAATTTAAATACGGATCTGAAAAGCATTTTTACAGATATCGAAAATTCTGCTACTGGCTACCCTTCCGAACAGGATATCAAAGGCTTATTTGCCGATTTTGATACCACCAGCAATCGCTTAGGCAATACCGTAAAAGATAAAAACGACCGCTTAACAGCTGTTTTGAAAGGCGTGGCTGAACTTGATTTTGGCAAATTTGAAGATAACCACATTGATTTATTTGGCGATGCATACGAATATCTTATTTCTAACTATGCTGCCAATGCAGGCAAATCTGGTGGCGAATTTTTCACGCCGCAAAGCGTATCCAAACTCATTGCTCAAATTGCAATGCACGGGCAAACCTCAGTCAATAAAATTTATGACCCCGCAGCAGGTTCTGGCTCACTTTTGCTTCAAGCCAAAAAACAATTTGATGAACATATTATTGAAGAAGGCTTTTTCGGGCAGGAAATAAACCACACCACATACAACCTTGCCCGTATGAATATGTTTTTGCATAACATCAACTACGACAAGTTTGATATTGCTTTAGGCAACACCTTAATGGAACCACAATTTGGCGATGATAAACCTTTCGATGCCATTGTTTCCAACCCGCCTTACTCCGTGAAATGGGTTGGCTCCGACGATCCCACATTGATTAACGATGAACGATTTGCCCCCGCAGGTGTGCTTGCTCCAAAATCAAAAGCAGATTTTGCCTTTATTTTACACGCATTAAGCTATCTTTCAGGCAAAGGCAGGGCGGCGATTGTCTCCTTCCCCGGCATTTTTTATCGTGCCGGTGCGGAGCAAAAAATTCGTCAATATTTGGTGGATAATAATTTTGTGGAAACAGTGATTGCCCTTGCACCTAATCTATTTTACGGCACCAGTATTGCCGTGAATATTTTGGTTTTGTCCAAGCACAAACCCAATACCCAAACTCAATTTATCGACGCCAGCGGTTTATTTAAATCTGCCACTAATAACAACATTTTAGAAGAGGAACATATCGAGCAAATCCTAAAACTCTTTGCTGATAAAGAAGATGTGCCGCATTTGGCAAAATCCGTATCCTTTGAAGAAATCGCCCAAAATGACTACAACCTTGCAGTGAGTTCGTATGTGGAACAAAAAGACACCCGCGAAGTAATTAATATTAATGAACTCAATGCTCAAATTCGTGAAACTGTTACCAATATTGACCGCTTGCGTGCGGAAATTGACAAGATTGTGGCTGAGATTGAAGCATAAAGTGTAGGGTGGGCTTTAGCCCACCAATTTACGATAGCACACGGTGGGCTAAAGCCACCCTACGAGGAACAACAAAAAACACAATGAAAAACAACCGCACTTTTTTAGAGAAATTATTGAATGGGGCTGAGGTTGAGTGGAAGCCTTTAGATGAAGTTGCCAATATCGTCAATAATGCAAGAAAACCAGTTAAATCATCCTTACGAGTGTCAGGGAATATTCCATATTATGGTGCTAATAATATCCAAGATTATGTCGAAGGATATACTCACGAGGGCGAATTTGTATTAATTGCTGAAGATGGTTCTGCTAGTCTAGAAAATTACTCTATTCAATGGGCTGTAGGTAAATTTTGGGCAAATAACCACGTCCATGTAGTGAATGGCAAAGAAAAATTAAATAATCGTTTTTTATACCATTATTTAACTAATATGAATTTCATTCCATTCTTAGCTGGAAAGGAACGTGCAAAATTAACAAAAGCTAAACTGCAACAAATTCCAATCCCCATCCCCCCACTCTCTGTCCAAACCGAAATCGTCCGAATTTTGGACGCATTGACAGCTCTTACCAGCGAGCTTACCAGCGAGCTTACCAGCGAGCTTACCAGCGAGCTTACCAGCGAGCTTACCAGCGAGCTTACCAGCGAGCTTACCAGCGAGCTTACCAGCGAGCTTACCAGCGAGCTTATACTACGCCAGAAACAATATGAATACTATCGAGAAAAATTATTATCTTTTGATAGTTTAGAACAATTAAATTCGGGGGGGGGGAAGAAGAAACTTATTGATGTGGCTAAAATCAAAAATGGAAAAGATTGGAAACATCTTGGGGAAGGTAATATTCCAATATATGGTTCAGGTGGGATTATGGGATATGTTGATACATATTCATACGATAGACCTACGGTATTAATTCCACGAAAAGGAACTATTACAAACATATTTTACCTTGAAGAACCATTTTGGAACGTTGATACGATTTACTATACAGAAATTGACACAACTCAAATTGTACCAAAATACTTTTATCATTTTATGAAAACGGTAGATTTAACAAAATTGGATACAGGTTCAGGCAGACCGAGCTTAACACAAGCTATTTTGAATGAAATTCCTATTTTTGTTCCGTCAATCGAAGAACAACACCGCATCGTTTCAATCCTCGATAAATTTGAAACCTTAACCAATTCCATCACCGAAGGCTTGCCGTTGGCAATTGAACAAAGCCAAAAGCGGTATGAGTATTACAGAGAATTATTACTAAATTTTAAACAATAAGAAAATATGCCAAAAACATTAAAAGAATGGAAAAGTTTTGATGAGCAGCTTTCCCGCTTAAAAGAAAGAGGACTTATCATTGATAACGAAACCAAGGCCTTAGGTTATTTAAAAACCATTGGATATTATCGTGTTAGTGGCTATCTTTATCCTTTTCGCCAAATAGATATTTGTAATCCTGAGAAAAAATTAGACCGCTTTATTGAAAATACATCTTTTACTGATGTAAAACAACTTTACCTTTTTGATAAAAAATTACGACAATTAGCACTTGATGCTTTAGAAAGAATTGAAGTCGCTATGCGTGTGAATATTGCTTATCAATTAGGAAAATATCATCCGCTCGCCCACAAAAAAAGTGAATTTTTTGATTCTAATTTCCGACATTCAGAATGGTTAGATAGACTTGATAGTTTAATTCGCCGAGAAGGAAAAACAAGTTTTGTAAAACATCATTTAGAACAATATGAAGATCTGCCTATTTGGGTATGCTGTGAAGTTTGGGATTTTGGCACAATGTCAAAACTTTATAGTGGGATGAAAGAGGAAGATAAAGACCATATTGCTAAAATATATCATTTAAAAAGTGGAAGACATTTACAAACGCATCTTCACGCTTTTAACATCATTCGCAACATTTCTGCACATCATAGCAGATTATGGAATCGTTCTATTCCTATAAATGCAACCTTGAAAGGGCTAAATGACCCACAGTGGAAAATGCTTTCCACGAAACAAGTATTCGTATATTTTTGTTTGATGAAAAGAATGTTAGATATTATTTGTCCAAATTCAACTTGGGGAGAACGTTTTTTAGCGGTTCTTGATGAATTTCCTAAGGTGCAAAATAATGCAATTTCAATAAAAGATACAGGATTAGTTATTGACCTAAAAGAATGGAATCTATGGAAAAAATGGCCCCTAGCCTTGTGAATCCAACCACTTGAGTTGGCAAAGCCAGGGGAACTGTTGGCACGCATAGTATAAAAATATGGATCCGAGGTCAAGTTCTTTAGTTAAAACTAAAGTTTTCTTGATTAATATTTAAACTATAAAAATTACGACCAGAAAATATATTCAACAAAAATAATCTTATTATTCAATAACTTATAATAACTCAAGTTATTCAGTATTACTGAATAACTGAAAAATATACTAAGGAAAAACCATGACCCAATACAAAACTATCGCTGAATCCAATAATTTTATCGTTTTAGATCAATATAATAAATTTGTGGAAGAGCCTAATGCGGGTTATCAAACAGAAGGGAGCCTTGAGCATGAGTTTATTCGTGATTTACAGGCGCAAGGCTATGAGTATTTACAAGAAATCAATGGTCATGATGCGTTGATTAAAAACTTACGGGCGCAATTATAACGCTTAAATAACGTGGTTTTCTCCGATGCAGAATGGCAACGTTTTTTAGAGGAATATTTGGATAAACCGCGCGATAGTCTGATTGAGAAAACCCGCAAAATTCACGATGATTATATTTATGATTTTGTGTTCGATAACGGACGCATTCAGAATATCTGTTTGCTTGATAAGAAAAATCTTGCCAATAATTCTCTGCAAGTCATCAATCAATTTGAGCAAACTGGCAGCTATGATAATCGTTATGATGTGACAATTTTGGTGAATGGTTTACCGCTTGTACATATTGAACTAAAAAAACGCGGCGTAGCCATTCGTGAAGCCTTTAATCAAATTCATTGCTACAGCAAAGAAAGTTTCAATAAAGAAAATTCACTTTTCAAATATCTGCAAATTTTTGTAATCTCCAACGGAACCGACACCCGCTATTTTGCCAACACAACGAAACGCAATAAAAATAGCTTTGATTTCACAATGAATTGGGCAACGGCAAAAAATACGCTGATTAAAGATTTAAAGGATTTTACCGCGACTTTCTTGCAAAAGAATACTTTGCTCAATGTGTTGGTAAATTACTGCGTGTTTGATGTTTCCGACACTCTATTGATTATGCGTCCGTATCAAATTGCCGCCACTGAGCGTATTTTATGGAAAATTCAAAGTTCATATCACGCCAAAAATTGGAGCAACAAAGAAAGTGGTGGCTATATTTGGCACACTACAGGCTCAGGCAAAACCCTCACCAGTTTTAAAGCCTCTCGCCTTGCGACTGAACTTGATTTTATTGATAAAGTCTTTTTTGTGGTCGATCGTAAAGACTTAGACTACCAAACGATGAAAGAATATCAGCGTTTTTCGCCTGATAGCGTGAATAGATCGGAAAGTACCGCAGGGCTTAAACGCAATATTGAAAAAGATGATAACAAAATTATCGTCACCACCATTCAAAAATTGAATAATTTAATGAAAAGCGAAGAAAACCTGTCTATTTATCAAAAACAGGTGGTCTTTATTTTCGATGAAGCACATCGCTCCCAATTTGGCGAAGCACAAAAAAATCTAAAACGTAAATTCAAAAAATTCTATCAATTTGGTTTTACTGGCACACCTATTTTCCCTGAAAACGCATTAGGTGCGGAAACGACAACAAGTGTGTTCGGTACGGAATTGCATTCTTATGTGATTACCGATGCTATTCGTGATGACAAAGTACTGAAATTCAAGGTCGATTACAACGATGTCCGCCCACAATTTAAAGCCTTAGAAACAGAAAAAGATCCTGAAAAATTAACCGCACTTGAGCAGAAACAAGCCTTTTTACACCCTGAGCGTATTAAAGAAATCTCGCAATATTTGCTTAACAATTTTAAACAAAAAACCCACCGCTTGAACGCCACAGGTAAAGGCTTTAATGCAATGTTTGCGGTAAGCAGTGTGGAAGCAGCAAAACGTTATTACGAAACCTTACAAAATTTACAGGTAGAGCAGGAATATCCGTTAAAAATTGCAACAATCTTTTCGTTTACCGCCAATGAAGAGCAAGATGCGATTGGCGATATTCCAGATGAGACCTTTGAACCCACTGCTCTAAACAGTACGACAAAAGAATTTTTAACAAAAGCCATTGATGATTACAATCACTACTTTGGCACGAATTATGGCGTAGATAGTCAATCATTCCAAAATTACTATCGCGATCTTGTCAAACGTGTGAAAAATCAGGAAGTGGATTTACTGATTGTGGTCGGAATGTTCTTAACAGGCTTTGATGCCCCTACGTTGAATACTCTTTTCGTGGACAAAAACTTGCGTTATCACGGATTAATGCAGGCTTTTTCTCGCACCAACCGCATTTATGACACAACTAAAACCTTTGGGAATATCGTCACTTTCCGCGATTTGGAACAAAATACCATTGATGCAATCACGCTATTTGGCGATAAAAATACGAAGAATGTCGTACTAGAGAAAAGCTATGACAGCTATTTTAACGGTGATGACAATCAACGTGGTTATTTAGAGGTTGTTCAAGAGCTACAAAATCGCTTTCCTAATCCAACAGAAATCGAAACAGAGCAAGATAAAAAAGAGTTTGTAAAATTATTTGGTGAATATCTACGTGTCAAAAATATTTTGCAGAATTACGATGAGTTTGCAGCATTGCAAGCCTTACAAGCGGTCGATTTAAATGATCCGATTGCAATGGAAAAATTCAAGCGAGTACATTATGTGAATGATGAACAAATTGCAGAAATGCTGAAAGTTCCTACTTTACCAGTAAGAACAGAGCAAGATTATCGTTCAACTTATAATGATATTCGCGATTGGTTACGCCAAAGAAAAGAGGGGAATGATAAGGATAATTCGCCGATAAATTGGGATGATGTCGTATTTGAAGTAGATTTATTAAAATCTCAAGAAATCAATTTGGATTATATTCTTGCGTTAATTTTCGAACATCATAAGAAAAACCAAGACAAAGAGGTGTTAATTGATGAAATCCGCCGCACAGTTCGTTCAAGTTTGGGTAACCGTGCGAAAGAGAGCTTGATTGTCGATTTTATCAACCAAACAAATTTAGATGATATTCCCGATAAAGCAAGCTTGATTGATGCCTTTTTCCTTTTTGCCCAGAACGAGCAACAAAAAGAAGCAGAAACCTTAATTCAAGAAGAAAATTTGAATGTCGATGCAGCAAAACGCTATATCAGCACTTCATTAAAACGCGAATATGCCAGTGAAAACGGCACGGCACTTAATGAAGTATTGCCAAAAATGAGCCCGCTTAACCCGCAATATCTCACTAAAAAACAGACGATTTTCCAAAAAATTGCTGCATTTGTAGAGAAATTTAAAGGGGTTGGGGGAAAGATTTAAATTTAATATATCAATCATTAAATCCAGCAGTTTGATCCTAAAACTGCTGGATTATTGTTATCTGTCCAAATAAAAATTCATTAGTATTCACAAAATTGAGCTAAGTCTTCCACATTTTCTAACCAGTGATTTCCAATTTCATCAATCAATTCAGCGCAATTAAAAATATCAGAATTTTTAGCCGCACTTTCTAAAGTATCCGCTAATTGACGTAAATAATTTAACCCTACCGATGATGCTGCTCCTTTAATTTTATGGGCTGTTTCTTCTGTTTCTTTCATATTATCTTTTGATAATTGAGCAAGATAATTTGGCATAGTTTGTTTGAATAAAGATAAATTTTCTAAAATTTGGGATTTTCCAAGCGTTTCTATCAGCGCTAAATCAAACTGTTCTGAAAGCTCATTATCATCATTCATTTCTATAGTAGATTCGCTTTCATCCGCAAAAAATTGCTGCAGACAATGGTGTAAATCCTTAATTGAAATGGGTTTACGTAATACGCCATCCATGCCCATTTCTAAATATTCTTGCTCGCTTTGCATAACATTGGCGGTAAAAGCAATCATTGGCGGTAAAAAATCATAAATACCGTTTTCATAGTTCTCTCGCAAATATTGGGCGATTTCAAAACCACTCATATCTGGTAATTTAATATCTAGCAATAAAATGTCGTAAACATTTTTCTCAAATAAAGTGATCGCCTGCTTGCCATTTGTCGCAACATCAACATGATGCCCAAGTTTTTCTAAAATAGTTTTCGCAACCATTATATTGAGGTCAACATCCTCCACTAAAAGAATGTCCAAGTATGGAATATTTTTCTTAACGGATTCTTTTTCAGAAATTTCTTGAGCGTGGAGAGTAAGATGGAAAGTCGCACCTTTTCCTCGTTCACTTTCAACCGTTAAATCCCCTTCCATTAACTGAGCGAGATTTTTAGAAATAGCCAGCCCAATACCGCTACCCGCACTTTGCTGACGGCTTTCTTTCACTTGATAATACATTTCAAAAATATGTTTTTGTTCCTCAGGCGAAATCCCCATTCCTGTATCTTTCACAATAAAATGGTAACAATCCTGATTTCTCATGATTTTAAGAATAATATTTCCCTGATCCGTAAACTTCACCGCATTACTAATTAAGTTCCACAAAATTTGGCTCAAGCGAACACGATCAAGATTCAACCAATTAGGCAAATTAGCCTCAAGCTCTAAAGAAAAAATAAGATTTTTTTGTTTAGCGAGAAAACTAGCAAAATTATAAATATCGTTTAATAAGGCTGGGAAATCTGTTGGCTGGCGATTTAATTCAATTCGGCTGGCATCGATTTTTTCCAAATCAATAATATCGCTAAAAATATAGCCTAAACTAACCGCACTTATGTTAATAGTTTTTAAATAATTACGCTGACGATCGTCTAATTCATCATCAAGTAAAATCTGGCTAAGCCCCACAATCCCATTCAATGGCGTGCGTAATTCATGGCTTATTGTGGCAAGTAAGGTACTTTTATCACGGCTATTTTTTTCCAACTTTTCCAATGCTTGGGATAATTTTTTCTGAGCGGCAATTCGCTCGGCGACCTCATTTTCCAATCGATTAACCGAGCTAGAAAGATCAAGACGAGAATGTTCAAGCTTTTCGACCAATAAAGTGAAAAAATAGATAACAAAAGGTGCAGTGAGTAAGCCAAAAGTTACCGAACGAAAAATATCGACCCAAGAAATCTGATGAACAATAAATAGACTAAATAAAATCTGAGTACAAAGAGCTAAAACCGCGAGAATCATCACGCCCAAAAGAGAAAAACGAAGGCGCCCAAGACGAATAACCCAATCCACATAACTCTGAGCAAAATATTTGAAATTTTTCATCAAATCTCCTAAGACATTATTATCGTTATAAAAAAACCTGTGCATACAGGCTTTATTATATCCATAAAGTAAAAGAGATTGTTATTACTATGTGTGCGTAAGAAATGAAAAACTTAGTCTTTATTAATTATCTGTTTGACTAAAATTTGTAATTCAGGAATAACTTGTTCTTCAAACCAGGGATTCTTTGTTATCCAAAGCTGATTACGTGGGGAAGGATGCACAATAGGCATAAAGTGCGGTAAGAATTGACGATAATTTTTAACAGTGTCAGTTACATTATCTTTGTTTTCAGGTAAATAATATTTCTGTGCATATTGCCCAATAAGAATAGTGAGCTGAATATTAGGTAAATTCTCTAAAATCATTGGATGCCATTTTTCGGCGAAACCTTGACGAGGTGGTAAGTCACCCGATTTACCTTTTCCAGGATAATAGAAATCCATAGGAAGAACCGCAAACATCCCAGAATTATAAAAATAATCGTAATCTACTCCCAACCATTCACGTAAACGCTCACCGCTTTTATCATTCCAATATAAACGACTTTGCTCAGCTTTTAACCCAGGAGCTTGACCTACAATATTAATTCTAGCTGTTTTAGGCGCCGAAAATAAAGGGAAAATTCCACGACATGTAAAATCTTTATTTTGAGGATCAGCGATAATACTTGAAGTTATTTTGTCTAAAGTTTTCGGCATACTGGAAATATTACATATCTGATTTGAAACGAGCATATAAAGTCTATTTGAAAAAATATAAAAAATCAAAAAAGTAAAAACCCCACTCAATCAACTGATAGCTTATTTTATTCTCTTACTTTTTCTATCTTATATCTTACGATGAATCAGTGAGTGTTGGATTATGAAAAAGCAGAAGAAATTATGTAATTAACTGACTTTTTAGCGGTATATCGCCAAACCAATGACATTAATGTTGCGGAAACCTATCACTATTTTTCGGCTAAATGAGATGCAGATTTTGTAATAAAAAGGACAAAATAGTCAATAGAAACCCCACTTCAGTGAAAAATACCGCCTTTTTAAAATTCCGTGTGAGAATTGCATAAAACAATTTAGTAAGAAGCCCTTTTCTCTTTCATTCGTAGCACCCCGCTATAATTTTTGGCAAAACTTGTTCAAGTTTTTTCATTAGAGTAATTCCTATACCACAAAAAGACTTGTTTTTTTATTGTCATTTATTAGAATAAGAAAAATTAATACAAATAATTATCGTTAAGGTTATGATTCATGTGCAAAAATTTTTCAATCAACGAATGTGTCTTCTTATTAATAATCGGAGCTAGTATTCAACCGAGTGTAGCAGCAAATCTAAATTCTTCGAATATAGATGAGTTATTACCTATTATTGTGAACAGTAATGATGATAGCAATAAACTACCTGGTCGTTCAGTATTAAAACAGAAAAATATCGAACAACAACAAGCTGATAATGCAGCAAATTTAATTAATATCTTGCCAGGTGTGAATATGGCTGGCGGGTTTCGCCCTGGTGGGCAAACATTAAATATTAATGGAATGGGTGACGCTGAAGATGTTAGAGTGCAGTTAGATGGTGCTACAAAAAGTTTTGAAAAATACCAACAGGGTTCTATTTTTATTGAGCCTGAATTATTAAGAAGAGTAACAGTAGACAAAGGAAATTATTCTCCTCAATATGGTAATGGTGGTTTTGCTGGAACAGTAAAATTTGAAACCAAGGATGCTAGGGATTTCTTGCAAGAAAACCAGAAAATAGGTGGTTTTTTAAAGTATGGAAATAATAGCAATAATAACCAAAAAACTTATAGTACTGCACTAGTTTTACAAAATGAACAAAAAAATATTGATTTATTATTATTTGGTTCTGTAAGAAATGCTGGCGATTATAAAAGACCCGATAATAGCAAAATTCTTTTTTCAAAAAATAATCAAAAAACCGGATTAATAAAAGTAAATTGGCAAATTTCACCCGAGCATTTACTCACATTATCAAGTGTTTATGGTATTCATAAAGGCTGGGAGCCTTTCGCAGCGAAAAGAGATATCCTACCTAAACCAAGTTTGAAGGATATAATGAGTTATGGTGCTGATATTGCTTGGAAACGTAAACTGGTTTATCGAGATCAAAAAGATGAAAATTACACATTAAAATACAACTATCTACCTGAAAATAACTCATGGATTAACTTATCTACTCAGTTCAGCTACAGTAAAACCACACAAAATGATACTCGCCATGAGAAAGTCACTTCTTCATTCCTAGGTACATTAGGAAATAAAAGTTGGATAACTTATTCAGATCTTACTTTTGATATAAATAACACAAGTACTTTTAATATTAAAAGTACTCGGCATGAACTATTATTTGGTTTGCAATGGTTAAAAAATACAAGACACACTTTAATGTATGATAAAAGTAAAGTGGGAAAAGCGGATTATAATTATGGCTATTTCCAACCTTATTATATGCCTTCTGGACGTCAATATACACAGGCGTTTTATTTACAAGATCAAATAACATGGAAGAATTTAATTTTTAGTACAGGGATGCGTTATGACCATATCAATAATATAGGGCAGAAAAATTTAGCACCACAATATAATGATATATCTGCGGGGCATAATTATAGTCAGAAAAATTATAATGGTTGGTCCTATTATTTAGGTTTAAATTATGATGTAAATCATTATTTAAGTTTATTTACAAATTTTAGTAGAACTTGGCGTGCACCTGTTATTGATGAACAGTATGAGACGCAATTTAAACAATCTTCTGTACCTGCAACCTCTTTAAATTTAGAAAAAGAAATGATTAATCAGACCAGAGGAGGAGGGGTTGTTACGCTTAATAATTTATTTCAAGAGGATGATACCTTTCAATTTAGAGCTACTTATTTTTACCACCGTGGTAAAAATGAAATATTTAAAACCAGAGGAGTTAATTGTGTAGGCAATGCTGCAGATACCAATAATAATGTTTGTCCTAAAATCATTGGAAATTATCGTAATTTGCCAGGTTATGTTATTCAAGGCGCAGAGTTAGAAGCTTATTATCAATCCACTTATTTATTTGGTGAGCTAACATATTCTTATGTAAAAGGAAAACGTGACACCTCACCAAGAAACCCATGGGGTAAAACCTCAACATGGATTGCAGAAATACCCCCTAGAAAGGCAACTGCTACTTTAGGTTTCAATGTTCCAAAATATTATCTCACAGTAGGTTGGCGTGCTGAGTTTGTAAGAAGACAAGATCGATCGCCATTATCTGGTGATCCCAAAGCATCATATTGGTCATTACCAGTTTCAAGAGGATACAGCCTACATAACCTATTCCTTTCTTGGAGCCCTGCAAAAATTAAAGGTATGAATGTTAAGATTACAGTGGATAATTTATTCAATCGAGCATACAACCCTTATCTAGGCGAATTGGCTTCTGGAACAGGTAGGAATATCAAATTTAGCATATCTCAGAAATTTTAGAATATAGCCCGATTGAATGTAATCGGGCTTTATCATAACTATATCTAGACAAAGTCTAGCTATAAAGTCTACCACACAAGATAGAACTATAAGTACCTATATTCTTTAGAGAAAAGCAATTTACGGCAAATTGAGAGTTAATATAGGAGATATATTAAGACAATTACATCACTATAAGAATGTAGAGATAATAGGTATAATTCCCTATACTAATTTCGTTGTTCTTTGCAGAACAAATCTAAGCAATAAATCCAAAGATACATACAATATCTGAAATTATAGATGAGTATTAAAATTAAGAGCTGACGTAGATTAGCCCTAAATACCACACCATTTTCTCAATATTTTAAGCTGTTCTTTTGATGCTCCAAAGTTAAACCGAAATTCACATTCCTTCAAGAATAAAGGAAAGTTTTTTCGATCGATTCCATTATATCTTCGGAGGATTCTCTTCGCCTGACTCCAGAAATTTTCTATTCCATTTATGTGGTTTTGTTTCACCGCAAATAGTTCGGAATGATTGATTCGTTCGTGGTGAAATTTGCTCACATCAAGAGCATCATAGCTTCGATAAGTATCGGTATACACCCAGCTGTCAGGCTTGATTTTCCTCACAATAACAGGCATTAATGTCTCTGTTTTGGTATTTTCTACCACTACTGTAAATACTTTTCCTTGTCGCTTTAACAAACCGAATACGGCAACTTTTCCTGCTGCGCCTCGACCTCGTTTTCCTTTACGATGACCGCCAAAATAGCTTTCATCAAGCTCAATTTGACCATCAAAAACCTCATCGGCTTCAAGGGCTAAATGATAGCTAATGACTTCACGAATTTTTCGGTAAAACAAAATCGCTGAATTGGCTTGGATACCGAGTAAATCAGCCGCTGCTCGGGCTGTCACTTCTAATACAAAAAATTCAAGGAGCTTATTTTGTATAGATTTCTTTAATTTACAATGAGTTATCTTTATTTTTATAGACTAGCACATTTGCTAATCTACGTCAGTCCCTAAAATTATGTTTTATCTTTACCCTCTTACTTGCATAACAGGAGATAAACTCACCTAATTGTTTAAATATAATTTTATGCCCAGTATCTAGTCCGTTGTTCTAACTGGCTTTTCTACTATAGGAATATCATCAGAATAAGCCATAAAGAAAAGAGCTAAAGCACCAGCATTATGTAATAAGTTATCAATAATTTGCTGTCATTTTTCATATAACACCAACGTATTTTTATAACATTGTGGTTTACTTAAATTACCTTTTGCAACAAGTTTCAACGCCCATATCAGCATCATTGTGGTGTCTCTTGTTCTAGGTTTATAGCAACTATCTAAATAGCAAAGGGTACGAACTGCATAGCAGTTATACTTCCTTTAAAAGGTTAGAATTTATTTGTAGATGTAGGGGCTATTACATTTGCTCTTAAAGTGCGGTTGGTCTGGAGAGATTTTTTACAACGGTGCAACAAGTTTACAAATAATAGGAAAAAGCAAAAACCCCAGTCACTCAACTGGGGTTCTACATTTATTCTATATTTATTCTTTATTTACTTTATTCTATTTATCTCAAATAGTTAAATCCAAATTTGTATTTGA
>NZ_AFQO01000006.1 GCF_000222025.1 Haemophilus haemolyticus M19501 | reverse complement strand
GCTTATCTAAGTTAAATAAAAACAGAAGAACCCCGTGTCGAAAGATATGGGGTTTTAGCTTTTGGGAATTTACTCATTATTTAATCAAATAAGAGTCTAATTTTAATTTTCAATAAGTAAGTGATTTTTCAACTCATATGAAGTCACATTCCTATAAATGTTTTATTAGCTGTGCTATAATCCCGCTAAAATTCTACCCTTAAAAACAAGAGAAATTATGACCGCACTTAATGTATTAATTTATCCTGATGATCACTTAAAGGTTGTCTGTGAGCCTGTTACTGAAGTTAATGATGCAATTCGTAAAATTGTTGATGATATGTTTGATACGATGTATCAAGAGAAAGGTATTGGTTTAGCTGCACCTCAAGTAGATATTTTGCAACGTATTATTACTATTGATGTTGAAGGCGATAAACAGAATCAGTTTGTTTTGATTAACCCTGAAATTTTGGCTTCTGAAGGCGAAACGGGAATTGAAGAGGGGTGTTTATCCATTCCAGGGTTCCGTGCGTTGGTTCCTCGTAAAGAAAAAGTGACAGTGAGAGCGTTAGATCGTGATGGTAAAGAATTTACTTTAGATGCTGATGGTTTGCTTGCGATCTGTATTCAACACGAGATCGATCATCTTAATGGAATTTTATTTGTTGATTATCTTTCTCCACTTAAACGCCAGCGCATTAAAGAAAAGTTGATTAAATACAAGAAGCAGATTGCGAAAAGCTAAAACGTAGGGTGGGCTTTAGCCCACCAATCATTTCAAAAAACGGTGGGCTTAAGCCCACCCTACTTCCTATCAATTACCATAACGTAGAACATTATGAAATCACTTAATATTATTTTTGCTGGTACGCCAGATTTTGCTGCACAGCATTTACAAGCCATTCTAAATTCTCAACATAATGTGATCGCTGTTTATACGCAATCTGATAAACCAGCTGGTCGCGGTAAGAAATTGCAAGCAAGTCCTGTAAAGCAACTTGCTGAGCAAAATAACATTCCCGTTTATCAACCTAAATCCTTACGTAAAGAAGAGGCTCAGTCCGAATTAAAAGCGTTAAATGCAGATGTAATGGTTGTTGTCGCTTATGGATTAATTTTACCGAAAGCTGTATTAGATGCCCCTCGTTTAGGTTGTTTGAATGTGCATGGTTCTATTCTTCCACGTTGGCGAGGTGCAGCACCAATTCAGCGTTCAATTTGGGCTGGCGATGTACAAACGGGTGTAACCATTATGCAAATGGATGAAGGTTTAGATACAGGCGATATGTTACATAAAGTCTATTGTGATATTTTACCGACTGAAACTTCAACGAGTCTTTATAACAAACTGGCAGAGCTTGCTCCATCAGTATTAATCGATGTTTTAGATAATCTTGAAAACAGTAAATTTATAGCGGAAAAACAAGATGGCAGCCAAAGTAATTATGCAGAAAAACTTTCCAAAGAAGAGGCACAATTAGATTGGTCACTTCCTGCAGTGCAACTTGAGCGTAATATCCGCGCTTTTAATCCTTGGCCAATTGCCTATTTTTCAACAGAAGACAAGGATGGCAATGCACAAACTTTAAAAGTGTATCAAGCGGAAGTGTTGCCTCATCAAGATAAACCTGCGGGAACTATTTTAAGTGCGGATAAAAATGGCATTCAAATTGCGACTGTCGATGGCGTCTTAAACTTATTGCAATTACAACCTGCAGGTAAAAAGCCTATGTCTGCACAAGATTTATTAAATGGCCGTGCAGAATGGTTTACTATTGGTAAGGCGCTTGTATAATGAAAAAATTTTCTTCTAAAACTATCAAAGTAAGAAATTCAGTAAAAATGACCGCACTTTCGACCAGGGCTATTGCAGCAAACTTAATTTTGCAAGTATTGGATGAAGGCAAATCCTTGTCGGCGTTAATCCCAGAAGTGCAACTTTCTGTAAAAGCTCAAGATTTGCCCTTACTACAAGAAATTTGTTTTGGCGTGTGTCGAGTGTTGCCTCGCTTAGAGCAAATTATCAAACGTCTTGTGGATAAACCGCTTAAAGGTAAAACTCGCATTGTTCATTGCCTGTTACTTGTAGGGTTATACCAATTGCTTTATATGCGAGTGCCTGCTCATGCGGCAGTTGATGAAGTTGTGAACGCAACAAAATCATTAAAATCTGATAGTTTTAGAGGATTAGTGAATGCGGTTCTGCGTAGATTTTTACGTGAGCAAGATGAAATTTTGGCAATTATCGATAAAAATTGGCAAACGCTTCACTCTGAATGGTTCGTGAATAAATTAAAAAAAGCTTATCCGAATTGGAGAGAGATCATTGAGGAGAACAATCAGAAACCACCAATGTGGCTACGTGTGAATTCACAAAAAAACTCCCTCGAAACTTACCGCACTTTACTTGAAGAACAAGGTATTTCTGCAAAAACAAGTCACCATCCTAATGCGCTATGTTTAGATATACCGATTGCTGTGCAAAAATTACCGCACTTTGAAGAAGGGGCGGTTACGGTACAAGATTTGAGTGCACAGTGGGCTGCAACGTTGCTTGAGCCAAAAAATGAGGAATGGATCCTCGATGCTTGCGCGGCACCGGGCGGTAAAACGACTCATATTTTAGAACTGGCACCTCAAGCTAATGTGATTGCATTAGATGTAGAATCTCATCGCTTAAAACGAGTAGAAGAAAATCTTGCACGTTTAAATCAGCAAGCGATAGTGGTGTGTGGTGATGCGAGTAAACCTGACGAATGGTTAGCTGAAATCGGTAAAAGTGCGGTGAAATTTGACCGAATTTTACTTGATGCGCCTTGTTCTGCAACAGGGGTGATTCGACGCCACCCCGATATAAAATGGTTACGTAAAGAAACCGATATCGCTCAGCTTGTTGAATTACAGAAGAAAATTCTGAGTGCGCTTTGGGAAAAATTGAAGCCAAATGGTGTTTTGCTTTATGCTACTTGTTCTGTATTGCCAGAAGAAAATTGCGAACAAATCCAAGCATTTTTAAATGCTCACGCAGATGCGGAGTTATTGTCATTACCTTTTAGTGATGATAAAAGTGCGGTGGGTTTTCAATTCATTCCGCAACCAAATAGTGGTGATGGGTTCTATTATGCGAAATTGCTTAAACGAGCATCATAAGGGAGGGCGATAATGAAAATCATCATTTTGGGTGCAGGTCAGGTAGGAACAACGCTTGCCGAAAATTTGGTTAGTGAAGATAACGATATCACACTCGTTGATAACGAGTCTCCACAGTTACAAGCTTTACAAGAAAAGCATGATTTGCGTGTGGTGCAAGGCTCGCCATCATCACCAAAAGTGCTTCGTGATGCAGGTGCGGCCGATGCCGATTTAATGGTTGCCGTGACAGCCTCCGATGAAATCAATATGGTCGCTTGCCAAATGGGCTATACATTATTTAATACGCCAACGCGAATTGCACGTATCCGTAATTCAGAATATTTACGTGAAAAAGACAAGTTGTTCAACAATGAAAATATACCTATTGATCATTTAATTTCGCCTGAAAATCTTGTAACAGATGAAATTACACGCTTAATTGCTTATCCAGGGGCATTACAAGTTGCCCATTTTGCTAATAATCGTATTAGTATGGTTGTGGTAAGAGCTTATTATGGTGGTCCTTTGGTTGGATATGCGCTTTCCGCATTTCGTGAACATATGCCACATATTGATTGTCGTATTATGTCTATTTTGCGTAACGGCAAACCGATTCGTCCGCAGGGTTCTACTATTGTTGAAGCCGGTGATGAAATTACTTTTATTTGCGCAACTGAGCACATAAAAGCAGTAATGAGTGAACTTCAACGTTTAGAAAAACCTTATAAACGTGTAATGATTGTTGGGGGCGGAAATGTTGCCGCTGGCGTAGCGAAATGTTTAGAAAATGTCTGTACTGTAAAATTAATTGAGCGTGATGAGGAAAGGGCTAATTTGCTAGCTGAAAAACTTTCAAAAACCTTGGTTTTTTATGGTGATGCGTCTGATCAAAATTTATTGTTTGAAGAGCATATTGAAAATGTCGATGTGTTCCTTTCATTGAGTAGTGATGATGAAGCGAATATTATGTCCGCTTTATTGGCAAAACGTTTGGGCGCCAAGAAAGCAATGGTGCTGATTCAACGTATTGCTTATATAAACCTGATTCAAGGTGGAAGTATTGATATTGTGGTTTCACCGCAGCAAGCAACAATTTCTGCTTTGCTTGGTCATGTTCGTAAAGGGGATGTGAAAAATGTGGCTACATTACGACATGGTATTGCTGAGGCTATTGAAATTGTCGCGCATGGTGATGAAAGCACCTCCAATGTGGTCGGGCGCAAAATTGGTGAGCTGCGTTTGCCTATGGGGACTATTATTGGTGCCTTATTGCGCGGTAATGATGTAATTGTTGCACGACGCCAAGTTGTGATTGAAGAAGGCGATCATGTGGTGATTTATTTGAGTGATAAGAAGAATGTGCCTGAAATTGAAAAATTGTTCCAGCCAAGTGCATTCTTCATTTAACGATTTATTTACTTTTAAGAGCGGCTCATTATAATCGTCGCTCTTTTTATTCAATCTCTAAAGGAAAAATTATTATGAGTTTTATTAAAGAATTTCGCGAATTTGCAATGCGCGGTAATGTTGTAGATATGGCTGTCGGTGTGATTATCGGTGGTGCGTTTGGTAAGATCGTAAGTTCACTTGTTAGTGATATTTTTATGCCTGTTCTTGGTATTTTAACGGGTGGCATTGATTTCAAAGATATGAAATTTGTATTAGCTCAAGCACAGGGCGATGTTCCAGCTGTTACTTTAAACTACGGTGTGTTTATTCAGAATGTGATTGATTTCATTATTATTGCTTTTGCAATCTTTATGATGATTAAGGCACTTAATAAAGTGAGAAAACCAGAAGAGAAAAAAGCAGGTCCTACATCGGAAGATTTGCTCACAGAAATTCGTGACTTATTAAAGAATAAATAATGAAATTGAAAAATAAAGGTTGGTAAATATGCCAACCTTTTTTTATTGTTATTTTTTAGGCTATAATCGCCCCCTAAAATTTAAGGAATTAAAAATGGAAAAATATAATAAACTCCGTATTGAATGGGATTGCCGCCGAGGAATGTTGGAGTTGGATAAAATCATTATGCCTTTTTATTTGAAGCATTTTGATGAATTAACAGATGACAAAAAAGATATATTTATTCGTTTATTAGCAAGTACAGATCTGCAGCTGTTTTCTTGGTTTTTTAATCGTGGTCAATCATCGGATTCAGAAATTCAATCTATGGTGGAGTATATCCAAAACGTACAAAAAATCACAACTAATTAAAATTATTAAGATACGTATGAACTTTTTTCACACACTTGTGTCTGAGATTGCAATAAGAGCTTGCTGTCTTGAATATTAAGGCGTGTTAGATATTGGCATAGGAGAAATATGGCTGAACAGCTAACAGATCAGGCTTTGGTAGAAAGAGTGCAGCAAGGGGATAAGAAAGCCTTCAATTTGTTGGTTTCTCGTTATCAGAATAAAGTGGCGGGACTTTTGACTCGCTATGTATCACGTAACGATATTCCTGATGTGGTGCAAGAATCCTTTATAAAGGCTTATCGCTCAATTGAATCTTTTCGTGGCGAAAGTGCTTTCTATACATGGCTTTATCGAATTGCCGTCAATACGGCAAAAAATTATTTAACGGCTCAAGGGCGCCGCCCACCTAATGAAGATATTTTAGCTGAGGATGCTGAAAATTATGATGTGGGTACGCACTTGCGGGATGTAGATACACCCGAAAATGAAATGTTATCTAGTGAACTTGAACGAATCGTGTTTAGTACGATTCACAGTTTGCCAGAAGATTTAAAAACAGCAATCACCTTGCGAGAGCTAGAAGGTTTGAGCTATGAAGAGATTGCAGAAATTATGGATTGCCCTGTTGGTACTGTTCGTTCTCGTATTTTCCGCGCAAGGGAAATTATTGAGAATAAAATTCAGCTACTGATGCAACGCGAATAAAAATGTCGGAGTTTACTATGCAAAAAGAGCAACTTTCAGCCTATATGGATGGCGAACAAGTCGAGGCTGGCTTGACAGATGCTTTATTGAAAGACGAAGAATTACAAGAATCTTGGCAGGCATTCCATGCTGTGCGAGCAGTGATGCGTAAAGAAAGCTCCTTGTTTCTAGGGGCTGATTTTACCGCTAAAATGGCAGGTTTAATTGAACCTGAAGAAGTGAAGAAAGTCGATGTCATTGCGGTGTCTCAACCTGAACTAGAAGACGCACATAATTCTGCATTTATGCAAAAATTAAAAGCGTTCTTTGCGCCAATGACGCAAGTTGCTGTTGCTGCTGGTGTATGTTTAGTGGCGGTACTTGGTGTTCAATCTTTCAATAATAAAAACGATGCGTCTAATTTACCTGAGACTCCAGTGTTGCAAACCTTGCCATTTAATAACTCGGTTCAAGAGGTTAGCTATAATGCGCCGAGTAAAGATACATTGACATCAGATCAGCTTGAACAAAAAAGTCGCCGTATTGGTGCGATGTTACAGAACTATGAATTACAACGTCGTATGCATGCCGATGCATTAAATGTAAGTAGTAATAGTCAGAAATAATACGATTAGTTCAGTTAGTTTATGTTAATTCACCACCTAATATGTTATTTAGCGTGGTGAATTTTTATCCTTTAAATTTATTTTTATGAAAAAAATCGCGTTAAAATTCACCGCACTTTCTCTTTCTTTACTACTAAGTAGCATTGCTTCTGCTGAAGATCTTTCTGCAAAGCAGTCTTTAGATAAAATGACACAAGCATTGGATAATCTCAATTATGAAATTGCCTTTGTTCAAACAACGCCATCAAATATGGATTCCTTTCGCTATCGTCATATTAAGAAAGATAATAAAACTTATGCGCAATTAGTGACGCTTGATGGGCGTCAACAAGAAATTATTCAACGTGATAATTTAGTCAGTTATTTTCAGCCAAATGCACAAGCATTTACGCTTAATAGTGGCAATATAGTTGATGCGATGCCAGCGGTTGTGCGTGCAAATTTTGATAAGCTTTCTCTAGTTTATGATTTTATAAAACTAGGCAAAGATCGAGTGGCTGGTCGTTTTGCTGACACGATTCGTATTATCCCTAAAGATGATTTCCGATATCAGTATTTGGTGTTTATAGATGAAGAAAATGGTTTATTATTACGCGGCGATATGCTTGATCGTGAAGGTAAATTACTTGATCAGTTCAGAGTCGTAACACTTTATATTGATGATAGACTAAGAGGGTTGACGGAGTATATTAACAAAGTCTCAACGCCCCCTTTGTTGAAAGAAAGTAAAAATGAACAAAGTTCAGATATAACTTGGTCTGCAGGTTGGTTGCCACAAGGTTTTTCTTTAATTCGATATACTCAAGAAACATTAGAAAATGAAGTTGTAGATAGTGCGCTATATAGCGATGGTTTATTTACTTTTACACTATTTGTTTCTAATGCAGGCTCTAATGTTTTGCCAGAAAATAGTTGGAAACAAGGGGCATATACGATTTATAGTGAAGTGAATGGCGGAAAAGAAATTACTTTTATCGGGCAATTGCCCATAGCTGCAGCTAAGCGAATTGTACAAGAAGTTAAATTTCGATAAGAAGTGCGGTGATTTTTCACCGCACTTTTGTCTTTTACGACTAGTGTAATTTTAATCTTGGTTTTAAATAACGATTAAGTTTATCAACCAGAATAATCAATCCAATTTTAATGCAACCATGTAAAGCATGTTGATGCATTCTATATAAGGATACATAGGCAAATTGTGCAAATTTACCTTGAACGGTAAGGGGACTTTTTCCAAATTTATTCGAAATACTGCCTAATGCAGTAAAGCTCGAAAGAGAAACCAAGGTACCTTTATCATTATATTTAAATGTTTTTAATGGTTTTTGCTCAAAAAGTGCAAAGATATTTTTTGCACAAGCTTTTGCCATTTGATGTGCGGCTTGAGCTCTTGGCGGGACTAATGTACCGTTTGGCTGTGTTAATGCTGCACAGTCGCCAATGGCAAAAATACTGTCATCAACGGTTGTTTGAAGCGTGTCTTTTACCACTAATTGATTGATTCGATTGAGTTCTAATCCATCAAATTGTTGTGTCACTGTTGAAGTGCGAACGCCTGCGGCCCAAACAATGAGATCTGCCTTAATTTCTTCTCCATCTTTGGTGATAAGGGTATTTGGTTGAGCTTCGGTGATCATTGTATTTAATTTTACGTTCGTGCCCATTTCTTGCAACTCGTCTAATACCGCAGCAGATAAATCTTCGGGTAGTGCTGGCAGTAAGCGAGGTCCCGCTTCAACGAGAGTGACTTGTAAACATGAGTTATCAATCTTGCCATAGCCGTAAGAAGATAAATCTTCCGTGGCATGATAAAGCTCAGCTGTTAATTCCACGCCGGTTGCGCCACCACCAACAATCGCAATATTTACTTTGCTTTCATCGACTAATTTCTGTTTAAATTCTTCTTCACCAATATCATCTAAAGCACGGTTTTCAGAGAATTTAAGAAATAATTCCAACATTTTTTGCTGAAAGCGCAACGCTTGATCTGAGCTGTCTAAGAAAATACAGTTATCAGCTACACCCTTTGTGTTGAAATCATTTGATTTGCTACCAATTGCAACCACTAAATAATCGTAAGGAATTCGGCGAGCAACGACGAGCATATCGCCTTCTTGCCCATAAACGGGGGCGAGTTCAACATATTTTTGTTCACGATTAATACGCGTGATTGAGCCTTGCTCAAAACTAAAATGGTGGTTTTTACCATGTGCGCGATAGCTAAGAGAGTCCGTGCCATCATCCATTACACCCGTTGCAATTTCATGTAATAAGGGTTTCCATAAATGAGTGGCATTACGATCCACAAGTGTCACCTTAGCTTGTCTTTTTCGACCTAATTTATCACCTAAGAATGTCGCTAATTCAATGCCGCCAGCGCCCCCGCCAACGATCACGACGTTTTTCATAAGCTCTCCTAAAAGTTTAAATTGTTAAAAATGTTAAATTAATGTAATGATAACATAACAACTAAACAGGGCGAAAAACTTTCATGAAAATAACCGCACTTTTATTGATGGCAATATTCGTAGATTGGTTTTAATGCTTGAATAGTTTGAGTGATAAAAGATACGGGATTTATTTGACTGAGTTCCGATTTTTCAATGCTTTTTCCTATGCACCAAAAATCTTCTTCTGAGCGTAAAATGAGATCGTTTTTAGTTATTTGTTTTACTTGGCGAAAATCATCATATTCACTTTCATCTTCTCGCCAAATATCAAAACCAGCAAATTGTTTGAAATCAAATTGATCAAGCCACTGATTATATTGTTGCACATTAATTTGTGAGCGATCAGCACGATAGCAATGCCAATCTAAGCACACTCTTAGTCGGCGACGATTTAAGAGCACAGAAAAGATTGCTGCAGAATTTTGGTTAAACTCGTATTTAAAATAAGCGAAGAAATGTGCTCGAACCTGCCAACCATTGGTCCAGCTTTCAATATGCGGTTTTGCAAAAGGCGTACCGAGTTGTGCTGAAACAGATTGAATTATCGCTTTCCAGTTATCCCAATGTAATTTGTAATCAGCTTTAATCGCCGGAATATCTTCCGAGCAGAATTTTTTCATTTGGGCGAATTGGTAGAAAGGAATATTGAACAGTTCACAAGATTCGGCAGTAAGCGAGAGCATAGCATTTCCTTAAAAATCACTGTAATTTTTGACCGCACTTTGCGTGAAAATTTGTTTATCTTCCCAACGTAACATGGTCATACGATTATTCCACACGCATCCCGTATCCAACGCATAAATATCTTGTGGCGTCGGCTCATCCACTAAACTTGCCCAATGTCCGAATACAATGGGAATTTGTTTATAAAGTGGATTATCTAAATTAAACCAAGGTGTGAGCTCCGCTGGCGCATCTTTTAAAGGAGATTTACAAGCAAAATCAAAGCGATGATCCAAATAGCAAAAACGCATTCGAGTGAAAGCATTAATAATGTAGCGATGACGTGCTAAGCCCTGTAAATCTGGCGACCAGCGATCAGGCTGTTCAGAATACATATTTTCAATAAGATAATGAAAATCGCCGTGCTGTAAAATCTGTTCAACTTCAGCCGCACAAGCTTTCGCCGTTTCTAAATCCCAATCAGGCGAAATACCTGCGTGTGCCATCAGGAAGTTTAATTCTCCATTATGGACAAGTAATGACTGATGGCGTAACCAATGAATCAGATCATCAAAATCCGGTGCATTAAAAATGGCATCAACACGATCACGAGGTTTTATTTTTTTAATACCCAGTGCAGTCGCAATTAAATGTAAATCGTGATTACCTAGTACGGTTTGTGCTGTATTACCAAGTGATTTTACGAAACGAAGACATTCAAGTGATTTATCCCCACGCGCTACAAGATCCCCCACAAGATAAAGTTTATCTTGCGTAGGATTGAAATCTACACGTTCTAATAAAAGCTGTAATTCGTCATAACAGCCTTGCAAATCACCGACGAAATAGGTTGCCATTTTTGACCGCTCTTTTTACTCTTCTGAATCTAAGATTTCATCTTTATTAATATCAGCGGGTGGATTATCCGCCAACCAGTTTGCTAAACGCGCATAATCTGCGATAGCCAGATTTTCTGCACGTGCATTTAAATCAATACCAAGTGCGGTCAGATTTTCAGGTGAAAATAATGTTGAGAGTGCATTACGCAGCGTTTTACGGCGTTGATTGAACGCTTGGGAGCAAACACGGTTCAACCAATATAAATCTTTTACAGGGTGCGGCAATTCCTTATGCGGAATTAAACGCACAACCGCTGAATCCACTTTCGGTGCTGGTTTGAAGGCAGAAGGTGGCACTTCAAGTACTGGCATCACTTGGCAGAAATATTGCGCCATAATGGTTAAACGACCATAAGCTTTGCTATTTGGTCCTGCGCATAAGCGTTTTACCACTTCTTTTTGCAGCATAAAGTGCATATCTTGAATCACATCATGATACTTAAATAAGTGGAACATCAATGGGGTGGAAATGTTGTAAGGCAAGTTACCAAACACACGTAATTTTTGACCTTTTTCTGCTAAATTCTCTTTTGTATAAAGCTCACCAAAATCAAATTGCATGGCATCCGTTTCAATAACAGTCAGTTTCTGATGTAAAAATGGATGATGACGTAAACGTTCCGCTAAGTCTCGGTCAAGCTCTACCACAGTTAGATGATCGACAAGTTCACCAACAGGCTCTGTTAATGCACCAAGTCCCGGACCAATTTCCACTAAGAATTGATTAGGTTGTGGGTAAATCGCTGCCACGATACCTTGAATTACAGAAGTATCATGTAAAAAGTTTTGACCAAAGCGTTTACGCGCCGTATGACCTAAGTGTTTTTTTGAATTCATATACTATCTTTTTTTATAAAAGTGCGGTTATTATAGGGCTTGTTTTGGCTTTGTAAATCATTGTTAACTTATGCTAATTTGAGTTTTTTATGAACAATATTATTTTTTCTTTCGTAGAAAGCTAAAAACGGCTATAATCCGCCCGTTTTTCTTAACTTTTCCGCCTAAAGTGCGGATAAAAAATCGATTATTTTTAGAGGATACAATGGCGAAAGAAGATTGCATTGAGATGCAAGGCACAATTTTAGAGACTTTACCGAATACTATGTTCCGCGTGGAGTTGGAAAACGGTCACGTGGTTACTGCGCATATTTCTGGAAAAATGCGTAAAAACTATATCCGTATTTTGACTGGGGATAAAGTGACTGTAGAAATGACCCCTTATGATTTAAGTAAAGGTC
The DNA here is from genome assembly GCF_000222025.1 of Haemophilus haemolyticus M19501. GTDB lineage: Bacteria > Pseudomonadota > Gammaproteobacteria > Enterobacterales > Pasteurellaceae > Haemophilus > Haemophilus haemolyticus_G. Next base: position 45,213 of record NZ_AFQO01000006.1, on the reverse strand, counting down.
GTATTATTTTCCGCAGTCGTTAATTACAGAAGATTTGAGATAGGCCGATATTATTACAATATCGGCCTTCTTTTTTTTGGTTAAAAAGAACTCAAACGGGTTGCGGAACGTAAAAAAATCGGTATAATCCGCAAACCTTAGCCACATTGAATTTTTCGTTCCTTGCCTTTGCAGATTGGTGGCTGATCTACGTCAAAGGCTGATTAACCCGTAAGGAGCAGTAATGCGTCACTACGAAATCGTGTTTATGGTTCATCCGGACCAAAGCGAGCAAGTACCAGGTATGATCGAACGTTACACCGGTTCTGTAAAAGAAGCTGGTGGTCAAGTTCATCGCCTAGAAGATTGGGGTCGTCGTCAATTAGCGTACCCAATTAATAAATTACACAAAGCACATTATGTGCTTATGAATGTAGAAGCGCCTCAACAAGTCATCGACGAGCTAGAAACGACTTTCCGTTATAACGATGCTGTATTACGCAGTCTTGTTATCCATACTAAGCACGCCGTAACAGAAGCGTCCCCAATGAAAGCGGCTAAAGAAGAACGTAAACCTTTAGCTGAAGTTGAAAACAACGATTTTGAGGATGCTGAAGAGTAATTTGAAAATTGATAATCGTTTTTCGGTTATGGGAGTCGTTTCTCAGTTGCCAAAGCGATTAAAGAGCCCTAGTGGAATTGAGCATTGCAAGTTTTTGTTAGAACATCGTTCTGATCAGATTGAAGGTGGTTTCACACGTCAAGCTTGGTTAAAGATGCCAGTTCAAATTAGTGGTAATCAATTGATAGAAAAAACTCAAAGCATTACGGTCGGTAGTAAAATTTTGGTGGTGGGATTTATTACATCACATAAAACCCAAAGTGGGTTATGCCAATTAGTTTTACATGCCGAGCAAATCGAATTTATAGATTAGGAGACTAGCCAAATGGCACGTTATTTCCGTCGTCGTAAGTTCTGCCGTTTCACAGCGGAAAATGTTGTTGAAATCGATTACAAAGATATCGCTACATTAAAGAACTATATTTCAGAAAGCGGCAAAATTGTACCTAGCCGTATTACCGGTACTCGTGCGAAGTACCAACGTCAATTAGCTCGTGCAATCAAACGCGCTCGCTATTTAGCGTTACTTCCATACACTGACAATCATCAGTAATTAAGGAGATACGGTAATGCAAGTAATTCTTTTAGATAAAATTGTTCACTTAGGTCAAGTGGGCGATCAAGTAAATGTTAAATCAGGTTTTGCACGTAACTTCTTAATCCCACAAGGTAAAGCAGTTATGGCAACTAAAGCTAACATTGAACACTTTGAAGCACGTCGTGCAGAATTAGAAGCCGCAGCAGCAGCAAATCTTGCAGCAGCTCAAGCTCGTGCAGCAGAAGTTACTGCATTAGGTTCTGTGACTATTGCATCTAAAGCAGGTGATGAAGGTCGTTTATTCGGCGCAATCACTACTCGTGATGTGGCAGAAGCAGTAACTGCAGCAGGCGTTAAAATTGCGAAAAGTGAAGTTCGTTTACCAAACGGTCCAATCCGTACTCTTGGTGACCACGATGTTCGTTTCCAACTTCACGGTGAAGTATTTGCAACATTAGATGTAATCGTTGTTGCAGAATAATTTGTCAGATAGGCAAAATAAAACCCGGTCTTAGATCGGGTTTTTTATTATTAGTTTAACGTAATAAAAAAGGAGCTATAGCTCCTTTTTATTTGTAACGTTTAGTCGTCAAGGAAACTTCTTAATGTTTCTGATCGGCTCGGATGACGTAATTTACGTAACGCTTTTGCTTCAATTTGACGAATACGTTCACGTGTGACATCGAATTGTTTACCCACTTCTTCAAGCGTATGGTCGGTATTCATATCTATACCAAAACGCATGCGCAATACTTTTGCTTCTCGTGGTGTTAGGCCTTCAAGAACTTCATGGGTCGCGACTCTTAAACTTTGTGCTGTTGCTGAATCTAAAGGAAGTTCTAAGGTTGAATCTTCAATAAAATCACCTAAATGTGAGTCATCGTCATCACCGATAGGCGTTTCCATAGAAATTGGCTCTTTTGCAATTTTCAATACTTTACGGATTTTATCTTCCGGCATTCCCATACGTTCAGCTAATTCTTCTGGCGTTGCTTCACGTCCCATTTCTTGTAATAACTGGCGAGAAATGCGGTTAAGTTTATTGATTGTTTCAATCATATGTACCGGAATACGGATTGTGCGAGCTTGATCCGCAATAGAGCGCGTAATGGCTTGGCGAATCCACCAAGTAGCATATGTAGAGAATTTATAACCACGGCGATACTCAAATTTATCTACCGCTTTCATTAAACCAATATTCCCTTCTTGAATTAAGTCTAGGAATTGTAAACCGCGGTTCGTATATTTTTTCGCGATGGAAATTACTAAACGTAAGTTAGCTTCTACCATTTCTTTTTTAGCGCGACGAGCTTTTTGTTCACCTCTAGCTACCGCATCACAAATATCACGCATTTGGGTAATGGTAAGTTTCGTATTTTCTTCAATGTTAGCTAAGTTGTTTAATGCCTCAAGAATACGTTCTTCATATTTTGGTAAGCGTTTTGCCCATGGTTTGCTTGATTTTAAGGCTTTTTGTACCCATTCAGTATTGCTGCCATTAGTCGTAATGAGTTTTTCAAAATCATCTTTTGGTATTCCTGCAATATCAACTAATATTTTTTGTAATTGACGTTCTTCGTAGCGCACACGTTTCATCATTTCTTTCATTGATAAAACGAGTAAATCGAATTGTTTTGGTACTAAGCGGAATTGTTTAAATATTTCACCAAGCAGTGCAATTTGATCCTGGGCACGTTTTCCTGAGCGACCATGTTTTTCAATAACAGCAAGCGTTTTGCTGTGTTGCTCTTTTAGCTGTTGGAATTTTTCTCTCGCGACCTCTGGATCGATGCTATTATCAGATTCGCTTGAATCTGATGTAGATTCTGATTCGCTTTCGTCTTCATCTTCATTGTCTTCAACATCTGCACTTTCTGATTCTTCTCCGTCTTCAGAAAAGTTTTCGTCAATGACATTATGTTCTTCTATTTCGGCATTTGGATCGACAAAACCTGTAATTAAGTCAGCTAAACGGAAGTTTCCTTTTTCCACATCATCATAATTTTTTAGCAATCCGTTTAAGGCTTCAGGGTATGCAGCAATGGATGTTTGAACTTCATCAATTCCTTCTTCAATACGTTTTGCAATGCTGATTTCATCTTCACGAGTAAGAAGATCAACTGTTCCCATTTCACGCATATACATACGGACAGGATCGGTTGTTCGACCGATTTCAGATTCTACATTTGAAAGAATTTGGGTTGCCTCTTCCACCGCATCTTCATCTGGAATGGTGTCATTCAACATCATCTCATCGCTTTCTGGGGCTTCGTCTAATACGGGGATCCCTGCATCATTTTGTAGCGTTTGTAGCAACTTATCGTAATATTCAGGGTCGATGACATCTTCTGGTAATAAATCATTAATTTCTGCATAGGTTAAATAACCTTGTGTGCGACCTAATTCCATCAGTTGTTCAATTTGTTCTGAATATTGTTCAGCCGTAGATTGTTGATTTTTTTCCATTTTTATATCCGTTTTGCTTGATGTGATAGTAGCAATATAATTCTTGTTACGAACTTAGAATTTTATCATTGTTATTGCGGATTAACTAACTGTTTTTTCTGCTGTTCTTTACCCGCTAAAAGGTGAACGAGTACTGTTTTTTCCTCGTTAGTCAGTCCTTCAGCTCGTTCTTTAGCAATAAGCATTTCAATGTCTCGCTCAATGGCTTGAATATTTAAGCGACGATAGTTTTGTGAAAATGCATTGATCATTTCTGCTTCGTCTAATAAATGATCCCAAGTTGCCAGTATTTCAAGGGGATTGCTGTAAGGCGTATCACGGAAGTGCTCTAAAATCTGCCCTGTAGTAATACCTTCTCGTTGTCGACAAAGTGCGGTCAATTTTTCCAGAATTTCAAAACCAGCTTCTGCACGTAATGCTTGCACGCCGCTTTCAGATATGCGTTTTACTAATTCAGGATTTTGCAGAAGCAATGAAATGACCATTCGCATTGGTGTCTTCTTGATCTTATTATTAGCAACTTTTTGTTGTGTATTGGTTTGTTCTAATTGTTTTGGAATAAGATTTTCTAGCTGAGTTTGATCAAAAATTCCTAGCTTTTGAGCCAACATATTGCGTAGCGACAAGCGAAGCATTTCTCCAGGAATTTGACGAATTAACGGTGCAGCCAAAGCAACTAATTTTCCGCGCCCTTCTTTGCTAGAAAAATCAACTTGTGGGCTTAAGTGAGCAAACATAAACTCGCTTAAAGATTGCGCACTTTCGATATATTCTTCAAATTTTTCTTTGCCATATTGGCGAATGTAAGTATCAGGATCTTCTCCCTCTGGCAAGAAAATAAATTTGAGTTGTCTGCCATCTTCTAAATAAGGCAATGCATTTTCTAATGCGCGCCACGCTGCATCACGCCCTGCACGGTCGCCATCGTAACAACAAATAACTTGCTCGGTCGAACGAAAAATAAGTTGAATTTGTTCTGATGTCGTAGATGTCCCTAAAGAAGCGACAGCATAATCCACGCCAAATTGTGCTAATGCCACCACATCCATATAACCTTCAACAACAAGTAATTGTTTTGGTTCATCGTTGGTTTGTAAGGCTTCGTACAAACCATAAAGCTCGTTACCTTTATGATAAGTAATGGTTTCTGGCGAATTCAGATATTTCGGTTTCTCATCTGTTAATACCCGACCTCCAAAAGCCACTGTACGTCCACGTTTATCGCGAATAGGAAACATAATGCGATTTCGGAATTTATCGTAAATATTGCCACGATCATTTCGAGAAAGCATGCCTAACTCAATGAGTTTTTGTTGTTCTTCACGATTAACACCAAATTTACGCAATACAGTATCCATTGCATTCGGCACAAACCCAATTTGAAAACGCTCAATAATTTCAGCCGAAAGCCCGCGTTGTTGTAAATATCCTTGCGCCTGCGCATTTAATGGTAATTGGCTTTGATAGAACTTGGCAATCTCTAGCATTAATTCATAGAGATTTCGTTTGGTTTGATAATTAGCTTGAGGTTTCCCGCTGTTATTAGTGCGTTTTTCGTAAGGTACTTCAAGCCCTGCCATCGCTGCAAGTTCTTCAATAGCCTCTACAAATTCAAGCTTGTCATAATCCATTAAAAAGGAAATCGCATTACCATGCGCGCCACAACCAAAGCAATGATAAAACTGTTTCTTTTGACTAACCGTGAAGGATGGTGTTTTTTCGTGATGGAAAGGGCAGCAGGCTTGATAATCGCGGCCAGCTTTTTTTAGTTTTATGCGCGTGTTAATCACATCGACAATATCGGACTTTGTCAGCAAATCATCAATAAAGGGGCGTGGAATAGAACCTTTCATTGTCGAGCCTCCGTGATCGTGGTGTGAAAGTGCGGTCGTTTTTGGCGTAGATTTTTGTTGTGCTTAAAGTAACAAAACCGTGAGTCCAAAGGATTCACGGTTTGTCTTAACTCGAGTCAGAAAATACTATAAATTAGTATAAACGGGTATTGCGCGCGTTTTCGCGAGCGTTGCGTTTTGCGTGACGTTTTGCAAGTGTTGCATTTTCACGTTTACGAATTGTAGTTGGTTTTTCGTAAAATTCGCGAGCGCGTACTTCAGCTAAGATTCCCGCTTTTTCGCAAGAGCGTTTGAAACGACGTAAAGCTACGTCAAATGATTCGTTTTCACGTACTTTAATTACAGGCATAAGCCAATCACCTCAATGAGTTTAATTTAATTGCAATTTAAAATTTTATTTTCGCCAAAGCACCAATGTACAAACGGCAAATTTAATAAAGGACGCAATTCTAATCTACTTTTAGGGAAAAAGTAAAGGAAAGAATGCCAATTCACCTTAATATTTGTGGTTTCAACTGGTTAAAACCGCTTAAACAGGGTAAAATCGCGCAACATTTTAGGTAATAAATTAAGAAAATCAATGAAAATCTTAGGCATTGAAACCTCGTGTGATGAAACGGGCGTGGCGATTTATGATGAAGAAAAAGGGTTAATTGCTAATCAACTTTATACTCAAATTGCCCTGCATGCAGATTATGGTGGTGTTGTTCCTGAATTAGCATCGCGCGATCATATTCGTAAAACAGCTCCTCTCATTAAAGCTGCGTTAGAAGAAGCTAAGTTAACGGCGAGCGATATTGATGGCGTGGCTTATACGAGTGGCCCAGGGCTTGTCGGTGCACTGCTCGTCGGTGCTACGATTGCGCGTTCTTTAGCCTATGCGTGGAATGTTCCTGCGATTGGTGTTCATCATATGGAAGGGCATTTACTTGCGCCAATGCTTGATGAAAATTCACCACACTTTCCTTTTGTTGCTTTGTTGGTATCGGGTGGTCACACTCAATTAGTGCGTGTAGATGGCGTAGGAAAATACGAAGTAATTGGCGAATCCATTGATGATGCAGCAGGTGAGGCCTTTGATAAAACAGCAAAATTACTTGGACTAGATTATCCAGGTGGTGCGGCACTTTCTCGTTTAGCGGAAAAAGGCACGCCAAATCGTTTCACATTTCCACGCCCAATGACAGATCGTGCAGGCCTTGATTTTAGCTTTTCTGGTTTAAAAACGTTTGCCGCAAATACGATTAATCAAGCGATTAAAAACGAGGGTGAACTAACAGAACAAACTAAATCGGATATTGCTTATGCTTTCCAAGATGCGGTGGTGGATACTCTTGCCATTAAATGTAAGCGTGCATTGAAAGAAACAGGTTATAAACGTTTAGTGATTGCGGGAGGGGTAAGTGCAAATAAAAAACTCCGAGAAACGCTTGCGCACTTAATGCAAAATTTAGGTGGCGAAGTGTTTTATCCTCAACCTCAATTTTGTACAGATAATGGTGCGATGATTGCTTACACAGGTTTTTTACGTTTAAAGCAAGGTCAGCATAGCGATCTGGCTATTGATGTTAAGCCTCGTTGGGCAATGACGGAATTGGAAGCGATTTAATGTTTATGTTTTATCGTGGGTAGGTATATCCACAGCTAATTATAGTAATAAGCTTACCTTTCGGGGAACAATCACTTTATCCCAAAGGGATAACACTGAAATGAACCTAGGGTATACCTACCCTAGGTATGAAGGAAAAAAATGGCGAAACTCTATTTTTATTACTCGACAATGAACGCCGGAAAATCAACGACGTTGCTACAATCTTCCTATAACTATCGTGAGCGTGATATGAACACATTAGTTTATACGGCTGCGATTGATGATCGTTTTGGCGTGGGGAAAGTCACATCGCGTATTGGCATTTCACAAGATGCCTTTTTATTTCGCTCGGAAACCAATTTGTTTGATGAAATTAATGAGCATTTAAAAAAAGAAAAAGTGCATTGTGTGTTGGTGGATGAAGCTCAATTTCTTAGCAAGCAACAAGTTTACCAGTTGAGCGATGTCGTCGATAAACTCAAAATTCCTGTGCTTTGTTATGGCTTGCGTACAGATTTTCAAGCGGAGCTTTTTGAAGGAAGTAAATATTTACTGGCTTGGGCGGATCAACTCGAAGAATTAAAAACAATTTGTTATTGTGGCCGCAAGGCTAACTTTGTTTTGCGCTTAAATGATCAAGGTGAGGTTATTAAAGAAGGCGCGCAAATTCAAATTGGGGGCAATGACTCTTACCTTTCTGTTTGCCGTTTACACTATAAAGAAAAGTGCGGTCAACTTTAAATTAGTTTTCAAACACAACACTATAAGGATAATTTTATGTTACAGAATAAAACATTTGGGAGTGCACTGATTATTGCAGGCACAACCATTGGAGCAGGTATGCTTGCTATGCCGCTTACATCAGCGGGAATGGGATTTGGTTATACCGTGTTATTGCTCGTGGGATTGTGGGCTTTGTTGGTTTACAGTGGATTGTTGTTTGTAGAAGTGTATCAAACAGCGGAGCAGTTGGATGATGGTGTCGCCACGCTCGCTGAAAAATATTTTGGGGTTCCTGGACGAATTTTAGCAACATTGAGTTTGTTAATTTTACTTTATGCGCTTTCTGCCGCCTATATTACTGGTGGTGGATCTTTGCTTTCAGGCTTGCCAACTGCGTTTGGAATGGAAGCGATGTCGCTTAAAACGGCGATTATTATCTTCACTGTTGTATTAGGTTCTTTTGTGGTTGTAGGAACGAAAGGCGTGGACGGTTTAACTCGCGTGTTATTTATTGGTAAGTTAGTCGCCTTTGCTTTTGTGCTATTTATGATGCTTCCAAAAGTAGCAACAGATAATTTAATGGCATTGCCTTTGGATTATGCTTTTGTAGTTTCTGCGGCACCGATATTTTTCACCTCTTTCGGTTTCCACGTCATTATGGCGAGTGTAAATAGCTACTTAGGTGGAAGTGTTGAAAAATTTCGTCGTGCTATTTTGATTGGTACTGCTATTCCATTAGCCGCTTACCTTGTATGGCAGTTAGCAACTCATGGTGTATTAAGTCAAAGTGAATTTGTGCGCATTTTACAAGCCGACCCAACGCTAAATGGATTAGTGAATGCAACACGTGAAATTACAGGTTCTCATTTTATGGGGGAGGTGGTTCGCGTGTTCTCATCACTTGCGTTAATTACTTCATTCTTAGGCGTAATGCTTGGTGTGTTTGAAGGCTTAGGTGATTTATTCAAACGCTATCATTTGCCAAATAATCGCGTTGTATTAACCATTGCCGCATTTTTACCGCCACTTGTATTTGCATTGTTTTATCCTGAAGGATTTATTACTGCATTAAGTTACGCTGGTTTGTTGTGTGCTTTCTATTGCTTAATTTTACCAATTGGCTTGGCATGGCGTACACGTATTGAAAATCCAACATTGCCATATCGTGTTGCTGGCGGTAATTTTGCTTTGGTGTTTGCGTTATTGATTGGCGTGGTGATTATGGTCATTCCATTTTTAATTCAATGGGGATATTTACCAGCCGTAGCGGGATAATGTGAAGAAAAGTAACTCAATGTAGTTCTTTTTATAGATAAAAGTGCGGTGGAAAATTTCAGTTTTATGATAATAAAAATAAGCTCAAAATTAACCGCACTCTTTTAGAAGATAATAAGTCATATTTCAGTTGCTTTAAAAATTACAATTTATCTGAATGATGAATGATCACAAAGCGTTCCCAAAGCTGTTCTTCGGTTTCTTGATGTTCAGGATCGGGCTTAATACAGTTAGTGATTGGGCAAACTTTTTGGCAGGTTGGGGTGTCGTAATGACCGACACATTCCGTGCAAAGTACAGGATCGATCACATAAATCTCATCGCCAATGGAAATGGCTTCGTTCGGGCATTCTGGTAAGCACATATCGCAGTTGGTACATTTGCTAGTGATGAGTAATGCCATTGTGATCCTTAATAGAAAGTTGAAAGCGGCGAATTATAGCCGACAAAAACTTGATTGACAAAAACTAAACAAAATTTATGAAAAAATTCACTTCCACCCTTTCGCTTATTGTCCTCGTTGTATTAGCAATTTGGCAGTATTTTACCGATTCAACCAAAACTAAAAATCAATCATCTTCTCCCGTAATTGAGCAGACGAAGCAAATAAAAGCATCGGCGCCTAAATCTGAGCCTCAATTTGAGACAAAGCGGACGGATATTGAAAAAAGTGCGGTGAAAAATCCGAATGTTTTTGCCAATTATGATGTGATTATGCGCGATGATCCTATCGGGCAAAATGCAAAGGCGCCTGTCGATTATTATATGTTGGCATTATCTTGGTCGCCTGGATTTTGTGATATTCAGCGTGAAAAATATGGTAATCAGTTGCCTTCTTCCGCTCAATATCAATGTGGAAATAACCGCGCTTTAGGTTGGGTCGTTCATGGGCTGTGGCCTCAAAATGCAAATGCCCTTTCAGTGACGGATCATCCACGTTTTTGTAAGGGCGATTTACCAGCCTTGCCAAAAGATTTATTAGCACGATATTTGGCTATCTCACCAGGTGAACAATTATTACAAGGCGAATGGGAAAAACACGGCAGCTGTGCATTTGATTCTGCCCAGCAATATTTTGCTAAGGAGCAGGAATTATTTAGCTCATTAAAATTACCGAATCAAAATTTAAGCCGTAATGAACTTTTTCGTTGGATGAAACAACATAATCCACAATTAAAAAATGCTTATTTAGGTGCAAGTCGAAACGAATTATTTATTTGTTATGATAAAAAATGGCAGGTAATGAATTGCCAAGGCAAATAAGAATTTCTTTGATCTAAATCGTTACAACCTAGCGCGAAGTAGGTATAATACGAAAAGTTTTCAATTTTAATTTTAACTTAACAAGAGGATAGATTATGTCAGTAATCAAAATGACCGATTTAGATTTAGCCGGTAAACGTGTATTTATCCGTGCGGATCTTAATGTGCCAGTAAAAGATGGCAAAGTGACCTCAGATGCGCGTATTCGTGCGACCATTCCTACTTTAAAATTAGCCTTAGAAAAAGGCGCAAAAGTGATGGTAACTTCTCACTTAGGTCGTCCAACTGAAGGTGAATTCAAACCAGAAGATTCTTTACAACCAGTTGTTGATTACTTAAAAGACGCAGGTTTTAATGTTCGTTTAGAACAAGACTATTTAAACGGCGTAGATGTTAAAGAAGGCGAAATTGTTGTTTTAGAAAACGTACGCGTGAACAAAGGTGAAAAGAAAAACGATCCTGAATTAGGTAAAAAATATGCCTCACTTTGTGATGTATTTGTAATGGATGCGTTTGGTACCGCTCACCGTGCGCAAGCATCAACTTACGGCGTCGCAGAATTTGCACCAATCGCTTGTGCAGGTCCATTATTAGCCGCTGAATTAGATGCATTAGGTAAAGCATTAAAAGAACCTGCTCGTCCAATGGTGGCTATTGTTGGTGGTTCTAAAGTTTCCACTAAATTAGAGGTATTAAATTCTCTTTCAAAAATCGCTGACCAAATTATTGTGGGCGGTGGTATTGCAAATACTTTCATTGCGGCAGCAGGTCACAATGTAGGTAAGTCTTTACATGAAGCTGATTTAATCCCAGTCGCGAAAGAATTAGCAGCAAGCACAGATATTCCTGTGCCAGTTGATGTACGTGTTGGTTTGGAGTTCACTGAAACTGCAGCAGCAACAGAAAAATCAGTCACTGAAGTAAAAGATGATGAATCTATCTTCGATATCGGTGATAAATCTGCAGAACAATTAGCAGAAATCATCAAAAATGCAAAAACCGTTTTATGGAATGGTCCAGTTGGCGTGTTTGAATTCCCTAACTTCCGTAAAGGGACTGAAATCATTTCTCGCGCGATTGCAAACAGCGATGCATTCTCTATCGCAGGGGGCGGTGATACATTAGCGGCTATCGATTTATTCGGTATTGCAGACAAGATCTCTTACATTTCAACTGGTGGCGGCGCGTTCTTAGAATTCGTAGAAGGCAAAGTATTACCAGCAGTAGAAATTCTTGAAAAACGTGCGAAAAACTAACCGCACTTTTCCTATGTGACATATTGATGGCGAGCATTAAAATATCGCCATCAATAAAAAGTCAAAAAAATTCTCCAATTGTGGGTTTGTCCCGCTAAACATAAAAAGGAAACACAAGTATGGCTAAATTATTAGATATCGTGAAACCTGGTGTAGTAACAGGTGAAGATGTGCAAAAAATCTTTGCTTATGCAAAAGAGCATAACTTTGCTATCCCAGCAGTAAACTGCGTAGGTTCTGACTCAGTTAATGCCGTGTTAGAAACTGCTGCACGCGTAAAAGCGCCAGTTATTATTCAATTTTCTAACGGTGGTGCTGCGTTCTATGCGGGTAAAGGTGTTAAACCTGCAAGCGGTGCCCGTCCTGATGTGCTTGGTGCGATTGCTGGAGCGAAACACGTTCATACTTTAGCTAAGGAATACGGTGTTCCTGTTATTCTTCACACTGACCACGCTGCGAAAAAATTACTTCCATGGATTGATGGTTTACTTGAAGCGGGTGAAAAACACTTCGCAGAAACTGGCCGTCCATTATTCTCTTCTCACATGCTTGACCTTTCTGAAGAGCCAATGGAAGAAAATATGGCAATCTGTCGTGAATACCTCGCTCGTATGAATAAAATGGGGATGACCCTTGAAATCGAAATCGGTATTACCGGTGGTGAAGAAGATGGCGTAGATAATTCTGGTGTTGATGAGTCTCGTTTATACACTCAACCATCTGACGTACTTTATGTTTACGACCAATTAAATCCAGTAAGTCCTAACTTTACGGTTGCTGCAGCATTCGGTAACGTACATGGTGTTTACAAACCAGGTAACGTAAAATTAAAACCATCTATTTTAGGTGCATCACAAGAGTTCGTTGCGAAAGAACGTAATCTTCCGGCTAAACCAATTAACTTCGTCTTCCATGGTGGTTCTGGTTCTAGCCGCGAAGAAATCCGCGAAGCAATTAGCTACGGTGCAATCAAAATGAACATTGATACCGATACTCAATGGGCATCTTGGAATGGTATTTTGAACTTCTATAAAGCAAATGAAGCTTATCTTCAAGGTCAATTAGGTAACCCAGAAGGCCCAGATGCGCCAAACAAAAAATACTACGATCCACGAGTATGGTTACGTAAAATGGAAGAATCTATGTCTAAACGCTTAGAGCAATCTTTCGAAGACTTAAATTGTGTTGATGTTTTATAATCCACAAAAATAACATAAAATACGACCGCACTTTCAAGTGCGGTTTTTTTATTTTAGCGGAGAAATTATGGAAAAGATCTTAGTTATTCGTAACGATAAATTAGGTGATTTTATGCAAGCATGGCCCGCTTTTGCTATGCTGAAATTATCGAATCCTTCTTTAAAATTAACCGCACTTGTGCCGAGTTACACAGCGCCTCTAGCGGAAGTTTGTCCGTTTATTGATCATGTCATTATTGATAGCAAAAAAAATGATAAAACGGATTTTAAACGTCTTGTGCAGGAAATCAAAGCGCAGCGATTTGATGGAATGATTAGTTTCTTTTCCAATACCCATAATGGAAAACTCGCTTGGAAAAGCGGGATTAAATATCGCCTTGCACCTGCAACTAAATGGGTTCAAATTCTCTATAATCACCGTCTAACACAACGCCGTTCTCGTTCTGAAAAATCGGAAGCGGAATACAATCAAGATTTAGTCCGCGCTTTTTTGCACAAGCATAATATGCCAGTTGTTGAACCTAAACCGCCTTATTTAACCTTTGAGAAAAGTGCGGTGGAAAATCAACGAATTTTCTTGCAAGAGAGTTTAGGGCTTTCTGCAAATAAAAAATGGATCTTTGTGCATAGTGGCTCTGGTGGTTCAGCAACGAATCTTTCTTTAGCGCAATATGCAGATTTAATTAAAGGCTTATTAGCTGAGTTTGATTGCAATATTGTACTGACAGCAGGGCCTGGAGAAAGTGAAAAAGCCCATGAATTGGCAAATTTGGTGGATGATTCACGTGTAGTTATTTACGATAAGAATAAAGGTTTAGTGGATTTTGCTCATTCTTTGGCTTGTGCGGATTTATTTATTGCGGGATCTACAGGACCATTGCATTTGAGTAGTGCGTTTAATATTCCGACTATCGGGTTTTATCCAAATAGTCGTTCTTCTCAGCCGAGACGCTGGAAACCCATTAATGATGCAGATAAGCATCTTGCATTTTGCCCACCTGCGGGAAAAGAGACTCAAATGAATCTAGGGTTAATTTCTATTCAACAAGCATTACAAGAGATAATCCCTTTTGTTAAGAAAATGTGTTATTCAAGTGATAATATTTAAAATTCGCCAATCAAATTAAAACTGGCGGATATTTTCTGTTCTGCCAGTAAAATCCTTTTCTCTCTACCATCTAAATTCTATATTTCTTATTTTAATGATTAATCGTTTGCTTGAGTTTTTATTTCTGAAAATGTGATCTCGCTCACATTTTCAAAATTGTCTATTTTGTTACCATTGCGTACAATACAAAACCATTTTCAAAGGGGAACGTTATGTTAGCTTCACTTCAAGATATTCTCGATACGGTTAAAGCCAATAATCTGACTTATCACCAAAAATTAATGACATTAGGCAATATTGCCGAACGTTTATTTGATCCTCGTGATTTGCTTGGTTATACCGATGAGGAATGGGGCTTTTTACAGAATCAGATGATTTGTGATTTATGTGAAGGTTACGCGATTTATCGTCCTCGTTATATCCTGCCTGATTACAATGTGTATATCCAAAAAGGCTGCGAATTTTTAGAGTTGCCGCCACCAAAAGATCTTGATGAAGCACTTGATGGATTATTGATTCTTTACTCCCACGTGCCATCGATTACGACTTATCCTGTTTATGTTGGTCGTCTTGATGTATTGCTCGAACCGTTCATTACTGACGAAGAAAAAGACTACATAAAAATTAAGCGTTTCTTAAATCATATCGATAAAACTGTGCCTGACTCATTCTGTCATGCCAATATTGGGCCTTATGATACGAAAGCGGGTCGCTTGATTTTACGCGCGGTGATTGAGCTTGAAGCGCCAACACCGAATATGACCATTCGTTATGACAAATCTAAAACGAGCCGTGAGTTTGCTGAACTTGCAGCAAAAGCCTGTTTATTAGTTTCTAAGCCATCTTTTGCGAACGATGCTTACTATATTTCCGATCTAGGTGAAGAATATGGCGTAGCAAGTTGCTATAACGCACTGCCTGAATGTGGCGGTGCTTACACATTAACGCGTTTACGTCTAGGCACTATTGCTCGCGCGTGTAAAAGTGCGGATGAAATGCTAAATGAATTATTACCACGTGTGGCGAAATGTGCTCTTTCAACGATGGATAAACGACACAAATTTGTAGTGGAAGAAAGTAATTTCTTTAACAGTTCATTCCTCGAAAAAGAAGGCTTTATCAAACGCACTAATTTTACGGGAATGTTTGCAATTGTGGGCTTGGCAGATGCAGCAAACCATTTATTGCAATGTGAAGGATTAAATGAAACCTTTGGTAAAAGTGCTCGTGGTGATGAAATTGCGACAGCAATTATGGATAAACTTAAAGAAATCACTGATGCACATGAAGGGGTTTATGCAGAACGCACTGGCAATCGTTATTTATTACATGCGCAAGTTGGCGCAAGTAACCACGAAGAAGACAAACGCAACGCACCAGCTCACCGTATTCGTGTAGGCGAAGAACCAACGTTACTTGCGCATTTGAAACAGTCTGCACCGTTCCATAAATATTTCCCATCTGGTACAGGGGATTTATTCGCCTTTGATCAAACCTATGTGGATCACTGCGATGCGGTGGTGGATATTATTGATGGTGCATTCTCTTTAGGCTATCGCTACATTACAACCTATTTGAAAAATACAGATTTAATTCGTGTTACAGGTTATCTGGTGAAGAAAAGCGAAGTTGAAAAATACCGTAAAGGCGAAGTCGCATTACGCGATACAACCTGGTATGGCTCGGGTACGGATGAATGTGCTAATGTGTTTGATCGCCAGTTACGCGATGAAAAAGATGTCACTGCTAAAAAATAATTGGAAAAATGACCGCACTTTCTGAGATTTTTGTGCCATTACATCGGATTATTCCTTTTTCAAATGTAGAGGGGCAAGGCAATCGTTCGAGTATTTTTCTGCAAGGTTGCAAGTTAAATTGCTTGTATTGCCATAATCCGGAAACCATTCCTCGTTATACGGAAAACGCGAAATTGGTTAATTTGCAGTATTTGTATGAACAGGTTATGGAGGCGGTTCCATTTATTCGTGGCGTAACAATTTCAGGTGGTGAACCGACTATCCATCATAAAAAACTCGTGCCGCTCTTTGAGGCTTTACGTTCACAAGGATTAACCTGTTATTTGGATAGTAGTGGCTTTTTTGAGTTTGATCGTATTCGTTCGTTAATCGATGTCACTGATAAATTTTTATTCGATCTGAAAGGAGAGGGTGCAGGCTTGCAAACACTCTGTTTCGATCGGCAAAATCAAGCAGGCATTGTACCACAGCAAGTGATGCCAGAACGTTTACATATAAAAAACGATAAACTGGAGCGGAATTTGCAAAATTTAGCTGCCTTGTTGCCATTAAATAAAGTGGAAGAGGTGCGGTTAGTTTTTTTAAAGAATTTTTTTGATGCGGAACATTTAGTGAGCAAGGTTGCTCAACTGCTACGAAATTATCCTGACGTGGCATTAAAAATTATCCGTGTGCATAACAAAGGTGCGCGTGATGAAGCAGGGTTATCCGCACATATCCCAAGTGCGGAGGAAACAAATGAGCTGGCGAAGCTGGCTTATCAATATGGGATTGAAAAAGTCCTGACTATTTTGTAATCGTTTGTGTTAAGTGCGGTGAAATTTCACCGACTTTTTCATCAAAAACAAGTAAAATAGTGCCGTTTTATTTTTATCAACTTCACCAACTAAGGGGAATCAAATGAGTGTGTTAAGCAGCATTTTGGGAATGGTCGTATTAATCGCTATTGCCGTGTTACTTTCCAATAATCGTAAAGCGATTAGTATTCGAACTGTCGTAGGGGCGTTAGCAATCCAAGTAGGATTTGCCGCCCTTATTTTATATGTGCCTGCAGGTAAACAAGCATTGGGTGCCGCTGCGGATATGGTATCTAACGTTATTGCCTATGGTAACGACGGGATTAATTTCGTTTTCGGCGGATTAGCAGATCCAAGTAAACCATCAGGTTTTATTTTTGCAGTGAAAGTATTACCGATTATCGTGTTCTTCTCTGGCTTAATTTCTGTGCTTTACTATCTCGGCATTATGCAAGTAGTAATTAAAGTATTAGGTGGTGCATTGCAAAAAGCATTGGGTACGTCAAAAGCTGAATCCATGTCAGCGGCGGCGAATATCTTCGTCGGTCAAACTGAAGCACCATTAGTTGTTCGCCCTTACATTAAAAATATGACCCAATCTGAATTATTTGCCATCATGGTAGGTGGTACAGCATCTATCGCGGGTTCAGTAATGGCGGGTTATGCTGGAATGGGCGTGCCATTGACATACTTAATTGCTGCGTCATTTATGGCGGCACCAGCAGGTTTGTTATTTGCGAAATTAATGTTCCCACAAACAGAACAATTCTCTGATAAACAACCAGAAGACAATGATTCAGAAAAACCAACTAACGTACTTGAAGCAATGGCAGGCGGTGCGAGTGCAGGTATGCAACTTGCGTTAAACGTAGGTGCAATGTTAATCGCATTCGTTGGTTTAATTGCATTAATTAACGGTATTTTAAGTGGTGTTGGTGGCTGGTTCGGCTATGGCGACTTAACTTTACAATCTATCTTTGGTTTAATTTTCAAACCATTAGCATACTTAATCGGTGTAACTGATGGTGCTGAAGCAGGTATCGCAGGGCAAATGATCGGGATGAAATTAGCGGTTAATGAATTTGTGGGTTATCTTGAATTTGCAAAATACTTGCAACCAGATTCTGCGATTGTATTAACTGAAAAAACCAAAGCAATTATTACTTTCGCACTTTGTGGTTTTGCTAACTTCAGCTCAATTGCAATCTTAATCGGTGGTTTAGGTGGAATGGCACCAAACCGTCGTAGTGATGTTGCACGCTTAGGCTTAAAAGCAGTAATCGCAGGTACTTTAGCAAACTTAATGAGTGCAACGATTGCAGGCTTGTTCATCGGACTCGGTGCTGCAGCGCTTTAATTCTCGGATAAGTGCGGTGAAAAATGACCGCACTTTTTATTTTTACATTTGAAAAAAGGAAGGTAAATTATGACTCCACATATTAACGCGCCTGAAGGTGCATTTGCAGATGTTGTTTTAATGCCGGGTGATCCACTTCGTGCAAAATACATTGCAGAAACATTTTTGCAAGATGCAGTAGAAGTAACAAATGTTCGTAATATGCTTGGTTATACCGGTACTTACAAAGGTCGTAAGATTTCTATTATGGGCCATGGTATGGGGATTCCATCTTGCTCTATTTACGCGAAAGAATTAATCACCGAATACGGTGTGAAAAAAATTATCCGTGTAGGTTCTTGTGGCGCTGTTCGTATGGACGTAAAAGTACGTGATGTGATTATCGGTTTAGGTGCATGTACTGATTCAAAAGTAAACCGTATTCGTTTCAAAGATAACGACTTTGCAGCTATTGCTGACTTCGATATGGCACAGGCCGCTGTTCAAGCTGCAAAAGCAAAAGGCAAAGCAGTTCGTGTAGGTAATTTATTCTCTGCAGATTTATTCTATACACCTGATGTAGAAATGTTCGATGTAATGGAAAAATACGGAATCTTAGGCGTGGAAATGGAAGCTGCAGGAATTTATGGTGTGGCTGCAGAATATGGTGCGAAAGCATTAACAATTTGTACCGTGTCTGACCATATTCGTACTCACGAACAAACCACGGCAGAAGAGCGCCAATTAACATTCAATGATATGATTGAAATTGCATTGGATTCAGTATTAATTGGTGAAGCACAATAATTTCTTATAGTGGATTTAATAAGTGCTTGAAAAACAACCGCACTTTTTATATAATCCGCGCCTATTATGAGCCGTTCGCGGCTCATATTTTTGTGTGGTGCAATATGTTGCACTGAAAATTATCGGGGAGCTATTTAATAGCGTTATTACCCAATTAGAGGAAAACTAAAATGGCAAAAAAAGTCCAAGCCTACGTTAAGTTGCAAGTTGCAGCTGGTATGGCAAACCCATCACCACCAGTTGGTCCTGCATTAGGTCAACAAGGTGTGAACATCATGGAATTCTGTAAAGCATTCAATGCTCGTACTGAGAGCTTAGAAAAAGGTTTACCGATTCCAGTTGTTATCACCGTTTACGCTGACCGTTCATTTACTTTCGTCACTAAAACCCCTCCAGCAGCAGTATTATTGAAAAAAGCTGCAGGCATCAAATCTGGTTCCGGTAAACCGAACAAAGATAAAGTGGGTAAAGTAACTTTAGATCAAGTTCGTCAAATCGCTGAAACTAAAGCAGCAGATATGACTGGCGCGACTATCGAAACTAAAATGAAATCAATCGCTGGTACTGCTCGTTCAATGGGCTTAGTGGTGGAGGAATAATACGATGGCTAAATTGACTAAAAAAATGAAAGCAATCAAAGCTGGCGTAGATTCTACCAAAGCATACGAAATCAACGAAGCGATCGCGGTATTAAAACAATTCGCAACGGCTAAATTCGTTGAAAGTGTTGACGTTGCAGTAAACTTAGGTATCGATCCTCGTAAATCTGATCAAAACGTTCGTGGTGCAACTGTATTACCACACGGTACTGGTCGTGAAGTACGCGTAGCTGTGTTCACTCAAGGTGCTAACGCAGATGCAGCTAAAGAAGCTGGTGCTGATTTAGTAGGTATGGAAGATTTAGCAGAGCAAATCCAAAAAGGCGAAATGAACTTTGATGTTGTTATCGCTTCTCCTGATGCAATGCGTGTTGTTGGTCAATTAGGTCAAGTATTAGGTCCACGTGGTTTAATGCCAAACCCTAAAGTTGGTACTGTAACACCAAACGTTGCTGAAGCAGTTAAAAACGCTAAATCTGGTCAGATCCGTTATCGTAACGATAAAAACGGTATCATCCACACCACTATCGGTAAAGCAAACTTCTCTGAAGTTCAATTAAAAGAAAACCTTCAAGCATTATTGGCTGCTTTAAACAAAGCAAAACCAACTACAGCTAAAGGTATCTTCATCAAGAAAGTAAGCATCTCTACCACTATGGGTGCTGGTGTGGCTGTTGATCAAACTTCTTTATAATTTAAAGAATTGATAGATTTTAAACCGCACTTTTTGAAAGTGCGGTTTTTTGTTTCATAAAATTTCTATATAAGTTTTAAACTTGACGAGAAAGCCGCATTCATTTAAAATCTACCGCCTCAAAATTAGCAAAGGTTTAGATTGATTTTTAATCAATTTTGACCTTTAATTGTTTAATTTAACCGTGTTTTGATAGAAAACACATCTATACAATGATAAATTCACCGTTATTTGTCGTTGTTTTGCTCAAGTTGTCGTCCTATGTAATTTGAGTTGTCACCCCACTATAGAAGTAAGGTTCAGAGTGCGGTCATTTTAACGGTCATTCACGTCACAGTTAGTTTGTGGCTAGGTCACTGAACAGTTAGCAGAGGAAAACCAATGGGTTACTCCTATTCTGAAAAAAAACGAATTCGTAAAGATTTCGGTAAACGTCCGCAAGTTTTAAATGTTCCTTATTTATTAACCATTCAGTTGGATTCTTTTGATAAATTTATTCAAAAAGATCCTGAAGGTCAGCAAGGTTTAGAAGCGGCATTCCGTTCTGTATTCCCTATTGTAAGTAATAATGGCTATACAGAATTACAATATGTAGATTATCGTTTAGAAGAACCGGAATTTGATGTTCGTGAATGTCAAATTCGAGGTTCAACTTACGCAGCAGGCTTACGTGTAAAATTACGTTTAGTGAGCTACGATAAAGAATCTTCTTCACGTGCAGTTAAAGATATTAAAGAAAATGAAGTTTATATGGGCGAAATCCCATTAATGACTGACAACGGTACTTTCGTGATTAATGGTACCGAGCGTGTTATCGTTTCACAATTACACCGTAGTCCAGGCGTATTCTTCGATTCTGACAAAGGTAAGACCCATTCTTCAGGTAAAGTGCTTTATAACGCACGTATTATCCCTTACCGTGGTTCTTGGTTAGATTTTGAATTCGATCCAAAAGATAACTTATTTGCGCGTATTGACCGTCGTCGTAAATTACCGGCAACAATCATTCTTCGTGCATTAGGCTACACCACTGAAGAAATCTTAAACTTATTCTTTGATAAAATTACCTTTGAAATCGCTGGCGATAAATTGTTAATGACTTTAGTGCCAGAACGTTTACGTGGTGAAACTGCTTCTTTTGATATTGAAGCAAATGGCAAAGTTTATGTTGAACGTGGTCGTCGTATTACTGCACGCCATATCAAGGCATTAGAAAAAGATAAAATTTCACAAGTCGTTGTACCTTCTGAATATATTTTAGGTAAAGTTGCGTCGAAAGATTATGTTGATTTAGAGTCTGGCGAAATTATTTGCCCTGCAAATGGTGAGATTTCTTTAGAGACTCTTGCAAAATTAGCACAAGCAGGTTACACCACGATCGAAACTTTATTTACTAATGATTTAGATTATGGCCCATATATTTCTGAAACGCTACGTGTCGATCCAACTTATGACAAAACCAGTGCGCTTTACGAAATTTATCGCATGATGCGTCCAGGTGAACCACCAACACCAGAATCTTCAGAAGCGTTATTCAATAACTTATTCTTCTCTGCAGAGCGTTATGATTTATCTGCTGTCGGTCGTATGAAATTCAATCGTTCTTTAGTGATCGCAGAAGGTGAAGGCGCTGGTACTTTAGGCAATGAAGATATTATTGCGGTAATGCGTAAATTGATCGACATCCGTAATGGTCGCGGCGAAGTGGATGATATTGACCACTTGGGTAACCGTCGTATCCGTAGTGTAGGTGAGATGGCGGAAAACCAATTCCGTATTGGTTTAGTGCGTGTAGAAAGAGCGGTGAAAGAACGCTTATCTTTAGGTGATTTAGATGCAATCACACCGCAAGACTTAATTAATCCAAAACCAATTTCTGCAGCGGTGAAAGAATTCTTTGGTTCTTCACAACTTTCGCAATTTATGGACCAAAACAACCCATTATCAGAAGTTACGCACAAGCGTCGTATTTCTGCATTAGGTCCAGGCGGTTTAACGCGTGAGCGCGCAGGCTTTGAAGTGCGTGACGTACATAATACCCACTATGGTCGTTTATGTCCGATTGAAACCCCTGAAGGTCCAAATATCGGTTTGATCAACTCACTTTCTGCGTTTGCACGTACTAATGATTATGGTTTCTTAGAAACCCCATATCGTAAAGTGGTTGATGGTCAAGTAACCGAAGAAATCGAATACTTATCTGCAATTGATGAAGCAAACTATATCATTGCACAGGCAAACTCAAATTTAGACGAAAATAACCGTTTTACTGATGCATTTGTTACTGCTCGTGGTGAACGTGGTGAATCAGGTTTATATAAACCTGAAGATATTCACTATATGGACGTTTCGACACAACAAGTGGTATCTGTCGCGGCTGCATTGATTCCATTCCTTGAGCATGACGATGCGAACCGTGCGTTGATGGGTGCGAACATGCAACGTCAAGCAGTTCCAACATTACGTGCTGACAAACCATTAGTTGGTACAGGTATGGAAAAACCAATCGCACTTGACTCTGGTGTTGCGGTTGTTGCAAAACGTGGTGGTACAGTTCAGTATGTCGATGCTTCTCGTATCGTTATTAAAGTAAATGAAGATGAAACCATTGCAGGTGAAGCAGGTATTGATATTTATAACTTAATCAAATATACCCGTTCTAACCAAAATACTTGTATTAACCAAATTCCTTGTGTGAATTTAGGCGATCCAATCAATCGTGGTGAAGTATTAGCAGACGGTCCTTCTACTGATTTAGGGGAGCTTGCATTAGGTCAAAATATTCGCGTGGCGTTCATGCCTTGGAACGGCTATAACTTTGAAGACTCAATGTTAGTTTCTGAACGTGTTGTTCAACAAGATCGTTTCACTACCATCCATATTCAAGAATTATCTTGTGTTGCGCGTGATACCAAGTTAGGTGCAGAAGAAATTACTGCGGATATTCCAAACGTAGGTGAGTCAGCGTTAAGCAAACTTGATGAATCAGGTATTGTTTATGTTGGTGCAGAGGTTAAAGGTGGTGACATCTTAGTAGGTAAAGTAACGCCTAAAGGTGAAACTCAATTAACCCCAGAAGAAAAACTTTTACGTGCAATCTTTGGTGAAAAAGCTTCTGATGTTAAAGATTCTTCATTACGTGTGCCAAACGGTACATCAGGTACGGTTATTGATGTTCAAGTCTTCACTCGTGATGGCGTAGAAAAAGATAAACGTGCATTAGAAATCGAAGAAATGCAGCTTCGTGAAGCGAAAAAAGATTTAACTGAAGAGTTAGAGATTTTAGAAGCTGGCTTATTTGCTCGTGTTCGTAATCTTCTTATTTCTAGTGGTGCTGATGCAGCGCAATTAGATAAATTAGATCGCACTAAATGGTTAGAACAAACCATTGCAGATGAAGAAAAACAAAATCAATTGGAACAGCTTGCAGAGCAATACGAAGAACTTCGTAAAGAGTTTGAACATAAACTTGAAGTGAAACGCAAGAAAATCATCAAAGGTGATGATCTTGCACCAGGCGTGTTAAAAGTGGTTAAAGTTTACCTCGCGGTGAAACGTCAAATCCAGCCGGGTGATAAAATGGCGGGTCGTCATGGTAACAAAGGCGTTATCTCGAAAATTAACCCAGTTGAAGATATGCCATACGATGAGAATGGCCAACCAGTTGAAATCGTATTGAATCCACTGGGCGTACCATCTCGTATGAACATCGGTCAGATCCTTGAAACTCACTTAGGTTTAGCAGCGAAAGGTATTGGTGATCAAATCAATACAATGCTTAAACAAAAACAAGAAGTGGAAAAATTACGTGGTTATATCCAAAAAGCGTATGATTTAGGTAATGGCTCACAAAAAGTGGATTTAAGTACCTTCTCCGATGAAGAAGTATTGCGTTTAGCTGAAAATCTCCGTAAAGGTTTACCAGTTGCGACACCGGTATTTGATGGTGCAGCTGAAGCTGAAATCAAAGAGCTATTAAAACTTGGTGGATTACCAACTTCAGGTCAAATCACTTTATATGATGGCCGTACAGGTGAGAAATTTGAGCGTCCAGTAACAGTAGGTTATATGTACATGCTCAAATTGAACCACTTAGTTGATGACAAAATGCATGCTCGTTCAACTGGTTCTTATAGCCTTGTTACACAACAACCATTGGGTGGTAAAGCTCAATTCGGTGGCCAACGTTTCGGTGAGATGGAGGTATGGGCACTTGAAGCATATGGTGCAGCTTACACCTTACAAGAAATGTTAACGGTGAAATCTGATGATGTGAATGGTCGTACGAAGATGTATAAAAACATCGTAAGTGGTAACCAACACATGGACCCAGGCACACCGGAATCTTTCAACGTAATTATGAAAGAAATCCGCTCACTTGGTTTAAATATCGAGTTAGACGAAGAGTAATCAGTAGGGGAGTGAAGAATTTATGATTCACTCGCCTTACGAAAGAAAAATCGCCGAAGTGCGGTGGAAAAATATCGAAATTTTTAACCGCACTTTAAACCTTTAACTCCGACAGGAGAACATTTGTGAAAGACTTAGTTAAGTTTTTAAAAGCACAGTCAAAAACCAGTGAAGATTTTGATGTGATTAAAATTGGGTTAGCTTCCCCAGATATGATCCGTTCTTGGTCATTTGGTGAAGTGAAGAAACCTGAAACCATTAACTACCGTACGTTCAAACCTGAACGTGATGGTCTTTTCTGTGCACGTATCTTCGGGCCTGTAAAAGATTACGAATGTTTATGTGGTAAATATAAACGTTTAAAACACCGTGGTGTGATTTGTGAAAAATGTGGTGTTGAAGTTACCCAAACTAAAGTTCGTCGTGAACGTATGGGGCACATTGAACTTGCATCGCCAGTTGCGCATATTTGGTTCTTAAAATCGTTACCATCTCGTATCGGTTTACTTTTAGATATGCCATTGCGTGATATCGAACGTGTACTTTACTTTGAAATGTACATCGTGACCGAACCAGGTATGACGGATTTAGAGCGCGGTCAATTATTAACAGAAGAACAATACCTTGACGCTGAAGATCGTTGGCAAGATGAATTTGAAGCGAAAATGGGTGCCGAAGCGATTCAAGATCTCTTAAAAGGTATGGATCTTGAAGCTGAATGTGAAAAATTACGTGAAGAATTACAAGAAACTAACTCTGAAACTAAACGTAAAAAAATCACTAAACGCTTAAAATTATTAGAAGCATTTGTTCAATCTGGTAATAAACCAGAATGGATGGTAATGACTGTATTACCAGTTCTTCCACCAGATTTACGTCCATTAGTACCACTTGATGGTGGTCGTTTTGCGACTTCAGATCTGAACGATTTATATCGTCGTGTGATCAACCGTAACAACCGTTTAAAACGTTTATTAGATTTAATTGCGCCAGATATTATTGTGCGTAACGAAAAACGTATGTTACAAGAATCTGTTGATGCCTTATTAGATAATGGTCGTCGAGGTCGTGCAATTACAGGTTCTAACCGTCGTCCATTAAAATCATTAGCGGATATGATCAAAGGTAAACAAGGTCGTTTCCGTCAAAATTTATTAGGTAAACGTGTTGATTATTCTGGTCGTTCTGTAATCACTGTTGGTCCATACTTGCACTTACACCAATGTGGTTTACCGAAGAAAATGGCATTGGAATTATTCCGTCCGTTTATCTATGCGAAATTAGAAAGTCGTGGTTATGCTACGACAATCAAAGCAGCGAAGAAAATGGTTGAGCGTGAAGATGCGATCGTTTGGGATATTCTTGCAGAAGTTATTCGTGAACACCCAATTCTATTGAACCGTGCACCAACACTTCACCGTTTGGGTATCCAAGCCTTTGAACCAATCTTAATCGAAGGTAAAGCTATTCAATTACACCCACTCGTTTGTGCGGCGTTCAACGCGGACTTCGATGGCGACCAAATGGCGGTACATGTTCCATTAACCCTTGAAGCGCAATTAGAAGCTCGTGCGTTGATGATGTCCACTAATAACGTGCTTTCTCCAGCAAACGGTGATCCTATTATCGTTCCATCACAAGACGTGGTATTAGGTCTTTATTATATGACCCGTGAAAAAGTGAACGGTAAAGGCGAAGGTATGTTATTACAAGATCCTCGCGAAGCTGAAAAAGCATATCGTACTGGTGAAGCAGAATTACATTCTCGTGTGAAAGTACGTATTACTGAATATGTGAAGAATGAAGCTGGCGAATTTGATGCGAAAACCACATTAACCGATACCACTATCGGTCGTGCGATTTTATGGATGATTGCACCAAAAGGAATGCCTTATTCATTGTTTAACCAAACATTAGGTAAAAAAGCCATTTCTAAACTGATTAACGAAGCGTATCGTCGTTTAGGTTTAAAAGAAGCGGTAATGTTTGCTGACCAAATTATGTATACTGGTTTTGCGTATGCGGCACGTTCTGGTTCATCAGTTGGTATTGATGATATGGAAATTCCAGCGAAGAAATATGAAATTATTTCTGCAGCGGAAGAAGAAGTGGCAGAGATTCAAGAACAATTCCAATCAGGTCTTGTGACGGCAGGCGAACGCTATAATAAAGTAATCGATATTTGGGCTGCGGCGAATGAGCGCGTAGCGAAAGCGATGATGGAAAACTTATCTCAAGAAGAAGTCATCAATCGCGAAGGTAATCCTGAAAAACAAGCATCCTTTAACAGTATCTTTATGATGGCGGATTCTGGTGCGCGTGGTTCTGCAGCACAGATTCGTCAGTTAGCAGGTATGCGTGGTTTGATGGCTCGTCCAGATGGTTCGATCATTGAAACCCCAATTACAGCAAACTTCCGTGAAGGTTTGAACGTATTACAGTACTTTATTTCAACCCACGGTGCCCGTAAAGGTTTGGCGGATACTGCATTAAAAACAGCGAACTCTGGTTACTTAACTCGTCGTTTAGTTGATGTAGCACAAGATTTAGTGATTGTAGAAGATGACTGTGGTACGCACGAAGGCTTAGTAATGACCCCATTAATCGAAGGTGGAGATGAAAAAGTGCCACTTCGTGAATTAGTGTTAGGTCGTGTTGCTGCAGAAGATATTTTAAAACCAGGTACAGAAGAAGTATTAATTCCTCGTAACACGTTATTAGATGAAAAACTCTGTGATGTGTTGGATGCAAACTCTGTGGACAGCGTAAAAGTACGTTCTGTTGTAACTTGTAATACTGACTTTGGCGTGTGTGCGAAATGTTACGGTCGTGATCTTGCTCGTGGTCATTTAATTAACCAAGGCGAAGCGGTGGGAGTTATTGCCGCTCAATCTATCGGTGAGCCAGGTACACAGCTAACAATGCGTACGTTCCATATCGGTGGTGCGGCATCTGCGGCAGCGAAAGAATCTAGTGTGCAAGTTAAAAACACTGGTACGGTGCATTTAATGAATGCAAAATTCGTCACTAACGATGAAGGAAAACTAGTATTAACTTCTCGTAACACGGAATTAACTATTACCGATGCATTTGGTCGTACTAAAGAACACTATAAAGTGCCTTACGGTGCGGTGTTAAGCAAGGGTGACGGCCAAGATGTAACAGCGGGCGAAACGATCGCAAATTGGGATCCACATACAATGCCAGTTGTCTCTGAAGTATCTGGTTTTGTGAAATTCGTCGATATTGTTGATGGTTTAACTGTGACTCGTCAAACTGATGAATTAACAGGTTTATCATCAATCGTCGTTCAAGATGTAGGGGAACGTGCAACTGCGGGTAAAGATTTACGTCCAACTATTAAATTGGTTGATGCAAATGGCAACGATATTTTCTTACCTGAAACTGATGTTCTTGCACAGTATTTCTTACCGGGTAAAGCAATCGTAAGTTTAGATGATGGCGCAGCAGTGAAAGTAGGGGAACCATTAGCACGTATTCCACAAGAATCTGTGGGTACTAAAGATATTACTGGTGGTTTACCACGCGTTGCGGATTTATTCGAAGCACGTAAACCAAAAGAACCCGCTATCTTGGCTGAAATTTCTGGTATCGTATCTTTCGGTAAAGAAACTAAAGGTAAACGCCGTTTATTAATTACTCCTGTGGAAGGCGAAACTTACGAAGAAATGATTCCAAAATGGCGTCAGCTCAACGTATTTGAAGGCGAAATGGTACAACGTGGTGATGTAATTTCTGATGGTGCTGAAACGCCACATGATATTTTACGTTTACGTGGCGTGCGTGCAGTAACTGAATACATCGTGAACGAAGTACAAGATGTTTACCGCTTACAAGGGGTAAAAATCAACGATAAACATATCGAAGTAATTGTTCGCCAAATGTTGCGTAAAGCGATTGTAACGAAAGCCTATGATTCCGAATTCCTTGAAGGGGAACAAGTTGAAGTGGCTCGTGTGAAAATTGTTAATCGCCAACGTGAAGCGGAAGGTAAACCACCAGTTGAATTTGAACGCGAATTATTGGGTATTACTAAAGCGTCACTTGCGACTGAATCCTTTATCTCCGCAGCATCGTTCCAAGAAACCACGCGTGTTCTTACCGAAGCAGCAGTGGCAGGTAAACGTGATGAATTGCGTGGCTTGAAAGAGAACGTAATCGTAGGTCGATTAATTCCTGCGGGTACAGGTTTTGCGTATCATCAAAATCGTCACAAACATCGTTTAGTTGATGATGTTGTAGCGAAATTATCTGAAGAAGATGAAGCTGCTATCGCTGATGAGTTTGTCATGACTGCAGACGATGCAAGTGCAAACTTAGCTGAAATGCTTAACATGGCAGATGATGCGGAATAATTAATTTCCTACATAAGAAAACCCGAATGAAAGTTCGGGTTTTTTATTTGTATGAAAATGGGTAGGCGTTTTATTCCATAACAATAAGTATGTTTCTTTATAGAAATTTCACAAAAATTTGAGATTTTTAGAAAAGTCTGTTGTTGATGGCTGTGCTAAACTTCGCTCAAATTATTCAAAATAAGGATCATACTATGAATACAACAAAACCTTTTCCTCTTCCAACGGGATATTTCGGTATTCCTCTTGGTTTAGCCGCTTTATCTTTGGCTTGGCTTCATCTAGAAAACTTATTTCCTACTGCCCGAACCGTAAGTGATGTTCTTGGCATCGTAGCAAGTGCGGTCTGGATTTTATTTATTTTAATGTATGTGTATAAACTTTGTTATTACTTTGATGAAGTTCGTGCAGAGTATCATTGCCCAGTTCGTTTTTCCTTTATTGCGTTGATTCCTATTACAACCATGTTGGTGGGCGATATTATTTATCGTTGGAATCCTTTAATAGCTGAAGTGATGATTTGGGTTGGTACTGTAGGACAGTTACTTTTCTCATCATTGCGTATCAGTGAACTATGGCAAGGTGGTGTATTTGAACAAAAATCCACTCGTCCTCCATTTTATTTGCCTGCAGTAGCGGCAAATTTCACAAGTGCAAGTTCATTGGCATTACTCGGTTACCATGATTTAGGTTATTTGTTCTTTGGCGCAGGAATGGTTGCATGGATTATTTTTGAGCCCGTATTATTACAACATTTGCGAATTTCATCTCTTGAGCCGCCATTTAGAGCCACAATGGGCATTATTCTTGCGCCTGCATTTGTGGGAGCATCCGCTTATTTGTCACTTAATCATGGCGAAGTGGATACTTTAGTTAAAATCCTTTGGGGATATGGGTTTTTGCAATTATTTTTCTTATTGCGATTATTCCCTTGGATTGTGGAAAAAGGACTTAACATTGGCTTATGGGGATTCTCATTCGGATTAGCGTCTATGGCAAACAGTGCTATCGCTTTCTATCATGGCAATGTTTTACAAGGCGTGTCTATTTTTGCCTTTGTTTTCTCAAATTTAATGATTGGGTTATTAGTTCTAATGACGATTATTAAATTAGCTAAAGGGCAGTTTTTCCTAAAATAAGGCATTTAAATCGACTAAGGCAGAGAACCCCTGCCTTATTTACATATTCCATCTATTTGTCTTTTTCTATTTCAATCACTTCTACACAATTCACTGTACCCACTTTAATTCGCCATTTCACATTAAATTCGTACAAACTCATTCCATAAACACGATCACTCAGTTTACCTTGTTGATAGGCTGGGCGAGGATCTTGCTCTAGCACTTGGCGAATGAAACGACTTAAGTGCGGTCGTTTTTCTTCTCGTTTTTTTACCGCACTTTGGGCTTGCTCGGTAAATTCAACAGTCAGTTTTACTGGAGGTTTTTCTTGAGCAAAGCTCGATTGCGCATTTGGCTCACTATCCGCATAGGCAATATAGGGTTTGATATCGAAAATGGGCGTGCCATCCACTAAATCCACTGCACCTAAATGGAGAAAAACGTTACCGTTGATACATTCTACTTGACGTAATTCGACTTTGGATAAACCAAGAGGATTTGGGCGGTGCGTTGCGCGTGAAGCAAACACGCCAATTCGTTGATTACCGCCTAACCGCGGAGGGCGTACGGTGGGTTGCCATTTTCCTTGTTGGATTTGGTCGAACTGAAAAATTAACCAAAGGTGACTGAATTGTTCCAGTCCTCTCACAGCTTCAGGTGAATTATACGGCGGTAAGAGTTCTACAATGCCTACTCCATCTTCAACTAAATTAGGTTGGCGTGGTACGGAGAATTTTTCTTTATAAGGTGTGTGGATAATGGCGATAGGCGATAAGGTTAAATCATTCATAAATTGGGTGTCTTAGTGTAGAATACGCGGCCTATTGTAATCAAAAGTGCGGTCAAAAAAAATGACAAATGAAAAATTGAAAATGTGGTGGGAAACGGCTAGACCAAAAACTTTGCCCTTAGCGTTGGCATCGATTTTCACGGGTTCGGCATTAGGTTATTGGGCGAATCCACAAGGTTTTAATGGGCTTGTAATGGCGCTTTGTTTACTTACGACAATTTTATTGCAGGTGCTTTCTAATTTTGCCAATGATTATGGGGATCATCAAAAAGGTTCAGATACTGAAGAACGTATTGGACCATTACGTGGCATTCAAAAAGGCGCAATTTCAGCCAAAGAACTGAAATGGGGATTAATTCTAATGGCGGTGGCAAGTTTTCTTTCAGGAAGTTTCTTGATTGGAATCGCTTATGAAAACCTCTCGGATTTATTCGCTTTCGCTGGGCTTGGCATTTTAGCTATTGTTGCTGCCATTACTTATACGGTTGGGGCAAAACCTTATGGCTATATGGGCTTGGGCGATATTTCTGTATTGGTATTTTTTGGTTTGCTTGGTGTGGGCGGCACTTATTATTTGCAAACTCACAGTATTGATAGCCACATTATTTTGCCTGCTATTGGTTCTGGCTTATTGGCAAGTGCGGTATTAAATATCAATAATTTACGCGATATTGAACAGGATGCGAAAGCGGGCAAAAATACCTTAGCTGTTCGTTTAGGTGCATATAAAGGGCGTGTTTATCATTGTATTTTATTAAGTGTGGCAGCCCTATGTTATTTAGCATTTGTGTTGGCGACGGCTATTTCTTGGGCAAATTATTTATTTGTATTGGCAATGCCATTGTTAGCTAAGCATGCGATCTTTGTTTATCACAGTCAGCAACCAAGTGAATTGCGTCCAATGTTGGCTCAAATGTCTATGATTTCGTTATTAATCAATATCTTGTTTAGTTTAGGCTTGCTTATCGGCTAAATCGGCATATACTAAAGCAAACAAAATTTCAACAATCGATAGGGGAAAGTTATGTTTATTGATACTTCAGAACTTTGCGATCTTTATGCAGAACAAGTGGATGTAGTGGAGCCAATTTTTTCAAGCTTTGGTGGCGTAAGTCATTTTTACGGTAAAGTCACTACGGTAAAATGCTTTGAAAGTAATGGATTAATTGCTGAAGTATTAGAAGAAAATGGCGAAGGTCGAGTGCTTGTCATTGATGGAGGTGGTGCGGTACGCCGTGGTTTAATTGATGCAGAATTGGCTCAACTTGCTGTTGATAATGGTTGGGAAGGCATTATTGTATATGGTGCAGTACGCCAAATTCAGCAATTAGAAAACCTCGATATTGGTATTCATGCCCTTGCGCCAATTCCAGTCAGTGCAGATGAAAGCAGTGCTGGCGAGAGTGATATTCCAGTGAATTTTGGTGGCGTAACCTTTTTCCCTGAAGATTATATTTACGCAGATCTGACAGGAATTATACTTTCGCAAGAGCCCTTAGATTTAGATGATTCGGACGAATAATACGAAAGAGCAAAAGTGCGGTGAAAAAATTCACCGCACTTTTTTTGTCAAAATTTTTTGCACTCGATCACATTTCTGAAAATTGAGCATTGCAACTTATTAACATTCATTTAACATTGTAGTCCGTTCGAGTTAGAACACTAACGGAGGAGCTTTATGACTGAGATGAAATCTTTCAAAAATCACAAAAATGGCATTATTTTTATTTTAGATATAGTGCTGTTTTTTGTGTTATTAAAAGTGCTGCCTTATGAGCCAAAAGCAAATGCTGGTTTAGCGTTATTGGCTTTTGTCGCAGTGCTTTGGTTAACTGAGGCATTGCATGTTACGGTTACCGCATTATTGGTGCCATTATTGGCGATTGCGCTAGATTTAGTGAGCACTAAGCAAGCTTTAGTGGCTTTTGCTGATCCTACAATCTTTTTATTTTTTGGTGGCTTTTCTTTGGCTACAGCCTTACATATTCAAAAACTTGATAAAATGATTGCTAATAAGATTATGGTGTTAGCGCGCGATAATTTATTTATTGCCATTATTTATCTCTTTTTGATTACAGCCTTCCTTTCTATGTGGATGAGTAACACGGCAACTGCAGCTATGATGTTACCACTCGCAATGGGGATTTTAAGCCAACTTGATCGTGAGAAAGAACATAATACTTATGTGTTTGTGTTGTTAGGGATTGCTTATAGTGCATCAATTGGTGGTATGGGAACCCTTGTAGGTAGTCCGCCGAATGCCATCGTGGCAAGTAACCTACATTTAACTTTTGCAGATTGGTTATGGTATGGTTTACCTATTATGATTATTTTGTTACCAATTATGATTGGTACGCTTTATATTATTTTCAAACCAAAACTCCATCTTAATTTTGAGCAATCTTTTGAAAACATTGAAATGAATTCAGTGCGTGTATTAACGCTTGTTATTTTTGTTGTAATTGCTTTAACTTGGGTATTTAGTGGGCAAATTAATCCGCTGATTTCAGGCTTACTTGGTTTGCAGAAAAATATTGCGAGCTTCGATAGTGTTGTCGCTTTATTAGCGGCTATTGTGATTTGTTCTACGGGCATTGCAAGCTGGAAACAAATTCAAGAAAGTACTGATTGGGGTGTATTAATGCTTTTCGGTGGTGGATTAACATTAAGTGCGGTATTGAAGGATTCTGGAGCAAGTAAAATTTTAGCAGATAGTATTGTCTTTATGATTGAAGGACAACATTTCTATCTTATTGGCTTGTTAGTTGCGGCGTTCATTATTTTCTTAACTGAATTTACTTCTAACACAGCAAGTGCGGCACTGCTGGTCCCAATCTTTATTTCTATCGCCCAATCATTGGGTATGCCTGAAATTGGTTTAGCATTAATTATTGGTATTGGTGCATCCTGTGCCTTTATGTTACCAGTGGCGACGCCTCCAAATGCTATTGTATTTGGTTCTGGACAAGTGAAACAAAGTGAAATGGTAAAAGCTGGTTTCGTATTGAATTTAGTATGTATCGTCGTGATTGCAACTGTCGGCTATATGTTCTGGTTGAACTAATTTAGATTTGATTATTTACAAAATTCTTTAGTGATTAAAATAAATGGGTTAAAGCGAATAAGGCTTTAACCCATTTTTCTTGTGATAAGATTCGTTTATACAAAGCTATTTATTGTGTTCATAAGCGTAAAGTGTGTTGCTCATTAACATTGCAACGGTCATTGGCCCAACACCGCCAGGAACGGGGGTAATATAAGCTGCTTTTTCGGCTGCTTTGTCAAACTCTACATCGCCTACTAATTTTTCATCTAGGCGGTTAATTCCGACATCAATTACGACCGCACTTTCTTTGATCCAATCTCCGGGGATCAAATTCGGCTTACCCACCGCGACGACAAGTATATCTGCTTGGCGAACATGGCTTTCTAAATCTTTGGTGAATCGATGAGTTACTGTGACAGTTGCGCCAGCTAATAATAATTCTAAAGACATTGGGCGGCCGACAATATTGGATGCGCCTACAATTACTGCGTGTTTGCCATGTAGGTCAATGCCCGTTGTTTCTAATAATTTCATTACACCATAAGGGGTGCAGGCACGTAAAGTTGGGATACGTTGGCATAAAAGCCCAACATTGTAAGGATGGAAACCATCCACATCTTTTTTCGGATCGATACGTTCAATTATTGCTTCTGTGTTAATTTGTTTGGGTAACGGTAGTTGTACCAAAATACCATCAATATTTTTATCAGCATTAAGTTTGTCAATAATCGATAACAATTCATCTTGTGTGGTGGTATCTGGCAGATCATAAGATTTAGAGAGAATGCCAATTTCTTCACAGCTTTTACGTTTATTACCAACGTAGATTTGCGAAGCAGGATCCGCACCCACGAGAATGACTGCAAGCCCAGGCGCGCGTTTTCCTTGCTTAATGTAATGGGTGATTTTATCTGCCACATCGGCTTTAATTTTTTTTGAAAGTGCGGTACCAGAGATGATTTGTGCGGTCATTGGGCTGTCCTTTTGAATGATGGGAAAGAAAGCGTTTGCTATTTTAGCGGACAATGATTTTTTTACAACGAAAAAGGGGGTATTTTTCCTAAAGTGGAATAATTTTGAACAATTAAATTAAAAAATCAAAAAATTAATTGACTGAGATAAAAACAAACCTATAATTGACCGCACTCGTCGGCGAGTAGCGCAGCTTGGTAGCGCAACTGGTTTGGGACCAGTGGGTCGTAGGTTCAAATCCTATCTCGCCGACCACTTCTTTTATATTGTCTTGAAATTCCGTACAAAAGAAATCCTTTGAATGCGCCCTTAGCTCAGCTGGATAGAGCAACGCCCTTCTAAGGCGTGGGTCAAAGGTTCGAATCCTTTAGGGCGTGCCATTTATTTCTTCAATCCATTTTTTATTCTCTTTTATTAATTTCTTTTGCTATTTAAGCAAGCTACAATACGCCCCCAAATTTTATCAATATAAATCAGAAAGAGAATAATTATGCCCTTTGCTATTGGTCAGCGTTGGTTGAGTGAAAGTGAGAATGCTTTAGGATTAGGTGTTATTACTGCATTAGATCAACGAACTGTTACTATTTATTTCCCCGCAGCAGATGAAACGCGGATATATGCTATGGCGCAAGCACCTTTAAGTCGGATTGTATTTAGCAAAGGTGAAACATTATCCCATCAAGATGGCTGGCAAGGCGAGATTTTAGACGTTCAAAATATGAACGGTTTGCTATTTTATTTAGTTAAAAATCCACAAGGTGAAGATGTCATTGTGCAAGAACGTGATATTTCATCGATTATTTCTTTTAGCCAAGCAAAAGATCGCCTCTTTTCAGCGCAAATTGATCGCAGCAGTCATTTTGCATTGCGTTATCGCACGCTTTGTCATCAGCAAGCACAATTTAAATCGCCATTGCGTGGTTTACGCGGAACGCGTGCGGGCTTAATTCCTCATCAGCTTCATATTGCAGCTGAAGTCGGTAATCGAGTTAATCCTCGCGTGTTATTGGCGGATGAGGTTGGTTTAGGGAAAACCATTGAAGCAGGAATGATTTTGCAGAATCAACTTTTTGCTGAGAAAGTGCAACGTGTTCTTATTATCGTGCCAGAAACGTTGCAACATCAATGGCTGGTGGAAATGCTTCGTCGTTTTAATTTGCATTTTTCACTTTTTGATGAAGAACGGTGCAACGATTTTGATCTTGATGCCGTTAATCCATTCACGACTGAAAGTTTAATTATCTGTTCGCTGAATTGGTTAGAAACTCATCCAAACCGAGTAGAGCAGGCACTCAATGCTCAATTTGACTGTTTAATTGTGGATGAGGCGCATCATCTCGTTTGGTCCGAAACTTCGCCAAGTGTTGCTTATTTATTAGTTGAACAGCTTGCTCGTATCATTCCCTCTGTATTGTTACTCACGGCAACTCCAGAGCAACTTGGTCAAGAAAGTCATTTTGCTCGTTTGCGCTTACTGGATCCAGAACGTTTCTTTGATTATCAAACCTTTGTGAAAGAGCAGGAACGCTACCAACCTGTGGTTAATGCCGTTGAATCTTTGTTGGCAAATAAGGCATTAAGTGCGGTAGAAAAAAATCATATTTCTGATTTGTTGCTTGAACAAGATGTTGAGCCACTTTTTAAAGCAATTGCATCAAATAATGATGAGGAACAGCATCGTGCCCGTCAGGAACTGATTCAAGCCTTAATTGATCGTCATGGCACGGGGCGAATGTTATTCCGCAATACACGTCAAGGCGTGAAAGGTTTTCCGCACCGTGTTTACCACCAAATTACACTCTCTGAAGAGAATGATAAAATTAATTGGCTGATTGACTTCCTCAAACTCCATCGCGATGAAAAAATTTTTGTGATTTGCCAGACGTCGGCAACGGCGATTCAGTTAGAACAAATTTTGCGTGAACGTGAGGCGATTCGCGCCGCAGTGTTCCACGAAAAAATGTCGATTATTGAACGGGATAGAGCCGCAGCTTATTTTGCGGATTTAGAAAACGGCGCGCAGGTTTTACTGAGTTCGAGTATTGGCTCGGAAGGGCGTAACTTCCAATTTGCGGCAAATTTAGTGTTATTTGATTTACCGATAAATCCTGATTTATTGGAACAATGTATTGGCCGATTAGATCGTATTGGACAAAAACGTGATGTGCAAATTTATGTGCCTTGTGCGAAAGATTCGCCTCAAAGCCGTTTAGCGCGTTGGTACAATGAGGGGCTGAATGCTTTTGAAGAAACTTGTCCAATGGGAATGGCATTATTTTCACAGTTTGAGGACGAGTTGGAAAAAGTGCGGTCAAATTCTACCGCACTTTCAGAGAATGAATTTTCTGAATTATTAAAACAAACTAAAACCGCGCGGGAAAAACTCAAGATTGAGTTAGAAAAGGGGCGGGATCGTTTATTAGAGCTAAATTCTCATGGAGGTGAGCAAGCACAAGCGTTAGCGGATCAAATTGCTGATGAAGATAATTCGCCTGAGCTTGTGAATTTTGCTTTAAAATTATTTGATATTATTGGCGTAGAGCAAGAAGATCTTGGCGCAAATAGTATTGTGATTAGCCCAACTGGAACAATGCTTGTGCCCGATTTTCCGGGTTTAAAAGAAGAAGGTGTGACGGTTACCTTTGATCGAGAGCTTGCCCTTGCTCGCGAAGAAATGGAGTTTCTGACTTGGGATCATCCAATGATTCGTCAAGGTATTGATCTTGTTGCTTCTGGTGATATTGGCAAAGCCGCAATGGCATTGCTTGTGAATAAACAACTCCCAGCTGGAACCTTACTAATTGAATTGATTTACGTGGTAGAAAGCCAATCGCCAAAAGGATTACAGCTCAATCGTTTCTTACCACCAACGCCTATTCGTCTGCTGCTTGATAACAAAGGAAATAACATTGGTGAGCAGGTTGCCTTTGAAACATTGCATAGCAAATTGAAACCACTTGGTAAAAATATTGCTAATCAAATGGTGAAAATGGCACGGAGCAATATTGAATCCTTGATCATGCGAGGCGATCAGCTAGTAAAATCTTTAGCTGACCCGATTATTGCCGAAGCTAAAAATCAAGCAGATCAACAATTAAGCGCAGAAATTAACCGTTTGCAGGCTTTGCGAGCAGTGAATAAAAATATTCGCCAAAGCGAAATTGATATTTTAGAACAACAACGAACACAATCACTAGACGAGCTTTCTAAAGCAAATTGGCGTTTGGATTGCTTGCGTGTCATTGTGACGAACAAGGAATAAAAATGGCATTGATTGAATATAATCCGCCTCTTGAACCTTATTTAGATATGATTTATCAAGATAATCATTTGTGCGTGGTGAACAAACCTAGCGGTTTGCTTTCTGTGCCTGGTAATCAACCACAATATTATGATAGCGCAATGAGTCGAGTGAAAGAAAAATTCGGCTTTTGCGAGCCAGCTCATCGTTTGGATATGGCAACGAGCGGCATCATTGTGTTTGCTTTAAGTAAGGCGGCGGATCGTGAATTAAAACGTCAATTTCGCGAACGTGAACCGAAAAAACATTATCAAGCGATTGTTTGGGGTCATTTGGAGAAAGATTATGGCGAGGTAAATTTGCCGATGATTTGTGATTGGGAAAATCGACCTCGCCAACGTTTGGATTTCGTTTTAGGAAAAAGAGCGGTCACAAAATTCGAAGTTTTAGCACGTTTGCCCAATAACAGTACTCGCGTGAAACTGACGCCCGTGACAGGCAGATCTCATCAGTTACGCTTGCACATGTTAGCATTGGGGCATCCAATTCTAGGCGATAAATTTTACTCTCATCCTCAGGCTAAAGCTATGTCGCCAAGATTATGCTTGCACGCAGAAGAATTGATGATTACCCACCCTATTACAGGGGAAACAATGACATTTAATGCGAAGTTCGATTTTTAAATTTGCGTAGAGACTTGAGATTACGAATGAAAAACTTTTTAGCTCAACAAGGAAAAATCACGCTAATTCTTACCGCACTTTGTGCGGTCATTTATATTGCTCAACAGCTGGGTTTTGAAGACGATATTATGTATTTGATGCATTACCCCGCTTACGAAGAGCAAGATAGCGAAGCGTGGCGTTATATTTCACATACATTGGTACATTTATCTCATTTGCATATTTTGTTTAATCTGTCTTGGTTTTTTATTTTCGGTGGAATGATTGAGCGCACTTTTGGTTCGGTCAAATTATTGATGTTGTATGTTGTAGCCTCCGTCATAACAGGATATGTGCAAAATTATGTGTCTGGCCCCGCTTTCTTTGGACTTTCTGGTGTTGTATATGCTGTGTTGGGTTATGTATTTATATGCGATAAATTGAATCATCATTTATTTGATCTGCCAGAAGGTTTTTTCACGATGTTATTGGTGGGGATCGCATTAGGTTTTATTAGCCCCTTATTTGGTGTTGAAATGGGAAATGCTGCACATATTTCAGGCTTGATTGTCGGCTTGATTTGGGGATTTATTGATAGCAAATTGCGCAAAAATTCGCTAGAGTAAGCCCGTTTAATTTGGATAAAGGATTCGCTATGAAACAATCGTTACGCCATCAAAAAATTATTAAACTGGTGGAGCAAGCTGGCTATTTAAGTACGGAAGAACTGGTTGCTGCCTTAGATGTTAGCCCCCAAACGATTCGCCGTGATTTGAATATTTTGGCGGAGTTGGATTTAATCCGTCGCCATCACGGCGGTGCGGCATCGCCATCTTCTGCTGAAAATTCTGATTACGTGGATCGTAAGCAATTTTTTTCATTACAAAAAAATAATATTGCACAGGAAGTCGCAAAGTTGATTCCTAACGGCGCATCGTTGTTTATTGATATTGGTACCACGCCTGAGGCTGTCGCCAATGCATTGCTTAGCCACGAAAAACTCCGAATTGTGACGAACAATCTGAATGCCGCGCATCTTTTACGCCAAAATGAAAGTTTTGATATTGTCATGGCGGGCGGATCGTTACGAATGGATGGTGGAATTATCGGCGAAGCTACGGTGAATTTTATTTCTCAATTTCGCCTAGATTTCGGGATTTTAGGGATTAGCGCGATCGATGCTGATGGTTCATTATTGGATTATGATTACCATGAAGTGCAAGTCAAGAGAGCGATTATTGAAAGTTCACGTCAGACCTTATTAGTGACCGATCACTCTAAATTTACTCGCCAAGCGATTGTTCGCTTGGGCGAATTAAGTGATGTGGAATATTTGTTTACAGATGATGTTCCTGAAGGAATTGTTAATTATCTGAAAGGTCAGAAAACGAAATTAGTTTTATGTTAGGGATGAGAAAGTGCGGTAAAAATAATGTTTTTTTACCGCACTTTTTATATGTTTTATGGGAAATATTTATTTTGTTGTTATTTGGCAAATTAGGTAGAATAAGCCCACATTTATATAAGGATTCAAAATGAAAATAAAGACGATTTTGACCGCACTTTTTGGCGTAATTATGCTGACAGGTTGTGCAAATAAGAACGACACAAAACAAGCGAGTGACCGTAATGATACCCTTGAAGGGTTCAATCGAACCATGTGGAAATTTAACTATAATGTTATGGATCGCTATGTGTTAGAACCCGCTGCAAAAGGTTGGAATAACTATGTGCCTAAGCCTATTTCTTCTGGTCTTGCTGGCATTGCCAATAATCTTGATGAGCCAGTAAGCTTTGTGAACCGCTTAATTGAAGGTGAACCGAAAAAAGCATTTGTTCACTTTAATCGCTTTTGGATTAATACCGTATTTGGTCTAGGTGGCTTTATTGATTTTGCGAGCGTAAGCAAAGAGTTGCGCGTAGATAATCAACGTGGATTTGGGGAAACGTTAGGTAGCTACGGCGTAGATGCGGGCACTTATATTGTGCTACCGATTTATAATGCAACAACGCCACGTCAATTAACGGGCGCAGTGGTTGATGCGGCTTATATGTATCCATTTTGGGAATGGGTTGGCGGTCCGTGGTCATTAGTGAAATATGGTGTACAAGCGGTGGATGCCCGTGCGAAAAATATTGATAACGCTGAGTTGTTACGCCAAGCACAAGATCCATATGTAACCTTTAGAGAAGCGTATTACCAAAATTTACAATTTAAAGTAAGTGATGGCAAATCAACAGAAAATAAAGAATCGCTTTCTGATGATGTGCTAAAAGAAATTGATTAATAAACAAAAAAGTGCGGTGAAAAATAACCGCACTTTTTATCAACCAAGGAGAAAATGATGACTCAAATTATTCATACTGAAAAAGCACCGGCAGCCATTGGCCCTTATGTTCAAGCGGTTGATCTTGGCAATTTAGTTTTAACCTCAGGGCAAATTCCCGTGAATCCTGCAACAGGCGAAGTGCCTGCGGACATCGTTGCGCAAGCGCGCCAATCTTTAGAAAATGTGAAAGCGATTATCGAGAAAGCGGGTTTAACCGCCGCAGATATTGTAAAAACGACGGTTTTTGTGAAAGATCTTAATGATTTTGCTGCGGTTAATGCAGAATACGAACGTTTCTTTAAAGAAAATAATCATCCTAACTTCCCTGCTCGTTCTTGCGTAGAAGTTGCTCGTTTACCAAAAGATGTAGGATTAGAAATTGAAGCGATTGCTGTAAGAAAATAATTTTCTATTTGGTAATTTCTGCTTAAAAGTGCGGCCATAAACTCGCATGTTTTTGACCGCGCTTTTTGTTTGTATGCTGATAACAGAAATTTTACATTGCACCTTGAATTTTTTGTGAATTTTCCCCACTAAGGAAATACTTAACCCTAACTTTGAGAGAACACATTATGATGCGTATTCTTCTTTTCTTGGCAACCAATATGGCTGTAATGCTGGTATTAGGTATTATTTTAAGTGTGACTGGTATTGCAGGAAATAGCACCGGCGGCATTTTAATTATGGCTTTGCTATTTGGTTTTGCTGGCTCATTAATTTCATTATTCCTGTCTAAAACGATGGCATTACGTTCTGTAGACGGAGAAGTGATTACTCAACCTCGTAATCAAACTGAACGTTGGTTAATTGATACCGTTAGTCGCCAAGCGCAGAAAGCGGGTATTCCGATGCCAGACGTGGCGATTTTTCATTCACCCGATGTGAATGCTTTTGCTACAGGCGCGACAAAAAGCAATTCTTTGGTGGCAGTGAGCACCGGATTATTAAACAACATGACGGAGGCTGAAGCGGAAGCTGTTTTAGCGCACGAAATTTCCCATATTTCCAATGGGGATATGGTGACGATGGCGTTATTACAAGGCGTATTAAATACTTTCGTGATTTTCTTATCTCGCGTTATTGCAACGGCGGTGGCAAGTTCGCGTAACGATAATGGAGAAGAAACGCGCAGCTCAGGCATTTATTTCTTGGTTTCGATGGTATTGGAAATGCTCTTTGGTGTGCTTGCGAGTATTATCGCAATGTGGTTCTCGCGCTACCGAGAATTTCGTGCAGATGCTGGTTCCGCAAGTTTAGTTGGCAAAGAAAAAATGATCATGGCATTACAACGTTTGCAACAACTTCACGAACCCCAAAATCTTGAAGGTTCTTTAAATGCCTTTATGATTAACGGAAAACGAAGTGAACTCTTTATGAGCCATCCGCCACTCGAAAAGCGTATTGAAGCCTTACGCAATCTTTAAAAATCATAAAAAAATCGGCCGCATTTTAATGATGGTCGATTTTTTTATTTTCCTTTTTTCACCCAATATTTGAACGGTGGTTTTTCCACTTCACTTTGCAGTAAGGTGTGATCCATAAATTGACAGAAACTTGGAATATCTCTTGTTGTTGCAGGATCGTCAGCAATAATCAAAAGTATTTCCCCATCGTTAAGATGACGAATATTTTTACGAACAAGCATGACAGGTTCTGGGCAACGTAATCCTAAAGTATCTAGGGTTTGTGTGACGGAAATTTCAGACATATTCTTTTTTCTTTTGAAAAACAGGGTCATATCATACCGCACTTACGGCAAAATTTCGACAAATCCCAGTCATCAGTGATAGACTAGCATCATTGAAATTAGTTTGAAAAAATGAATGGCGGAATACCTCGTTCCTAAAAGTGCGGTTGTTTTTGAAGAAGAAATTAAGAAAAGCCGTTTTATTACTTATTTACAGCACACCGAAGGTTTAGAAGACGCAAG
Source organism: Haemophilus haemolyticus M19501 (assembly GCF_000222025.1). GTDB lineage: Bacteria > Pseudomonadota > Gammaproteobacteria > Enterobacterales > Pasteurellaceae > Haemophilus > Haemophilus haemolyticus_G. The sequence continues at coordinate 2,472 of NZ_AFQO01000006.1, read as the reverse complement.
AGCTTTTTGGGCAAAGATTAAACAAGAACACCCAAATGCTCGGCATCATTGTTGGGCTGCCGTAGCAGGCAAGCCAACAGATTCTCTACAACTTGGTTTTTCTGATGATGGCGAACCTGCTGGAACGGCAGGAAAGCCAATGTTGAGTGCATTGCAAGGTAGTCAATTCGGTGAAATCAGTGCGGTGGTGGTTCGCTATTATGGCGGTATTTTGCTCGGAACAGGTGGATTAGTTCGTGCTTATGGCAATGGCGTTCAACAAGCGTTAAAGTTGATTGAAAGCGAAATTAAAGTTGAACGAACCCCTTTCAAACTTGATTGTGACTATGGTCAGCTAAGTTTGGTGCTACAACTTTGTGAAAAATATCAGGTTGAGATTTTATCTCAAGATTTTCAGGTAAATATTCATTTGATTTTAGGTATTAGTGAAAAAACAGTCGATGTTTTTTCTTCAGAATTAACGGAAAAGTCTGCGGGCAGATTAGTCATCCAACTTTTAGAGACAGGCGAATAATAGTGCATATTTTATCGATTATCCGAATTATTGGTATTCTTGTGATGTGTTTTTCTGGCACGATGCTGATTCCAGCATTTGTCGCACTGATTTATGGCGATGGTGGCGGTAAGGCATTTATGCAGGCTTTTATGTTAAGTTTGACGGCGGGCACATTGCTTTGGTGGCCATGCCATCACCATAAACAAGAATTACGATCCCGTGATGGTTTTTTGATTGTTGTGGCTTTTTGGTTAGTTTTAGGAAGCTTGGCAACATTGCCTCTTTTATTGTTCGATTCACCACATTTAACTATTGCTTCAGCCGTATTTGAAGCATTTTCTGGCTTAACTACTACTGGTGCAACGGTAATGACGGGGCTGGATAATTTACCTAAATCTATTTTGTTTTATCGTCAGTTTTTACAATGGTTAGGTGGTATGGGGATTATCGTATTGGCTGTGGCGATAATTCCGCTGTTGGGAATTGGTGGGACACAATTATATCGAGCAGAATCTTCAGGTCCTCTTAAAGATCAAAAATCTTTGCCTAAAATTTCAGAAGTGGCGAAAGCGCTATGGATTATTTATGCTTCATTAACTGTTCTTTGTGCCATTGCATATTGGCTATCAGGAATGAGTCTTTTTGATGCCATTGGGCATAGTTTTTCGACAATTTCAAATGGCGGATTTTCAACACACGATGCAAGTATTGGCTATTTTAATCAAGCTTCCATTTATTGGGTTACAACAATTTTTATGCTGATTGGTGGTGTTAATTTTAGCTTACATATTTCCGCTTTTCTTGCACTAGGTAAAAGAAATATTTGGCGAAATTATTGGAAAGATCCCGAATTTCGTTTTTTTCTAACGATGCAAATTATTTTTATTGGTATTGTATCTCTATCTTTATATGGTTATGGTTTAGTTTCAGATATGAACGAGGCAGTAACAAAAGGTGCATTACAATTAACATCAATGTCAATGACTGCTGGTTATACGATTTTTGATATTGATAATCTTCCGCCTTTTATTGGGCTTTTACTGGTAATTTCTGCGGTAATTGGTGGTTGTGGTGGTTCCACAACTGGGGGATTAAAAGCGATACGGACACTTATATTGTGGAAACAAATCGATCGAGAACTGCATAGTTTAATTCATCCAAATTTAGTACAACCAATTCGAATAGGTAAAAATTGTCTAGCACCAAGAATGATAGAAAGTATTTGGGCATTTTTCATTATTTTTATATTGGTTTATTGGGGGTGTGTTTTTGCTGTTATTCTTTGTGGAATGAATGCTTTTGATGCGATGGGAGCCGTATTCGCCACATTAACGAATGCAGGACCGGGACTTGGTTTTATTCACGAAAGTTTTATTGATGTTCCAGAAAGTGCTAAATTAGTCTTTAGTTTTGCTATGATCTGTGGACGTTTAGAAATGTTTTCATTAATCGTGCTGTTTATTCCAAGCTATTGGAAAAAATAATTTTTGAAAAATTATTGTATTTTTGACCGCACTTTTTAATGAAATGTTTATATTTCCATCAAAAGATCATTTTTTTAAATATTTTTGTAAAAAGTGCTTGCAAGGGATTTGAAAATCCCTATAATGCACCGCACACAACGACGCACTGTTGTGAAATATTTAAGTTTACAAGTGCGTCGTTGTTTTTTGCTCTTTAACAATGTATCAGACAATCTGTGTGGGCACTTGTTGATTGACTTGTTTTAAAATATTTTTTAATTTTGAAGTCTTAATAGGTGCTTAACTGAAAATTCATCATTACTTTTTTAACTAGTATTTTTATTTATAGCTAAGCAGTTTATTGAGCGATTGAACTTGAATTGAAGAGTTTGATCATGGCTCAGATTGAACGCTGGCGGCAGGCTTAACACATGCAAGTCGAACGGTAGCAGGAGAAAGCTTGCTTTCTTGCTGACGAGTGGCGGACGGGTGAGTAATGCTTGGGAATCTGGC
>NZ_AFQO01000007.1 GCF_000222025.1 Haemophilus haemolyticus M19501 | reverse complement strand
ACATACATCCCTTCCTCAATACCGAAAGAACTTTACAACCCGAAGGCCTTCTTCATTCACGCGGCATGGCTGCATCAGGGTTCCCCCCATTGTGCAATATTCCCCACTGCTGCCTCCCGTAGGAGTCTGGACCGTGTCTCAGTTCCAGTGTGGCTGGTCATCCTCTCAGACCAGCTAGAGATCGCAGGCTTGGTAGGCCTTTACCCCACCAACTACCTAATCCCACTTGGGCTCATCTCATGGCATGTGGCCCGAAGGTCCCACACTTTAATCTTTCGATATTACGCGGTATTAGCGACAGTTTCCCGTCGTTATCCCCCTCCATAAGCCAGATTCCCAAGCATTACTCACCCGTCCGCCACTCGTCAGCAAGAAAGCAAGCTTTCTCCTGCTACCGTTCGACTTGCATGTGTTAAGCCTGCCGCCAGCGTTCAATCTGAGCCATGATCAAACTCTTCAATTCAAGTTCAATCGCTCAATATACTGCTTAGCTATAAATAAAACACTACTTAAAAAGTAATTATGAATTTTCAGTTAAGCACCTATTAAGACTTCAAAATTAAAAATATTTTAAAACAAGTCAATCAACAAGTGCCCACACAGATTGTCTGATACATTGTTAAAGAGCAAAATAAAGTGGTCGGCGAGATAGGATTTGAACCTACGACCCACTGGTCCCAAACCAGTTGCGCTACCAAGCTGCGCTACTCGCCGTCAGATCTTATTAAAGATAAGATGGGGTGGCTAATGGGATTCGAACCCACGACAACTGGAATCACAATCCAGGGCTCTACCAACTGAGCTATAGCCACCATTAAAAGTTGTTATTGCACTGACCTGGCGCGCTCGACAAGATTCGAACTTGCGACCTTTGGCTCCGGAGGCCAACGCTCTATCCAACTGAGCTACGAACGCGTTACTGCGTCGTTGCGGAGGCGTATATTAATGATTTAATAAAACCTTGTCTAGCACTTTTTGAAAAAAAATGTTTGAGCGATAGTTTTTTATTCAGTTTGTTTAAAATTCACTATTTTTTCGACTATTTTACAACTTGGCGAATCATTATATATGTTGAATCATCCAACAATTATGAATTTGTTTATTACGTTCAAAATCTAGTGGTAACGTTTTATGCGAAATTTCTACCGCACTTAAACCTAATTCTTCCAACGCAACTAGATTCATTTTGAATCCACGTTTATTATTCGAAAAGACAATTGTGCCATTATTCGACAAAACTCGTTTTAGATTACTCATCAATTTCACATGATCTCGTTGAACATCCCAACTCTCGTCCATACGTTTAGAATTTGAAAACGTCGGTGGATCCACAAATATCAAATCAAATTGACGATCACATTTTTCTAACCATTGAAGGCAATCTGCTTGAATTAATTTATGTTGTTTACCTTCAATATCATTCAAAATAAGATTTTGCTCCGCCCAATTAAGATAAGTATTGGACATATCAACGGTCGTTGTCGATTTCGCACCACCAAGTGCCGCATGAACAGTTGCTGAGCCAGTATAAGCAAATAAATTCAAGAAATCTTTACCTTTTGCCAATTCACCAATCATTTTTCTTGTTAAACGGTGATCTAAGAATAAGCCTGTGTCTAAATAATCTGTCAAATTTACCCAAAGTTGCACGCCATATTCATTCACATAAAAGTATTCACCTTTATTGGCTAATTTCTCATATTGGTTGGTACCTTTTTGTTTCTGGCGAACTTTAAGGATCAACTTATTCGTTTCGACACCTGTAACGTGCAAAGTTGCAGTAACCGCATCCAATAAACGTTGACGCGCTTTATTTTCATCAATATTTTTCGGCGCTGCATACTCTTGCACAACAATGTAATCTGCATAACGATCGACGGCTAAATTATATTCAGGCAAATCAGCATCATATAAACGATAAGCATCTAATCCTTGTTGCTTTGCCCATTTGCTAATTTTCTTAATATTTTTTTGTAATCGATTAGCAAAATCGGTTACCACCTCCGAAGTGCGGTTAAATTCTAGTTCATTTTCAGCTGTAATTTCGTCAGATTTTCGTTCTGAAACTTGATAATTCTTCTGCACACAATCTAATGGGCCATTTTTTGCTTTAAACTGTCGGCTAGCACGCATTCTCAAACAATCAAGCAATGTGGATTCGCTACTAAAAACAGAAACATTCCAACCGCAAAATTCTTTTTTAAGTCTTTGCCCAATTACAGAATAAAGTGCGATCAATGCTGGGGTTGTACCTAAGCGTTCTCCATAAGGTGGATTACAGATAACCGTACCGACTTCATTTAAATGAGGATTTTTCAACGCTGCCACATCAGACTGCTGCCATTTAATTAAATGTGAAACACCTGCATTTTGTGCATTCCTCTGTGCCTTTTTTAATACGCGGTGATCGAGGTCAAATCCATAAAAGTGCGGTTGAATTTCACGTTGTTTTTCTTCTGCTAATTCAATCGCTTCATTTTTTACCTTTTCCCAAGCCGATTGATTATGCCCTTTCCAAAAATCAAATCCCCAATGTAAACGATACAGCTGCGGCGCAATTTTGGCTTCCATTTGTGCCGCTTCAATTAAAAGCGTGCCTGAACCACACATTGGATCCACTAATGGAGAACCCGCTTGCCAACCTGAACGCATAACAATTGCAGCTGCTAAAGTTTCGCGTAAAGGAGCTTGACCTGCATCTTCACGATAGCCTCGTAAATGCAATGCTTCCCCACTTAAATCTAAAGAAATCACTAAATTTTCACGATTCAAATAAGCGTGAATACGTACGTCTGGCTGAATTTTATCTACATCAGGGCGAGTTTTACCTTGACGTTCAAAGTAATCGACAATTCCATCTTTAACACGCATCGCACCAAATTGAGTATGACGAATTTCTTGGTTGGTTCCATTAAAATCGACAAAGAATGTAACTCTTTCATCAAATTGCGCTAACCAATTAAAGCCTGAAACAGCCGCATAAAGATCCAAATCACTGTAAATTTTGGTTTCAATCAAAGGAAATAAAATGCGTGAAGCAAGGCGTGACCAAAGTAAAGTGCGGTATAAAGTTTCGTCATCAGCTTGATAATGAACGCCACCTTGAACCACTTTTGCCTCTTGCGCACCAAGTTCAGTGAGTTCAACTTTTAATAATTCTTCAAAGCCACGAGAAGTCGTTGCAAATAATTGTTTCATTTAGATACCGATTTTGAAAATTTTGAGGGATTATAGCATAGAAAAAGATGATCTAATTGAGATCATCATTGCGAATTAAACTGTAAAAAGAAAGCCCTGATTTTCTTAAATCAGGGCTTTAGAATTTGTTGGTTGCGGGGGCCGGATTTGAACCGACGGCCTTCGGGTTATGAGCCCGACGAGCTACCAAGCTGCTCCACCCCGCGTCTGATGGGGCGTACTATACTCGCTTAAAATTTAATTGCAAGAATTAAACAAAACTTTATCAATTGTTTGTTAATAAAATGTTCAATATGTAGTTTTATTAAGCAATTTCACTAAATAACACTGGTTGTTTTCTGTAAATTTTGGTAGCGTATGCAACCTTATTTCTGCTTACTTTAGGATTGAAAATGTCGGTGTGTAAACCATTTTGGTTCAAAACTTTTTCTATCTCAATTATTACCGCACTTTTGGTGTCTTGTACCTCTAACATAAAAAACACTCAGATTCCCACCACCTCAAATGGTAGTGATCCTCAACAATTCGGTGCAAAATATACCAATCGAACTTATCAGCAAGCAGCTCTTATGCCTGTTTCCCATATAGAAAACCAAAGTACGGTAATAAATCAAGGCGATTTTTTAACACAGCTTTCCAATATAAAAAATTATTCGAGTAAACTTTCCACCAATTTTTACGATAATTATGAAAAAATTACAAATTGGGTTCTTTCTGGGGCAAATATTAATGAACTCACTCAATTTAATATCCAACCGCAAATTATGCGTGGCTTTGATGGATTTCAAAATGTGCTGATGACAGGCTATTATTCGCCTATACTTTATGCTCGTCATACCCCACAAGGTCAATTTAAAAATCCAATTTATCGTATGCCTGTGAAAAAACGTCTAAGTCGAGCGCAAATTTACGCGGGAGCATTAGCGGGGAAAGGATTAGAGTTAGCATATAGCGATTCCATGTTGGAAAACTTTTTACTTGGGGTACAAGGCAGTGGTTATATAGATTTTGGCGATGGCAATCTTAACTATTTTGCTTACGCAGGACAAAATGGTTTCCCTTACACGGCTATCGGGCGTTTATTAGTGGAAGATGGCGAAATTCCAAAAGAAAAAATGTCTATTCAAGCAATTCGAGAATGGGGTAATCGTAATCCATCGCGTGTACAAAGCTTGTTAGAACGCAATGAAGCTTATGTATTCTTTAAAAATGATCCAAGTGGCAAAGTAAAAGGCTCTGCAGGCGTTCCTCTTGTAGCAATGGCTTCAGTGGCATCAGATCGCAATGTTATCCCATCTGGCTCTGTACTTTTAGTCGAAGTACCAGATATTGATAATAATGGAAATTGGCTTGGCACACACAAATTACACTTAATGGTTGCACTTGATGTAGGCGGTGCAGTGAAAGGTCATCACTTTGACTTATATCGTGGTATCGGTGCTAGAGCGGGACATATTGCAGGGCTTTCAAAACACTACGGTAGAGTATGGGTATTACAATAATGGCTAGAATAGATAATTACGAACAACGCTTTGGTGGCATTGGGCGACTTTATACGCCTGATGGCTTAGCACGCTTACGCCAAGTGCATATTTGCGTGATTGGCATTGGCGGTGTCGGATCTTGGGTTGTTGAAGCCTTAGCACGATCTGGCATTGGCGAACTCACATTAATTGATATGGATGATATTTGCGTCACGAATATCAATCGCCAACTTCCTGCGATGAGCGGCACAATCGGCAAATTAAAAACTGAAGTCATGTCAGAGCGAGTAAAATTAATTAACCCAGAATGTACCGTCAATATTATTGATGATTTTATCTCGCCAGAAAATCAAGCGGATTACCTCAATCGAGGCTATGACTACGTCATTGATGCCATCGATAATGTGAAAACTAAAGCGTCGCTGATTGCTTATTGTAAACGTAACAAAATTAATGTAATTACTATTGGTGGTGCTGGTGGTCAAACTGATCCAACCCAAATTCAAATTGCCGATCTTAGTAAAACCATTCAAGATCCTCTCCTTGCTAAAGTGCGGTCAATTTTACGCAAGGATTACAATTTTAGCCAAAATCCAAAACGCAAATTTAGTATCGATGCGGTATTTTCAACACAACCTTTAATATTTCCACAAATGACTGAGGACTGTGCAATTTCTGCTACGATGAATTGCGCAAATGGGTTTGGTGCAGCCACAATGATCACGGCAGCCTTTGGTTTTTTTGCTGTTTCTCGTGTAATAGATAAATTACTCAAGAAAAAATCTTAGTCTTCCTTTTAAAATGCACATTGACCATAAATGTGCATTTTTTATTGAATGAAACCTATTTACTTTAAAAATGAAAAATTTTCCCTCTTTTTCACTATAAAATCATTGCAATTTACAGAAAAGAGCGTAGGCTTTTTGCCCTTTACTAATTATTATCAACAAGTAAGGAAACAGAAATATGAAAAAACTTTTAAAAATTAGTGCAATTTCTGCCGCACTTTTAAGCACACCAATGATGGCAAATGCCGATGTATTGACATCAGTAAAACCTTTGGGCTTTATTGTTTCATCTATTGCAGAGGGTGTAACTGGCACGCAAGTTCTTGTGCCTGCTGGCGCATCTCCACATGATTACAATTTGAAATTATCTGATATTCAAAAAGTAAAATCTGCAGATTTAGTAGTATGGGTTGGTGAAGATGTTGATTCATTTTTAGATAAGCCAATTAGTCAAATTGAACGCAAAAAAGTGATTACCATTGCCGATCTTGCGGATGTTAAACCTTTATTAATTCAAGCTCACCACGAGCATTTCCATGAAGATGGCGATCATGACCATAAGCACGAACACGATCACGACCATAAACACGATCACGAACATCATGATCACGATCATCACGAGGGTTTAACAACAAACTGGCACGTTTGGTATTCTCCAGCTATCAGCAAAATTGTTGCACAAAAAGTAGCGGATAAATTAACTGCACAATTCCCAAATAAAAAAGCATTAATTGCACAAAATCTTTCAGATTTTAACCGCACTTTGGCAGAACAAAGTGAAAAAATCACAGCACAACTTGCAAATGTAAAAGACAAAGGTTTCTACGTTTTCCACGATGCTTATGGTTATTTCAACGATGCTTATGGTTTAAAACAAACGGGTTACTTTACCATCAATCCATTAGTTGCTCCGGGTGCAAAAACTTTAGCACACATTAAAGAAGAAATTGATGAACATAAAGTAAATTGCTTATTCGCAGAGCCTCAATTTACACCAAAAGTGATTGAGTCTTTAGCTCAAAATACTAAAGTCAATGTAGGACAACTCGACCCAATTGGCGATAAAGTCACTTTAGGCAAAAATTCTTATGCAACATTCTTGCAATCTACCGCAGATAGTTACATGGAATGCTTAGCTAAATAAACCTTTCTAAAAACAATGACCGCACATAAAAGTGCGGTCATTTTCTTTTCTAAATTTGATATTTTGTTTTGTCTCCAATATCAAAATGCAAAGGCATTCGCCATTTTTGTATCGCTAAAACGAAAAGTAATACGCCAGAAATAATAGAAAAAATTCGTAGTGCGATAAAATTATTTAATACCCACGAAAACCACAAGCAAGCCACAAATATCGGCTGTAAATTTAGCAAAGGTACGCGGAAACAAAAATATTCTTTAAAACACAAACCACCTAAAGTAAGTAACGCACCACCAAGAGCCAAAGCAGGATAATGATTAATATAAAAAAGTAATCCTATCCAAGTAGCAAATTGGAAAAGCAATCGGAAGGATTTGAGATAAATATGTAACGAAGAGGCACAGCAAGTTGCTGCAATTAATATAAATATAAGTGACAAATCTGGATACCAGCTTACTGTAAGAACAGCCAACGCTGCTATCACAAAGCCAGTGCGGTAAATAATAACAGTCAGATTATCTAAAAAATCCATCGGTGATTTAATATGTGGATCAGCCATTGTATAAATGTTCCTTTTTATGAATTACAAATTAAAAATAGATATAGCCTAAAAGTCAGAAATAAAAAGTGCAGTCAATTTAAAAACAGGTTCTAAATTAACCGCACTTTTATTATTTCAGTTTTAGCTTATCAAGAATTTTTTGATGAATGCCACCAAAACTGCCGTTAGACATCACTAAAATATGATCCGTAGGTTGAGCCTCTGCAACAATCATATCCACTAATCGATCCAAATTTGCGTGCCAATAAGCAGGTTGTACACATTGGTTTGCAATATCAGCCACTTCCCAAGGAAGCTGTTCAGGTTGAAGCATAAACACGGCATCAGCTCGACCAAGCGCAGACGCAATTTCATCTTTATGAACCCCCATTTTCATTGTGTTAGAACGAGGCTCAAGCACGGCAAGAATTCGCACGCCGCCACCTACTTTATCTCGCAAAGCAGTTAGCGTAGCAAGAATAGCTTCTGGATGATGCGCAAAATCATCATAAACTGTAATGCCATTAACTTCGCCTTTCACTTCTAAACGACGTTTAGCATTTACAAAAGATCCCAATGCTTTGCACGCATCTTCAATAGCAACGCCAATATGATGAGCAGCCGCTATTGCCATTAACGCATTATGCATATTATGTTGTCCCACGACATTCCATTTTACTTCTGCCACTTTTTCTCCATGATGGAAGACAGCAAAATGTGAAGCATCATTTGTAATACGTTCAGCAAACCACTCATTATCTTTGCCTAAAAATTGTTGTTGCGACCAACATCCCAATGCCAGCGTTTCTTTTGCACTTTGTTCACTCGCCGAACTTAATACCAAGCCACTGGCTGGAATAGTTCGAATCATATGATGAAATTGGCGTTGAATCGCTTTGAGATCATCAAAAATATCTGCATGATCAAAGCTAATGTTATTTACGATAAGTGTACGCGGATTGTAATGGACAAATTTCGAACGTTTATCAAAGAAAGCCGTATCATATTCATCAGCTTCAATAACAAAATAAGGGCTGTCTCCTAAACGAGCTGAAATGCCAAAATTACCCGCAATACCACCGATTAAAAAACCAGGTTTTAAACCATTTTGTTCCAGAATCCAAGTCAGCATGCCTGTTGTCGTTGTTTTTCCATGCGTACCAGAAACCGCCAATACCCAACGATCTCGCAATAAATGATCATGTAACCATTGAGGACCAGATGTGTATTTCAAATTATTTTCCAACACATATTCTACGCAAGGATTACCGCGTTTCATCGCATTACCAACAATTACCATATCAGGCGCAGGTTGTAATTGTACAACATCATAATTTGGAATGATCTGGATACCTTGCTCTTCTAAAAAAGTGCTCATTGGAGGGTAAACATTAGTATCTGAACCCGTTACGTGATAGCCCATTTGTTTAGCAATCATCGCCACGCCGCCCATAAATGTGCCACAAATACCTAAGATATGAATATGTTTCATTGTGCTTCTCTGTTGATTAAGGAAAACGAAAAATATGATAAAACAACTTCTATGAACTTTCAAAAGAAAAGACTGTCATACCAAAATATATGATCTATAATTAACGCCACTGAACCATTATTTAACCACTTCAATAGGAATAAACAATGAAATTTAATAAGTCTTTTCTTTTCGCAACTATCGTCGCAAGCTCAATTGCTTTAACTGCTTGTAACGATAAAGAACAAAAAAAAGCTGAAAAACCCTCAGTAGAAGCAACTCAACCTGCTGTAGAAAAAGCTCAACCCGCAACAGAAGCTGCACAACCAGCAACCAACCAATCAGAACAACAGGCACAAATCAAAATAGATGAATTAGTCGCTCAAGCTAATGCAGAATTTCAAAAAGTTGCAAACATAAAAGTTACTAATGTTTCTGTTACCGATGATTTAAAATCTTTTTCTATCACTTATGAAATTACAAATTTAAGCGATAAAGCAATTTCAGAAGCACAATGGCTAACTATTTATAAAGAAAATAACCAGCCGTTCTATGTAGCAAATCTTCCTGCATTACAATTTGGAAAAACAATTGCACCGAAAGCAAATGAGATCGTTACCTTATCAACCGATGAAGAAGCAGTGCTTTCTCAAATTCGTCCTCACTTACAACAAGGAAAAAGTATTCAAGTCGATATTATTGGGACTTCAATTCATTTTTCTGACGGTTCCCAAATTGGTTTAGTTTCAGAACAAAAATAATCCTAATAAAAATGCCTGTAATAAAACAGGCATTTTTTTTATCCGCACTTTTTAAGCAATTCGCTCAAATCCAGCTTTTAAATCTGCAATCAATTCATTTACATCTTCAAAACCGATATGCACACGAATTAACGAACCTGTAAGATTACGTTTAATATTTGGACGAATATGTGCAATTTCTTCTGGTTGATTACAAAGAATTAAAGACTCAAATCCTCCCCATGAATAAGCCATAGTGAACAGTTGAAAATGATCCATGAAATTTGAGACTTGTTCCGATGTCAATCGCTTAGTTAATTCAAAAGAAAATAAGCCACTGCTTCCACTAAAGTCTCGTAAAAAGAATTTATGACCAGGACAGCTTGGTAAGGCTGGATGATACACCGTTTTTACTTCTGGTTGCTCACTCAACCATTTTGCCACTTTAATACTGCTTTCCTGATGTTGTTTTAATCGTACACCCAATGTACGAATACCACGAGCAGTCGTATAAGCAGAATCCGCATCCACCATCTGCCCCATTAAATAGGAATGTTCTCTAAGTTGATCCCAAGTTCGGGCATTCGCAACAGCAGTACCAATCATAATATCAGAATGCCCCACTAAATATTTCGTACCCGCTTGAATAGAAATATCAATATCATGCTCTAACGCTTTAAATAGAACACCTGCCGACCAAGTATTATCAATCATAATCACAATATTAGGATTCACCGTTCTTGCAGCTTTCACAATAGTCGGAATATCGGGAATTTCCATTGTGATAGAACTCGGTGCTTCTAAAAAAAGTACTTTTGTATTCGGTTGAATAAGCGTTGCAATATCAGCCCCAATAAGAGGATCGTAATAAGTGGTATCGATCTGCATTTTTTTCAGCACAATATTACAGAAATCTTGGGTTGGCTCGTAAGCTGCACCACTCATTAATACATGATCGCCACTTTTTACAAAAGAAAGAATCGAATTAGTTACTGCTGCTGCACCACAAGGATAAAGATAACAGCCTGCGCCTCCCTCCATTTCACACATTAAATCTTGTAAAGCAAAATGTGTTAGCGTCCCTCTTCTGCCATAAAATAATTCACCTTTTGCTCTATGTTGAGTAGCGTGTTTTTTATCTTCAATACTGTCAAATACTAATGAAGAAGCTCGCTGTAAAACGGGGTTTACAGATCCTTGTGAAAAACGTTTTTTACGCCCTGCATGGACAAATGTTGTTGATAGATTGTGTTGTTGCATATTTCCACCTTATTTTAGATAAGATTAATTGCTTTAATAGATAAAATCGAGTATAAAAATGTCGGCGTTTCAAATAGAATCGCGTCGCTATTTTGTGTGGCAAAACTTCAACTTAACTTTATATAGGAATTATGACTATGGTATTAGTAACCCGTCAAGCACCAGATTTTACTTCATCTGCTGTATTAGGCAATGGCGAAATCGTTGATAACTTCAACTTTAAACAACACATTGCTGGTAAAGCAGCGGTAATCTTCTTCTACCCGTTAGACTTTACCTTCGTTTGCCCTTCTGAGTTAATCGCATTTGACCACCGTTATGAAGAATTCAAAAAACGTGGCGTAGAAGTCGTTGGTGTTTCTATCGACTCTCAATTTACTCACAATGCATGGCGTAACACCCCAACTGAAAATGGTGGTATCGGCCAAGTTAAATATGCATTAGCGGCAGACGTAAAACACGAAATTGCTCAAGCATACGGTATTGAACATCCTGAAGCAGGCGTTGCATTACGCGCTTCATTCTTAATCGACAAAAATGGCGTCGTTCGTCACCAAGTAGTAAACGATCTTCCATTAGGTCGTAACATCGATGAAATGTTACGTATGGTTGATGCATTACAATTCCATGAAGATCACGGTGAAGTTTGCCCTGCTCAATGGGAAAAAGGTAAAGAAGGGATGAAAGATAACCCTGAAGGCGTTGCAAAATACTTAAAACAAAACGCTGATAAACTTTAATCCGTAATTATTTACAAGAAAGCCACATAATGTGGCTTTTTTTATAGTCTTAGATACTTTAGAATAGGCGTATCTCTAACACCAAGAGCGGTTCATTTCTATGAAATTTAATATTCCTATTTTCCTAACGATGTTTCGCGTAATCCTGATTCCGTTTTTCGTGATTGCATTTTATTTACCTATCGAATCCTCCCCTTTTATTACTACATTCATATTCTTTATTGCAGGTGTTACTGATTGGCTTGATGGTTATTTGGCTCGTAAATGGAAACAAACTACAAGATTTGGCGCTTTTTTGGATCCTGTTGCGGATAAAGTAATGGTTGTCGCCGCCTTGGTTCTCATCGTTGAATATCAACACTCTCTTTGGATTACGATTCCTGCGATTATTATGATTTCTCGCGAAATTATTATTTCCGCATTACGTGAATGGATGGCTGAACTCGGAGAACGTAGTAAAGTCGCTGTCTCTTGGTGGGGAAAATGGAAAACAACCGCACAAATGTTAGCCCTAGGCGGATTATTATGGCGTTACAATAACTATATGGAAATTGCCGCTATAATCTTGCTTTACATCGCAGCCATTTTAACAGTATGGTCAATGATCCAATATTTACAGGCAGCAAAAGGTAGCCTACTAGATGACCTAAAACTCTAGTTCAGGATAAAGTGCGGTATTTTCTACCGTACTTTTATTATTTTGTCTTATTTTTAATCAAACAAAGTTTTTTTTATTTTTTCATTTGACACAAGACTATAAAACCGTAAAATACTCCCCGTTGTCACGCAGCAATGCTGATTGGTGATAAATGCGGGAATAGCTCAGTTGGTAGAGCACGACCTTGCCAAGGTCGGGGTCGCGAGTTCGAGCCTCGTTTCCCGCTCCAATTTGCCCGAGTGGTGGAATCGGTAGACACAAGGGATTTAAAATCCCTCGCCTTTCGAGGCGTGCCAGTTCAAGTCTGGCTTCGGGCACCATTTAAACACTAATCCAAAGATTTTAAAATTTACTTTAAAATCATCTAATTGGGTCGTTAGCTCAGTCGGTAGAGCAGCGGACTTTTAATCCGTTGGTCGAAGGTTCGAATCCTTCACGACCCACCACTTAAAAATAAAGTAAGTGCTGAAATGTGTTTTTTATTGCCTAAATTAATACTACTTTTTTAAATCACTAGCTTATTGATAAATAGGTGTTCTTTCTATCTAATATAAAACTAATTAGTTAATACATCCTTATTTTTTATCTCTATACCCTATTTTCTAAAAATAAATAGCACCTAAAAATCAGATGCTATCCAAAACACAATAAAAATTTACCGCACTTTATTACTTTAATAAGTAAGCCCGTAGTTGTGCAAAATCATTATCCATTTCATCAGAAAGCAATGGTAGCTGATTATGTTTATCCAGTGTTTCAGGTAATGGAAGCTGAATACCAAGAATACGTTCTACAGATTCTTTAAATTTTGCAGGATGCGCCGTACACAGGAAGATTCCTGTTTCATCTGCTTTAAGTTGATCTTTCAGCACCTGATAAGCAATCGCACCGTGAGGTTCACATAAATAACCTTTTGCCTGCATCGCTTTTAAGGTATCTTCTGTTTCGCTATCACTTAACATTCCCGAGCCTAAATCAGTTAAATTCCAACCATTTCGTTTAAACAGTTCTTCCACTCTTGGCCAGTTATTTGGGCGACTTACATCCATTGCGTTAGAAAGAGTTGCAACTGTCGTTTTAGGATCCCAATTTCCCGACTTCAAATAACGTGGCACAGTATCATTTGCATTTGTTGAGGCGACAAAGCGTTTTATTGGCAAGCCTAAGGTTTTTGCAATTAATCCCGCAGTTAAGTTACCAAAATTACCACTTGGCACAGAAAGCACAACATTATCACGTTTTTCTTTTGGCAATTGTGCGACAGCTTCAAAATAATAACAAACTTGAGCTAATAAGCGGCTGATATTAATAGAATTTGCAGAGTTAAGTCCGATAGCTTGGCGCAATTCAACATCATCAAAGGCTTGCTTAACCAAAGCCTGACACGCATCGAAATCACCATTAATCGCAACAGTACGAATATTCCCACCTAAAGTACAGAATAGCTTTTCTTGTAATGGACTGATTTTGCCTTTTGGATAAAGGATAACTACATTAATATTTTCTAATCCATAAAACGCATGTGCTACAGCAGCTCCAGTATCGCCAGACGTAGCCGTTAAAATGGTAATTTTTCCATCGCCACGTACCGCAGCAAGTGCCTGTGCCATAAAACGCCCACCAAAGTCTTTAAATGCTAATGTGGGGCCATGAAATAATTCAAGTGCATAAATATTATCTTCCACTTTTTCTAACGGTGCGGTGAAAGTGAATGCATTTTTTACCATCTCATCTAACGTTGCTTTAGGTAATTCTTCACCGATTAAGGCGCCTAAGATTTTTTGACTACGCTCAACAAGAGGTAATTCAAGTAATTCATCAATGTTATTAAGTTGAGGAATAACTTCAGGAAAGAATAAACCTTGATCCCGACCAAGTCCTTGACGAACAGCCTGAGAAAAAGTGACTTGTTCTTCGGGATGTTTGATATTGTATAAATTCATATTTAATCCGTTTTTAATCTGACTTTATCTATTTAAATTAACTTATTTAATTTCTCTTGCGCCTTCGTTATCAACCTTACATACATGCACAAAACCTTCATTATTTTGTAAATAATGATTCTCTAAATAAGTTGAAAGTTTAATTGCGGTTTGTAAGTCTGGAGCAATAGAGAAAATAGTTGGGCCTGAGCCTGAAATACCTGTGGCAAGCGCGCCTAAGTCTCGCGCAGCTTGTTTTACTTCAGCAAAATTAGGTAACAGAGATTCACGATAAGGCTCGGCAATGACATCTTTCATCATAATCGCTGCAAGGTTTTCCTGATGGGTATGGCAAGCATGCACAAAACCACCCAAATGACGACCATGGGCAATCACGTCTTGTCGAGTATAGCTTTTCGGTAAAATTGCACGAGCTTCAGCAGTAGAAACTTCAATTCCTGGATACGCCAACACCCAATACCAATTATCAAAAAATGGCAGTTTTTGACAAATATTGCCAAGCGATTGCACCATAAATTGCACACCGCCAAGATAGCAAGGTGCGACGTTATCATAATGGATTGAACCAGAAATACGACCTTCCAATTCGCCCATCATTTCAAGCAACTCCATTTTCGAAAAAGGTTCATTATGAAACTGATTTAATGCCACTAATGCAGCAACAATAGAACAAGCACTAGAGCCTAAACCAGAGCCAATAGGCATATTTTTTTCCAGCGTTAAACGCAAAGGTTTTACATTTGCTCCGCATAATTTTAATTGCTCAGTAAATAGCACA
Source organism: Haemophilus haemolyticus M19501 (assembly GCF_000222025.1). Classification (GTDB taxonomy): domain Bacteria; phylum Pseudomonadota; class Gammaproteobacteria; order Enterobacterales; family Pasteurellaceae; genus Haemophilus; species Haemophilus haemolyticus_G. The sequence goes on along the minus strand of NZ_AFQO01000007.1, from coordinate 349,895 downwards.
TAAGCTTGGTAAACAATATTTTTTTGCGGTTCTTTCGGTAATTTACGAACAAAATAGCCCGCACTTTCTAACTCAAAACCACTTGAAATAGATTCTATTTGAACCACATCACCTAACAATGAACCATCAATAGGAGAAATCGCAGCACCTAAAGTATCGAAACCTACGCTAATATTCGCGCTAGATGCAGGGGCGTAAATTCTTAACATTGGGAATCCTTATTAATGTTGTAATGTTCTTAAAATATCTGCAAAGATACCTGCCGCCGTCACCGCATTACCTGCACCATAACCACGTAATAAAAGTGGGATAGGTTGGTAATAACGAGTATAAAATGCCAAAGCATTTTCACCATCTTTCACTTTATAAAGTGGGTTATTCTGATCAACTGCAACAATGGATACTTTACATTTACCTTCACAAATTTTTCCAACATAACGCAATACTTTTCCTTCAGATTTAGCGGTGGAAACACGAGCGTTAAACTCTTCATCAAGTTGTGGCAACATTGCCATAAATTCATCTGCAGATTTTCCTTCAGAGAAGCCTTTCGGCAATACACCTTCAACTTCAACATCTGAAAGTTCAAGCTCAATTCCAGCTTCACGAGCAAGAATTAATAATTTGCGCGCGACATCTTGTCCAGAGAGATCATCACGAGGATCTGGCTCAGTAAACCCTTTTTCACGCGCAAGCGCGGTGACTTCTGAAAGAGAAAGTCCCTCTTCCAATTTACCAAAAATAAAGGAAAGCGAGCCAGATAAAATGCCTTCAAAATATTCAAGTTCATCACCCGCAGCAAGTAAGTTTTGAAGATTTTCAATAACTGGCAAACCAGCGCCCACATTGGTTTCATATAAGAATTTATGTTGGCTTGCTTGAGCATTTTGACGTAACTCATTGTAATAAGCTAATTCTCGTGTATTCGCTTTTTTATTTGGCGTAACCACATGGAAACCTTCTTTTAACGCACGAGCATAAAGCCCCGCTACAGATTCGGCTGAGGTACAATCTACAAATACTGGATTCACCACATGATGTAATTTAATGAAAGAAAGCAATACATCAAAATCTGATGGCTGAGTCGCATTTTCTAAATCGTTTTTCCAATCGTCTAAACATAATCCATTTTCATCAAGTAACATACGATTAGAATTTGCTATAGCACAAACTCGAATTTCAACATTCTTCTTTGCTAGATACTCCTTTTGGCGTTTTACCTGCTCAATTAATTCTCCGCCTACTCCACCAACGCCCACTAAAAACATATCCACTACTTTTTTATTATTGAAAAGAGCCTGATGGGTAGCTTTCACCGCTTCAATCGCTTTATTTTGCGGCACAACTGCAGAAATTGAACGTTCACTAGAACCTTGTGCAATCGCCACAATGCTAATATTTGCCTGCGCTAAAGCAGAGAAGAAACGAGCAGCAATTCCTTTCGCTTGCTTCATTCCATCACCCACCACAGAAATAATGGATAAATCTTTAATCACTTCAATTGGTTCTAATTGATGTTCGTTTAATTCATTAGCAAACTCTGTTTCTAGTACGGTTTTCGCTACTTCTGCAGATTTCACTGGCACGCAGAAGCTAATACTGTATTCAGATGAAGACTGGGTAATTAAGATGACTGAAATGCCTGCGCCTGACATAGCTGAAAATACGCGAGATGCCATGCCTACCATGCCTTGCATACCAGGGCCTGATACATTAAACATCGCCAAGTTATCTAAGTTAGTGATACCTTTGACTTGTAAACCTTCTGATTTCACATTGCCATCAATAATCGAACCCGGCGCAGAAGGATTTCCTGTATTTTTAATGACACAAGGAATATTTTGTGGCAACAATGGGCCAATCGTACGAGGATGAATCACTTTCGCACCGAAATAAGAAAGCTCCATCGCTTCACGATAAGAAAGAGTTGGTAATAAACGTGCATCAGGCACTAAACGCGGATCGCAAGTATAAACGCCATCCACATCAGTCCAAATTTCGCATACGCTTGCGCCTAAACAAGCGGCTAAACAGGCTGCAGAATAGTCTGAGCCATTACGACCGAGCAGAACCAACTCACCTTTTTCGTTACCCGCAGTAAAGCCAGCCATAAGCACCACTTTATCTTTTGCGATACTTGCTGCATCAACACGTTTTGTTGATTCTTCAATTTCAACAGAAGATTCAAGATAACCGCCTTTTGCTAATAATTGCTTGACAGGATCCACAATATGTACGCTATAGCCACGCGCTTCAAACCAAGCTTTCATCATTGCAATAGAAAGTTTTTCACCACGGCAATCAATCGTCGCTTTAACTGCATCTTCTACTTTTCCTGCCTGACGAATTTCTTCTAATAATCCTTTGATTTGAGCAAATTCAGTATCAATAAGCGCTTTGGTGCCATTTAAGTCGAATTGATTATTTTCGGCATGTAAGCCATTGATGATGTTATAGAAAATTTCGATTGCTTCGTTGAAATGCGTATCGGTTGGTTGATTTAATGCAGCTTTTTCAGAAAGGGCGACGAGATGATTAGTTATTTTGGCTGGTGCTGATAAAACACCTGCTGCCTGCTCTTCTAAATGAGCTTGCTCGATCAATTTCGCTGCTTGGGAAAAACGTTCCGGATTTGCAAGCGAAGTGCCGCCAAATTTTAGTACGCGCATGATTGGTTCTCCTAGAGATATTGTGTTTTTTAATTTATAAAAAAACCCGCTATTCAGTTGAATCGCGGGTTTTCTGTATCCTGTTTTTTGGTGCACTAACCCGCGCCATTAATCATAGTAATGGTCATCATAATCGTGGTAATCGTGCTAATGATTACGGATAAAGTGCGGTTATTTTTCATTGTGTTTTATCTCGAAAAATGAATGCATAAAGAAATACCGAAATTTTCCGAGCTTGTCAAACAGAAAGTAACAAATTTTTCAGAAATTTTCTCAGTAAATAAATTTCGTGTAAACTAACCGCACTTTTATAAAGGAGAACCTATGGATATCCAGCATAATATCAACCTAATTCATCAAAAAATTAAAACAGCTTGCGAAGAAGCAAGACGCGATCAAAATACTGTTAAATTACTTGCCGTATCTAAGACCAAACCTATTTCCGCCATTATTTCGGCTTATCAAGCTGGACAAACGGCTTTTGGAGAAAATTACGTGCAAGAGGGGGTAGAAAAGATCCAATATTTTGGATCTCAAGGTATTAACCTTGAATGGCATTTTATCGGTCCATTACAATCGAATAAAACACGTCTCGTTGCAGAACATTTTGATTGGATGCAAACACTTAATCGAGCAAAAACTGCAGATCGTTTAAATAAACAACGACCAATTAACAAAGCACCGTTGAATGTCTTAATTCAGGTTAATATCAGCGATGAAGAAAGTAAATCAGGTATTCAACCTGAGGAAATGCTAACACTGGCAAAACACATCGAAAATTTACCGCACTTATGCTTACGTGGCTTAATGGCAATACCCGCGCCAACCGATAACATCTCAGAACAAGAAAATGCATTTAGAAAGATGTTGTCTCTATTTGAGCAACTTAAACAAGCCTTACCCAATCAACAAATTGATACTCTTTCTATGGGAATGACTGACGATATGCCGAGCGCAATAAAATGCGGTTCTACTATGGTACGAATTGGCACTGCGATTTTTGGTACAAGGGATTATTCAAAATAAATCTAAACAACCCTAGTGAAAAAATTATCGTAAAAAAAGCGAACCGCACATAAAAGAGCGGTTCGTTTTTTATATTATTTTTGGCTACATACAGCAATAAAATGTAATTTATGTTCAGGATCATTAAAGGTTTTAAACATTCTTTTAAATTGCTCACGATTTTCCGCTTTCATCGCATTACGGATGATTTTTAACGTCCCGAGAATGCCCTCATCATAAATCATTCCTTTTGGTGAAAGTAATGTCATCTCACCAGAGAAAGTATCAACATTTCTAAAGCCACTTTCTTGGAATATTCCCTTCCAGCCATCTTTCGTTAATGGCGTGACAGTCACATTAATCGCTTTTCGCATATTTTCTAGAATAGTTTGATGATCATTCCCCACCAGCATAACATCGTGAGTAAGCAATAAACCATTTGGTTTTAACACTCGAAAATATTCTGCAATGGCTTTTTTCTTCGCTTCCACGGGTAACATCGTGAGCATCGCTTCATTAATGACAATATCAAAACTTTCATCCTCGAAAGGCAACTTCATCGCATTCGCACGCTGCACATGAATTTTTTCTTGCAAGCCATTTGCTTCAATATTTGCTTGTGCTTTTTCTAACGCATTTTCATCTAAATCAACACCTTCAATATGGCAACCAAATTGCTTCGCCAATCCAATGGCTGTCGTTCCCATATTACAAGCAACCTCTAACACTTTTTTATCTTGGCTAAAATCGCCATTGGCAATTAACCAATCTGTCGCTTTTTTACCACCTGGACGCAAACGCGTTTTACCCAAACGTGCAAGAAAATTATGCCCAACTTCATCTTTTGCCATTTTTATCTCCTAGTAATTAACTTGGTTTTTATATTATAGATAAAAATGATAACTATTAAAATGGCAGATCAAATAAATAAGGCGGAATAATTGTTCCGCCTTTTTCTCTTATTTCTTCAATGCTTTTTTCAATTCAAGTAATTCACGACGTAACTGCTTCAATTCGCTTTCCATTTCAGCTTGTTTATGCAGTTTTTTGTTGGTTTCTACTTGTTGAGAACGCATCATCACTACTTCTTGTCTCAATTGCAAAACTTCCGCAGAATTGACCGCACTTTGTGTTGAAACTGCAGGTTTTGATTTGTTACCAAATTTCCAAGAAACACCTGCGCCAAAAGTTTTTTCCGAACCAGAAAAACTCCCCGCTACATTAAGCAACACATTTTCAGCAGGCTTAAACACTGCACCCATTGCCATCGCTTGTGCATTTTTATAGCTTCCCACGCCTAAAGACAACGCAAATTTATCATCTTCGCCTAATTGTGCAGGTTTTAATGAAGCCAACGCCGCAGCACTTGCACCAACGCGGTTAATACGTAAATCTGTTCGATTTAAACGGGTATCAACTTGAGCAAATTGATTATTCACTTGACCAATTTTAGCTTCTACTGCATTTAATTGACGGACATTTACTGCATCATAATCTTCTGTGCCATCGGCGACATTGACGATTTGGCGACGATAGTTCGCTTGTTTGCTTCCCACAGAAACCGTGTTGGCACGGTCGGCAATAGAATAATTACCTAAAGCAACCGATTTTTCTTTTTCTGCTGTGCTATTTGCGCCTAATGCCAAAGAGTCTTGTGCCTTCGCTTCAGCAAAATACCCTAATGCAGAAGAATCTTTTTGTATTGCCTTTGAATTAAAGCCAATGGCTGTACTGAATTTACCTAATGCACTACTTTGCGCACCGTATGCGCTAGCACCTGTTGCCCCTGTAGTGCTATATGCACCGAATGAATTGGCGAGTAGTCCGTGCGATGAAGCTTTATAACCAAATGCTTGGCTACCGAAAGTTTCACCATAACTTTTAATGACAGTTTCTTCATTTTGAGAAGTTGTAATAACATTTGTCACATTACCGCTACCGTCGGTAACAACTTGCTTAGACGTGCCATTGATTGGCGTTGTTTGATTTACAGGCAATTTAGAAACTTTGGCATCTTGACCAAATGCTACGGCATTATCACCGTCTTGAGCCTGCGCACTATTACCTACTGCAATAGAGTCTTTAGACTTAGCTTGTGCTTGAAAGCCAACAGCAACACTTGAATAGCCATTTAATGCTTTACTGCCGTAACCAATGGCTATGTTGCCTCCCTCTGAAGAATTAGATTCTGCATTATAACCAATTGCTACAGCAAAAATACCCTTTGATTTGCTATTTTTCCCAATTGCAATATTATCTGCATTTTTTTTGGTATCGTCTTTAGCATTTAAACCTTTACCTGTTTGTAACTGCCAAGTTGTATCATCTGCCGCAAAAGATTGAACAGAATAAAAAGATGTGGAAATAAGTAGAGTGATTAAAGAAAGGCGGGTTAGACTATTTTGCTTGCTTGCTTGCTTGCTTGCTTGCTTGCTTGCTTGCTTGCTTGATGATTGTCATAATATTTTTCCTTTTGTCAAATAAATGATAATTAAGAGATTTTTTAGAGTAGCAAAATATCAATCAAAAATCTGTGACATATATCACAGATTTTTAAATCAATTAGCTATTTAAGGTGTGTACTATTAATTCTCTTTCCACTCTCCGTTTACTACTGTGCCGATTACTTTGTAATCTGGTGTAAATATAGCTAAATTCGCGATTTTTCCTTTTTCTACAGAACCTAAACGCTCATCCACACCAATTGCTCGTGCAGGATAAAGGTTACTCATTCGAATTGCTTCAGCAAGTGGAATTTCTACAAACTCCACTGCATTTTTAATAGACTCGATCATGGTAATTGATGCACCAGCGATCGTACCGTTTGCATCAAAACAGCGGCCATCTCGGATATAAATGGTTTTACCTACAAAGGTAAATGTTTCCAATTCAGGTGGGGCGCCTGCTGCAGCGAGAGAATCAGTTACAATACAAAGTTTGTCACCTTTGATTTTTTTATCAATGCGAACATTGCCGTAATTGATATGCACACCATCCACGATAATACCAGTGTAAACATCAGAATCTAGTACCGCCCCTACTACGCCCATAGCACGTCCAGAACTAATTGGCGACATTGCATTATGCAAGTGAGTCGCAAAAGTTGCACCTTTGTGGAATGCGGCTTTAGCGACTTCATAAGTCGCATTGGAATGGCCTACAGAGACAATAATGCCCGCTTTCACAAAATCAGGCGTATAGTTAATAGTTGGGTTTTCTGCGGCAATGGTAATTTTTGTAATAACATCACCATTTTCACAGAGGAAATCCTTCATTTCAGGCGTAATTTCACGAATATATTCAGGACGGTGTACCCCTTTTTTCTCAACACTGATAAACGGCCCTTCAATATGTAAACCAAGTGCTTGGTTTTTATGCTTATTTAAATATTCACGCATAATTTTCACCGCACTTTTTATGTTTTCATCTGGTGCAGTGATAAACGTTGGAAGGAAACTTGTACAACCTGATTTCAAGTTAGTTTCCTGCATAATTTCCAAGGTTTCAACGCTAGTTTGATCGTTAAACATCACGCCACCACAGCCATTTAATTGCAGATCAATAAAACCAGCAGTTAAATTATTACCGTGTAAATCAATGGTTTTGATGCCTGTTTCTAATTCAGCTTGTGGAACTACCGCTTCAATAATTTCACCGTTAATAATTACAGCAAAATCACGTAAAACATCATATTTTGTGTAAATCACACAATTCGTTAATGCATATCTCATTTTTTGTCCTTAAATAAAATAATCAGAAAAATTACCGCTCTTTTGAGCGGTAGGATCTTATAACACGCTATGAATGGCGCGTTGTTCTAATTCAGTAAAATATTTAACAGTTTTTACTTTCAATTCTTGTTGTGCAGGTTCATCACAAACTAACACAAAATGGCGATGTAGCTGAAGTGCACTCACTGTCCACATATGGTTCACACCACCTTCTACAGCTGCTTGAACTGCAAGCGCCTTATGATGGCCTGTCGCAAGGATCATCACTTCTTCGGCATCTAATAATGTGCCTACGCCAATCGTCAAAGCATATTTAGGCACTTTATTTACATCATTATCAAAGAAACGTGAATTTGCGATCAGTGTATCTTGAGTTAACGTTTTAATACGAGTGCGAGAGCTCAATGATGACGCTGGTTCATTAAAGGCGATATGACCATCATTACCGACTCCGCCCATAAATAAATTAATTTTTCCATAAGATTTAATTTTTTCTTCATAACGGCGACATTCAGCATCATGATCATCCGTGTTACCGTTAAGAATATTGATATTTTCTGGCTGAATATCGACATGATTAAAGAAATTGTTATACATAAAACTATGATAACTTTCAGGATGTTCCTCTGGTAAACCCACATATTCGTCCATATTGAATGTTACTACATGCTTAAAGCTCACCTCTCCCACTTTACAAAGTGCGATTAATTCTTGGTAAGTTTTTAATGGCGTACCACCAGTTGGTAAACCGAGAACAAAAGGGCGTTCAGCCGTAGGATTAAAATGATTGATACGATCAACAATATGGCGTGCAGCCCAACGACTCACCTGTTGTTCGTTGTGTAGAGGGATAAGACGCATACTATACTTCCTTTATTTTCAATACCGTGGATAAACAAACCAACGGTTAAACATAATGGTTCCCCACTACGAAATAGAAAAACTGAGAAGCAGGAAACGAGAATTGCTACCCCAAGAGGGATAAATTATGAGTAACCTAGGGAAATCGCTCCCCTAGGTTCTCACGATATTCCATTAATTATAAAAATTTCGCTTTCAACTCTTTTGCTTTAGCAAGCTGAGCATCTGTTGCTTTTGCTGTCATTGGCTCACGGCAATAACCCGCATCCACCCCTTCTAATTTAAGCAATTCTTTGATGGTTAAATATAAACCGTTCGCTAAAATACCTTCGATTAAGTCGTTGGTTACATGTTGAATTTCTAACGCTTCGGCTAATTTACCCGCTTTGGTTAATTCAAAAATTTGACGAGCACGAACACCGTTTACATTGAAAGTTGAACCAATTGCACCATCCACACCAAGTGCGGCCGCAGGTAACATCATTTCATCGAAACCAGCCCAAATTAAGTGGTTTGGATAAGCTTTTTTCAAACGTTCTAATAAGTAGAAATCACCTGCTGTGAATTTTACCCCTAATACTTTCGGGTTTTTGTAAAGTTCACCAAATTGTTCAATTCCCATATTCACGCCAGTTAAGAACGGAATAGAATACACGATCATATTATTGCCCGTTTCTGCAATAATGGTGTCGTAATAATGTTTGATTTCAGGAAAACTAAATTTATAGTAGAACGGAGTGACGGCAGATAAGCTATCGTAGCCTAATTCTGTTGCATATTTACCTAATTCCACCGCTTCTTTTAAGTTTACGCTACCCACTTGAGCAATTAGCGCGATTTGATCTTTTGCTTCATCTTTTGCAATACGGAAGATTTCTTTTTTCTCTTCAGTTGAAAGCATAAAGTTTTCGCCTGTTGAACCACCCACATATAAACCATCAACTTTCATCTTATCGATATTGTGGCGGATAATTTGACGTAAACCTTTTTCATTAATTGTGCCATCTTCATTAAATGACACTAATAATGCACTGAAAATACCTTTTAAATCACGCATAAGTTTTCTCCTATTTTATACGTTGTTCAAGAATCACATTGAGAGTTTTTTGCTTGGTTTGAGCTGCAAGTTCTTCTTCGCCCTGCACTAACAAAGCATAAATTAAATCTAATACAAAAAGCTGTGCAATTTTGGTACCAATGGAGTCACCTTGTAGCTTCCCTTGTTTATTACCATTTACCAAAACATAATCAGCATATTCTGTAACGGGTGAACGCAAACTGTGAGTTAATGCCACTGTCGTTGCACCATTTTGTTTAGCAATTTTGAGTGTGTGCGCTGTTTCAGCGGAATAGCCGGAATGACTTAAACCAATTGCCACATCAGAAGACGTAAGTAATGCTGCCTGCATATACATAAAATGATTATTGCCTGTTGCATCCACTTGGAAACCGATGCGCATCAATTTATTTTTCGCATCTTCAGCTGTCACACCAGATGATCCCACGCCGAATAAAAAGATACGACGTGCTTTTTTAATGGCTTTAACCACTTGTTCAAGCTGTTTTAAATCTAATAAATTAACCGTTTCTTCCATTACATTAGAAACTGCCGCTTGCAACTTTTGTGCAATCGTTAAAGAATCATCACTCGGCATAATTTCTGTTTCGAGCACAGTTTCATCATTGTTATCTTTCGTGGCAAGCTCAATGGAAAGTTCTAATTTAAAATCGCTGAAACCTTTAAAACCAATGGTTCGACAAAAACGGACGAGCGTAGCTTCTCCAACTTCCAAATGTTTAGCGATTTCTGAAAGGGGACATTGAGACACCAAATCAGGGGAACGCAAAATCGTATCAGCAATTTTTTTCTCTGACTTGGTTAGGCTATGGTAAAGCGAACTAATGGTATTTAACACATTTCCGGATTTAGCCATAAATTGTTCCTTTTGGTTTATCAAGCACAACATCTTTCACCCAATAAGCTGCGCCAACTAATCCTGCATCTTGACCAAATTTAGCAGATTCAATATCACAACTATATACAGCAGGCATAGCCTGTAAGAAACGTTTGACTAATGGTAAATAACCATCAGCCAACCCGACACTACCGCCTATAACGACTTTTTGTACATCCAATCCAATCACAAAATCTGCCACTAAATTGGCAATGGCTTGAGCTGAACGTTCTATAAGTGCGGTAGCTTTTTCATCATTTTTTCTAAAACGTTCAAAAACTTCTTTTGGTTCGCAAGGATCATCCCATTGGGAAGATACCGCTTCAATAGCACGACCAGCAGCAACGGCTTCTACACAACCTCGACGACCACAACCACACATTGGGCCATTTGGATCCGCTAATGTATGCCCGATATGTCCTGCGATTCCCTTTGGGCCAGTTTGTAATTGTTGGTTTAATATGACACCACCACCCACGCCAGTAGAAACTGTAATAAAAACAAAGTTTGATACTTTCTCTGGATCTTGAAGTTGATATTCCGCATAAGTCGCGGCTTGTGCATCATTTAATAAACCAATTGGTTTATCCGTGTGTTTAGCAATACTTTCTTTTAGTGGAAATTGATTCAAACCACCCAAATTTTTAGGATTAAGTGCGGTTAAAATACCGTCATTTATAATGCCTGTTGAAGCCACCGCTACATAATCAAATTGCCCCGCATAATGAGTAAGAAGTTGTTCCAATGCTTGATGCATTCCTTCTACCACATTTTCACGCGGTGTATGAATTTGTTGGCGTTGTTCAACTTCGCCATTTTTTACGATAGCTGCTGCGATTTTTGTACCGCCAATGTCTAGAGCTAAACAACGCATAACTTATCCTTATAGTATGAAGTATTTTCTCACATGTCTTACGACTATCTTGCAGATTTCACAGAATTAGCGAACCAACTCACGATATGCTCAAGGCGAGTTAAGGCTGAACCCACGGTTACGCAATCTGCGCCAATTTCAATGGCCACTTTTGCCAATTCAGGCGTATTATAGCGACCTTCTGCCATCACAAAACAACCTGCAGCTTTTAAATCTTTCACTAATTGATAATCAGGTTCTTCGGGGACTGGACCACCTGTATAACCGGACATTGTGCTCCCCACAATATCAAAACCGAGTTTTTGACAATACAAGCCTTCTTCTAAATTAGAGCAATCTGCCATAGCCAAGCAGCCCATTTCATGAATTTTTTTCACCGCACTTTCAATATCAACTGGGCGAGGACGGTTAGTACCATCTACCGCAATAATATCAGCCCCAGCATTGGCAAGATCTTCAATATCTTGCAGAAATGGCGTAATACGAATCGGACTATCAGGTAAGTCACGTTTTACAATACCGATAATTGGAATGTTTACAAAAGGACGTGTCGCTTTAAGGTTATCTACACCTTCAATACGTAAACCTGATGCGCCACCAGCAACAGAAGCTTGAGCCATGGCAGAAACAATTTCTGGTTTATCCATTGGGCCATCATCAACAGGTTGGCAAGAAGCAATGAGACCATATTGAATTTGAGAAAGCGCATCTTGATGAGATAATTTCGACATAATATCACTCCTAAATATATTGAGGCCGATAATGCTCAAATGCTTTATTACAAGCCATATAGGCGTTAGCATTATTTAGACTCAATCATCCTCAAAAATATAACTGAGCCCGCATTTTCGTCAGTGCTTGGCATTATATAAAAACACAACTCCATTTTAAAAGTTTTTTTGAAGTATTTTTTTGCAAATGTGATCTACCTCTCAATTTTGAAATAAAACTTCAAAGATTAGTTCAAAAAGTATTTTTTTACTTTAGAATAACGTCCGAGTCGTTTTTTGATGTCATAAACATCAAGTATTCACTTTTAAGCTGAGCCAATAATGGCTTATATCAACATAGGTTCACACAGGAGCGAACATTATGAAATTTACTAAACTTTTCCTTGCAACTGCTATCACATTAGGAGTTTCTTCAGCCGTTTTTGCCGCAGATTATGACTTAAAATTTGGTATGAATGCGGGTACTTCATCTAATGAATACAAAGCTGCAGAAATGTTTGCGAAAGAAGTAAAAGAAAAATCACATGGTAAAATCGAAGTTTCACTTTATCCAAGTTCACAACTTGGTGATGACCGTGCAATGTTAAAACAATTAAAAGACGGTTCTCTTGACTTCACTTTTGCTGAATCAGCTCGTTTCCAATTATTCTATCCTGAAGCCGCAGTGTTCGCGTTACCCTATGTAATCACCGACTACAACATTGCACAAAAAGCCTTATTTGACACCTCATTTGGTAAAGATTTAATTAAGAAAATGGATAAAGATCTTGGTGTTACTCTACTTTCTCAAGCCTATAATGGTACTCGCCAAACAACTTCAAATAGAGCAATCAACAGCATTGCAGATATGAAAGGTTTAAAACTTCGTGTACCAAATGCGGCAACTAACTTAGCTTATGCAAAATATGTAGGCGCATCTCCAACACCTATGGCGTTCTCTGAAGTATATCTTGCACTTCAAACCAACTCTGTAGATGGTCAAGAAAACCCATTAGCAACAGTACAAGCACAAAAATTCTATGAAGTGCAAAAATTCTTAGCGATGACTAACCACATTTTGAATGACCAACTTTATTTAGTGAGTAACGAAACTTATAAAGAATTACCTGAAGATCTTCAAAAAGTAGTCAAAGACGCCGCTGAAAATGCAGCAAAATACCATACTAAATTATTCGTAGATGGCGAAAAAGATTTAGTGACATTCTTTGAAAAACAAGGGGTGAAAGTAACTCGTCCTGATTTAACGCCATTCAAAGACGCAATGAAACCATTCTATGCTGAGTTTGTAAAACAAACTGGTGAGAAAGGTGAAAAAGCATTAAAAGAAATCCAAGCTCTTAAATAATCTCTACACGTGCGCCAGCAATTTGGTTGGCGCACTCATTTTCGTTCTCCACAATCTCTCGGAGTGAAGTATGAAATTTTTTAACAAACTTGAAGAATGGATTGGTGGCGTACTGTTCCTTGTCATCTTCGGTATTCTTGTAGCCCAAATTCTATTCCGTCAAGCTTTCCACTCGCCGTTAATTTGGAGTGAAGAACTCGCTAAACTATTGTTTGTTTATGTAGGAATGCTCGGTATTAGCGTGGCAATTCGCAAACAAGAACACGTTTACATTGATTTCTTAACCAATTTAATGCCACCTTCAGTTAAAAAAGTCGCAAACTCTTTTGTACAGTTAGTGATTTTCCTTGGTATTATTTTCTTTATTCATTTTGGTATCAAAACTTTCCTTGGCTCTAGTTTCCCGATTGATGCATTAGGTGGAATTTCAGAAAAATGGATTTACGCTTCTTTACCGATCATTTCTATCCTAATGTTAGTGCGCTTCTTCCAAGCACAAGCGGACAATTTTAAAGAAGATAAAAGCTATTTACCGGCAACCTTCTTTATTGTAAGTGCGGTCATTTTATTAGGCATTTTGTTTACTTTCCCAGAGTGGTACAAAGTATTACGCATTACAGAATATGTGAAATTTGGTTCTAACTCTGTATACGTTGCCCTAATATTCTGGCTAGTTATTATGTTCCTTGGTGTGCCAGTAGGTTGGTCATTATTCATCACCACATTGCTTTATTTCTCCATGACCAGATGGAATGTGGCAAACGCAGCAGCTGAAAAGCTGACCATGAGTTTAGATAGTTTCTCATTACTTGCTGTGCCGTTTTATATCCTAACGGGTATTTTAATGAATACTGGCGGTATCACAGAACGCATCTTTAATTTTGCGAAAGCCTTACTCGGCCACTATACTGGTGGTATGGGTCATGTAAATATTGGTGCAAGTTTATTATTCTCAGGTATGTCTGGTTCTGCACTTGCTGATGCGGGCGGCTTAGGTCAATTAGAAATCAAGGCTATGCGTGATGCAGGTTATGATGATGATATTTGTGGCGGGATCACTGCAGCATCTTGTATCATCGGTCCATTAGTTCCACCAAGTATCGCCATGATTATTTACGGTGTAATCGCCAACGAATCCATTGCGAAACTCTTCGTTGCAGGTTTTGTACCAGGCGTACTCGTTACGATTGCCTTGATGTTCATGAACTACTACATCTCTAAAAAACGTGGTTATCCAAGAACACCAAAAGCAACTCGTGAAGAACTTTGCACATCATTCAAAAAAGCGTTTTGGGCAATTTTAACCCCATTACTCATCATCGGTGGTATCTTCTCTGGCTTATTTAGCCCAACAGAATCTGCCGTTGTTGCTGCGACTTACTCTGTAATCATTGGTAAATTCGTTTATAAAGAATTAACCATGAAAATGCTCTTCAATAGCTGTGTTGAAGCAATGGCAATTACCGGTGTGGTTGCATTAATGATTATGACTGTGACCTTCTTCGGAGATATGATCGCGCGTGAACAAGTTGCAATGCGTATTGCAGATGTATTCGTTGCTGTAGCTGATTCTCCATTGATGGTATTAGTGATGATCAATGCGCTCTTGCTCTTCTTGGGTATGTTCATTGATGCATTAGCATTGCAATTCTTAGTGTTACCAATGTTAATTCCAATTGCAATGCAATTTAATATCGACTTAGTCTTCTTTGGTGTAATGACAACATTAAATATGATGATTGGTATTCTTACCCCACCAATGGGAATGGCTCTCTTTGTGGTGGCGCGTGTGGGTAACATGTCTGTATCTACTGTGGCTAAAGGTATATTGCCGTTCTTAATCCCAATATTCTTAACATTAGTATTAATTACGATTTTCCCACAAATCATTACTTTTGTGCCAAATCTATTGATGTCTTAACACTAAAGTGCGGTTAAAAAAAGCAAGGCTTTTATAACCGCACTTTTTTTATAAAATAAATCCTATTCAATGCGGTTTTATGAATAGCAATCCATAAACATAACTTAATAAATGAGGTTTATTATGAAATTGACAAAAACAGCATTATGCGTCGCACTTTTTGCAACTGTTGCATTTTCAGCTAACGCACAAGCCTATCCAGATTTACCAGTAGGCATCAAAAGCGGAACGGGCGCACTCATCGGAGATACCGTATATGTAGGCTTAGGTTCTGGTGGCGATAAATTCTATTCTTTAGACTTAAAAGATCCTGCCGCACAATGGAAAGAAATTGCCGCATTCCCTGGTGGTGAACGTAATCAACCTGTTGCAGCAGCCGTAGATGGAAAACTTTATGTATTCGGTGGTTTGCAAAAAAATGAAAAGGGCGAACTACAACTTGTTAATGATGCTTACAGCTACAATCCAGCTGATAATACTTGGGTGAAACTTCCTACTCGCTCTCCGCGTGGTTTAGTGGGCTCAAGTGGCGCATCTCACGGCGATAAAGTTTATATTTTAGGTGGTTCTAATCTCTCTATATTTAATGGTTTCTTCCAAGACACTGTGGCAGCAGGTGAAGATAAAGCGAAAAAAGATGAAATCGCAGCAGCTTATTTCGATCAACGTCCAGAAGATTATTTCTTCACAACAGAATTATTGAGCTATGAACCATCAACCAATAAATGGCGCAATGAAGGTCGTATTCCATTCTCTGGCCGTGCTGGTGCGGCATTCACTATCCAAGGTAATGACTTAGTGGTGGTCAATGGTGAAGTGAAACCAGGGCTTCGTACCGCAGAAACGCATCAAGGTAAATTCACCGCTAAAGGTGTGCAATGGAAAAACTTACCTGACTTACCTGCGCCAAAAGGTAAATCACAAGATGGTTTAGCCGGTGCTCTCGCAGGCTATAGCCATGGCCATTATTTAGTCACGGGTGGAGCCAACTTCCCTGGTTCAATTAAACAATTCAAAGAAGGCAAACTTCATGCACATAAAGGTTTAACCAAAACGTGGCATAACGAAGTTTATACTTTAAATAATGGTAAATGGAGTATCGTTGGTGAATTACCAATGAATATTGGCTATGGTTTCTCTGTGTCTTACAACAATAAAGTATTGCTCATCGGTGGTGAAACTGACGGTGGTAAAGCATTAACCAGCGTCAAAGCCATTAGCTACGATGGTAAAAAATTGACCGTTGAATAATTTGGCATAGAATAATGTATAAGGCTTGAGGCAAAGAATGGGCTCAAGCCTTTTGATTTCATCAAAATATAAAAATTAAGGAGATTATATGAGTGTACTTAGTTACGCACAAAAAATCGGTCAAGCCTTAATGGTGCCTGTGGCAGCCTTACCTGCTGCAGCATTATTAATGGGTATTGGCTATTGGATCGACCCAGATGGTTGGGGTGCAAACAGTCAATTAGCGGCATTATTAATTAAATCTGGTGCAGCAATTATTGATAACATGGGCTTACTCTTCGCTGTGGGCGTTGCGTTTGGTCTTGCAAAAGACAAACACGGTTCCGCCGCACTTTCAGGCCTTGTTGGTTTCTACGTAGTAACCACCCTACTTTCCCCTGCTGGTGTAGCACAATTACAACACATTGATATTAGTGAAGTGCCTGACGCATTCAAAAAAATCAATAACCAATTTATCGGGATTTTAATTGGTGTAATTTCAGCTGAACTTTACAACCGTTTCTATCAAGTTGAATTACCAAAGGCACTTTCGTTCTTTAGCGGAAAACGCCTCGTCCCAATTTTGGTTTCTTTTGTGATGATCGCCGTATCATTTGCTTTACTCTATATTTGGCCTCATATTTTTAACGCGCTCGTTTCATTTGGTGAATCCATCAAAGATTTAGGTGCAGTCGGTGCGGGCATTTACGGTTTCTTCAACCGCTTATTAATTCCTGTTGGCTTACACCATGCCTTAAACTCTGTATTCTGGTTTGATGTAGCGAGTATCAACGATATTCCAAACTTCTTGGGCGGAGCTAAATCTATTGCCGAAGGCACTGCAACTGTGGGGGTAACGGGTATGTATCAAGCTGGTTTCTTCCCAGTGATGATGTTTGGTTTACCGGGTGCGGCTCTTGCGATTTATCACTGTGCAAAACCAAATCAAAAAGTACAAGTGGCCTCAATTATGCTTGCGGGTGCGTTAGCCTCTTTCTTTACAGGGATCACCGAACCGCTTGAATTCTCATTCATGTTCGTTGCACCTGTGCTTTATGTATTGCATGCATTATTAACAGGTATCTCTGTATTCATTGCAGCTACAATGCACTGGATTGCAGGATTCGGCTTTAGTGCTGGTTTAGTGGATATGGTACTTTCTAGCCGCAACCCACTTGCTGTTAGCTGGTATATGTTGCTTGTACAAGGTATTGTATTCTTTGCGATCTATTATTTTGTGTTCCGTTTTGCAATTAATGCCTTTAATCTCAAAACGCTAGGACGT
This sequence comes from Haemophilus haemolyticus M19501, assembly GCF_000222025.1. Taxonomy (GTDB): domain Bacteria; phylum Pseudomonadota; class Gammaproteobacteria; order Enterobacterales; family Pasteurellaceae; genus Haemophilus; species Haemophilus haemolyticus_G. The sequence goes on along the minus strand of NZ_AFQO01000007.1, from coordinate 332,288 downwards.
GAAAATAAAGCAGAAACAGCTGCAGCCCCAACACAAAGCAATCAATCTCGCGAAGAAAGAGCGGTGAAATTTATCGCTGCTTTAGGTGGTTCAGAAAACTTCAAAACTGTGGATGCTTGTATCACTCGTTTACGCTTAACTTTAGTTGACCATCACAATATTAATGAAGATCAACTTAAAGCGCTTGGTTCAAAAGGTAATGTAAAATTAGGTAATGATGGATTACAAGTCATTTTAGGGCCTGAAGCTGAACTTGTAGCAGAAGCGATTAAAGCAAAATTAAAATAAATTTTGACCGCACTTTACATGCCGTCTATCACTAGGCGGCATTTTTATTAATGAGATTTAGCAATGTTATTTATTCCACCACCACTACTCTGTTTATTAATTGGCACAGCAATGTATTTTTTGCCAAAAGTAGCGAGTTATTCTGTCCATTTTGTAGTCATTGCCTTTGTCATTACTTTTTCATTTTTGATTGCTGGAGGCAGTGTGGTTCAATTTTTTATCCGCAAAACGACCATCAATCCTCATGACTTTAAACATACAACACAATTAGTTTCTACAGGCATATTTCGATTTAGCCGTAATCCAATGTATTTAAGTTTGCTGTTAATGTTAATTGCGTGGGCTCTTTGGTTAGGTAATAGTTTGGCTTGGTTAGGCGTGATTGTCTTTATACTAGTGATGAATCGCTTTCAAATAGCCCGAGAAGAAGCCTATTTGGAAAATAAATTTGGCAATGAATATCGTCGTTACAAACAAAAAGTAAGACGCTGGCTATAAAAAACACCTTCACGAGGAAGGTGTTTTTATCAATTTTAAATCTATTTCTTCGGAGCTTGCATAAAGCGGAAGAAATCACTATCTGGTTTTAAAATCATCATATTGTCAGAGCTTGCAAAACTCGCTTCATAGGCTTTTAAGCTACGTACAAAACTGAAGAATTGTGGTTCTTGAGCAAAAGCATCTGAATATAATTTTGCCGCCGCAGCATCGCCAGAGCCTCGTAATTCTTGTGCAGTTTTATTTGCATTAGCAAGAATCAACGTCACTTTACGATCTACATCTGCTTGGATAAATGCAGCTTTTTCTTTACCTTGAGAACGGTGTTCACGCGCGACTGCATCACGTTCTGCACGCATACGTTGGTAAATTGAAGAAGATACTTCGTCCGGTAAATTAATTTGTTTTACACGCACATCAATCACTTCAATACCCAATTCTGCCGTACTATCTTGCCCTGAATTTAAAGCTTTTTTGGCACCTTCCATTAATTCACCACGCGTACCAGAAACGATATCTTTAATAGTTCTTGTACCAATTTCAGAACGCAAACGGTCATTTACTTTACGGCTTAACAAGCTTGAAGCTTGGGTATAATCGCCACCACCAGTAGATGTGTAGAATCGACCAAAATCACTAATCTTCCATTTCACATAAGAATCTACTAGCAAGTCTTTTTTCTCAACAGTAACAAAACGTGTTGCTGAACCATCTAAAGTACGAATACGTGCATCTAAAACTTTAATGCTATCAATCAAAGGCACTTTAAAATGCAAGCCTGGTTCATAGACAACCACTTTATTATCTGCATCACGTTGTACTTTGTTGAATCGCAACATAATACCGCGAGTACCTTCAGTCACGACCACGACACTGGAATACACCACTGCCGCAATGACAAAAATAGCTGGTAATAAAAATTTACGCATTAGTTAAATCTCCCTTGGCGAATCGGCTCAACAGCGCTTGGTAGTTGGCTTGAAGAATGATTAATACGCTCTGGCTGTGATAAAACAGGCGCAGATTCTACCGCTCTTTCTGTTACGGTTGGCGCTTTAGCTGATACTTTTTTACCCATAATTTGTTCTAACGGTAACACGGTTAAATTGTTACCATTATTGCCATCAAGCATCACTTTTGGCGTATTTGCCATGACTTTTTCCATGGTTTGAATGTATAAACGCTCACGCAGTAAATCTGGTGCAGCTTTAAATTCAGGCAACAAACGCTGTAAACGTTCCACTTCGCCTCGTGCATCTAACACGATACGATCTTTATAAGCTGTTGCTTCTTCAATAATACGTTGTGCATCACCACGCGCAATCGGCTCCTTCTCACGGGCATAGGCTTCCGCTTCACGAATGAAACGTTGTTCATCTTCTTGCGCTTTAATCGCATCATCAAAGGCATCTTTTACTTCTTCAGGTGGGCGCGCAGATTGGAAATTCACATCAATAACCTCAAGTCCCATATCATAGGATTTGATAATGTCATTTAACGCTTTCCACGTATCTTCACGAACAACCGCACGGCCTGTTGTTAAAATATCATTCATTGACATATGGCCGATCACATAACGCAATGCACTATCAGTCGCTTGACCTAAACTGTCATCCGCATTCGTCACACTAAAACGATATTTAGCAGGATCTTGTACGCGATATTGCACGGTCATTTCCACTCGAACCATATTTTCATCTTTAGTCAGCATTGAACCTTGCGTGCGAAGTTCTTTAACCTGCTCAACATTCACCGGCAATACTTTATCTACAAATGTTGGTTTCCAGTTCAAACCTGGTTGAACAATAGAATGCAATTCACCAAAACGAAGCACCACACCACGCTCAGCCTCTTTAATGGTGTAGAAACCACTTACGCCCCAAATAATCGCACCAATGGCAACCGCAAGCGGCACCACTTTTCCAAAATTAAATGGCGTACTGTTTTGAGAACTACCATTATTTTGACCGCTCTTTTTATTTCCACCACCTAATTTTCTGAGAAGGTTATTAAAAATCTCCTCAATATCTGGCGGAGATTGTTCTTGATTTCCACGATTTTGATTGTTATTCCATCCATTATTATTGGATGAATTTCCCGGCTGTTGGTCGTTGCTTTGCCCTGGTTTACTCCAAGGATCGCGATCTGAACCGTTCTGTGACATTTCATTCTCCATTTGTCAAAAAATTGTTAAGAGTTTAGCTAAATAAATGGGGCGCGTCTATGAAAATGCAAGAAGGGATAACCATTAATTTCGCCGCACTTTCAAGTTATGCCCCTTAGGAGCGGAGATTTTTTCCGTTGGCATTAGATAGCTTTTACTGTTTGCTATCATAGCAGTTACTGTCTTAACAGATTTTTTAATTAAGATTGCCTTTAATAGCAATACGTACATTTTCAGAAAAAACGATATTAATTCTCATCGCAGCTTAGGGGTCTTGCTCTCTTGTGATATTTCCGTAGAAAATCGGGTGTGCTTACTCTAGATTGGATGTAAAGTTATAAAGTTTACTTAACACAAGCATAATTAAAAATACAAAAAATGCGGTCAATTTTTGAGAAGTTTTAAAACTCTTTGAAAATTGACCGCACTCTGTGCCTCAGTATTTTAAATTATAGTCTGTTTAAATATCAAACAAACTACAAACTTCTAAGAACTTAACACTAGAAATTAAACACTTTCTATTCTATATACCTCTCAGTTTTTTAGATATAAGCATTGCTAATACTATTAATGGTGACATCCTATAAAAAATATAGAAATTAAAAGATAGTATATCCTTTATCTCAAGAATAGAAATATCACCTAGATTTATGATAAAGGTAAACACGATAAAACATAAAGATATTATTATAAATCCAGATAGAAAAACAACGAGGGAATAAATAAAAAACTGAATAATATTATTAAACACTTATTCACCTCCTAGAATTATAGATTTAATGTTTTTCTCATTATTTTCCAATTTTTTACTTGTAGCTTCACTCGCCATTGAATCGACTACTACCCCAAATCTAACTGGTAAATATTTATAATCTTCGTATCCTGTATAATAAAAATTTTTATTTCTATATTGATGCTCATAATTATTTTTATATTTACTAATACTTCTAACAACCAAGGAATCAATTGATTTCTCAGCTACTTTACCTGCAAAACTGCCAGTTGCTGTTGCTACCCCAGAAGATACTGCTTTATAACCAGCATGTTTAATTGAATCCTCATTAGACTCAAAATATCCTTGCAAGCCTGAACTCACGGTATTCACTATCAATGTCGTTTTAAAATTTGTTCCACCAGTAATAAATCCTGTTGTACCGCTCCAAGCTAAATCACTGGCTGATGTATCTTTACCTTGATAAGAGTTTCCCAAATATCCTGATAAAATCTATCTACTTCAAATGACATATATCTAAATCAGGATAAAAATAATTTAAATAAAATAGTCCATCATAAAAGTTTACTCCCATATATTGTTCACCTTTACAATAATCTCCATCACTAACCTTAACAAACCCTAGAGATAATATAAAATCATTTAACTCATTATAATTAGTTTCTTTTATGGAGAATTTTACAAAAGCATAGATCCTGTTAGAATCAGATATATCAACAATTTTATCTTTATATCTTTCCAAAACAAGCATATAAATATCTTGCTTTTTTTTATTATTTTTTTCCTTATCAACAGCACCTTCTTTTAACAAAGATAAGAGAAGAAAAAAGAAACAAGATATAAATAAAAATTTCAATACATTATTCATTTTAATTTATCCGTGTATTCAGTCCCAATTGAGAATCCCTGCCCAACACCAATTCAAAGTATTTACAAAAAGTGCAGTCAGTTTTGGGGAGATTTTAAAACTCTTTGAAAATTGACCTCACTTTTTTCTTTAAGACACATGCTAAATTAACAATTAAAAATCACAAATATTCTAGCATTAAGAGTATCCTAAATCTCAATAAGCTATATCTAAATTGAAAACCTATCCATAATTTAAAAAATTCTTATTTTCGACAATCTCTTTTATAAGATAGAACACACTCTCCTCATCCTGTCTATCAAACTCATAAATAAAATCACGCAAATAATCACTTAATGGATAATTATACTTATATAACAATGCAGATAAATCATTTTGAATGCTGAATAATTTATAAATATTTTCCACAGAGGGATCATGTTTTTTTATTTCATTTACTATGTTTTTAATTTCATTTTCATAATCATGTAAAATTCTATCTATCTGGTTTCTAGAGCTTATAAAAACCTCTAGCTGCTCAATTAGAATTGAATATTTAATACTCATATTATTTTCCTTTAACTGGTTGAATATGCCAAATTTCTTTTGTTCTAGGGTTATTTTTAAATATAATAATAGTCCCTCTAGTTCACACAATAAAAGCTGAATTCTTGTAGTATTTTAAGTTGCAATCGTTCCCCACTCCATTCATAAAAGTGCGGTAATTTTTCTTGATGATTTACAAAAGCGGCTAAATAAACAGGGAGTTCATCAGTAAACCATAATTGCCCCTGCGGACAATAATCTGAAAAAATTTTTTGTTGTTCAGGAAAATGACGAACATTGGATAATTTTACGATCCCGAATCCTTGGGATTTCAATACGGCTTCTCGCAAACACCAACAACGATAAAAAGCCTTCAAAGAATCCTGCTGATGATGAAACCAATCAATTTCTTCTTTTGGTGCAATATGTTCCATCAACGCCGAAAAATTTCTTATTTTAGGAAATTCAATATCAATTCCCACCGCACTTTTTTCTTTATTTCTAATATCTAATATTACCGCCACCCAATCACCAGAATGGCTAATATTAAAATCTATTCGCTCATCAAGAAAATAAGGTCTGCCACTTTCGGTACGATGAATTTGAGATAAAAGTGCGGTGGATTTTCCTGATATTTTTAGAAGTTGGAAAAGTAATAAGTGAGCAAGCCGACGGCACTGATGACGCTGAAAAACACGCGAGCTATCCGTTTCAATTTGATATAGATTTTCTGGAATCAGTGCATCGGGTAAGGATTCCAAAGAAAAAGGTTGATTTATATTGCCGTAGGCGATGTAGGTTGTCATAAAAATAAAAGCACCATTCAAAGGTGCTTTTATATTAAAAGGATTTAGTTTATGTGTAAATTAGCGAATCACTAATTCCGCCACAGAAACACCGACCAAGCAAGCAACAACAACCCCAATTAAACCTGGCACCATGAAACTGTGGTTAAAATAATATTTACCAATTTTCGTTGTACCTGTTACGTCAAAGTTTACAGTGGCAATGTCTGACGGATAATTTGGGATGAAGAAATATGCATAAGTTGCAGGCATTAAACCAACCAAGATTGGTGCGGGAATACCTAAACCAATACCAACAGGTAATAACATGACTGCGGTCGCAGCTTGGCTGTTAATTACGACTGAAACTGCAAATAATGCTAACGCGAATGTCCAAGGATAAGTTTGAACCATATCAGTAATCGCGGCTTTAAATTCTGGCATTGCATATTGGAAGTAAGTATCGCTCATCCAAGCAATACCATAAATCGCAATAGCTGCCACCATACCTGACTTAAATACCACGCCATTTGGCACGATTTGAGGATTCGTTTTCGTTGCGAGTAAAATCACACCACCAAAACAAAGCATCATCATTTGGATAATTAGCGACATGGAAATTGCTTTTCCGCTACCAATAGTACGAATTTCAGGAATCATCGCAATCGCAACAATCACCACCAAGGCTAATAAGAACAAATAAACTGATTTTTTAGCGCCTTGTGGAAGGGCTTCATTCAATGTTGTGCTTGTGGTATTTAAAATGCGTTCGCGCCATACTGGATCTTGTAAGCGACGTTGATATTCAGGATCTTGTTCTAACTCTTTACCACGACGCATACTGTATAAAGAAAGCGCTATCGTACCCGCTAAGGTTGCAGGAACAGTCACACAAATAATATCTAACAAACTAATATGCTCAAAACCAGGCATTGCTGTAATTTTACCTAGATAGAAGACAACAGCTGCAGAGAGTGGACTAGATGTAATCGCTAACTGAGATGCCACCGAAGACGCTGCCATTGGACGTTCTGGACGAATTTTGTTTTTCAATGCAACATCGCCGATGATTGGCATAATTGTGTAAACAGAGTGGCCAGTACCAAGCATAAACGTTAATAAATACACGACCAATGGGCCGAGTAAAGTGACACGTTTTGGATTTTTACGGAGAATGCGTTCGGCAATTTGTAACATAAATTTCAAACCGCCTGCAGCTTCAAGCACAGATGCACAAGTCACTACCGCAAGAATGATGAGCATTACATCAATCGGTGCTTTCCCCACTGGCATACGGAATACGAAAACTTCGATAGCAAGACCGATACCAGAAACAACACCTAATCCGATACCACCGTAACGGCTTCCCATATAAAGCATTAATAATAAGAATAAAAATTCTAAATAAAGCATAAGCACCTCAAAAACAAAAAAACTGTAAAAATAATACCCTTTTTGAGGAATAAAACTAGATATTTTTTAAATTTTAGAGCAAGAATTGAATTAAAAGGTAATTCAGATCAATTTTACAATGCTGGAATAAGAGAAAAGTGCGGCGATTTTAGAAAGAAATTTTTGAAAAAAATTAGGCGACTTAAAAAGTCGCCCAACTTGAAATTATTGATTGTTTTGCACGTAGTCAATCGCAGATTGAACAGTTGTGATTTTTTCAGCTTCTTCATCTGGAATTTCGATATCGAATTCTTCTTCTAAAGCCATTACTAATTCAACTGTGTCTAAAGAGTCCGCACCTAAATCTTCAACGAAAGAAGCTTCAGATTTAACATCTTCTTCTTTAACACCTAATTGTTCAACGATGATTTTTTTCACGCGTTCTTCAATACTCATTTGTTTTTCCTATTTTGTTGGTTTTAACTCATAAAAGAGCGGTTAGTGTATGTATTTTTTATCAACTTGCAACTATTTTATAGGCTGGTCGCACCACAAAACGGGCAATCTGAATACACACATTAAAAATAGTTACGTACCTTTGCATACGCTCAAGGCGTAACCAAGCTACACTGCGAATGGGATTCTAACATTATCTAAAATCTTTGGCTATGATTTTGTGTTTAGAACGCCACTCAAGTCCAAATAAAGAGAAATGCTGATTTTCAGCATTAGCTCATATATAAACCACCATTTACATGCAACGTTGTGCCTGTAATGTAAGCTGCATCATCAGAAGCTAAGAAAGCAACGGCTTTAGCAATATCTTTAGCTTCGCCTAAACGACCTGCTGGAACATTAGATAAAATACCTGCTTTTTGTTCATCAGTAAGCACTTCTGTCATATCCGTTGCAATAAAACCAGGTGCAACCACATTTACAGTAATACCACGCGCAGCCACTTCTTTCGCTAAAGATTTAGAAAAACCGATCACACCCGCTTTTGCCGCACAATAGTTAGCTTGTCCTGGATTCCCCATTGAACCCACCACTGAACCAATATTGATGATACGACCAAAACGTTTTTTCATCATTGAACGTAACATGGCTTTAGAAAGATGATACACCGAAGTTAAGTTAGTTTGCATAATATCAAACCACTCATCATCTTTCATACGCATCAATAAGTTATCACGAGTAATACCTGCGTTATTCACGAGAATATCAATATCGCCAAAATCATCTTTAATTTGCTCAAGTAAAGTTTCAATAGATTCTTTATCTGTGACGTTTAAAACTAAACCTTTACCTTTATCTCCTAAATATGCAGAAATTGCTTCTGCACCTTTTTCAGATGTTGCAGTACCAATTACAAACGCACCTTTTGAGCTAAGTTCTTCTGCAATCGCTCGGCCAATACCACGAGTAGCCCCTGTCACTAAAGCAATTTTACCTTGCATTTTTCCTTCCTTTTACGCTAAAAATTCTTCTACGGCATTGAATGATGCAACATCATTTACAGATATTGCTTGTAAATCACTCACAATGCGTTTGGTTAAACCATTTAATACTTTACCCGGTCCCACTTCAACAAGTGCTTGAACGCCATCTTGCGCCATTTTTTCAACGGTTTCAGTCCAACGAACTGGGCTATATAACTGACGAACAAGTGCGGTACGAATTTCTGCATCTTTAGTTTCAGCTTTCACATCAACGTTATTTAATACCGATGTTGTTGGTGTATTAATTTGAATATTCTCAAGTGTTACCGCTAATTGCTCAGCTGCTGGTTTCATCAAGGCACAGTGAGAAGGTACGCTCACCGCTAATGGCAATGCGCGCTTAGCACCCGCTTCTTTACATAATGTAGCCGCACGCTCAACTGCTGCTTTCGCGCCAGCGATAACGACTTGACCTGGTGAGTTAAAGTTCACAGCAGATACGACTTCGCCTTCCTCTGCTTGTTTGCAAGCATTAATAATTGCTTCATTGTCCAAACCAATGATTGCATACATTGCGCCAGTGCCTTCAGGCACAGCTTGTTGCATTAATTTTCCGCGCAATTCCACTAATTTAATCGCATCTTGGAAATCCAACACGCCAGCACAAACCAAGGCAGAATACTCACCTAAGCTATGGCCTGCCATTACTTCTGGTTTTAATTGAGGAAATTTTTCTTGCCATACGCGATAAATAGCGACTGAAGCAGCCAAAAGTGCGGGCTGAGTTTGCCAAGTTTTATTAAGTTCTTCAGCAGGGCCTTGTTGAACAAGATGCCATAAATCATAACCAAGCGTATCAGATGCTTGTTTAAATGTTTCAGTAACGATTGGATATTCAGTTGCAAGATCAGCAAGCATACCGACAGTTTGGGAGCCTTGGCCTGGGAAGACCATTGCGAATTTTTTCATTATGTTTTGTCCTATTGTTTTAATTAAAAATATTTTTCGGTAATTGACGTCAGGATTTCGCCTGACGGCGACCTACTTTTCTTTGCTTGTGCAAAGCAAAGTAGGCAAAAGAAACACACCCCAATTAAATCGCTGATCTTTGCTTTGTTTCAATTTTCTTTACGGCAATTTGCTGAACTCGCTTCGCTCAAACAGACGCAAATTGCCTAAAAATTGAAAGTCACAAAGGCGATTTATATGGGGCCCAAATTTAATCGGAGCATTATTTAAAAAGTGCAGTTGATTTTGAGTTCATTTTTAGAGTGAAAAACATTTTGAATTTTCACTGCACTTTACATCGAAGAAAGAACAAATCGGGTTCCCTTCTTTGCCGCCTGGAAAAATAGAAATTTGTAGGAAATTTGCGTCTGTTTGAGCGAAGCGAGTTCAGCAAATTTCCGTGAAGCAAATTTCTATTTTTTCAGGAAATAAGGCAAAGCAGGGTTGCTTTTCTTTTTGCTTACTTTTTCTTTGGCAAAGCAAAGAAAAAGTAAGTCGCCGTCAGGCGAACCCCTGACTCTTTAACAGAAAAAGTGCGGTCAAATTTTACCGCACTTTAAAATCCTCAATAATTATATCAAATCAACTAAAATCTCACTAATGCCGAACCCCAAGTCCAACCACCGCCAAAGGCTTCTAATAATAGTAACTGCCCACGTTGAATACGGCTATCTCGAATAGCTTCATCTAAAGCAACAGGCACAGTAGCTGCACTGTTGTTAGCGTATTTATCTAACGTTACCACCACTTGCGACATATCCATTTCTAATTTTTTAGCTGTCGCTGTAATAATACGTAAATTTGCTTGATGTGGTACAAGCCAGTCTAAATCTTTTTTATCTAAATTATTTACTAAAAGTGTTTCTTCCACCACATTTGAAAGTTCACGAACTGCCAGTTTGAAGGTTTCATTACCTTGCATCTCGATATATCCAGATTTTTCTACACCACGTTCAGGTTGAGCTAAAACAAGCGCATTATGTTTATCTGCTGAAGCATGTAAATGAGTAGAAATAATCCCTTCTTGTTCACTCGCTTCAAGAATGACCGCGCCTGCACCATCACCAAATAGCACAACAGTACTGCGATCTGTTTCATCTAATTTACGAGAATTGAGATCTGAACCAATCACTAAGGCTTTTTTCACCTTGCCGGCACGAATAAATTGATCTGCCACGCTCAATGCATAGACAAAACCTGTACAAGCTGCTGCCAAATCAAAAGAAATCGCATCATTAATATTTAATAACCCTTGTACTTGGCACGCGGCACTTGGATAAGCGTGCGAGTGACTTGTCGTTGCAACAATAATCAGTTCAATATCTTGAGGATTAATTTCAGCAGCTTCGATCGCATTTTTTGCTGCCTCAAATCCCATTGTTGCAACAGTTTCATCTGCCGCTGCGATACGACGTTCACGAATACCGGAACGAGTGACAATCCATTCATCTGATGTATCAACCATTTTTTCCAATTCCGCATTTGTGCGGATGTAGCTTGGTAAATAACTACCAGTAGATAAAATTCTGCTATTCATAATAAATAAAAATTAAGTTATTAATAACGAGCAAGCCCAGCCAATATTTTTTCTGGAAGTTGCTGGCGAGCTTGTAAGGCAGCATCGGCAATGGCGTGCGCAAAAGCATTCACATTTGCGCCACCGTGGCTTTTCACCACCACGGCACTTAAGCCGATAAGCGATGCGCCATTATATTCATCAGGGTTAATACGTTTCAAGCGTTGATAACTTTGTTTGAAAAAATAACGCATCATTCCTGCAAAAATTGGTTTTAACCAACGTGATTTCGATTGACCTTTAAACAAAGATAACAGGTTTTTTGCCGCCCCTTCTAAGGTTTTCAACGCGACATTGCCTGCAAAACCATCACTCACAATCACGTCGGCTTTCCCATTCAGTAAAACATCACCTTCGATAAATCCGACATAATTAAGTGCGGTTGATTTTTGCAGTAAATTAGAGGCATCACGAATAGATTGATGGCCTTTAATTTCTTCAATACCTATATTCAATAATCCAATTCGCGGGTACACCAAATTAAGTCGAGCTTCAGCAAAAATCGCACCCATTATAGCAAATTGATAAAGATTTTCCGCACTACACTCAATATTTGCACCAAGATCCAACATCACTGATTTTTCACCATCAATGGTCGGAATCAAAGAAATCAATGCAGGGCGTGCAATGCCTTGTAAAGGCTGCAATAAAATCTTCGACAATCCCATTAACGCCCCAGTATTACCTGCACTGACACAACCTTGCGCTTCGCCACGTTGTACAGATTCCAATGCTAAACGCATTGATGTACCTTTACTATGACGCAACGCATAAGATATGCCTTGATTATTTTCGATAACACTTGAGCAATGTTGAACTTGTATGCGTTCTAAAACTGATTGAGAACAGTTATTGAGAAGAGGAGAAATTTGTTGGCTATCGCCAAAGAGGATTAAAGAAAGCATAGGATCATTTTCCAATGCTAAAAGAGAGGCAGGGATAGTAATACGGGGACCAATGTCCCCGCCCATCACATCTAACGCCAAGGTTAGACGGTTCAAGTGAACACCTATAAGTAAAAAATTACTTATTGATCACTTTACGACCACGATAGTAACCGTCTGCAGTTACGTGGTGGCGTAAGTGAGTTTCGCCGCTTGCTTTATCCACTGATACTGCAGCAGTAGTTAAAGCATCGTGTGAACGACGCATATCACGACGTGAACGAGATTTTTTGTTTTGTTGAACAGCCATTGGCTATACTCCTAAATTTAATTTACTTTTGCTTTAAATTAGCTAATACAGCGAACGGGTTCGGTTTTTTTGCCAATTCTTCAGGCAATTCGCCAAAAACCTGTTCCTGCGCGGACACTTCACAGTGTTCAGATGAATGCATTGGTACAAGCGGCAAAGCTAAAATTAGCTCATCTTCCACCGTGCCAATTAAATCTATTTCGCCAAACTCATTGAACTCGATTGGCTCATAAATTTCCGGCAATACATCAGCTTGATCCCAATTAGCCACTGGACTATAAGTAAACTCACATTCCAATGTTTGTTTGTAAGGTTCGTTACAACGCTGACATTCTAATTCAACATCAACTTGCACTTTACCTTTCATCACCACTAATTTTTGTGGATCAATATAAAACGATAATGTTACCTGTGCATCGCTGAGCACGTTTACCACTGATTCCGCCAAACGCTCAAGCTGATTTGCCGCATAATAACCAACATAATCAAGCCGTCTTTGAGCATCTTTTACCGGATCAACGGTGAGGGGTAGTTTTACCTTTTGCATAGGGCGTGAATATTACCTGTTGTTGCGAAGATAGTCAAAGGGAAATCACATTTTTTATGTAAGAAAACTCGTGATTTCCCCCCTCTTAATTAACTTTTACAGGAATTTCCTTTTTTCATCACTTTGCCAAAATCATTTTTCGAATCCGGTTTTGTCATATTATTTGGCGCACCTTTTTGTACAGGATAAACAGAATCCATTTGCCATTGATTCCAGCCACCATCATAAACCAAAGTATCTTTCCAGCCAGCTAGTTGAGTCATAAACCAAGGTACGCCTGCTCGCCAGCCTGTGCCACAATAAAAGGCTAATTTATTACCTTTTTCGATACCTTGAGTTTTCCACAAAGCAAAAATTTCATTTGGGTTACGCAACGTGCCATCCGGATCATAAAAATCAGCCATATTAGAAGAATCAGTGCCAGCAAAGCCCCAAATTGCTCCTTGCGGTTCACCTTTGCCCGGAATGTAATCATAGCCACTCACTTTGCCAGTATATTCATCCCAAGCACGGTTGCTAATGAGTTTCAAGCCATTTTGTTGTGCCAACATAATTTCTTTCGGCGTTTCAATATCAATCGCAGGATTTGCTGGAATTGTTGCACCAAAATGAGTTTCAGGTATTGGTGTATTCACTGTGGTTTCTGTTGGTAAATTAGCATCCATCCAAGTAGAAAGATTGCCATTTAATACACGCACATCTTTCACGCCAGCCCATTTTAACGCCCAAAATACGCGATAGGCTGCCAATTGATTATCTGAATACAAAATAATAGTTTTGTCCGCCGTAATACCATTTTTCAACAAATTTTGCTCAATCACTTCCGGCGATGATAAATTCCAAATCGGGCCATTTTCGATCCAATCCGTATCAAAATGATAAGCGCCAACAATGTGTTGCACATAGCCTTGGGATTTTTCTAGCGGTCCCCAAGACACTTCAAAAATCGCAAATTTATCATTGTCATAAGTTTCTGGTTTTTCGCCTTTCAACACAGAATTAATCCATTCCGGAGAAACGCTATATTGGAAATTTTGAAAACGTTCTAGTGGATAATCTGCATTAGCGTAACTGATAAAATCATTAAATACGCGAGTTTTATAGCCTTTTGCGGCGAAATCAGCACTAATACAAGCTAAATTATCTAGATTAGAATCATAAAATACCAAGGTTTTATCCTTAGTAATCCCCTTGCCTGCTGCAAAAGATTCAAATTTATCCGGTGCAATGGAATCTAGCCATGAGCAAGAAAATTGCACAGCGTTAGGAATATGTCCACCACGCATCGTATTTTTATCTTTGAAACCGTTGTAAAGGCTATCTTGGCGAGAATCAATAATCACATAATTAGGATTATTCAAATTATCCAAAAGTTCTTTTGTTTCAATAGTTTTTACTTGATTATCATCACAAGCTGCAAGTGCAAATACAACACCAATACCTAGTAAAGAGCGGTTAAATTTCATTGAGTTTCTCCTTTTATCTTCTCACGAACAATCTGTTACCAATCCAACATCCTAATAAAATAAAGCCTGTGGCAAGCCAGCCTTGCCAAGAAAAATAGGCGGTAGCTACTAAGGAATTTGTCACCGTGCAGCCACCAGTTAATGCTGCGCCCAAACCCATTAAAACGCCCCCTAAAATACGCCGTAGGGCTTCTTTTGGCTGAGGTATTCTGAGATTAAAATCGCCACTAAGTTTTGCCATAAAAAATGATCCCAATGGAATCCCAAGCACAAATAAACTCCCCCAGTTTAAATAACGTTGCTGACCGATGACTAAATATTGCACCACATTCGCCGAAGGTACAGAAATACCATAACCAAAATTGCGTCCGGCCTTAGAACTAAAATACCAAGCGACAACACCCAACAAACCGATTAATAACGCCCCCAAATAAGGATTCCAATTATGCTTAAAAGTGCGGTCAAAAAATGAAAGATTTTCTTGGGAAGCAATTTTTTCTCGGCGAGAAAACAGAATCAGCGTGATAATAATTAAAATCGCAACCAACCACCAAGGAGAAATGGAGAATGTTAAATAAATATTATTCCATTGTGTGGTTTGTTGGGTTAATCCGCCAATAAATTGATGAAGGCTGCCAGTTTGTGTTGAAGCCATTGTGAGCGCAAAAGCAAACAGAGCAAGTAAACTGCCTAACGCCCCTTCTGCACTGCGAAACCAAGCCCCGCTCCCACAACAATTACTTAACACCATACCAATGCCAAATAACAATCCACCTAAAATACTAGCAAGCACAGGCAACTGAGATGTAGGAATTTTGATGAGTTCAAATTCAGCCAGCGTAAAAAGCCCGATAGATTGCACACTGACAGCGATTAAAAGTGCGGTTAAAAAACGGAAGTTTTTTTCAAATAAAAAACGACGAAAACCAGAAACAAAACAGAATTGTGTACGTTGAAGTAGAATGCCGAAAGCTATTCCAATAAATAAGCCGCTAAACATAGATTAAACCTTAATACTGATGGCGGAAATGAATTGCTGATATTAAAGCATAATTGTTCTATAGTTGTCATTATTTAAATAGTTGGAAGAATAAAAAAAATTGCTATAATCACGCCTTTTTTTTTTAACAAGGAAAGATAATGATGACTTCAAATTCTTATTGGCAACGCTTAAAAGTGGCATTTCAATATGTCATGCCGCAAATTTATTTAACTCAAATTGCAGGCTGGTTTGCTAAACAAAAATGGGGTGTGCTAACCCATGTTGTAATTAAAGCTTTTGCGAAAAAATACAACATTGATATGAGCATAGCGCAAAAAGAACAATTTTCTGATTACGCAAGTTTTAATGAATTTTTTATTCGTCCGTTAAAAGAAAACGCGCGTCCAATTAATCAAAATCCTACCGCACTTTGTTTACCCGCAGACGGGCGCATTAGTGAGTGTGGTCATATTGGCGATAATCTTTTATTACAAGCTAAAGGGCATTTTTTCAGCCTAGAAGACCTACTGGCAGAAGATAAAGAATTAGTTGAAACCTTTAAAAATGGTGAATTTGCCACTACTTATCTTTCTCCTCGTGATTACCACCGAGTGCATATGCCGTGCGATGGTACGCTACGCAAAATGATTTATGTACCGGGTGATTTATTCTCTGTGAACCCATTTTTAGCCCAACATGTACCCAATTTATTTGCGCGTAATGAACGCGTGATTTGTGTATTTGATACTGAATTTGGCACAATGGTACAAATTTTAGTCGGCGCGACCATCACTGCAAGTATTGGCACAACTTGGGCAGGCATAATTAATCCACCGCGCTACAATGAAGTGAAAACTTGGACTTATGAAGGAGAAAGTGCGGTCAAATTATTGAAAGGTCAAGAAATGGGTTGGTTCCAACTTGGTTCGACAGTGATTAATTTATTCCAAGCCAATCAAGTGCGTTTAGCTGATCATTTAAGCGTGAATGAACCTGTTCGCATGGGCGAAATCTTGGCATATAAAAAATAATTTTTAACAAAAGGAAAACATCAAATGAATTTTGAACAAGTAAAATTAGAAAGCGTTTCTGAAAAAGGTAGCTACGGTATTGGTTTGCAAATTGGCCAACAATTAGCCGATAGCCAAATGGAAATCACCGTTGAAGCGGTGGCAAAAGGCATTTTTGACGCGTTAAACCATAATCAACCTGCATTAGACATCAATGAGTTAATGCATTCGGTTCAGGCACTTCAACAACAAGCAGCTGAAGCACAACAAGCGCAATTTAAAGCCATTGAAGAAGAAGGCAAAAAATTCTTAGAAGAAAATGCGAAAAAAGCGGGCGTAAACGTAACCGACAGCGGTTTGCAATACGAAATCATGACTGAAGGCAAGGGCGCAAAACCAGCTGCGACAGATAAAGTGCGTGTACACTACACAGGTACATTACCAGATGGCACCGTATTCGACAGCTCTGTGGCTCGTGGCACACCAGCTGAATTCCCAGTAAATGGTGTAATCCGTGGTTGGGTGGAAGCATTACAAATGATGACTGTTGGTTCTAAATGGAAACTCACTATTCCACACGAACTTGCTTACGGTGAACGTGGCGCTGGCGCATCAATTCCGCCATTCTCAACACTCGTATTTGAAGTAGAATTATTAGATATTCTTTAATCGAAAAATATGATATCTATAAAGGCAAAGCTATAAAGGGTTTGCCTTTATTGTTAAAATAATGTTATTATTTTATCTGACAAATTTCATTTGTCTTATATCGCAAGTTTTGTGTATAGGAAAATGGGCACTTCTTTTTTCACTGTATTCATTATTTATACCTTTCTTGCAAATCTTTCTTTTCAATAAATTTAGGTTATCTTATGAAAGAGATTTGGCTACAATTTAAACAAAATTATTTAATTAAATACTGGAATCCGATTGTTGCAGTGACTGCAGCGGGTTTGCTTTCTGCTTATTACTTTGGGGTAACAGGCACTTATTGGGCTGTTACAGGGGAATTTACTCGATGGGGAGGGCATGCATTACAAGCGTTAGGCGTTGATGTATCTGAATGGAGTTACTACAAAATCATAGGAATGCAAGGTAATATCTTCTCACGTATTGATGGTGTCATGATCTTAGGCATGTTTGCAGGTTGTATTTCTGCGGCACTTTGGGCAAATAATGTAAAATGGCGCAACCAACCACATAAACGTCGGATTGTTCAGGCTTTAATTGGAGGTGCATTAGCAGGATTTGGTGCACGTTTAGCAATGGGATGTAATTTAGCTTCACTTTTTACAGGTATCCCACAATTTTCGGTACACGCTTGGTTCTTCACTATCGCAACAGCAATAGGTACTTATGCTGGTGTAAAAGTCACATTACTACCAATATTTCGCGTTAAATTAGAACTGAAAAAAGGCGCAGCGAAAATAAAAGAAACAGATCCTAAACAAGCACAACGCCGTTTCTGGATTGGTATGATTGTATTTTTTGCTTATCTTATTGCTTCACTTTATGTAATGACTCAATCTATTAAGCTTGGTTTTGCTATGCTTTGTGGTTTGGCTTTCGGGTTATTAATTGAACGAGCTCAAATTTGTTTTACCTCAGCTTTCCGTGACTTATGGGTAACTGGGCGTGCTTACATGGCAAAAGCTATTATTTTTGGAATATTAGTGGGCACAATTGGTGTATTTAGCTACATTCAACTTGGCGTCTCGCCTAAAATTATGTGGGCTGGCCCCAATGCTATTATTGGCGGTTTATTATTCGGATTTGGTATTGTACTCGCTGGTGGTTGTGAAACAGGTTGGATGTATCGCTCAATGGAAGGTCAAGTACACTTTATGTGGGTTGGCCTAGGTAACGTAGTCGGATCAACTTATCTCGCCTATGTTTGGGATGATATCGCTCCTGTTTTAGCACTTGATTACGAAAAACTTAATTTACTAAAATCTTTCGGGCCCGTAGGTGGCTTACTTGTGAATTACGGTTTATTAATTTTATGTTTAATTGCCGTAGTCTGGTGGGAACGTCGTTTCTTAGCCAAAGCAAAATCTCAAATAACCGCACAAACTGGCTGTGGATGTAATTAACCAAAAGGAGCATAATCATGGCATTTACTATTGTTCAAAAATTAGATAAAGATCCAAAAGACATTTCACCCGATTATACATTAGATACGTTAGGCGAACCCTGTCCTTACCCTGCTATTGTAATGTTAGAAACCATGCCACAATTACAAAAAGGTGAAATTTTAGAACTATTAAGCGATTGCGCACAATCTATCAACAACATTCCTATTGATACTAAAAATCATGGCTATACACTGCTAAGTGTAGAGCAAGATGGAACAAAATTGCGTTACTTAATTCAGCGTTAATAAATGGCTCCATAAGGAGCCATTTATTATCTACCAATAAATCGCCCCAAACCTCTTTAGCGATTTCTTCGCGTGTACCATAAATGCCCGCATCCCACTGGATAGGATACATGAATTGATTAGGACTAGGGATGCTGTATTTAACTATGCCACGATCACCAACAATAGCATTCAATTTCTTAAAATGCTCAATAAATAGATGATTTGAATACCTACATCTAACTGAGCTTGGGATAACTTTGTAATTGCTTGATCTTCAATCTCAGTTAATTATTCACGAGAGAGCTCACCTTATGCAAATTTTAAACGAGCCTCTTTTAATGCTTGTGAGCGTAAATAAAAGCCTACTGTGGCTGCATGTAATGGGAGGTTTTTTGATATTTTACTTCCTTATTTTATGATTTAATTAAAAGAATTCTAACGTATTTTCTACACCCCTTCTATTTTTCACTAATTCCTTGTGAACAAGCATAAGCTGAACTCCACGCCCATTGGAAATTATAGCCACCGAGCCAGCCCGTTACATCTAATACTTCACCAATAAAATATAAACCGCTGACTTGATTACTTTCCATTGTTTTAGAAGAAATTACTTTAGTATCCACACCGCCCATTGTGACTTCAGCCGTACGATAGCCTTCTGTGCCATTTGGAGTAAATTCCCAGTGATGAATAAAATCCACCAGATTTTTTACCCGCACTTTACTGATGTTAGCGATAACTTCATCCTGCACAAGGCCTTGTTCAATCCAAAGCTCAACCAATTTTTTCGGCAATAATCGAACCAAGATGGTTTTCAACATTTGTTTTGGCGAATGCTGTTTTGCTTGATTAATTTCCTCTTCTAAATTGTGGTTCGGTAATAAATCGATTTCCACTGACTCAATTGGCTGCCAATAATTAGAAATTTGCAACACCGCAGGGCCTGAAATACCACGATGAGTAAACAAAAGCTGATTATGAAAAGATTTTCCGCACTGTGCCGTGATCGTGACTGGCAAGCTAATGCCTGAAAGTGCGGTTAAAAATTTATCTGTTTCTCGATAAGTAAAGGGCACCAAACTCGCGCGAGGCGGAATAACGGGAATGCCAAATTGTTCTGCAATTTGATAGCCAAATGGCGTTGAGCCAAGCCCTGGCATAGAAAGCCCGCCTGTGGCAACAATCAAATTTTTACATTGCCATTGGGTTGAATTTACCTGTAAAACAAACCGCACTTTTTCATCATTTTGAATGCGTTCAACTTGAGAAACTTCGCTACGCAATAAAATCTTAGCACCATATTTATCGCATTCAGATTTCAGCATTTCAACGATTTGTTCTGCGCCCTCATCGCAAAATAATTGCCCCAATTCCTTTTCGTGATAAGCAATCCCCTGCTCCGCCACTAAAGAAATAAAATCCCAGTTGGTATAACGAGCTAGTGCCGATTTGACGAAATGAGGATTTTGCGAAAGATAATGAGCGGGCGTAACCTCTAAATTGGTGAAATTACAAAACCCACCGCCCGACATCAAAATTTTACGTCCGATTTTTTTGCCGTTATCGAAAACTGTCACCGACTTGCCTAACTTAGCCAACTGTGCGGCACAAAATAATCCTGCCGCACCCGCACCAATAATAATGTTTTCAGAATATTGGCTCACGGATTTTGCCCTTTTTCACCACGTTGTAAAAAATCCAACATCTTCATTCGTTGAATAACTGAACGACGATCCACTGCCGCATTACCTGAATCTAATAACTGCTGTAAATACGCACCGGCTTGTTGATATTGACGATTTTCTAAGGCAATCGTCGCCAACAAAGAAAGGCTCGATACTTCATTTTTATCTTTTGCCAAAGCTTCATTCAAAAGTTGCTCGACTTTTGCTGTCACTTGCTGACCTGCTTGATAATAAAGTGCGGTGGCTGCCAAGCCTAAAATATTAGGTTTACTGCCTGATATTTTTTCCGCATTAGAATAAGCCACAAGCGCACTATCAAATTCATTATTCTGCACATAGGCTTCCCCAAGTTGAAGCCAAGTTTCCGCATTATTCGGATCAGTACGCAGTTTATTTTGGATCTTCTCAATTACATTTTCATTTTTGTGTTCATCATTCATTTCAACATTTTGATTATGTTGCTCAATCATCGATTGCTCGCCTTGTTGAACACGACTAAAACGATTAAGAGAAAAATAATAAGCGGTTGGAATAGCGATGAGTAAAGTAAAAAGCACAAAATAAATTTTGCTATTCACTTTTCCCCTAGAAAGTTTACTTGGCTCCCCTTGCTTGCGGGGGGAGCTGCCAAAGGCTGAGGGGGGAGAAACTATTTCATCATTCTCTGGTTGTTGTGTAACCACTTTTTCTGAAAACTGTTTTTTTCTATTTGATAAATAAAGCAATACAGCAGCCAAAATTAAAAGCGCGACTGGCAACAGCCACAATAACGCCGTATTCCATTTGAATGGCGGTTTGTAATTCACAAAATCGCCAAATCTAGCCGTCATTTGATCGATAATTTGCTGATTAGTTTTTCCTTCGTCCACCATTTTGTACACTTCAAGACGCAAGTCATAAGCAATTGGCGAATTAGATTCCACCAAATTTTGATTTTGACATTGTGGGCAGCGTAAAGATTTTGCCAACTCTACGGCGCAAGTACGATCATCTTGATTTTGGAATTGATAGGTATCCACCATTTCCGCTTGAGTAAACAAGGAAAATGCGAATAAAAGTGCGGTTGCAAAAACAAATGTTTTTTGAACTCGAGTAAAAATATCTAATAGGCTTTTCATTTATTCTTCAATGCTTCAATTTTTGGCAAAAATACCGTTTGCCAAGTTTCTTTATCCAATAAACCAGAATGGCGATAACGAATCACACCATTTTCATCCAAAAGATAAGTTTCTGGCGCGCCATCCACGCCTAATTTGAGGGCAAGTTCTCCCTGACTATCATTAATGGTTAAAACGAACGGATTGCCCATTCGCTTAAGCATTTCAATGCCATTTTGCGGATTGTCGCGATAATCTACACCCACAATAGGCAAGTTTTTTGCAATCTCAATTAACAACGGATGCTCTTCCTTGCAATAACCACACCAACTGCCCCACACATTTAATAAAAATGGCTGTTTAGGAAAATCTTTCGGGCTTACGATTTGTGATGGCTCATGTAAATTAGCCTGATAAAACTCTGGAACAGGTTTATCAATTAAAGCCGACGCAATTTTTTTTGGATCTTGATTTAACCCAGCAATTAATAATACACACACGCCTAAAAGCACAAAGAGCGGTGCAAAAAAGAGAAGTTTTTTGTTCATTATTTTTCCTGTTTTCTGCGTAATCCGAAGACGCTAAAAAGTGCGCCAAAGGCCATTAAAATACCGCCAGCCCAAAGCCAACGAATCAGCGGTTTATAATGTAAGCGGAAAGTAAATTCTCCTTTGCCGAGAGAATCTCCCATCACAATATATAAATCGCCCCAAAAACCGCCATTAAGCCCCACTTCACTCATTGTCATTGTACGAACATCGTAATAACGGCGTTCGGGGATAATTTCTGCATAAGGTTTACCATTTTCAGTTACATCAAAAAAGGCAACTTCTGCCGTAAAGTTCGGTCCGATTTCATTAGAAAATTGGCGATAGTGAAATTCATATTGTCCCAGCGTTTGACTTTGTTGCGGTGCTAAACGCACACCAATTTCACTGCCAAAATAACCACTCATTACCGCGCCAATAGTCACAATCGCCACACCACAGTGGGCTAAAATCATACCAAATTGAGACAAACGAATTTGTCGCCAATTTTGCCATAAAGTGACTAACAAAAGCCAAATCGCAAGAGTTAATAACACAAAAGCGAAAGCGTGAAAATTCAACGCAGAATTATGGCGTAGCTGTTGCCAAATCATCAAGCTGGCGAGAATCAAAGACGGAATAAGCAACCATACGCAACGTATCAATAATGTGCGATCAAATTGCACCCAACGAATGGTAAGGGAAACCACCATTAAGATTAAAATCACCGTAATGATTGGGAAGAAAATACTATTAAAATAAGGACTTCCCACCGAAATTGAGCCCCAATTCATCGCTTGGAATAACATTGGGTAGAAGGTGCCTAAAAAAGTAGAAACAGTGGCAATGCTAAGCAAAATATTCAGCAATAAAATGCCACCCGATTTAGAAATGAACTGAAAATTCACCGCACTTTCTGATGAACTGCCCGCACGCAAAGCGAATAAACCAAAGGCTAACACTGTTAAAACAAAGAAAATTAATAACAACACATAACCGCGCGTGTTATCCAATGCAAAAGCATGCACAGAAGTGAGCGCACCAGAACGAACAATAAACGTGCCTAATACGCTAAAGGCAAAAGCAAGCAGAGAAAAAAGCGTTGTCCAATAATTAAATACGCCTTGTTTTTCTGTTGCCATTAAACTATGTAATAACGCCAAACCAAGCAACCAAGGCATTAAAGACGCATTTTCTACGGGATCCCAGAACCACCAACCGCCCCAGCCGAGTTCGTAATATGCCCACCACGCACCAAGCACAATTCCAATGGTTAAAAATAACCAAGAAACCAACACCCAGCCACGCATTGAGCGTGCAATTTGTCGTGCTGACTGGTTATAAATCAACGCACTCAAACTCATGGCAAAATTCACTGCAAAGCCCACATAGCCAACGTATAACAAAGGTGGATGGAAAATAAGTCCCACATCTTGCAACATTGGATTGAGATCGCGCCCTTCTGCGGGAGCTGGGAAAATGCGTCCAAATGGATTGGAATAAAATAAAATAAACACCGCAAAACCAAAGCAAATCAATCCCAATAAAGATAAAGATTGAGCGGAAAAAGTGTGGTTATTTTTTCGATTAAAAAAAGCAAAAGCAGCAAGCCATAAACTCAATGAAAATAACCAAAACAACATTGAACCTTCATGTCCACCCCAAGTGGCAGCCACTTTAAAAAATGTAGGTAATTGAGAATTAGAATGTGCCGCTACATATTCAAGGGTAAAGTCATCTGCCGCAAAAGAATAAGCAAGCAAACCAATTGATAACGTCGTCGCAAGGGTAAAAATATAACTCAGCGGCCAAGCGGCATTAATTAAAGTAGGATTCTTTTTGAATAACCCAAATTGGGTCACTAATGCAAGAAAAAACGCGCTAGCTGTTGCGAGTAAAAGAAGGAAAAAGCCAAGTTCTGGAAGCATAATGTCATCGTTTTTTTCGTTGATGCGCAGATAAAGTCGCTAATCAAGTATGTTTCATTAATAAAATTAAAAATAGCACCTTGATAGGTGCTATTGTACTTATAAAAATTAATGATTAAATTCAGCACCTAAACAAGGGCGGATTTTATTTAACATTTCTTTTATTACGCGTGATGGGGCTGCGATGATATTGCCACTGCGTAAGTAGCCATTACCTGCATCAAAATCACAGACTAAACCACCTGCTTCACGCACGATTAAATCGCCAGCTGCGCAATCCCAGGCTTTTAAGCCCATTTCAAAATAGCCATCAATACGATTTGACGCCACATAGCATAAATCTAATGCAGCGGAACCCGTGCGACGGAAATCCGCAGCATCTTCAATTAAGGCATTCATCATTGCAAATTGAGTTGGCATTAATTTTGGTTGTTTGAATGGAAAACCAGTGGCTAAAATTGAACCTTGAAGTTCACGTTTACTATCTACACGTAAACGTACTTCATTTAATTTTGCGCCTTCGCCACGCACAGCAGTAAATAATTCATTGCGGATTGGATCGTAAACAACCCCGACTTCAGTGCGATTTTTTACACGAACTGCGATAGACACAGAAAAGTGGGGAAGTCCTGTCATAAAATTCCGGGTACCATCTAGAGGATCAATAATCCATTGTACATCGCTATCTTTGCCTTCAATTGCGCCTGTTTCTTCCGTAATAATTGTGTGATCAGGATAAGATTTACGAATAACTTCAATGATTTCTGCTTCAGACGCTTTATCAACGTTTGTCACATAATCATTAATACCTTTTTGTGTGCTTTCGATCGCATCACGGCGTTCATAATTTTTAGCAATCACATTGCCCGCTTTTCGTGCCGCACGAATAGCGATATTTAACATTGGATTCATATTTCCACCAGATTTTAAAGAACAGAAAAATTCCGCGTCATTATAGCGAGATTTGCCAAAATAACCAGTTGAAAATCATAAAACAATGGTTTTTATAGGTTTTCAGGAAAAGTTTACGATACAGATCGCAAAAATAGCATAAAGTGATTTTTCCATTAATTATTTACCATTAAAGTGCGGTAGAAAATTGGAGCGTTTTATGCAGAAAGGTATGACATTAGTGGAATTATTGATTGGGTTAGCCATTATCAGCATTGCGCTGAGTTTTGCCATGCCATTATGGCAAACAGATTCACCTAAAACGATTTTAGCCAAAGAGCAACATCGCCTGTATTTATTTCTACGCCAAATTCAGGCTCGGGCAGAAAATTCATCGGAAGTGTGGTTTTTACTTATCAATCGTAATCTTGCAACACAACAATGGTGCTTAACGGCACAAGTAAAAAATGATCAAACTTGCGATTGTTTAAACCCAACAAACTGCCCGAAAGAAGCCTATGCTCATTTTTACTATCCTTATTTTCCTCAAAAAACGATGATTCAAAGCCATTATATTTATCCCAAAGAAATCACGAGGTTTTATGGTGCTCGTAATACCAGTGTTACTCGTTGTTTTATTCTACAAGCAGAAAATGAACGTACATTATTTTCATTTTTCAATGTTGGCAGTATTCGTTTGAAAACCAATCAGGCGGCTAGTGCATGTAATCAATCATGAAAACATTATTAAAAGGGCAAACCCTATTAGCACTGATGATTTCGCTAGCATTGTCGTCTTTATTATTGCTAAGCATTTCACATTTTTATGTGCAAATACAAACACAAAATCAACACATGTTATTGCATTTAAAACTACAAGCAGAATTACAACGAACATTACAGCTCATCGGTAAAGATCTTCGGCGATTGGGATTTAGAGCATTAAATACAAAAGGAACAGAAAGCAATTTATCTTTATTTGAATTAGATGAACAAGGCACTGCCATTTTCATTAGCCAGGAAGATAACGCCCCACTTAATAGCTGCGTGTTGTTCTTTTATGATTTAAATAAAAATGGGTGTATTGGCAAAGATTCACCGAAAACCTGTATGAAAAATGGGAAAAATACATCCAAAAACAGTACAGAAGAATTATTTGGTTATAAAGTGAGTAACAAAATGATAAAAACCAAACTGACTTATCAAAGTGTTATTCCTACTAATTGCACAGCAGAAACTTGTAAACGTGCTTTTCAACAAACCGCTTGTAACGCTGGGGGCGGTTGGACGGATTTATTAGACAACAATGAATACGAAGTCACTACCCTACAATTTAATTGGTTAATCGAAGGCAAAGGATTAGAAATCAAGCTAAAAGGAAATTTAAAACAAACCCCAAACATCAGTTATGAAACATCCCTTGTTGTTGCGCTATGGAATCAAAAATAATGGAATCAAAAATAACGGAATCAAAAATAATGACAATGCAAAAAGGCATTATTACGCTGACTATTCTAATTTTTATTTCAGGCTTATTAACTGTAATCCTATTATTAGATGACAGTCATTTAAGTTTTTTTCGTGCGCAACAAAATCAACGAAAACATTATGTGGAAAGAACATTACAACTGCAAAACATGACAGAGGAGAAAAAACAAACCGCCTGTCTTGATTTACCGTTAAATAATAATGAAAGTGTAAAGCAAATCAGCATCACGCTTGATGGCGCCACCGATGCAATTCAATATTTTCTTTGGTGTGAAAGAATGAGTCTATTTAAAAAATCGCCTAAAAAGGGAGATAATCAAGGTGCATTGAAAGATTTTGTGACTGGCGAAAAACTTGCCTATTTTCGACCGCACTTTTCTTCCCCACCCAGAATTTTAAACGCGAATAAAATGCCTAAACTTTATTGGTTTTCAGATTCACAAGCAGAAGTTGAAATTAATGGCACCGTATCTGTCATATTAATTGCAGAGGGCGATTTAAAATTGACTGGCAAAGGGAGGATTAGTGGCGCAGTGATTACCAGTGGGAATTTAACTTTAGATGGCGTAACTTTAGCTTATGGGAAAAAGACGGTGGTTGCTTTAGTGCAACAATATAGTCAGTGGCAGTTAGCAGAAAAAAGTTGGAGTGATTTTAATGTTCAGGATGAATAAAGGAATATCTTTTATTACATTGTTATTTTCTTTAACTTTATTTAGCGTTTTATTTCTTGTTTTTAATCAATGGACGGCAAGCCAAAGAAAAAGTGCGGTGAAAACTTATCAAGATTTTCAGGCAATACAGATTGCGGAGAATCAAGCTCAACGCCAATTTTTAGGGTTAGCTTGTGAACAATTGATACAACAAAATGGCTTAACTTTTCGTATTCAATGTGAAAATGAACGTATTATTGTGCGTTATCCTACGAGTGAAATTTTGATAAAAACTCAGTAAAATGGCGTTGTTTTTTCTAGGTTAAATCATCAAAAGGTCGCCATTGTGTTCATTGTTTATTATTCCAATCAACTCGAAAAACAAAAAGAAATTCTTTCGTCCTTATTCAAATCTTTACCGCCTGAAGATCCTTTTCAGCAGGATATTATCTTGGTGCAAAGCCCGGGGATGGCGCAATGGCTGCAAATTGAATTAGCGAAAGAAACAGGCATTTCAGCGAACCTCAAATTTCCTATGCCAGCAAGTTTTATATGGCAACTTTATGCTCAGAACTTACCCGCAACGGCATTGGAAAACCCTTTTGATAAAGATTCAATGACATGGCGCTTAATGCGCTTAATCCCGACTTTTCTTGAGAAAGCAAGTTTTTCACCTTTACGCAATTATTTAGCGTCCTCGCCTCATTCTGAACAATACAAACTTTATCAACTCAGCAGCAAAATTGCCGATTTATTTGACCAATATTTAGTTTATCGACCAGAATGGATTTTTGCTTGGGAAAAAGGCGAAGATGAACAAATCACCGCTCAAATACAAAAACAGCAACCTAACCTCAACAATACGTTGTTTGAGCAAATTCAAGGCAATACAAAATGGCAAGGTGAGTTATGGCGTGCATTGGTCGTCGATATTAAATCAGATGTGGGTGATGCTACCCATCGAGCGGCTTTGCATAATCAGTTCTTAGCCTTGCTTGCCGATAAAAAAGCACCGAAAAAATTACCTTCACGCATATTTATTTTTGGTATTCCTGCGCTCCCAACTGCTTATCTCAATATTTTGCAAGCGATGTCATCAGAAGTGGATATTCATTTATTTTTTAATAATCCATGCCAAGAGTATTGGGGAGATATTAGCGATTTACGCCTCGATTATTTGCGTTCTCGCAAGCGTTATCAATTCAATAAACAAGATGAAAATCAACCGCTCTTTTCCGAGGATCAACTTTCTCAACTAGAAAACGCTCAGTTTGATGTCACTTACCAAAAAGAAAACCTTCAAGTAGGTAATCCGTTACTGGCGGCTTGGGGAAAGATGGGGCGAGATTTTATCTATACATTGGTGAGAGATGAAGAATATATTCCAACTTATCCCGTCAATGCCTATCAAGAAATTGAATCGAACAGTTTACTTGGACAATTGCAGTCTCAAATTCTGCATTTAGAAAATAAACCGCTAAATATCGCAAAAAATGACCGCACTTTAACCCTACATTCTTGCCACAGTGCTATGCGGGAAGTGGAAGTATTGCACGATTATTTACTGGATTTATTCAATCAAGATCCTAACCTTACGCCAAAAGATGTGGTTGTTATGGTGGCAGATATTAACCAATACACACCTTATATTCAGGCAGTTTTCGGGCAAAAAAATGGGGATGCGCCACAAATTCCATTTTCACTTTCAGATAATAAACTTTCAGAAAACGATGTGTTGGTCTCAAGTTACTTAACTTTATTACGCTTAAAAGAAAGTAATTTTAGTGCAGAAGATGTCTTAGCATTGTTGGATATTCCTGCGATGCGAGAACGATTTAATATTTCTCTTGCTGATTTACCATTAGTGCGAGAGTGGGTGGCGGATTCAGGCATTCGTTTCGGTTTGCAAAAAAATCAAGATGGTATCAATTTCAATTCTTGGCAGGCTGGATTAGAACGAATGATGTTAGGTTATGCAATGCGTGAAGAACACGGCATTTGGCAAGATAGTCTGGGGTTAAACAGCAGCTATGGCTTAAAGGGTGAACTTGCTGGAAATTTATCTCACTTTTTCACCGCACTTTCCGCGCTGCATGAAACGCTGCAACAAGCACATTCCATCGAAAAATGGCAAGAGATTTTAACCGCACTTTTATCGGATTTCTTCGTGCAAAATGAAGACACAAGCGACACGATTTTCTATATTCAAGAGAAAATTAATGAATTAGCTGAGCATCTAAAAACGCTCCATTTTAATGAAGAATTACAAGCAGAAGTGATTGCTGATGTCATCACAATGAAATTAGAAGATTCACCAAATAGCCTCAAATTCCTTGCAGGGAAAGTAAACTTCTGCACCTTATTACCAATGCGTTCTGTGCCATTCAAAGTAGTTTGTTTGCTTGGTATGAATGATGCGGATTACCCTAGAACACAAACACCAAACAGTTTTGATTTAATGCAATATCATCATCAAAAAGGTGATCGTGTCCGCCGTGATGATGATCGCTATTTGTTCTTAGAAGCCTTATTGGCAGCACGTGATTATTGCTATATCAGCTATGTTGGCCGTTCCATTACAGATAATCAACCGAAAGAACCTTCTGTATTAGTAAGCCAACTCCTAGATTATATTAATCAAGGGCAAACCGAACATACTCTTACGGTGATTGAGCATCCAATGACCGCATTTAGCCCAGATAATTTCAAATATAACGAGAAATTTACCCGCTCATTTGCGACAAAATGGTTGCCAATAGCGCAATTTGACGCGAGTGCTAGCAATTCAGAATTTGCCGTCACCATGACAGAAAACCCAGAAAAAATCGAAGAAATTGAACTGGATCGTTTAGTCAGCTTTGTGGAAAACCCAGTGAAATTTTTCTTTGAAAAAAAACTCGGTGTCTATTTCCGAGATGAAGATGATCGTATTGCCGACAGTGAAAACTTTACCTTAAGTGGGTTAGATAATTACGCGCTCAATAATGACTTAATCTACCTTGATGAACAAAATTTTGCTGATTATTTTAGACAAGCAGAAGTAAAAGGCGTGTTACCTCGCGCCGAGTTTGGAAAGGTTTATGCTGAAAATATTCGCGACAATGTTCTTGAATTTAAAAAGAAAATAGCGGATCTTGACGAAGCTAAACATGCTTCCGTCGATTTCAATCTCTCCGTAGATTGGCAAAATGAAAATCAAAAAATCCGTCTATTTGGTTATATGGAGCCTTTATTTGGCGATGATTCACAGGTGATTCAGTGGCATTTTGCGAAATACAAAGATCGCTATTGCATCCGTCCTTGGATTTATTATTTGATTCAATGTGTCACACAAGAAAATGCGGTACCACCAAAATTAATTACACAAGATCAAGTTATCGAATTACCGCCTATTGAGCGTAAAACCGCTCTCGCTCAATTACAAACTTACGTAAAAGATTATTTACAAAGCCAAATAGAAATACAATTAGTGCCAACCATAAGAAATATTAATGATTTTATTGTGAATGATGAAAGTGCGGTAGATTTTGACAATATTTCTACAAAACTTCAGGAACTGGGCGAAAACAGCAATTACGGCGCTCAAGTAGATCCATATTGGTCACGCATATTGGCGCAGACCTCAAGATTTGAACAACCTGAAAATATTAAAAAATTATTAAAACAAACAAAAGATTGGTTTGGCTTATTATTCGTACAAAAGAAGACAAGAAAGGCATAAAGCTAATCGTCAAAGAACCGATTTTTTGCTAAGATAAGTGCCCTTTTTTACGGAGAATTGTCTATGCGCTGTCCATTTTGTTTTACAGAAGAAACCAAGGTAATTGATAGCCGTTTGGTATCGGATGGCTATCAGGTTCGCCGCCGCCGTGAGTGCGGCCATTGTCATGAGCGTTTTACCACCTTTGAAACAGCCGAATTAATCGTACCAAAAATTATTAAAACTGACGGCACTCGAGAGCCGTTCAATGAAGATAAATTACGCAGTGGTATTCAGCATGCGTTGGAAAAACGCCCTGTAAGTGCGGATGATGTTGAACAAGCAATTAACCATATAATTTTTCAATTACGTGCGACGGGTGAACGTGAAGTACCAAGTAAACTGGTTGGAAAACTTGCGATGAATGAGTTAAAAGAACTCGATAAAGTGGCTTATATTCGTTTTGCATCGGTCTATTTGAGTTTTGATAACATTAATCAATTCACCAAAGAAATTGAGAACCTAAAGGATTAATCATGAGCGAATTTTCCGCACAAGATCACAAATTTATGCAACTAGCCTTGGATTTAGCCGCCAAAGGACAATATACCACCACACCGAATCCATCGGTGGGATGCGTATTGGTAAAACATGGTGAAATTGTGGGGGAAGGCTTCCATTTTAAAGCGGGGCAACCTCATGCTGAACGTGTTGCCTTAGCTCAAGCGGGTGAAAATGCGAAAGGAGCAACCGCTTACGTCACCTTAGAGCCCTGCTCTCATTATGGTCGCACACCGCCTTGTGCATTAGGATTAATCGAGGCTGGAATAGTGAAAGTCATTGCTGCTATGCAAGATCCTAATCCTCAAGTCGCAGGAAAAGGTTTGAAAATGTTGTCTGATGCTGGTATCGAAAGTGCGGTGAATTTATTAAACGATCAAGCGGAAAAAATAAATAAAGGCTTTTTAAAACGAATGCGTCAAGGTATGCCTTTTGTTCAACTCAAACTTGCGATGAGTTTAGATGGGAGAACTGCAATGGCAAGTGGAGAAAGTAAATGGATTACGGGTTCAGATGCTCGTTCAGACGTACAAAAAATGCGTGCAAAATCATCCGCACTTTTATCCACTTCTGCGACAGTACTTGCAGATGATCCAAGCCTTAATGTACGCTGGGATGAATTCCCTGAAAATCTTAAAACAGAATATAAAAAAGAAGATCTTCGCCAGCCTGTGCGTGTCATTTTAGATTCACAACATCGCATTCAGCCGACTCATAAACTTTTTTTAACTCATTCTCCCGTTTGGCTAGTTTCTAATGAACCACGAGATTTAACAGGCTTTCCTGATTTCTGCGAACAAATTATTCTTCCAAAAGAAAATTTACTAAAAGAATTAATGCGAGAACTGGGAAAACGCCAAATAAATATGCTTTGGGTAGAAGCTGGAGCAAATTTAGCGGGTAGTTTAATTGATGCGAAATTAGTGGATGAATTGATTATTTACGTTGCGCCAAAATTACTTGGCGACAATGCTCGTGGTCTATGCCAATTACCGAATTTAACTAAACTTGCCGATGCACCATTATGGCAACTCAATGAATTAGAACAAATCGGTAATGATATAAAATTAACTTACACACCGAAAGGAATCTAAATGCTTAAAAAACTTTTCCATTCCGCACTTTGGGGCTTGGCTGCTGCGGGCGTGATTTTGTTTGCGGTTCCAAGATTGAATAACAGCAACATCTTCACTACTGATGATATTGTATCATTCAAAAATGCCGTGCGTATTGCCTCTCCAGCAGTAGTGAATGTTTATAACCGCTCTTTTTCTTCCAGCATTAATGATAATGAGCAACTACAAGTGAATAACTTAGGTTCTGGCGTGATTATGAGCAAAGATGGCTATATTCTGACGAATAAACACGTTATCCAAAATGCGGATCAAATTGTAGTAGCGTTGCAAAACGGAAATATTTTTGAGGCCAGCCTTGTTGGTTCAGATAATCTCACTGATCTCGCTGTTCTCAAAATTCGTGCAAATAATCTTTCAACTATTCCACAAAATTCAAATCGTCAAGCTCACGTAGGCGATGTGGTATTGGCAATCGGTAATCCTTACAATTTAGGACAAAGTGTGTCTCAAGGTATTATTAGTGCAATAGGGCGTAATGCGGTAGGCGATTCGGTGGGCAGACAAAATTTTATTCAAACCGATGCTTCAATTAACCGCGGAAACTCAGGTGGTGCTTTGATTAACTCTGCAGGGGAATTGGTTGGAATCAGCACGCTAAGTATTGGTAAAACCGCAAATGAAATCGCAGAAGGACTAAATTTTGCCATTCCAATAGATATTGCAAATGACGTACTACATAAAATTATGCGTGATGGACGTGTGATTCGAGGTTATTTTGGTGTACAAAGTGATATTAGTTCAAGTAATGAAGAAGGCATAGTGATTACAGGCGTAAGCCCGAACAGCCCAGCTGCGAAATCAGGTATTCAAGTTGGCGATGTGATTTTGAAATTAAATAATCAAGAGGGGATTTCAGCCCGAGAAATGATGCAAATTATCGCAAATACAAAACCTAATTCAAAAGTTCTTGTTACTATTTTACGGTTAGGCAAAATCTTACAAGTTCCTGTTGTCATTGAAGAATTCCCAGTAAATTAAAAATAGCGGTCTATTTTGACCGCTGTTTTCATTATATTTAATACTTGTTTTTCAATTTGAAAATTTATTTGTTTTAGCCCATTTTCTGACATTTCGGGCAAAAAAAGCTATTACGCTGCCCAATAACTAAACTTTCAATTTTTCCACCGCACTTTGGACAAGGTTTATCTTTATTGCCATATACCAATAATTCTTGTGCAAAATAACCTGGGCGACCATCTGGCTGTAAAAAATCTTTAAGTGTCGTTCCGCCTTGAATAATGGCTTTTCTCAAAACATCTTTAATCGTGTTCACTAAGGAAATACATTGATTGCGGGTCAAATTTTTAGCGAGTTTAAGTGGATGAATACCACAAATAAACAAACTTTCATTCGCATAAATATTTCCAACACCCACCACCACAGCGTTATCCATCAAGAAGGTTTTAAGTGCGGTTGATTTTTGACGAGATTTTTTGAAGAAATATTCTGCATTAAATTCATCAGAAAGCGGTTCAGGCCCTAGCTTTAAGAAAAGATGAAAGTTATCTAAATTTGCAGTCCACAACCATGCACCGAAACGACGCGGATCGTTATAGCGTAATAATTTGCCATTGTTCATCACAATATCAATATGATCATGTTTATCTATTGCGCTATCCTGTGGCACAATTCGCACCGAACCTGACATGCCCAAATGCCCGATGATATAACCTTTTTCCGTGTGAATAATCAAATATTTTGCTCGACGAGTGAGATCGACAATTTTTACATTTTTTAGCGTTATCAATTCCTCTGATACGGCCCAGCGCAATTTAGGCTGGCGCACGACAACTTTCTCAATCGTAAAATTCTTAATATAAGGGCTAATACCACGTAGTGCAGTTTCGACTTCAGGAAGTTCCGGCATGATTTGTTCCTTAATAAATCTGGGATACAAAAAAACCCGAACAATGTCGGGCTTTTTTCAAATCAGCAAAATTATTTGATTTTTGCTTCTTTATAGATAACGTGTTTACGCACTACTGGATCAAATTTTTTGATTTCCATTTTTTCAGGCATATTACGTTTGTTTTTATCAGTTGTGTAGAAGTGACCAGTCTCTGCTGTAGAAACTAAACGGATTTTCTCACGAGCGCCTTTAGCTGCCATGTTTTAGCTCCTTAGATTTTTTCGCCACGAGCACGGATTTCAGCTAACACTGTATCAATGCCTTTTTTATCGATAATACGCATACCTTTCGCAGTTAAACGTAAGGTCACGAAACGGTTTTCACTTTCAACCCAGAAACGGTGAGTGTGAAGGTTTGGAAGAAAACGACGACGTGTCGCATTCAACGCGTGTGAGCGGTTGTTACCCACAGCTGGACGCTTGCCTGTTACTTGACAAACTCTAGACATAATAATCTCCAATAATTAAATATAAGCTCGAGCTTACGGTTCGGATTGTTTAAAGCCAGTTAAAACCAGCTTGCTACCTCGTCAGGTCGCGCTAATCCGACCCGCTTACTATATTAAAGGTCGCAAATTATACTGGCTTTGTTTTCATTTCTCAAGTGCAAATGCGATTTTCCTGAATGTAATCGGTAAAAAAATGGTCAACATTATAAAAATTTATAATAAAAAGTTCTCTGCAAAAGAATAGCAATCTGTTTTTCCGACAATTAAGTGATCAAGTACTCTAATTTCCATTAATTCTGCAGACTCCTGAATTTTTTTAGTAATAAGCTGATCCGAATAACTCGGCTCCGTTATACCTGAAGGATGATTATGCGCCAAAATTAAAGCAGCCGCATTACAATAAAGTGCTTCTTTAATAATTTCTCGAGGATAAACAGCAGATACATTAATTGTACCTAAAAATAACCGCTCTTTTTTAATCAGACGATGTTGATTATCTAAAAATAAAACCATAAACACTTCTCTTTCCTCATGTTGCAATTCAGTGAGTAAAAAAAGTTTTACCGTTTCAGGATCATTAATAATCGGCGTACTTAACATCTCTTGCTTTAAATAACGCTTGGTCATTTCCGTAATTGCTTGCAGTTGAATAAATTGCGTAATGCCTAAGCCTTTTACAGAACAGAAGGCTTTTTCATCCGCAGAAAGTAAAGCATGCAAGGAACCAAAATGTGATAAGACATTTTTCGAAAGCTGAATGACTGGGCAGCCTTTTATGCCAGTTCGTAAAAAGATCGCCAGCAATTCATAATCAGCGAGAGTTTCTACGCCAAATTTAAGCAATTTTTCCCGTGGCATTAAATCATCATTGTTTTCCATAAAATATTGAACGCAAAATAGAAAAAATTTTGACCGCTCTTTTCTTGTTTTACGAGTAACTTATACAAAGTCTGCGACATATATCGCAAAAATAGCATTGGGCATTCTATAAAATTAAAGTAAAATAACAGAATTGTGGCTAAGCACTAACAAAGGTTGAAACATGAAATTAAACGGAAAGCATATTGTAGTCGGCATAACTGGCGGTATTGCGGCCTATAAAACAATAGAGTTGATTCGTTTATTACGCAAAGCAGAAGCTGAAGTACGTGTAGTATTAACCCCAGCTGCAGCAGAATTTGTTACTCCTTTAACGCTTCAAGCCATTTCTGGCAATGCTGTCGCACAATCTTTACTTGATCCACAAGCTGAGCTGGCAATGGGTCATATTGAACTTGCCAAATGGGCTGATGCCATTATTATTGCGCCAGCTAGTGCAGACTTTATTGCCCGTCTTACTGTAGGCATGGCGAATGACTTACTTTCAACAATTTGTCTTGCGACTGATGCGCCAATTTTTCTTGCCCCAGCAATGAATCAGCAGATGTATCGCCAATCCATTACTCAACAAAATTTAACGGCTCTTCAAACGCGTGGAATTGAGCTTGTTGGCCCGAATAGTGGTTTTCAAGCTTGCGGCGATATGGGGAAAGGACGTATGTCAGAACCAGAGGAAATTTTTACCGCTCTTTCTGACTTTTTCTCTCAAAAACAAGATCTACAAGGATTAAATGTCGCTATTACAGCAGGCCCAACGCGTGAGGTAATCGATCCAGTTCGTTATATTTCTAACCATAGTTCAGGCAAAATGGGATTTGCAATTGCTGAAGCATTTGCCGAACGTGGGGCAAACGTCACGCTGATTTCAGGGCCAGTGAATTTAACAACACCCAAAAATGTAACTCGAATTAATGTCATCTCAGCACAAGAAATGTGGCAAGCCTCTCTTGAAAGTGCGGTGAAAAATCAAATTTTTATTGGTTGTGCGGCCGTTGCTGATTACAGAGTAGCTGAAGTTGCTGACCAAAAAATCAAAAAATCTGGAGATGAAATATCTATCAAGTTAATTAAAAATCCCGATATTATCTCAGATGTAGGACATTTAAAAACACATCGTCCTTTTACTGTTGGATTTGCGGCCGAAACCCAAAATGTTGATGATTATGCAAAAGATAAACTTGAACGCAAAAATCTTGATATGATTTGTGCCAACGATGTATCTGGCGGACAAGTTTTTAACGCAGATGAAAATGCCTTGCAGCTTTTTTGGAAAAATGGTCATAAAAAATTATCGCTAAAATCAAAAGTGGAACTTGCAACTGATTTAGTTAATGAAATCATCGAACGCTATCAAAAAACCTTATAATTCCAACCGCACTTTTACCTAAAAATGAATTTCAAACGGAGTATTACATGAAAAAAATTGACGTAAAAATTTTAGATTCTCGCATTGGAAATGAATTTCCTCTGCCAACTTATGCAACTGAAGGTTCGGCAGGTCTTGATTTACGTGCATTAATCGATGAAAGCTTTGAAATTCAACCCGGTGAAACCAAATTAATTCCGACGGGGCTATCAATTTATATTGCGGATCCAAATTTAGCGGCAGTGATTTTGCCTCGCTCGGGTCTTGGTCATAAACACGGCATTGTGCTAGGAAACCTTGTGGGATTAATTGACTCCGATTATCAAGGGCCATTAATGGTATCAATGTGGAACCGTGGAAATGAGCCATTCAAAATTGAAGTCGGCGATCGCATTGCTCAACTTGTTTTCGTGCCAGTAGTACAAGCTGAATTTAATATTGTAGAAGATTTTCAACAAACCGAACGTGGTGAAGGCGGTTTCGGTCATTCAGGTAAACAATAATTTATGGTAGAAGAACAATTATCTTTATCAGGCGTGGAAGAGATTGCGCCTAAAATTGAAACACCCAAAATTGAAAAAAGAACGGTAAAAGAACGTCGTCAACAAGTGCTTACTGTGTTGATACATATGCTTCATTCCGAACGCGGCATGGAGCGAATGACAACGGCTCGTCTAGCAAAAGAAGTGGGGGTGTCTGAAGCTGCGTTATATCGTTACTTTCCAAGCAAAACAAAAATGTTTGAAGCCTTAATCGAGCATATCGAAAATACCCTATTAAGCCGTATTACCGCTTCTATGCGTAACGAAACCCAAACAATGAATCGCATTCATGATATTTTACAAACGATCTTAGATTTTGCCCGTAAAAATCCTGGCTTAACTCGAATTCTAACAGGTCATGCATTAATGTTTGAAGATGCGCAATTGCAAGTTCGAGTCGCACAATTTTTTAATCGTCTTGAAATGCAGTTTGTCAATATTTTACAGATGCGAAAATTGCGTGAAGGATGCGGCTTTAATGTGGATGAACGTATAATTGCCTCGCATTTAGTGACACTATGTGAAGGACAATTTATGCGCTATGTTCGTACTAACTTCCGTCTGAATGCAAGCCAGTCTTTCGAACAACAATGGCGTTTTATCGAGCCACTTTTTGCCTAATTGACTTTACCGAGTAAATATATGATTATTCCTTGGCAAGAACTAGAAGCAGAAACATTAGATAATATCGTAGAAAGCGTAATTTTACGCGAAGGAACCGATTACGGTATAGAAGAACTTTCACTCAACCAAAAAAAACAACTTTTACTGACTCAAATTCGCAATGGAATTGCGGTGATTGTATGGTCTGAATTGCATGAATCCATTGACATCAAAAATAAAACGGAATTTTTGAAACAGGAATGTAAGGAGCACGAATGTCAAATGAATTAACCGAAATTGATGAAGTTGTCACCTCCTCTCAAGAAGAAGAGGCAACTCAACGAGATCCAGTTTTAGATTGGTTTCTTACTCACTGCCATTTACATAAATATCCCGCAAAATCGACTTTAATTCATGCAGGTGAAGATGCAACGACACTTTATTATGTCATTAAAGGCTCTGTAATGGTGTCAGCAAAAGATGATGAAGGTAAAGAGATGATTCTCACTTATTTGGGTGCAGGACAATTCTTTGGTGAGGCTGGATTATTTGATGAAGGTTCAAAACGCTCTGCTTGGGTAAAAACAAAAACAACATGTGAAATTGCTGAGATTTCTTATAAAAAATATCGCCAATTAATTCAAGCAAACCCAGAAATCTTAATGTTTTTAACCGCGCAATTGGCAAGACGTTTACAAAATACTTCACGCCAAGTCAGTAATTTAGCATTCTTAGACGTGGCAGGTCGTATTGCTCAAACGCTAATGAACTTAGCTAAACAGCCTGACGCAATGACACATCCTGATGGAATGCAAATCAAAATTACACGTCAAGAAATAGGGCAAATGGTTGGTTGCTCACGAGAAACTGTAGGACGCATTATTAAAATGTTAGAGGATCAGAATCTTATCCATGCTCATGGAAAAACAATCGTTGTATATGGCGCAAGATAATTTTTCATCATAATTTATTCAAAATAAAACCACCCAAAAATCAATTTGGGTGGTTTTTGTTTAATTAGAAATAATATTCAAAACATTAATTGACAATTAATATAAAGGATTCTATCATTACTCAACTTCTTACAAATATAGTGGGAAGACAGGATTGGTCTCCTGATATAGTGGCTTTTAAAGGTTTATAACCTTATTGCATAGTTTTATGCCGCAAAAGCTAGAACACCAAGATGCATTTTCTAATCTATGGTGGGCTAGGTAGAAATCCCGCAGGGATGCGTGCAGTAAGCCACTTGCTGTTAAGACCAATTCTGCTTAGTTCCACCACCCTTCTTTCAAATTCCCTAGCTTTTTCTATCTCACCTTAATTAATCTTTTTTATTTCTAGTAAAACTAATACTTCATAGTGAGATGTTTGCGGAAACATATCAAAAAGTTGAATTTTCAATGGTTTATAACAAGTGAGATACTGTAAATCTTTACCCATTGTCACGGCATTACAGCTGGAATACAAGATAAAGTGCGGTTGAATTTGGTTAAGAAATTCACTTAATTCCTTTCTAATTCCACGACGTGGTGGATTTACAATCACAAGATCTGGCTTATTCTTATCCTGATTTTTCATCACACTCGCCGCATCGAGAGATTGGAAATTTATATGTTCTAACCCCAATATTTTAGCGGAATGACTCGCTGCAAAAATAGCGGATGAGGAAATTTCAATTCCAGTTAACTCTATATTTTTTCCCCATTTTTCCTGTAAAGCTTTAGCACAATGTAAGCCAAATCCCCCCACGCCACAAAATAAATCCCAGATTTTATAGATTGGTAATTCCCTCACCCATTGCTGAGCGGTTGCATATAATCCCGCAGCCACTTTAGGATTGGTTTGAAAGAAACCTTGTGGGCGAATAAAGAGCGGAATACCGTTGAAATTCTCTGGCAAAAATTGTTGTTCTGTCAGAAAAGTTTCTTGTTCACCTTCTAAAATGGCTGCGTGTTGTGGTTGTAAATTAATGCCAACCACTTCTAAGTGCGGTAATTTTTCCAATAATTTGGGTAATTCTCGACGAATTAATGGCAATTTATTTTCTGTGCGCAATACAAAGCGCAACATTAATTTTCCCGTCGCAATACTTTCTGTCAGCAAAATATATTTAAGCTCACCTTTTTGTTTAGCAATGTTATAAGGTACTAAACCAGCACGACCAATAAAATCCTTCAAAACCGGAAAAATCAATGAAAAATGAGTTGGATAAAGGGGACAATCACACAAATCAATCGCACTTTGCGGATCATTAGGATTTTTTAGAATGCCAAGTATCGGGCGTTCAACACTACCACTAACAACCATCTTAGCTTTATTACGAAAGCCTTGTTCATCAGATTGAAAAGGAGCCAACCATTGCGCTCCATCGCAATTAATAGAAATCAGTTGCTGCTTTAAATGATGTTGTTTTTCAGTTAGCTGCTGACTATAAGGTATCTCAAGCCATTGACAAGAACGACATTCATTTTGTTGATAGTATCGACAATCAATCATTTTCTTGCAGCCTGAATATCTAGCCAACGGCTTTGAATATCTGCGAGATTTCGGTGATTCAATTTCCAACGTTGATCTAAAACCAAGTCATTCCACTTGATCACTCTACGTTTAAATAAATTTTGTAATCGAGCTTGACGAGCCATAAAGTGCGGTTCATTTTCATTAATTTTTAGATTATCTAATACTTGAATGACACCTTCACGTTCATTGCACAGTAACAAAAGATCACAACCTGCATTCAGTGCTTTTTTGCTACGCTCCACAAAATCGCCCATTACACCTGCGCCTTTCATACCGAGATCATCGGAAAAAATCGCACCTTGGAAATTTAATTGTTTTCGTAAGATTTCTTTCAACCAATATTCTGAACCACTTGCTGGTTGACTATCACATTGTCTATAAATGACATGTGCAGGCATAATGGCATCGAGTTTATTTTGTGAAATCAACTGCTGGAAAGGTTGGAGATCGCCACTAAAAATTTCGTCTTTTGCGCGATCATCATAAGGTGTTTCTAAATGAGAATCGGCTAATACATGGCCATGACCAGGGAAATGTTTACCTGTAGATGCCATACCTGCTTGATGCATACCATCGATAAAAGCGGCTGCTAAATTTACCGCACTTTTTACATCAGATGAAAAACTGCGATCACCAATCGCTCGACATTCATGCCCCAAATCCAGCACCGGCGCAAAACTTAAGTCAATATCCAAGGCAATCATTTCTGCTGCCATTTGCCAACCTGCTTCTTTAGCAAAACTCACTTGTTCAGTTGTGGACAGTGTTTCTTGAAAAGCCTGCATTGAAGGCAACGTTGTGAATCCATCACGGAAACGTTGAACTCGTCCACCTTCTTGATCCACCGTAATCAATAAAGGCTTTTTCACTCGCTGACGAACAGAACGAATTAATTCTTGAATTTGTTCTCTGTCTTCAAAATTTCGAGTAAATAAAATCAATCCTGCAACAAGAGGGTGAGAAAGTAACTCAACTTCCTCTTGTTCCAACTCTTTTCCTTTTAAATCAATTAACAACGTGCTCATAAATTATTTTAAATAAAGGCGATAATTTTTACTTTCTACAGTGGGTTTAATTAAATCGATCGATTTCTCTTCTTGTGGTTTTAGCAACAATTGAGCGGAATAGCTCTCTTGCTGATTTTCCCAAGTTTGGGTTACTCCTAAATGATCGTACCAATATAAGTAGTAACTTATATTCAAAAGTTGCTGACTTTTATTTTTTATAAGCGCTGATTTTTGACTCGTTTCAACTTGAATTAAAGGTGAAAGATTAGATGTGATATTTAAAATCGGCTTCGTTGAATAAGTTAAGTTTTCTACTGAACTTGAACAAGCAGCGAGCACAAGGCTCGCCAAAATTAAAAAATATTTTTTCATTATTTCGCTAACATTCTACCTAAAGGTTCACCACCGACTAAATGCATATGCAAATGGAATACTTCTTGCCCACCATGTTTATTGCAATTCATAATTAGGCGATAACCGTCTTCTGCAATGCCTTCTTCTTTAGCGAGTTTAGCCGCCACGCTAAATAATCGACCTAGCGATACTTCATCTTGCTCCGTTACATCATTCACTGTTGGGATTACTTTATTTGGAATGATCAAAATATGTGTTTTAGCTTGTGGTGAAATATCACGAAACGCTGTGACTAATTCATCTTGATAGACAATATTTGCAGGAATTTCTTTACGGATGATTTTACTAAAAATTGTTTCTTCTGCCATTGTTTGCTCCCTATAAAAAAGTGCGGTGAATTTACCGCACTTTTTATCAAAATTTATCTGAGATTGCAATTTAATCAATTATTGCTGTGCTTCATCATCTTGATTGATGAAAGAATCATTTACTTCAATTTTTGCTCTCTCACGCAATCCTTGCATTAATTGCACTTGAACTTCAGCTTGACTGGTACGTAATAACTGAGCACTAAATTGGCTTAATTCTTTATCGTTAAGCACGCCGTCTTCTACTTTATTTAAAGCAATAACAACCACATCGCCTTTATCATTACGAGCAACTTGGTAAACCACTTTACCTGATTCTGGTTTAGCAATTGAGAATACACC
Organism: Haemophilus haemolyticus M19501; assembly: GCF_000222025.1. Taxonomy (GTDB): domain Bacteria; phylum Pseudomonadota; class Gammaproteobacteria; order Enterobacterales; family Pasteurellaceae; genus Haemophilus; species Haemophilus haemolyticus_G. Next base: position 289,444 of record NZ_AFQO01000007.1, on the reverse strand, counting down.
ATTTGTTAAAATTGGATCTTTATTTTCACTTAAAGTAAAAGTTTGCTCACTTGAGAAATTAATTCCATCCACTTTCGATTCAGCATTTTCGCTTAATGCTTTCACCGCTTGTTGTGCTTTTTCGTTAAGAACATTTTCAGCCTTCTGGCGTTTTAAGAACATTTCAATATCTGCTTTCGCATCTTCCAATGTTCTCACACCTTCAGGTTTATGATCTAACACTCGCACTACAATAGCGTGATAATCGCCGACATTCAAAGGCTCTGAATTAGCGCCACCATTGGCAATATCAGATTCAAAAACGGCAGAAACTACATTAGGGAAATTTAATTCTGCAGGTACATTTTGACGAGAAAAATAACCGCTCTCTTGAACTTTAACACCTGCAACTTGTGCAGCGGTATTCAGAGATTTGCTATCTTCAAAAGCCTTATCACGCACTTGCTTTTCAATTGCGTAATAACGATTTTCTAATAAGGATTTACGCACTAAATCTGCAACTTGTGCTTTCACTTCATCTAAAGTTTGAGCTTTACGTTCTTGCACTAAAACAATATGGTAATTGCCATCCACATTGATTGGCTGGCTATATTGCCCTACCTGCAATGCAGCTGCGGCATCTTCAAAGGCTTTTGGTAATTCATTCGCATTTACCCAACCCAAATCACCACCATTCTCACCAGAAACTTTATCTAAAGATTTAGCTTTAGCTACATCAGCGAAATTTGCACCTTTTTGCAATTCATCGTAAGTAGCCTTAGCGTCTTGCTCATTTGCAAATTGAATATGTGCTAAACGCTGAGTCATAAATTGAGCTTTATTATCTTGATAATATTGCGCAATTTCTACATCTTTAACTTCGATACCTTTTTCGATTTGGCTACCTGAGAGATCAATATATTGAACCTTCACTTGTTCTGGCTGAACAAAAGATTTTTGATTAGCTTCGTAATAAGCTTTAATTTCATCATCGGATACCGATTGCTTTGCCATTTCATCAGCAAGAGATAACGTCGCTAAGCGCGCTGAACGTTTTTGGAAGAAAACTTCTGAGGTATTTTTTGCCTGAACAGGCACGATAAACTCACTGTTAGCAACACCACTTTGCATTTGTTCAAGAGTCAATGCGCCACGCAAAATAGCCGCATAACCATCTGAACTTAAACGATTTTGTTGTAATACTTGTTGATAAACACCGTTATCAAATTTGCCATTAACTTGAAAATTAGGATCTGTCACGATTGCTCGTTTAATCATTTCATCACTGACGCCTAATTTTAATTCTTTCGCATATTGACGAAGCAATTCTTGATCAATCATTCGATTGATGGTGCTTTGACGAAGTGCGGTAACAAATTCAGGAGAATCTGACTGAGCCATAAATGCTTCGCCTTCGCGTTGTGCACGAGCCTCAAATTCTTGGTTGTAGCGATTTAAAAAATCCTGTTGCGAAATCACTTCACCATTAACTTTTGCAGCATAAGTATCATTTGAACTAAAAAGATAGCCAGACATCCCCCCGACTAAAAACGATAAAGTAATCAAACCCAAAATAAACTTAGCTGCCTTTGAATTTGATAAATTGTGCATTTTTTCAATTAACATTCTATAACCCTTGTTATAAACATAAAATTTTCCCCGATTATAATCTAAACGTAGAAAATTAGCATCTTAAAAAGTGAAAACACCGTGCTCATAAAGCAGGCTAATACCAATTCCAATCAGCACTATTCCACCAAAAATTTCCGCTTTTGATCTAAATTTTTGCCCAAGAAAATGACCGCACTCTACTCTTGCTATTTTCCAATACAGAAAGAACTAAAAATATTACCTAGCAAGTCATCTGATGTGAATTCACCTGTAATTTCACTCAAGTAAGTTTGAACTAAACGTAATTCTTCCGCTAAAAGCTCTCCTGCGTGAAATTCTGTAAGTTGAACCAAACCGATTTGCAAATGCTCTGCAGCTTTCTCAAGTGCATCTAAATGACGACGACGAGCTAAAAAGCCCCCTTCCATACCAGTTTGAAAGCCCATTGCTTGTTTCAGATGCTCACGTAAAAGTTGTACACCATCATGCGTTTGAGCGGAAAGACGAATTATTTGATAACCGCTCTCTTCGCTTTCACTTGCTTGTTCGCCATTTAAATCTATTTTGTTTCGAACAATAGTGACAGGCAACGTTATGGGTAATTTTGCTAAAAATTCTGACCGCACTTTGCTTAAATCAGCACTTTCAGGATCGCTACTATCTAACATCAAAATGATACGATCGGCTTGTTCAATTTCCGTCCATGCGCGAGAAATGCCAATGCGCTCGACTTCATCGGTTGCATCTCGAAGACCCGCGGTATCAATAATATGCAATGGCATGCCGTCAATATGAATATGCTCACGCAGTACATCACGCGTTGTACCTGCAATATCCGTTACTATAGCTGCTTCGCGGCCAGCAAGCGCATTAAGCAAGCTAGATTTGCCTGCATTTGGGCGACCGGCAATCACCACTTTCATGCCTTCACGTAAAATAGAACCTTGTTTGGCTTCAGAGCGAACATCTTTCAACTGATTAATAATACCGCGTAAGTTTGCTTCAATTTTTCCATCCGCCAAGAAATCAATTTCTTCATCAGGAAAATCAATGCTTGCTTCTACATAGGTGCGTAAGTAAATAACAAAATCAACTAATTCATTTACTTTCTTCGAAAATTCACCTTGCAAAGATTTTAATGCGGAACGTGCTGCCTGTTCTGATGTTGCATCAATTAAATCCGCAATGGCTTCCGCTTGAGCAAGATCCAATTTATCATTCAAAAAAGCTTGTTCAGAAAACTCACCCGGTCTCGCCAAACGGATTCCATCAATTTGTAAAATACGTTTGAGTAATAAATCTAATACAACCTGCCCACCATGACCTTGCAATTCCAATACATCCTCACCAGTAAATGAATTTGGTGATTTGAAGTAAAGGGCAATCCCTTGATCTAAAACAGTGCCATCAGCATCCTTAAAAGGGAGATAATCAGCCATTCTTGGCTTAGGACATTTTCCCAACACCGCTTGTGCAACTTCTGTTGCTAAAGGCCCAGAGACTCTTAAAATCCCAATACCACCACGACCTGGCGCAGTAGCTTGAGCAACGATTGTTTCTTTCATATAAAACCTATTATTGTCTGGGATAGATATCTTTCCTAGGGTAGGTATACCCTAGGTTTATTCCAATACTACCCCTTTGGGGTAGAGTTTAACGTTCCCCAAAGGGGAACTATTATAACTATAATTAACCGTGGGTATACTTACCCACGGTTGATTGCCTAGGGTTATATTATTACCTAGGGTAAGTATACCCTAGGTTCATTGCAGTGCTACCCCTTTGGGGTAACGCCTGACGTTCCCCAAAGGGGAACTATTATTACTATAATTAACCGTGGGTATACTTACCCACGACAGCAAAATAAAGAAAGGCACTATTCGTGCCTTTCTTTTTACCAACTAGTGACTATTTCTTACGGGAATGTAACCCTTTTTTCTCTAACCCTCGATAAATTAATTGCTGTTGTGCAATTGTAATTAAGTTAGAAACTAACCAGTACAACACTAAACCAGCCGGGAACCATAAGAAGAATAACATAAAGACTAATGGCATAAAGTTCATCACTTTTTGCTGCATTGGATCAGCCACTGGTGTTGGCGACATTTTTTGCAACAAGAACATTGAGATACCCATTAAAATAGGGAAAATATAATAAGGATCTTGTGCTGATAAATCTTGAATCCAACCAAAGAATGGAGCATGGCGTAATTCAACTGCTTCCATAAACGTCCAATACAATGCGATGAAGATTGGCATTTGAAGAAGAATTGGCAAACAACCACCAAGTGGATTTACTTTTTCTTCTTTATAAAGTTTCATCATTTCTTGGCTCATACGTTGGCGATCATCACCGAAACGTTCACGCATTTCTTGCATTTTAGGTTGCAACATACGCATTTTAGCCATTGATGTATATTGTGCTTTCGTAAGTGGATACAAAATTGCTTTCACAACGATTGTTACACAGATAATCGCTAAACCCCAATTAGACACAATCCCTTGGATAAAGGTTAATAACCAGAATAACGGTTTCGCAATAAACCAAGCCCAACCGTAATCAACAGTTAAATCTAAGTGATTTGCTACGGTAGCCATCTGATTTTGAAGTTTAGGGCCAGTCCATAATGAACTTGTAATCGTCTCTTGACCACCAGCAGGAATAGTGACAATAGGACCACGATAACCGATGGAAGCGACATTATTTTTAGTATCTGTAATTGTGTAAAGCTGATTATTTACATCTTGATTAGGAATCCAAGCCGATACGAAATAATGCTGCAATACTGCAACCCAACCAGCTTTAGTATCAATAGAAAGATTATTATCCTTCATATCGCCAAAACTATATTTTTTATAGTTAGTTTCTGAAGAAGAATATGCGCCACCAGTATAAGTTGGCATTGCGACATTACCAGAGCTTTCAACAATAGAATGTTTCAATTGACCATAAGGCTCGACTTCAATAGCTTGACTACTTTGGTTATCAATCTTGTAATCCACGCCTAAATCGTAGCTACCACGTTTTAACACAAAGATTTTTTGATAAGTCACACCATCTTTTTCAAAAAGAAGAGGAACTGAAAGAGACGCTTGACCATCAGCTAATTTAAAATTATCACCTTCAATTTGATATTGCGCACGACCAGAACGAGTATCGATACCATTTTTACCAATTAAACCACTTTGTGCAATATACACATGTTCTTTGGTGTCTTTTAATAACTCAAATGGTGTTTTTGAATCCAATTCTGCGTCATATTTTAGTAATTCAGAACTAATTACATCACCGCCTAAAGTATCAACTTTCAAACGGAATACATCGTTTTCAAGGGTAATAATACGACCATGAGTTTGAGAATCTGATACGACTTGTGAATTAGAAGAAGGAGAACTTGCCGGAACATCAGAATTGGCAGTCATTGAAGTTGTTTGCTCAGTTGGCACCTGTGGATTTTTATCCAATTGCCATTGCTGATAAACAAGGAAAGAAATAAAAATTAGCGCTAACACTAATAGGCTACGTCTTGAGTCCATTATTTTTTCTCATCGTTATTATTGATTTTAGGTGGAACAGGATCGAATCCACCAGCGTTCAAGGGGTGACATTTTAATACACGTTTTAGAGTAAGCCAACTACCTTTTAACAATCCATGTGTTTTTAACGCTTCAATGCCATAGCAAGAACAAGTAGGCACAAACCGACAACGCGGTCCGATAAGAGGACTAATAACAAGTTGATAGAAACGAATAAATCCAATTAAGATTTTTGCACCAAACGAATGTGTCGTTGCCATAATTTTTCTAAGATTTGCACAAAAGAGCTATTATCAAGCTTACCAATACCCCCTTTTGCAACAAAAACAAAATCACATGCTGGTAAACGATGTTGCGATAAACGAAAACTTTCTCGTACTAAGCGTTTAATACGATTACGATCATGAGCTCGTTTTAAATGTTTTTTAGCCACAGTCAAACCTAAGCGAGGATGCTCAAGATTATTTTTTCTGGCAAGGATAGTTATTTCTGGAGTGCTAGCTCTGAACGGTTGTTCGAAGACATTTTTGAATTGAACGGGAGTTAACAAACGTAACTCCCTTGAAAAGTTCAGCTTAACCACTAAGAACGGTGATTATGCAGATAAACTTTTACGACCTTTAGCACGACGACGCGCTAAAACTTGACGGCCATTTTTAGTTGCCATACGAGCACGGAAACCGTGAGTACGACTACGTTTTAATACAGAAGGTTGAAATGTACGTTTCATTGTAATCTACCTAAATCCAGATTATGAGTTAATAAAAATAGAGCGCAATTTTAATCATAAAATACGCGTTCGTCAAATAAGAAACGGAAATTTTTCGGGAAAAACTCTCGAACTTCCAAAATCGGGGGGATTATACGGGTTTTTGTATAAATCTCAAGCCGATTTTTTAGAAGATTTTTCCACGCATTTATTGTAAAATCTCCGCCAATTTTTACCGCACTTTTCTCTAATTACAAAAACAACAAGGATCCTTTTGTGAATCTCTCAAATCTTTGGCAAAGTTGCCTGTTACAACTTCAAGATCAAGTTTCAGCCAGCGATCTTAGCACTTGGCTTCGTCCTTTACAGGCTGATATGGTGGCGGATAACCACATTGTTTTATATGCTTCTAATATGTTTGTGAAAGGTTGGGTGGAAACTCATTATCTCGCACAAATCCAGCAAATTTGTCAAACACTTGCACAAAATCCTGAACTGCGCATTTCTTTAAAAGAAGGGGTCAAACCAGCACCTAAAGTAGTGGAGAGTGCACCAAGTGACAATCCTAAAAAAGAAAGTGCGGTAGATTTTCAAGCTGAATCTAGTGCTTCAGTAAAATTTGAATCTCATCTCAATACTAAACACTTATTTGATAACTTTGTTGAAGGTAAATCGAACCAACTCGCACGCGCAGTCGGTCAAAAACTTGCTCAAGCTCCAGGCGAACCTTCGGCCAATCCTTTCTTTTTATATGGTGGTACAGGTTTAGGTAAAACCCACTTATTACACGCAATTGGCAATGGCATTTTAGCCAATAAACCGAATGCGCGCGTGCTTTACATTCACGCAAATAACTTTATGCAACATATGGTAAAAGCAGTGCGTGACAATAAAATGGATCAGTTCAAAAAATTCTATCGTTCTCTCGATGCGCTTTTAGTGGATGATATTCAATTTTTCGCTGAAAAAGAAAAAACCCAAGAAGAATTCTTCCATATATTCAATAACTTATTTGAAACGGGTCGCCAAATTATCTTAACGTCAGATCGTTATCCTAAAGAAATTGAAAAAATTGAAGAACGTTTAAAATCACGTTTTGGCTGGGGCTTAACAACAGCTATTGAGCCGCCCGATCTTGAAACTCGCGTAGCGATTTTATTGAAAAAGGCGGAAGAGCATAATATGAACTTGCCAGAAGAAGTCGCTTTCTTCATTGCTCAACGCTTGCGTACCAACGTGCGTGAACTCGAAGGGGCATTAAATCGAGTGAAAGCAATGCAAGACTTCAAAGGAGGTGACATTGATATTGATTTCGTGCGTGATACCTTGAAAGATATTTTGGCTCTGCAAGAACGCTTGGTTACCATTGAAAATATTCAAAAAGTAGTAGCTGAATATTATCGAATTAAGGTTTCAGATTTAAAATCAAAAAGTCGAGCGCGCTCAGTGACTCGTCCTCGCCAAATTGCAATGGCGTTAGCAAAAGAACTCACAAATCGCAGTTTGCCTGAAATCGGTCGTGCATTTGACCGTGATCACACGACCGTATTAAACGCTTGTCGCGAAGTCCCAAAATTCCGCGAACAAGACAATAGTATTCAAGAAGATTGGGCGAATTTAATCCGCACTTTGTCCGCATAAAAGGAGAACGCAATGCAATTTAGTATTTCAAGAGAAAATTTATTAAAACCGTTGCAACAAGTATGTGGCGTATTGAGTAGTCGTCCAAACATTCCTGTATTAAACAACGTGTTGTTGCAAATTGAAGATAATCAATTGACTATCACAGGTACAGATTTGGAAGTCGAATTATCGAGTCAAACTCAGCTTTCATCGTCTTCTGAAAATGGCACCTTCACGATTCCAGCAAAAAAATTCTTAGATATTTGCCGCACTTTATCTGATGATTCGGAAATCACGGTTACTTTTGAGGAAGACCGTGCGTTAGTACAATCTGGGCGTAGCCGTTTTACACTTACAACTCAACCTGCAGAAGAATATCCAAACCTCACGGACTGGCAGTCTGAAGTAGATTTTGAACTACCGCAAAATACCTTGCGCCGTTTAATTGAAGCCACTCAATTTTCCATGGCAAACCAAGATGCGCGCTATTTCTTAAATGGCATGAAATTTGAAACAGAAGGCAATTTATTGCGTACTGTGGCGACAGATGGCCATAGACTTGCGGTATGCACCATCTCGCTTGAACAAGAATTACAAAATCATTCGGTGATTCTACCGCGTAAAGGCGTGTTAGAACTTGTTCGTTTATTAGAAACAAGCGATGAGCCTGCACGTTTACAAATCGGTACCAACAATTTACGTATCCATTTAAAAAACATTGTATTTACATCAAAATTAATTGATGGTCGTTTCCCTGACTATCGCCGAGTGTTGCCTCGTAATGCAACGAAAATTGTCGAAGGCAGCTGGGAAATTCTTAAACAAGCCTTTGTTCGCGCATCAATTTTATCGAATGAGCGTGTGCGTAGCGTGCGTTTAAACTTAAGCGAAAACCAACTAAAAATTACCGCCTCCAACACCGAACATGAAGAAGCGGAAGAAATCGTGGATGTCAATTACAATGGCGAAGAATTAGAAGTCGGCTTTAATGTCACCTATATTCTTGATGTTTTAAATGCGCTTAAATGTAATCAAGTTCGCATGCGTCTAACTGATGCCTCTTCTAGTTGCTTAATCGAAAACTGCGAAGACAGCAGTAGCGAATATGTAATTATGCCAATGCGTTTATAATATGGCGATTTCGCGTTTATTGGTCGAAAAATTTCGTAACTTAACAGCCGTGGATCTTGATTTTGATCCCGGCTTTAACTTTTTGGTCGGCAACAATGGCAGCGGAAAAACGAGCTTATTAGAAGCTATTTTTTATCTTGGTCACGGACGCTCATTCAAAAGTGCGGTAACAAATCGCATCATTTCTTACGACGAACCTCACTTTACCCTATTTGGACAAATCCAAGAAAGCCAACATCAATGGTCAGTGGGATTACAAAAACTTCGTCAAGGCAACACGTTAGTAAAAATTAACGGTGAAGATGGCAATAAAATTTCCGATCTTGCTCATCTTTTACCAATGCAATTAATCACCCCAGAAGGCTTAACCTTACTGAATGGTGGGCCAAGTTATCGTCGAGCATTTTTGGATTGGGGACTTTTTCACCATCAAACAAGTTTTTATGCTGCCTGGAGCAACCTTAATCGATTACTCAAACAAAGAAATGCAGCGCTTGCACAAAATCAGACCTACTCCGCTATTAAAGTTTGGGATGTCGAGCTTGCCAAACTCGCTCATCAAGTGAGTCAATGGCGTGCTGAATATGCAGAAGCACTACGCCCTGAAATCGAGCAAACTTGCCAACTTTTCCTCCCTGAATTAGAAATTAATGTCAGCTTTCATCAAGGATGGGAAAAAAATACAGATTACGCAGAGGTTCTTGAGCAAAATTTTGAACGAGATCGTGCCTTAAATTACACATTTTCTGGACCTCAAAAAGCTGATTTTCGTTTCAAAGCACAGGGATTGCCGGTGGAAGATGTGCTTTCTCGTGGACAGCTTAAACTTTTAATGTGCGCATTGAGACTGGCTCAAGGCGAGCATTTAATGAAAGAAAAGCAACGCCATTGTATTTTTTTGATCGATGATTTTGCATCGGAATTGGATCAATATAAACGAGCATTGTTGGCAGAACGATTACAACAAAGTGGCTCACAAGTGTTTGTTACCGCCATTACTCAAGAACAATTAAAAGAGATGCAAGTCGAAAACAGAAAAATGTTTTCAGTCGATAATGGAATCATTAAAACGTTAGATTAGATCAAAAGTACGGTGAAAAATCACCGCACTTTTATCATTTTTTAACGCAAGAACGCTGGGATGTTTTTCTCGTATTCTGAGATTTTGTCTTCGTGCTGTAGAGTTAAGCCGATATTGTCCAATCCGTTTAACAAACAATGACGGCGAAATTCATCCAGTTCAAAGTGATAAACTTTATCCCCTACAGTGACCGTCATCGCTTCTAAATCTACATGGATTTGTTTGCCATCATTTGCCCACACCCATTGGAAGATTTCTTCCACTTCTTCTTCGCTTAAACGAATCGGTAACATATGATTATTTAAGCTGTTGTTATAGAAAATATCTGCAAAACTTGGAGCGATCATCACTTTAAAACCATAATCGGCTAATGCCCAAGGGGCATGTTCACGAGAAGAACCACAGCCTAAATTTTTACGCGCCAACAAAATCGTCGCACCTTGATATTGCGGAAAATTTAAGACAAATTCTGGATTTGGCTTGGTGCCGTCCACATCAAGATAACGCCATTCGTGGAATAAATGTTTGCCGAAACCTACGCGGGTAATGGCTTGTAAAAATTGTTTTGGGATAATCGCATCGGTATCTACATTCGCCGCATCCAATGGTACGACTAAGCCTGAAAGTTGTTTAAATCCTGCCATTTTTCTTTTCCTCTTATTGAGCCTTAATTTAATGCCACTTCACGAATATCAACAAATTTACCGAACATTCCTGCCGCCGCTGCCATTGCAGGACTTACTAAATGGGTACGCCCATTACGACCTTGACGCCCCTCAAAGTTACGGTTAGATGTAGAAGCACAGCGTTCCCATTCGCCTAAACGGTCATCATTCATTCCTAAACACATTGAACAACCTGGATTACGCCATTCTGCACCTGCGGCAATAAAGATTTTATCCAAGCCCTCTTTTTCCGCTTGTTCTTTTACTAAACCAGAACCTGGTACCACTAAAATACGTTTTACGTTATCCGCTTTTTTACGACCTTTCATCACTGCCGCTGCTGCGCGTAAATCTTCAATACGTGAGTTGGTGCAAGATCCAATAAACACTTGATCAACTTTAACCTCTTTTAAATTAGTACCAGCTTCCAAGCCAATATAATGTAAGGCTTTTTCCGCCGAAGCACGTTGTACAGGATCTGCCATTTCTTGCGGATTTGGTATGGTTTCATTCACAGAAATTACCTGCCCTGGGTTTGTCCCCCAAGTGACTTGTGGTGCGATGTCTTTTGCTTCTAGCGTTACCACAGTGTCAAATTGTGCATCATCGTCAGATTTTAAGGTTTTCCAATAAGCAACGGCATCATCCCAATCTTTACCTTTCGGTGCATGTGGACGATCTTTCAAATATGCAAATGTGGTTTCATCTGGTGCAATCAAGCCTGCTTTCGCGCCCATTTCAATTGCCATATTACAGACGGTCATACGACCCTCCATAGAAAGGTCTCGGATCGCTTCTCCACAAAATTCCACAACGTGTCCTGTTCCGCCTGCCATCGTGGTTTTACCGATAATGGCAAGAATAATATCTTTTGCCGTAATACCTGATGCGACTTTACCACGCACTTCAATTTTCATACTTTTTGCTCGAGCCTGTTTTAAAGTTTGGGTGGCTAATACGTGTTCTACTTCAGAAGTACCAATACCAAATGCTAAAGCACCGAATGCACCGTGAGTAGCTGTGTGGGAGTCACCGCAGACGATTGTCATACCAGGTAAAGTTAAGCCTTGCTCAGGCCCCATCACATGTACGATTCCCTGCTCTTTCGTTGTCATATCAAATAATTTGATACCCGTCGCCTTGGTATTTTTATCCAGTTCTAACACTTGAATTTTGGCTTGACCTTCAAGTTTATTGACATCGCGTACTTGAGTAGAAATGCTGTGATCCATTGTGCCGAAAGTTTTGTTTACTTGACGTACTTGGCGATTTGCGACGCGTAACCCATCAAAGGCCTGCGGGCTGGTTACTTCGTGAATCAAATGACGGTTGATATACAAAATCGGCGTTTCGCCCTCTGCTTCATACACAATGTGTGAATCAAATAATTTTTCGTAAAGTGTTTTTGCCATAATATTTTTCTCTATTCGTTAAGGAAAGTGCGGTTAAAATTCGACGTGTTTTTCAACCGCACTTTAATTAGTATTAAATTGCTTGTGCAATCAATGTACCCATTTCTGCCGTTGAAACTGGTGTAGAATCATCTGCTAAATCGGCGGTGCGATGTCCATTTGCCAAGACTTTTTGAACCGCATTTTCAATGGCATCTGCTGCTTCGTTTAAGTTGAAGCTGTAACGCAACATCATCGCGGCAGAAAGAATTTGTGCGATTGGGTTGGCAATGCCTTTGCCTGCAATATCAGGGGCAGAACCACCAGCAGGCTCGTATAAACCAAAACCCTCTTCATTTAAGCTGGCAGATGGCAACATTCCCATAGAACCCGTGATCATCGCTGCTTCGTCAGAAATAATATCGCCGAAAATGTTAGAACAAAGCAAAACATCAAAAGATTCTGGTGCTTTGATTAATTGCATTGTGGCATTGTCGATATAAATGTGTTCTAAAGTGACTTCAGGGTAGTTTTTAGCCACTTCAGTTACGGTTTCACGCCATAAGATTGAAGCTTGTAATACGTTAGCTTTATCCACTGAAGTCACGTGTTTACGACGTTTCATTGCTGCATCAAAAGCCGCATGTGCAATGCGTTCGATTTCATATTTATAATACACTTCCGTATCAAATGCTTTGGTTTGTGCGCCTTCGCCTTCACGACCTTTTGGCTGACCGAAATAAATCCCACCCGTTAATTCACGAACCACCACCATATCAAAGCCTTTTGCAGCAATATCTGCACGTAATGGGCAGAACTTTTCCAAGCCTTTATAAAGGGTTGCAGGACGAAGATTACAGAATAATTTGAAATGTTTACGCAAAGGCAATAATGCACCGCGTTCCGGTTGTTGATCGGGCGGTAAATTTGTCCATTTAGGGCCGCCTACAGACCCAAACAAAATCGCATCAGCCTCATCACAACCTTTTAAAGTTTCTGCTGGTAATGGGCAACCACAATGATCAATGGCAGCACCACCGACAAAAAACTCATTGAAGTTAAGTTTAAAACCAAATTTTTCTTGGACTTTGTTTAATACTTTAATGGCTTCAGCCATTACTTCGGGACCAATACCGTCTCCTGGTAGAACAGCGATGTTGTATAATTGCATATTGTTTTCCTATTTCAGTCACACTAAAGTGCGGTTAATTTTCTCTCATCTTTTGTGAAGAGGGTCTGGAGGAGATTTTAACGATATAAAATTCACCACTGAGGTTGATGTTACTTCTGCCAAATCTCCCCTAACCCCTCTTTGCTAAAGAGGGGGATTGGGTTAGTGATGTTTGTGGCTTTTAATGTCTGCCACTTTATGCGCTCGATAAATCGCATTAATCGCATGAACTAAAGCAAGTGCGGAAGATTCAACAATGTCTGTTGCTAAACCAACGCCGTGAAATTTACGCCCTTTGTGTTCCACCACAATATCCACTTGCCCTAATGCTTCTGCACCCTCGCCTTTCGCGGTTAAGTTATAGTGAGACATTTTGATTTCTAAGCCTGTTAAATTTAAGATGGCGTTATAAACCGCATCTACTGGGCCATTACCGCCAATTGAAGACGTACTTAATTTTTCGCCATCTAATTTCAATTGCACAAAGGCTGTGGCTGGATATTCTTTCGTTGAATGCGCAGAAAGTTTATCTAATACCAAACGATCTTCATCCCCTTGTTGCATATCGATAAATGCCAAGGCTTCCAAGTCATAATCGAACACTTGACCTTTTTTATCCGCCAATTTTAAGAACGCGTCATACAATTTATCCAAATCATAATCTTGTTCGTTATACCCCATATCCGTCATATGACCTTTCACAGCGGCTCGACCTGAACGTGCAGTTAAATTCAATTTTTCTTTTTTCAAGCCAATGGTTTCTGGAGACATAATTTCGTAGGTATTTTTGTTTTTCAACATACCATCTTGATGGATACCAGAAGAATGGGCAAAAGCATTTGAGCCTACGATGGCTTTATTCGGTTGAATTGGCATATTGCAAAGCTGGCTAACCATTTGACTTACGCGATGAATTTCTTGGGTATTAATACGAGTATCCACGCCCATAAAATCCTGACGCACTTTCATTGCCATAACCACTTCTTCAAGGGAAGTATTGCCCGCACGTTCGCCAATTCCATTAATAGTACATTCAATTTGGCGTGCACCATTTTGTACAGCGGTTAAAGAATTAGCGGTTGCCATACCTAAGTCATTGTGGCAATGCACAGAAATCACAGCTTTGTCGATATTCGGCACGCGATTACGCACTTGAGCAATAATATTGCCGTATTCATTTGGTAAGCAAAAACCAACGGTATCTGGAATATTAACCGTAGTTGCACCGGCATTGATTGCGGCTTCAACAATACGACAGATATTGTCAATGCCTGTACGGCCTGCATCTTCGCAAGAGAACTCAACATCATCCGTATAATTACGTGCGCGTTTCACTGCTGCAACAGCCATTCCTACTACATCATCAAAAGAACGTTTTAATTTCGCTTCAACGTGTAATGCCGAGCTTGCAATAAAAGTATGAATACGGAATGCTTCAGCAACTTTCAATGCTTGGTATGCGGCATCAATATCTTTATCTACGGCTCGAGATAATGCGGCAACACTAGCGTTTTTGATATGGCGTGCAATGGTTTGTACCGATTCAAAATCCCCTTGAGAAGAAACAGGGAACCCCACTTCCATTACATCCACACCTAAGCGTTCAAGTGCTAAAGCGATCTGTAATTTTTCTTTTACCGTCAAACTTGCTTTTAACGCCTGTTCCCCATCACGCAAAGTCGTATCAAAAATAATAACGCGATCTGTCATAACAATTTCCTTACTAAAAGTCCTTCTTAAATCACTCCAAAAGTGCGGTGCGTTTTTCCTGTATTTTTTAGACAAAAAACCCGCGACTTATAAAGTGCGGGTTTAAAATTGGGTATTTACATCTGACTGTTTTTTATCCACAACTTAGCCGCACACAAAATGTGAGAGCAGCAGGTTGAGAGATAAAGAAAAAATATGAGACATAAATAAAAATCCTTCTGTGTAAAACGTTTTCCATATTACGAATAAAAAACTGGCTGTCAAACTATTTTTTGGCATTTTATATTCAAAATAAACCTACTTACACTTTATCAAATATATATTTAACTAATAAATTTAATAAAATTAGCATATTTAACCAACACTATCTTAATCAACAAATTTTTCTTATTGGATTTTTTATATTTTCAAAATAAGAAAAATTTTGCAATTTTTTATTCATTAAAAAGAATTTTTGCGATCTGCATCGCAAAATGCTTTTAAATTAATCGTTTCTCTCCCTCGTTTTTTCCATACTAGGCTTTCAAATAAAAAGGAAAAAATATGAATGACATTACCTACACATTACTCCGCCTAATGCAAGTCCCTAAACTTGGCGGAGTGGGCATTGATAAAATTTTATCCAATATTACGCTAGATGAGTTGCTCAATTATGATGATGTTGCTTTCCGACAAATGGGATGGGGCGCCATTCAAATTCGTCGTTGGTTCAAGCCTGAAGCAAAATTTATTGAGCCTGCGCTAGAGTGGTCTCAAAAAGAGGGGAATCATTTGATAAATTCTTTTTCCCCCTTTTATCCCTTTCTATTGAAACAGATAGCAAGCTTTCCTCCTCTATTATTTGTAAAAGGAAATTTGACCGCACTTTCACAACGTCAAATTGCGATGGTGGGAAGTCGCTACTACACGGCTTATGGTGAATATTGGGCTAAATATTTTGCTACGGAACTTTCATTGGCTGGCTTTACGATTACCAGTGGACTCGCATTGGGAATAGATGGGCATTGCCATCAAGCAGTTGTTGATATTCAAGGACAAACCATAGCGGTTTTGGGAAGCGGATTGGAACAAATTTATCCCGTAAAGCATCGCAAACTTTCAGAACTTATTTTACAAAACAACGGTACATTAGTTTCTGAGTTTTTACCAAACCAAGCACCTATTGCGACAAATTTCCCTCGTCGTAATAGAATTATTAGCGGGCTTTCAGTCGGGACATTAGTGGTGGAAGCCACAGAAAAAAGCGGCTCTCTGATTACCGCTAGGTATGCTTTGGAACAGAACCGAGAGGTTTTTGCTGTGCCAGGCAATATTCAAAGTGAATTTAGCCAAGGTTGTAATCGCCTCATCAAACAAGGCGCAATGTTGGTGGAAAATGCAAAGGATATTTTGGAAACTCTCTACCAACATTCTATCCATAGCCAAACTGAAATCGATTTTGACCAGATCGCTGTGCCTAATTACACGCCTCCACCCGATCCTCGGCGATTAGTAGAAGCACCAAGTCACCCGAAACTTTACTCGCGTATCGGTTACACGCCTGTGAGCATTGATGATTTAGCTAAAGAATTTAACTTGAGTGTCGATGTTTTACTTGTTCAGCTGCTCGATCTTGAATTGCAAGATCTCATCATGAGTGAAAATGGGCTATATAAACGCGTTTAGTGTAAATTTTTATGCTAATATACGCCCATTCTTTTTTCATAAAAGGACGATTATGTTAGCCATTATCTCCCCTGCAAAAACCCTTGACTTTGAAAGTGCGGTAAAAAATTTTCCTGTTTCTCAACCGCACTTTACTGATTACAGCGAACAACTTATTGAAGTTTGTCGTAAACTTTCTCCGCAAGATCTTTCATCTCTTATGTCTATCAGCGATAAGTTAGCCGGTCTAAATGCCGCACGCTTTGCAGAATGGACAAAAATTCACAATGAAAACAATTCCCGCGCTGCATTATTTGCATTTAAGGGGGATGTTTATACAGGCCTAGATGCTGATTCCCTTTCGGAAGATGATGTCATTTTTGCGCAATCCCATTTACGTATGCTGTCTGGGCTTTATGGGCTTTTAAAACCACTTGATTTAATGCAACCTTACCGATTAGAAATGGGCACAAAATTAGCCAATCCGAAAGGAAAAGATCTGTATGCCTTTTGGGGAAATGTGATCACGCAAGCGGTTCAACAAGCTATTGATGAACAAGGCGATAATGTATTAGTCAATCTAGCCTCTGATGAATATTATAAATCGGTTAAAGAAAACCAACTTAAAGCCAAGATAATCAAGCCAGTTTTCTTAGATAATAAAAATGGCAAATATAAAGTAATTAGCTTTTATGCGAAAAAAGCTCGAGGCTTAATGTGCCGTTATCTTATTCAAAATCGTTTAACCGACATTGAACAATTAAAAGAATTTGATTTAGGTGGTTATTGGTTTGATTCAGCATCATCAACTGAAACCGAATTTGTATTTAAGCGAGATATCAATGAATAAAATTTTTGTTATATTGACCGCACTTATACTCTCTGGCTGTGCAACTAAACTGACTCAATTAAATGTTCCTACACAGTTAGAGCACAACGGTAAAAATTATGCCCTTACCAGCAGCCAAGATTTAGAAACCATTGCTCGCTATGTTTATATCGCTAAGCCAGATACGCTAGAAAATTGGCAATCTGAAATTGAAATTCTCTTTGATCGCAATCAACCAGCGCGTTCAATTAAAGAGCGGATCGCATTAAGAGAACGTATTTATCGTAATACAGGCGTAAAAGATTTCCATTTCGATGCTATTCCAGAAAATTCGATGAATCCACAGGAATTAAATGGATATGTCATCTATTCGCCAACAAAGGACAATCCATCTTGGCAAGTCAATGTGATGAAAGGACGACAATTACCACAATGTGGCTTTGTTCAGTATCAATATTCACAAAAAGTACAGCAACCAACACTTTCTAAACATTTATCCATCGATAAAGTGCAACAACATTTGCAAAAATACGTTGTGGATATAGAAAGAAAGCACTTACAAGATTTGAAGTGGCAACTGTTTTGTCAAAAATAATGTAAAAAATTATACCGGATCAAAATCTCATCAGATTTTGCTAGAGCAGATACCTCTAATGATGTAATCTTATACCAGTTTCCAATTACGGTTAAAAGTAGGTAAATATGATTAAAAAAATTGCAGTTTTAACAAGTGGTGGCGATGCGCCAGGTATGAATGCCGCAATTCGTGGCGTAGTACGTTCTGCACTTGCAGAAGGCTTAGAAGTATTTGGTATCTATGATGGTTACCAGGGCTTATACAACAATAAAATCAAACAACTAAACCGCTACAGCGTATCAGATGTGATTAATCGTGGCGGTACTTTCTTAGGTTCTGCACGCTTTCCTGAATTTAAGGATCCCAATGTTCGCGCGAAGTGCGCAGAAATTTTACGTTCTCACGGCATTGATGCACTTGTGGTTATCGGTGGTGACGGTTCTTACATGGGCGCAAAATTGTTAACCGAAGAACATGGTTTCCCTTGTGTTGGCTTACCTGGCACGATTGATAATGATGTTGCAGGTACTGACTATACCATCGGCTATCAAACCGCATTACAAACTGCAGTTGATGCTATCGATCGTTTACGCGATACCTCAAGCTCACACCAACGTATTTCTATCGTTGAAATTATGGGGCGCCACTGTAGTGACTTAACCATTTCTGCAGGCATCGCTGGCGGTTGTGAATATATCGTCGCATCAGAAATTGAATTTAATCGCGAAGAATTAATTCAACAAATTGAACGTAGCATTATTCGTGGTAAACGCCATGCAATCATTGCAATCACAGAACTTTTAACCGATGTTCATTCTCTCGCAAAAGAAATTGAATCTCGCGTTGGACACGAAACTCGTGCGACTGTTTTAGGGCATATTCAACGTGGCGGCTCTCCTTGTGCATTTGACCGTATTCTTGCTTCACGTATGGGCGCATACGCAGTAGATTTATTGCTACAAGGTAAAGGTGGCTACTGCGTAGGCATCCAAAATGAACAACTGGTTCACCATGATATTATTGATGCAATTAATAATATGCATCGTGAATTTAAAGCTGATTGGCTTAAAGTGGCAAAACGTTTGGAATAATCGTTTATTTACTTTATATAAATCACCAAAACTTAATTCATCTTTTTTATCTCACTTAAACAGACACAGCAATGTGTCTGTTTTTTCTTACAAAAGTGCGGTGATTTTTTCTTGAGTTTTCTATAAATCTTTTAAAGCTTGAAAATAAACGCGACTGCCATTTCTACCTAGATGATCTTTTTTGCTATAAAAATAGATATCCTATAAAATGCGCCAAGCAAAATAAGGTATAAAAATTATGACAAAGAAAAAAGTAAAACCAGGATCAAATACTATCGCACTGAATAAACGTGCGAGACATGATTATTTTATAGAAGATGAAATTGAAGCAGGTCTTGAACTACAAGGCTGGGAAGTTAAATCAATGCGCGCAGGCAAGGCAAACATTAGTGATAGTTATGTCATTTTTAAAAATGGCGAAGCCTTTTTATTCGGTGCAAGCATTCAGCCATTAAATGTAGCATCAACGCATATTGTTTGTGATCCAACTCGCACTCGTAAGTTATTATTAAATAAACGTGAATTAGAATCCCTATTTGGCAAAGCAAACCGAGACGGTTTTACCATCGTAGCGCTTTCTCTTTACTGGAAAAGTGCATGGGCAAAAGTCAAAATTGGTTTAGCCAAAGGTAAAAAACAACATGATAAACGCGATGATATTAAAGAGCGTGAATGGAAAGTAACAAAAGATCGCATTATGAAAAATTCACATCGAGGATAATATATAGTAAGAAGCCCGAAATTATTCGGGCTTTTTATTCATATATTATGACTATTTAGCAGTCGGAACTTTTAATTCTGGCTCATCTGGTTTTTCAATTGGTGCAAAAGTTTCATCTTTATTTGCATCAATAATTTTTTGGGTATCATTGGCTAATGCTGTTAAACCCATTTTTTCATGCGCTTCTTTCATCAAAGATAAACCTTCATAAGTTGCTTTAGCATCAGGATATTGTTTCAACATTCCAACTACACGGTTTGACACTGCAACCCAAGCATCACGTTTTGCATAGAATTTTGCAATATCTAACTCATGACGAGCAAGCGCATCTTTAATATAAGCCATACGTGCTAAAGCATCTTGAGCATAAGGGCTATTAGGGAATACACGAACTAAATTTTGGAAATTAGAAAAAGCGGTACGCATAGAAGTGGTTTCACGTGTCGCACGATCAATTCCAAAGAAATCTTGAATGAAATTATCACCTGTTGCAGCGTTGGTTAACCCCGCCATATAGACTGCATAGTCTTGGTTTGGACTTTGTGGGAATTGATGCAAAAAGCTATCTATCGTCAATAATACTTGCGTATAATCTTGCGCTTTATAATTTGCATAAATTAAATCTAGCATCGCCTGTTCTTGATAAATACTACCAGGAAAACGTTCAGTCGCCGCTTTTAAATAACGAATAGCTTCAGAATAGCCGCCTTCTTGTAATGATGTAACACCTTTAGTGTACAACTCATTTACTGATGCTTGCTCAACATCTTTTGAACCACTTGAACATCCAACAACTAATGCTGCCACGGCAAGCAATGCCAAAGATTTTATTTTACGCATTGTTTTTTCCTTAATTTTTACGAAAACCAATAAATAAGATACAATTGTCCGCTATTGTATAGAACATTAATCAATAAGCCAACTTTTAAAATTTTTGAGAGCTATTTATGCCACAAATTACCCTTTCGGCTGAAGTGCAGCCAGAACAAATGGGACAGCGTTTAGACCAAACACTTGCAGAGTTGTTCCCTGAATATTCTCGCTCCCGATTAAAAACGTGGATTGAAGCCGATCTCGTAAAACTTAATGATCGCATTACCAATATTCCGCGTGAGAAAGTGCTCGGAGGAGAAAAAATAGAAATCACCGTAGAAGTGGAAGATGAGACACGTTTTGAACCAGAAAATATTCCATTGAATATCGTATATGAAGATGACGACATTATTGTGATTAACAAACCCAAAGATCTTGTCGTACACCCTGGTGCTGGCAATCCAAATGGAACCGTGCTTAATGCGCTACTCTATCATTATCCGCCGATTGCAGAAGTACCGCGTGCAGGAATTGTACATCGATTAGAT
The DNA here is from genome assembly GCF_000222025.1 of Haemophilus haemolyticus M19501. Lineage (GTDB taxonomy): Bacteria > Pseudomonadota > Gammaproteobacteria > Enterobacterales > Pasteurellaceae > Haemophilus > Haemophilus haemolyticus_G. The sequence goes on along the minus strand of NZ_AFQO01000007.1, from coordinate 268,613 downwards.
AAAGATACGACAGGTCTAATGGTTGTTGCGAAAACTATACCAGCACAAACTAAGTTAGTACGTGACTTACAAAAACGCAAAATTACGCGTGAATATGAAGCAGTCGCTTCAGGCATTATGACTAAAGGCGGTACAGTTGATCAACCTATGGCTCGTCATGCAACCAAACGTACTTTAATGGCGGTTCATCCAATGGGAAAACCAGCTGTCACCCATTATCGTATTATGGAAAATTACCGTAACTACACCCGTTTACGTTTACGTTTAGAAACTGGGCGTACCCATCAAATCCGTGTTCATATGGCACATATTGCCCATCCATTGCTAGGCGATCAAACCTATGGCGGACGCCCTCGTCCACCCAAAAATGCAAATGAAGACTTTATGGAAGTATTGCGTAATTTCAAACGCCAAGCTTTACATGCGGTCATGTTACGCTTAGCTCATCCAATTACAGGTGAAATGATGGAATGGTATGCACCATTGCCAGATGATTTCGTTGAATTGCTTAATGCACTCAAAGCCGACTATCTCGAACATCAAGATGAGTTAGATTATTAATATGCAAGCAATTAACCCAAATTGGAACGTTCCAAAGAACATTCATGCCTTTACCACTACTCGTGAAGGGGGCGTGAGCTCGACGCCTTATTTTAGTTTCAACTTAGGCGATCATGTCGGTGATGATAAAAGTGCGGTAAAAACTAACCGCACTTTATTAGTAGAAAAATTTGGTTTGCCACAAACACCTATATTTCTAACGCAAACACACAGTACTCGAGTGATTCAATTACCTTATTCAGGACAAAATCTTGAAGCGGATGCAGTTTATACAAATGTTCCCCATCAAGTTTGTGCTGTTATGACGGCAGACTGTTTGCCGGTTCTATTCACTACAACATCTGGAACTGAAGTGGCAGCCGCACATGCTGGCTGGCGTGGTTTATGTGATGGCGTATTGGAAGAAACTGTCAAATGCTTTCAGGCTAAACCTGAAGATATTGTCGCGTGGTTTGGCCCTGCAATTGGACCAACTGCATTTCAAGTTGGAATCGATGTTGTAAAACAGTTTGTTGCGGTAGATGAAAAAGCCAAACTCGCATTTCAACCCGATGCAATAGAAGAAGGTAAATATCTAGGTAATCTTTATCAAATCGCGACTCAGCGATTAAACAATCTAGGCATTACGCAAATTTATGGTGGAAATCACTGTACATTCAATGAAAAAGAATTGTTCTTTTCTTATCGCCGTGACAACCAAACGGGCCGAATGGCAAGTGTCATTTGGTTTGAATAAATAGTCTAAAAGCGCATAAAATGCGCTTTTAGTATCTTTGTTTTATATTCTTTCTTCGATAATACCACCGCCCAAACAAACTTCACCAAGGTAAAATACGGCAGATTGTCCTGGTGTGACGGCTGATTGAGGTTCATCGAAAATCACTCGAATAGTTTCATCATCAATCGGTTCAATCACGCAAGGAATATCTTGTTGGCGATAACGTGTTTTCACCGTGCAACGTAATAACTCTCGAATTGGTTCGCGATCAACCCAATGTAATTGGCTAGCAATCAAACCTTTTGAAAATAAACGAGGATGGTCATGCCCCTGAGCGACAATAAGTTCGTTATTTTCTACATCCTTATCTACTACATACCAAGCCTCATCACCCGCATTTTTTAAACCACCAATGCCTAATCCTTTACGCTGTCCCAACGTGTGATACATCAAACCATCATGGCGACCAATAATTTCACCCTCAACAGTACGAATATCACCTGGCTGAGCAGGTAAGTAACGAGCTAAGAAATCCTTAAATTTACGCTCACCAATAAAACAAATACCGGTAGAGTCTTTTTTCTTCGCCGTAATTAAGCCAAGATCTTCAGCAATAGCGCGAACAATGGGTTTCTCAATTTCACCAACGGGGAATAAACTTTGCCCTACTTGTTTATGGCTTAAGGTATAAAGAAAATAACTTTGATCTTTATTAGCATCTAAACCACGTAATAATTTTGCATTTTCATCATCACCGGCTCTACGTACATAATGCCCTGTTGCAATGTAATGGGCACCAAGATCTTCAGCGGCATATTCTAAAAATGCTTTAAATTTAATTTCTTTATTACACAGAATATCTGGGTTCGGCGTGCGCCCTGCTTTATATTCAGTTAGAAAATGCTCAAAGACATTATCCCAATATTCTGCCGCAAAATTAATTTTATGTAGTTTAATACCCAACTTATCACATACAGCCTGAGCATCTGCAAGATCAGCTGCGGCAGTACAATAATCCGTATCATCATCTTCTTCCCAGTTTTTCATAAACAGGCCTTCTACCTGATAGCCTTGCTGTTGAAGAATAAAAGCTGACACAGAAGAATCCACTCCGCCAGACATACCACAAATCACTTTTTTTGTCGCATTTCTCGCAAGCTGTTCTTGCATCAGTTGAGGAAAGTGTTGATTATAAGTATTTGAAATTAACATAGTTCTCCCGTAACTTCGGTTAAGGCGAAGCACATTGGTAATTGAATGAGAAAACGGCAAAATAATTTTGCCGTTAAGTTTATTTTGCACATAAAGTGCGGTCATTTTTGAGCAAGTTATTTCACTTCATAAAATTGCGAATCATCATCTTTTTTCGCAAATTTTTGCTCATATTCGGCTTTTGCTTGTTCATCGCCCGCATCTAATTTTGATTGAAGCGTGTCGCAAGGTTTATCACAATCACAAGCTTTGGCAATACCAAGGGTAGATAAACCACCACAGCTGCCTTTTAAACTTTGTTTTTTGATAATAAATCCAATAGACATCAACAATATAATTGCGACGAAAGCGATTAAAGTAAAAAATAAAGTTTGCATAACTATTCTTTTGTTTCTGTTAATTTTTTGAACGCAGAGGATGATTTTGTGACAAAACCACTATCTGTTTTAATGATTAAGTAAATGGCAAAATTATTTTTCTCTGCCACTTCTAACGCCTTGTCTTCACCCAGCACAAATAACCCTGTTGATAAGCCATCCGCAGTCATTGAGGTTGGAGCAAGTACCGTAATTGAGGCTAAATGATGCTGAATTGGGTAACCTGTTTTTGGATCAATTTCATGAGCAAAGCGTTTACCATTTTCTTCAAAGTAAATACGATAATCGCCAGAACTTGCCATTCCCATATTATCTAATCCAATGACAGCTTCAACCGCTCTTTCAGCTGTTGTGGTTGGTCTTTCAATTGCGATCTGCCAAGGTTTACCTTCAATATTTTTTCCTTTCGCACGAATTTCACCGCCGATTTCAACCATGTAATTCTGAGCATTTAGTTGTTCTAACTTTTCAGCGACCTGATCGACGCCAAAGCCTTTAGCAATCGAGGACAAATCGATATAAACTTGAGGAAGTGCTTTGCTTAATGTCGGTTTTGCACCACTCATATCGAGGGCAATTTTATCAATACCAACCCAAGCTTGGCGTTCAGCTAATTGTTCTGGTGTAGGTTGTTTTTCTGGGCGTTTTTCAGGGCCAAATCCCCATAAATTCACAACAGGGCCAACAGTTACATCCAACGCGCCTTCGGTCACTTTATTTAAACGAATCGCTTCAGCTAATACTTTGGCAAAATCTGCTGAAATCTCAATCGGTGTGTTCACTTGGGTATTTTGATTGAAGCGGCTCAATTCCGAATCTTTTTTGTAAGTGGACATTTTCGCGTTCACATCTTTTAAGATTTCTTCAATTTCTTCATGCGTCTTTTCAGATGTTGCTTTTATTGAACCATCATCAAGGTATTTAACATGATAAGTTGTCCCCATTGTTTTACCGCTTAAAGAGATAACTTTTGTTTCTTTTTGACAAGCAGCAAGACTTAATGCCATTGCTACTGCTATGATACCGCTTATTAATTTTTTCATCTGGATTTCCTAAATTTGTGAATTACTGGCAAACTCAACAAAACTTACCTGTAATCATAGAAAATTTTTAAAAACATCTTAAATTTTGACCGCACTTTATCACAAAGTGCGGTCAGCTTTTATGATGAATTGATTAACTAAAATCAGCCACCAAAGTCATCTAATAAAATGTTTTCATCTTCAACACCAAGATCTTTCAACATTTTAATTACAGCTGCATTCATCACTGGAGGCCCACACATATAGTATTCACAGTCTTCTGGTGCTTCATGATTTTTCAAGTAGTTTTCATAAAGTACATTGTGAATAAAGCCTGTATAGCCAGTCCAATTATCTTCAGGCAATGCGTCCGATAATGCAACATGCCATACAAAGTTTGGATTTTCAGCTTGTAATTGGTCAAAGTCTTCTTGATAGAAGATTTCACGTTTAGAACGTGCACCATACCAAAATGACATTTTACGTTTAGAGTGAAGACGTTTTAACTGGTCAAAAATATGAGAACGCATTGGAGCCATACCCGCACCACCACCGATAAATACCATTTCTGCATCAGTTTCTTTCGCAAAGAATTCACCAAATGGACCAGAAATAGTAACTTTGTCACCTGCTTTTAATGACCAAATATATGAAGACATTTGACCTGGAGGTGCATCAGGTTGACGTGGCGGAGGCGTTGCAATACGCACGTTAAGCATAATGATGCCTTTCTCTTCAGGGTATGAAGCCATTGAGTAAGCACGAATAATATGCTCGTCAACTTTAGAGACATAACGCCATAAATCATATTTATCCCAGTCTTCGTGGTATTCTTCAGGAATATCGAAATCTTTATAGTTTACCACATGTGGATCAGCTTCGATTTGAATATAACCACCCGCGCGGAAAGGTACTTCCTCGCCTTCAGGAATAGCCAATTTAAGCTCTTTGATAAAGGTTGCTTTGTTATCGTTAGAAATAACAGTGCATTCCCATTTTTTCACGCCGAAGATTTCTTCTGGAAGTTCAACTTCCATATTACCTTTCACGTTAACTTGACAAGCTAGACGATAACCTTCTTTTGCTTCACGCTTGTTAATGTGAGAAAGTTCGGTTGGAAGAATTTCTCCACCACCATTTTTCACTTTAACAATACATTGACCACAAGAGCCACCGCCACCGCAAGCAGAAGATACGAAAATACCTTTACTTGCTAAAGCACCTAATAATTTGCCACCTGCAGATAATGTGATCGCTTTTTCAGGATCGTCATTGATGCCGATAGTAATATCACCAGAATCGACTAATTTTGATTTCGCAAATAAGATGATCGCCACTAACACTAATACAATAACTGTAAATGCGGCAATACCGAGTGCAAGAATTACTGAATCGCTCATTGATTACACTCCTTATAATTGAATACCAGAGAAAGACATAAAGCCTAACGCCATTAAACCAACAGAGATAAAGGTAATACCTAAACCTTTTAACCCAGCAGGAATATCCGCATATTTCATTTTCTCAGTTAAGCCAGCAAGCGCAACAATCGCCAACATCCAACCTAAACCTGAGCCAAAACCGTACACGATAGATTCAGGGAAATTGTAATCACGTTGAACCATGAAAGATACCCCACCAAAAATCGCACAGTTTACTGCAATTAACGGTAAGAAAATCCCTAATGCGTTATAAAGAGATGGCATAAATTTGTCTAATACCATTTCAAGAATTTGCACTAAACCAGCAATAACCCCAATGAAGGTAATGAAGTTCAAGAATGATAAGTCCACACCTTCAATTAAAGCATTTTCTTTTAACACATTTGCATAAATTAATTGGTTTACTGGCACTGCGATCCCAAGAACGAAAGTTACCGCAATACCAAGACCGAACGCAGTTGATACCTTTTTAGATACCGCTAAGAAAGTACACATTCCTAAGAAGAAGGAAAGTGCCATATTTTCAATGAAGACTGCCTTAACGAATAGGCTAATATAATGTTCCATTGATTACTTCTCCTGTTGCTCTGGTTTCCAAGTTCTTAATCCCCAGATAACAAATCCGATGATAAAGAATGCACTTGGTGCAAGTAGGAATAAACCATTTGCTTGGTACCAACCACCATTCTGAATGGTTTCAAAAATAGTCATACCAAATAATTTACCTGAACCGATAAGTTCACGGAAAAATGCTACGATAATTAACATCGCACCATAACCTAAACCATTACCGATACCATCTACAAAACTTTCAACGGGAGGTGACTTCATCGCAAATGCTTCAGCACGTCCCATTACGATACAGTTAGTAATAATCAAACCAACGAATACCGAAAGTTGTTTAGATAAACCATAAGCGTAGGCTTTTAATATTTGGTCAACAACGATTACAAGTGATGCAATAATTGCAAGTTGCACAATAATACGAATACTGTTTGGAATGTAGTTGCGAATCAGAGAAACAAAGAAACTTGATAACCCAGTTACCAAACTCACTGCAATCGCCATTACAACAGCAGTTTCTAATTTTGTTGTTACCGCCAATGCAGAACAAATACCCAAGATTTGTAATGCAATTGGGTTGTTCTTAACAACCGGAGCTAACAACAGATCTTTATAATTTGCTTTTTCAGACATTAGTTTGCTCCCGCATGAAGTTTTTCAAGATATGGACCAAAACCGTTCGCACTAAACCAATAATCAAATGTACCTTGTACACCATTACCAGTTAAAGTCGCGCCTGATAAACCATCAATACTATGCTCATCTTGTGGAGCTTGACCCTTCACGATGTGAATTGCAGGTTGATGTTGTTCATCAAACAATTTTTTACCTTTAAATAAACTTGCCCAGTTTGGATTTTCAATCTCACCACCTAATCCTGGCGTTTCACCATGTTGGTAGTAAGTGATTCCATTGATCGTATTACCATCTGGTTGAACAGATACTAGACCATACATCACTGACCACAAGCCAGTTCCATAAATTGGTAAAATAACTTGTTGAGTTTTACCTTGTTCATCTTTTACAAGATAAACTTCAGTCGTTTTACTACGAGAACGAATACGTGCTTTATCGGCATCAGCAGGAATTGCTTGTTGGCTATCATCTGCTTGTTGTGTGTATTCACCCGTTGCTAAATCAACGAAACGAGGCTCGATAAATTTTGCATAAGTTTCTTTTACATTCGTGTTTTCTTGTAAAAGACCAGCTACATTTAAGATATTTTTTTGTTTATCGAGTAACTTTTGTTCTTCTTGTGCAGGCTTTAACATTACTGCGGAACCAGCAACAATAATGGAACAAACTAAACTCAGTAGCAATACGACAAGAATTGTGCCGCCTACGCTGTCTTTATTAAACTTAGCCATTTGTTCTTGCTCTCCGACGTTTGATATTTGCTTGAACAACGATGTAGTCGAAAATCGGTGCAAATAAGTTTGCAAATAAAATCGCTAACATCATTCCTTCCGGATAAGCTGGGTTTACAGTACGAATTAATACAGCCATTACACCAATTAATGCACCGTACCACCACTTACCTGCATTGGTAAAGGATGCTGAAACAGGGTCTGTTGCCATAAATACCATACCTAATGCAAATCCACCTAAAACAAGGTGCCAATGCCAAGGCATTGAGAACATCGGGTTAGTATCAGAACCAACTAAATTAAATAGCGTTGAAGTTGCAATCATACCAATCATCACACCAGCAATGATGCGCCATGCCGCAATACGAGTGAACACAATCACTGCACCGCCGATTAAAATTGCAAGCGTAGAAACTTCACCCATTGAACCAGGTAAGTTACCAACAAAAGCATCCATCCAAGTAATTGGAGCACCAGTTACAGTATGTTGTAATGCACCCTGACCGCCTTGCGACCATTGTGAAAGTGCGGTTGCGCCAGAGAAACCATCAGCGGCAGTCCAAACAGTATCACCTGAAATTTGAGCTGGGTATGCGAAGAACAAGAAAGCTCGACCTGCTAGTGCAGGGTTCATAAAGTTACGGCCTACGCCACCAAAAATTTCTTTTGCAACAACGATACCAAAAGTAATACCTAATGCGGCTTGCCATAATGGTAATGTTGGTGGAACGATCAACGCAAATAAAATGGTTGAAACGAACATCCCTTCATTTACTTCATGACCACGCACAACTGAGAACAATAATTCCCAAATCGTACAAACGGTGAACACCACTAAGTAAATTGGTAAAAAGAAAATTGCACCCAGCGCCATTTTTGAGCCCCAAGTTGCATTGGCAGTTAAATCTAAACCTAATGAACTTGCAAGGGCATAGTGCCAATCATTAGCAATTAGTTGATCTAAATTGCCTAATTGATTTAAGGCTGGAATCGCTTGGTTACCCACATTGTACATCCCATAGAAAATCGCAGGGAACAACGCAAGGAAAACCGTAATCATCATACGTTTTGAGTCTAACGCATCACGAACGTGAGTATTTTTGTGCGTTACTGTACCTGGTGTATAAAGCAAGGTATAAATCGATTCAAAGATCGGATAAAGCTTGCTGTATTTACCGCCTGGTAAAAACGCGGGTTCCATTTTTTCAAAAAGATTTTTTAAACCCATTTTTAACCTTCCTTCTCAATCTTATCTAATACCTGACGCAAGATTGAACCGTATTCATATTTGCCTGGGCAAACGAAAGAGCATAATGCTAAGTCTTCTTCGTCTAATTCAAGACAACCTAACGCTTGCGCACCATCAGTATCACCCACGATTAAATCACGTAATAATAATGTCGGTAAAATATCCAACGGCATAACACGCTCATAGCTACCAATTGGAACCATTGCTCGCTCACCACCGTTTTCTGCGGTAGTAAAATTGAATAATTTCTTACCGAAGTGACCTAACACGGTACGAGTAATTGAATATTTATTTGATTGCGGTGTAATCCAGCCAAGGAATTCTTTCTCATTACCTTCAGCGATTACCGATACTTGCAATGCATAACGACTTAAATAGTCATGCGCACCTTTTGCAGTTTGTCCACAAAGCACTGAACCAGAAATTACGCGATTTTCACCCGCACTTAATTCATTTTGGGTTAATTGAGAGAGATTAGCACCAATTACAGTGCGAATTAAACGAGGTTCTTTCACTTGCGGACCAGCAAGAGAAATAACGCGTTCAACATAAAGTTCACCTGTTATAAATAATTTACCCACTGCGATCACATCTTGATAATTGATGTGCCATACAGTTTTATTTACACCAACAGGATCAATAAAATGAATATGAGTACCAACAAGACCAGCAGGGTGAACGCCACCAAAATCATGAATCTGTAAATTTTCAAGATCAACCGTTGGGATATTGGTATCACCTGCTTTACACAAATGTAACGGTTTTGTAGGGAATAAACGGCTTAATACGGTTAAACCGTTCGTGAAATCTAGCCAAAACTCTTTTAGCACGATTGCAGGATCTGCTGCTAACGGATTGGTATCCATTGCATTCACGAAAATTGAGGCTGGTTCACTATCAATCGCAGGCACTTTGCTAAATGGACGAGTGCGTAAGGCAGTCCATAAACCTGATTCCACAAGGTTTTGTTTTACTTGTTCGGAAGAAAGTGTATTCAGCTCATCTGCGCTATATTTTGTGAAAGTGATTTGCTCATCACCTTCCGCGTTGATTACCACAGATTGTAATACACGTTTTTCGCCACGATTGATCACAGTGATAGTACCGCTTGCAGGGGCTGTAAAAATCACACCAGGATTTTTCTTGTCTTCAAAAAGCACTTGACCTTTCTTAACAACATCGCCTTCGCGCACCTTCATCGAAGGACGCATCCCCACATACTCCTCACCAAGAATCGCAACTTGATTCACAACATTACCGTTGTGGATTACTTGTGCTGGTTTTCCTGCAATAGGAAGATCCAAGCCTTTCTTAATTGTAATCATACTGTTTGCACTACTTTTCAAGGTTAAAAATACGATTGCAAATAAGCTAACTTAAATGCAATCTCGTGTTTGAGCGTAGTAAAATGCCTTTAATAAAGACACTAATACCACAAAAATAAAAAACTCAAATCGGTTAATTTCACGATAAACATCCTTATCGAAAAATTGAATTTGGACAAAATTAAACGCCTTATTCTAGCGAAAATCTGCTTTTTTCGCTACTTAAACACCTACTTTTTTGTAAAAAACCTTTTTCGATATATCAAAAAAATGTTACATCTTCATAACAAAAAAATTAATGTCCAACACCTGCGCATTTCGTTGAAGCAGGAATTTTCTCATTTAACTCGCTCCATTCTTCTGCAGTAAACAAGTGCAACGCTAACGCATGAACACCGCTATTAAGCTCATCTGCAAGCAATTGATAAACACTTTGATGGCGTTGAACTTTACGCATACCTTCAAAAATATTACTCACAATCACACATTTAAAATGAGATTCCGTACCACGACCAGAACTATGTAAGTGGCTTTCATTTTCTACACTAAAAAAGTGCGGTTGAAATTCTAGTTGAATTTTTTGTTCGATAGTTTGTTGAACAGACATCATAAATCTCCACAAAATCACAATGAAACGCTATACATTAGCAATGAAGTTTGCAAGAATAACACAGTTTTAACTGGCTCATTGGGGAAATTATGACATTATCAAACAAAATCAAAACATTATCAGCAGTAAGTATTGCAGCCGCTACGCTGTTCCTTGCTGGCTGCCAAGCACAATCAAATACATTAACGTTCACACCACCAGCACCGAATGCCACAATGAACATTAATCAAAATGCGATTGTGTATGTAACAACGAAAGATAGCCGCACAACGCAAGATATCGCGAGCTATACCAAACGAGGAGAACTCATTAAATTAAATTCATCACCAAGTGTTACACAATTATTCCAACAAGTGATGCAACAAAATCTTATTAGTAAAGGTTTCAGAATTGGGCAATCCAATGGATCAAATGCATGGGTAACTGTGGATGTACGTGAATTTGCTACGCAAGTAGAACAGGGTAATCTTCGTTATAAACTTAATACCAAAATTCAAGCAACTGTTTATGTTCAAGGCGCAAAAGGTTCATATAACAAAGCATTTAATGCTACTCGTTCACAAGAAGGCGCATTAAACGCGGATAATGACGAAATTCAAAAAGTTCTATCTCAAACATTTAACGATATTGTGAACAACATTTATCAAGATCAAGAAGTATCCGCTGCGATTAACCAATATGCTAATTAATCGCATAGCTAATTAGATATCTCTTAAGTGAGGAAGGTTAATACAACCTTCCTCATTTTTTATGATGCCATTTTATTCTACATACTACTTTTCACGTAAAATCATCTAAAGCTAACCACCTGTTCAAAAGAATAAAAATATTCATAAAACCAATTACATCAATTTATAGCATTCTTCATAAAAATTAGGCAAAATACGGAAAATTTTTGAGTTCAAAAAAGGATCAAACTATGACTAAACATTATGATTACATCGCTATTGGCGGTGGCAGTGGCGGTATTGCTTCTCTAAATCGTGCTGCGAGCTATGGAAAAAAATGCGCAATCATTGAAGCAAAACATCTTGGTGGTACTTGTGTAAATGTAGGTTGCGTACCTAAAAAAGTAATGTTTTATGGTGCACATATTGCAGAAGCAATTAACAATTATGCGCCAGATTATGGCTTTGATGTTGAAGTAAAAAAATTTGATTTTTCAAAACTGATTGAAAGTCGCCAAGCCTATATTGGTCGTATTCATACATCTTATAACAATGTATTAGCGAAAAATAATATTGATGTAATTAAGGGTTTCGGAAAATTTGTCGATGCGCATACTATCGAAGTAACACTTGCTGATGGTAAAAGAGAACAAGTAACCGCAGATCATATTTTAATCGCAACAGGTGGCCGCCCATATCGTCCAAATATTAAAGGACAAGAATACGGCATTGATTCAGATGGTTTCTTTGCATTAACCGAATTACCAAAACGCGCTGCTGTTATCGGTGCCGGCTATATTGCAGTTGAACTTTCTGGTGTATTAAACAGCTTAGGCGTGGAAACGCATTTATTAGTGCGTCGCCATGCGCCAATGCGTAATCAAGATCCATTAATCGTAGAAACACTAGTGGAAGTGCTTGCGCAGGATGGAATTCAATTACATACCAATTTCACACCATCTGAAATTGTTAAAAATGCAGATGGTTCACTTACAGTAAAATGTGATGGTCAATCTGATATTACTGTGGACTGTGTTATTTGGGCTGCAGGTCGTGTTCCAGCGACAGATAAAATTGGCTTAGAAAATGCTGGTATAGAAACAAATGAATACGGCTATGTCAAAGTAGATAAATATCAAAATACCAATGTGAAAGGCATTTATGCAGTAGGCGATATTATCGAAAACGGCATTGAATTAACACCAGTTGCAGTTGCAGCGGGTCGTCGCCTTTCTGAGCGTTTATTCAATAATAAACCGACTGAACATTTAGATTACAATTTAGTTCCAACCGTTGTATTCAGCCATCCACCAATCGGCACTGTAGGTTTAACTGAACCTCAAGCTATCGAACAATATGGTGCTGAGAATGTTAAAGTATATAAATCCTCTTTCACAGCAATGTACACTGCAGTCACTCAACATCGCCAACCGTGCAAAATGAAATTGGTTTGTGTGGGTAAAGATGAAAAAGTTGTGGGTTTACATGGTATTGGTTTCGGTGTAGATGAAATGATTCAAGGATTTGCCGTAGCAATCAAAATGGGCGCAACAAAAGCTGATTTTGATAATACCGTGGCTATTCACCCAACAGGTTCAGAAGAATTCGTGACCATGCGTTAATCTTCAAAGCAAAGAAAAAAGAGCGGTAAAATTACCGCTCTTCTTTGTTTCTAAGTTTGCTTAAGTATGTTTAAATACGTTTAACCAATTTCGTCCAGTTATAATAACCGTACAACGAGTTAAGTAAGTAGGCTGAATACATTAAGTACATGGCTGGTGTTTCTGCCCATAAGAAAATAGAAAGGATATTTAAAGCAATCCATAACAACCACTGTTCACGATAGCGCAAAATCATTAAAATCTGTGCAGCAACCGTAATAATTGTGGTTAGACCATCTAAACCTGTTGAACTACCACCAGCCGCTTGTAATACTTGAACAAAAAGCAAAGTACCAACCGTAGTCACAACAATTAATGTCATCCATCCTTTAACAGTTAACGCTTTTGCTATCACACTTTCTCCACCATCACTATTTTGCATATTAGCTTTCCACATGAAGTAACCAATAAATTGAGATGGCAAATATACATAGAGTACGGTATTCATTTCGCCTAAGAAATTCGATCCCCAAGCAACATAAAAATAAGTGTAAGCAAAAATTAATCCAAAGAAATAATTACTAATTTTACCTTTACTTACCAATACCACGCACAAAATACCGGAAATACCAGAAATCATTGCTAACCAAGAATCTGGCGCTTGTACATAAGCCCAAATCTGCGCAATGATGAAAAGCGCAAGCCAAACTACCTCAAAAGGTTTCCAACCAGAAACAAATTCTTGTTTTAAACGTTCTGTCAAAGTCATTATTTACTCCTGTTGACTTAAATTTAAATGCGATCATTCTTGCATTGTGGGTTGATAATGTAAAGATTCAGAGGCATTTAATTCTCAACTTGTGAAATTCATCACGTTTCGATTACATCCTAAATAATCCATTATTCAGAAAACTCTCTAAAAGTTTACCGCACTTTAAATACAATAATCTGGATCAAGTGGTATTTTTGCTTGTAGCAAGAACTGTTTAGTCCGCTCGTGTTGTGGGCAAGAAAAGAATTTATCTGCGGTATTTTGTTCTACAATATGCCCATCCGCCATCAAAATCACACGATCTGCAACATCTTTCGCAAACTGCATTTCATGAGTAACAATAATCATTGTCCAGCCTTCTTGAGCAAGCATTTTTAATGTTTGTAACACCTCGCCAACCAATTCAGGATCTAACGCCGATGTAGGTTCATCTAATAAAATAATATCAGGTTTTACCGCAAGGGCTCGGGCAATCCCCACTCGCTGTTGCTGACCGCCAGAAAGTTGGGATGGGTATAAATCCGCTTTATTTTTTAGCCCTACCTTCTCTAACAAGCTAAGAGCCTTTTCTCTAGCCTGAGCCTTATCTTGTTTTTGCACGACAACCATTCCTTCCATAATATTTTCAAGGGCGGAACGATGAGGAAATAAATTATATTGTTGGAATACCATTGATGAACGTCGGCGCAACTTCAATTCATCTGCTTTACTAATTTTCTGGCTAAAATCAATTTTTAGACTACCATCAGTAAATTCCAAAATGCCTTGCTCTGGTCTCTCAAGCAAGTTTAAGCAACGTAAAAAGGTAGTTTTTCCTGAACCAGACGGCCCTAAAATTGCTACCACTTCACCTTTATTAATTTCGAAATCAATGCCTTTTAACACATGATTGCCATTAAAGTTTTTCTGAATATTACTTACTTTTAGCATAGACAATCCTTACAAGTGACAAGAAAGGCGTTTTTCTAAACGCATTTGACCAATAGATAACACAAGGCAGAAAACCCAATAAATCAATGCTGCCTCACTATAAATCAAAATAAACTCATAATTTTCCGCTGTAATATTTTGTGCGACACGAAACAGTTCTGCAATCCATACTAAAGAAGCCAAAGAAGTATCTTTCACCGTACTAATAAAAGTGTTAGAAAGCGATGGCACGGAAATGCGTAATGCCTGTGGCATAATCGTGCGAATAAATGCCTGTTGATAATTCATTCCGATGGCATAAGAAGCCTCCCACTGCCCTTTTGGAATCGCAATAATTGATGCGCGCACAGTTTCTGCAGCATAAGCACCGATATTGACTGAGAAGGCAATAATTGCAGTTGGGAAAGGCTCGAGTTTAATGCCGACTTCAGGCAATCCATAGAAAATAATAAAAATCTGCACAAGCATTGGCGTACCACGAATAATAGAAATATAAGCGCGACAAATACTTTGCAAAAGTTTAGTCATAAAATTTGGATGAGGAAGCGTACAAATTACGGCAACAATTACCGCAATAAATAAACCACAAAAAAAGGAAATAATGGCTAAGGGAATCGTATATAAAATTGCACCTTCCAACATAGGCCAAAACGAGCTGATTACATAATCAGCTCGTTCTGCACTCATAAATGGAAGACTCGCTAACAAATTATTGAGTAATGTCATCACCAAACCATTTAATTGAAAGTTGTTTTAATGTACCGTCTTGGCGTAATTCTTCTAGTGCTTTATTCACTTTTGCAATGAGTTCTTCTTCACCTTTCAAAAATGCAAAACCTGTTGGAATTTTCTTATCGCTCTCAACAGCAATTTTTAAACCTGCATTTGGTTGTTTTTTGAAATAATCAAGCACCGCTAATTTATCATTCACTGTTGCATCAACGCGTTCTTGTTTGACTGCTTCAAGATTTTGCGCAAGGCTATCCACGGTCACAATAATCGCACCATTATCACGAGCGTCTTTGCTCCAATTACTCGTTGCTGATTGAGCTGATTTTTTGCCTTTTAAATCAGAGAAAGTCTTAATGCTGTTATTATTTTCTTTCGTCACAATAACACCAGCAGAATAATTATAGGGCGCAGAATAATCATATTTTTTTAAGCGCTCTGGACTTGGATTCGTTTGGTTTGCAATAACATCAAATCGTTTCGCATTCAAACCTGCATACATTCCATCCCAAGCGGTTTCTTTAAATTCAATTTTCAAACCTAATTTTTCTGCCACTTTCTCAATGATTTCTACATCAAAACCGGTCAACTTGCCGTCTTTACCATGAAAAGTAAATGGAGCATAAGTACCCTCAGTTCCCACTAATAAAGTTTTAGTTTTTTCAACGCGGTCAGCAATTTCACCAGCGTGAGAAAATGTTGAGAAAGCAATACCAGCACTTAAAAGTGCGGTTGTAAAAAGTAATTTTTTCATTTTTTCTTCCTTGTGTTGTGTTTGTCTAAGCGTGATTATAAAAACCAAACTTATGAAAAAACAAGATTATTTATTTATAGTTTATAAATTTTAGTTATAAAAAATTAATCTGACTGATTACTATCAAAATAAGAAAATAATCTACCGCACTTTCTTGTAGAAAAACACATTTCTAAACAATGTAATCAATCTACTCTTATAACATTTCGGTAAAAAAATACCTTTCTAAAGAAAGGCATTAATAGAAATTTAAGATTATAAATAAACTTGTAATGTCTAATAGAAAATGGCGTACCTAATTACGCTTCATCACTTCCAGAAAAACGTTCAATTTTTACACCTAGGCCACGTAATTTATCTTCGATATGTTCATAACCACGATCAATATGATAAATACGATCTACAATCGTTTCACCTGTTGCGATACAACCTGCAAGAACCAAACTGATTGATGCGCGTAAATCTGTCGCCACCACTTCTGCACCAGACAACTGTTCAACACCATGACATACCGCAGTATTCCCTTCAATTTCAGCTTTCCCACCCATGCGAATTAATTCAGGAATATGCATAAAACGATTTTCAAAAATCGTTTCGGTAATAATACTCGTGCCCTCTGCCACCATATTTAATAAGGTGAATTGAGCCTGCATATCAGTAGGGAAACCTGGATGTGGCGCAGTACGAATATTCACTGCTTTAGGGCGATTTCCAAGCATGTCTAAAGTGATACTATTCTCAGTAACATCAACTTGAGCGCCAGCTTCACGAAGTTTATCGATCACTGCATCTAAAGTATCAGCTTTAGTATTTTGACAAACAACACGACCGCCTGAAATTGCTGCGGCAATTAAGAATGTACCTGTTTCAATACGATCTGGCACGACACTATGCTCACAACCAGTTAAACGTTCAACACCTTCAATCGTAATGTGATCAGAACCTGCACCAGATATTTTCGCACCCATTTTATTGAGGAAGTCAGCGGTATCTACAATTTCAGGCTCACGAGCCGCGTTTTCAATCACGGTGGTGCCTTTCGCAAGCGTTGCTGCCATCATAATAGATAAAGTTGCACCTACGCTCACTTTTTCCATTACAATGCGAGTTCCCACAAGACGATCTAATACTTGTGCTTTTACATATCCTTCTTCAAGAACGATGTTTGCGCCTAATTTTTCTAAACCGCTAATATGGAGATCAACTGGACGAGCACCAATAGAGCAACCACCAGGCAAAGATACTTGGCCTTGATGAAAACGAGCAACCAAAGGCGCCAATGCCCAAATTGAAGCACGCATGGTTTTAACCAATTCATAAGGGGCAGTGAAATGATCAATATTCGATGCATCTAATAAAACTGCGCCAGTTTCATCACGTTCTACAACTACACCTAATTGACGTAAAATTTTTAGAGTGGTTTCAATATCTTTAAGAATAGGAACATTTGTCAATTTAACTGGTTCTGTAGCCAAAATAGCCGCAAAAAGAATTGGAAGTGCGGCATTTTTTGCACCTGAAATATTTACGGTTCCACTTAAACGAGATTGCCCATAAACACGGAATTTTTCCATTTTTGAATCCTTAATTAAGTTGGTTTAATGCACGATCACGTTTCCACTTTTCAGTGGTATAAGTTTTAATTGTTAACGCGTGAATTTCGCCAGTAGTAAAATAAGCCATTAACGGAGCATAAATTGTTTGTTGTTGTTTTACGCGAGAAAGTGCGGCAATTTCATCACTCACTACAATCACGCCAAAATGCGCATTTTCACCTTGAGCATAAACCTCTTCTACGTTTAGCGCATCTTTTAAAATTCGTTCAATTTCTTGAAGTTCCATCAGATTTCCGTTTAATTAAGATCTGTAAAATTTGCGATCCAATCAGACAAACCAACAAGATCTGCAAGGGTTAATAATTGTTTTGGCGGATAAACTAATCGCACTGTTTTGTTAAGCTTTTGGCACTCCCGTAAAAAATCACAAAGAGCTGCAAAACCGGCTGAATCAATATGTTGAATACCAGACAAATCCCATTCAATAACCGTTTTTTCAAGCGCGTTAGCTGATAAAAAAATATCACGTTGCTGCCACATAGGCAACAACGTGTTGCGAGATAGCTCCCCTGACAAAAGGAGCGCTATCTTATCATCATTTTTCTTTAAATCCCAATTTAACATGGCAACAAGATTATTTGCTTAATGTTACAGGTTGAGCGGCTGATTTTTGTACTTGTGCAGTTAATGCATCAATGCCATGCTGACGCAAGATACCACTCCATTCTTGTTGTTTTGTTACAACCATGCTCACGCCCTCAGCAACCATGTCATAAGCTTGCCATTCGCCAGTTTTACTATTTTTACGCCATTTAAAATCTAATTTAATTGGCGTCGCTCCGTTAACTTGAATGATATTCACACGAATATTTACTAAGTTTTTATCGCCTAATGCTTTTTCTGGCTCAATTTGAATTTGTTGATTTGAATATGCCGTTAATACTTGTGCATAAGCTTGTTCAATAAAATCACCAAAAGCTTTAAAGAATTTTTCACGTTGTTCAGGTGTAGTCGATTTAAAATGAGAACCTAACACCAAAGAACCTGCATAATTGACTTGAACATAAGGCAGTAAATCATTACGAACGATAGTACGTAGATAATTTGGATTCTTTTTAATTTGACTTTGATTTGCCTGAATATCAGAAAACAATTTATCTGACGCTTGTTGCATCAATACATAAGGGCTTGTTTCAGCCATAGCTGTACCAGCAGTAAAAAGTGCGGTAAATACTAAGGTTAAAATTGCAAACCATTTTTTCACTTGGAAAAATTTCATCATAAATCTCCTAAATAAATGTTAGTTGTTATTGTACTGTAGGCTCAGTCTTTTCACTGTTACCATCAGATTTTTTATCGCCGTAAAGGAATTGGCCGATTAAATCCTCCAACACCATAGCAGATTTTGTATCTTGAATTTGGCTACCCTCTTTAAGCATAGCCGATTCACCATCATCAAATCCCATTGTCAATGCAATATATTGCTCACCTAATAAGCCCGATGTCTTAATTGATAAAGAACTGTTTTCTGGGATTTCATTATATTCCTGATTAATTGCAATACTGACTTTTGGTAAATAACTTTTTTCATCAAGCGTAATACTGCTCACACGCCCAATAACCACTCCGCCAACTTTTAATGGTGCACGCACTTTTAGTCCACCAATATTATCAAAAGTTGCAGTCACAGTATAAGATTTCGTCTCACCAAAACCTTGTACGTTGGCTACGCGTAAACCTAAAAAAACTAAGGCGCCAATACCAAGTAATAAAAATAACCCGACCCAAAATTCATATTTAATTGTTTGTCTCATAAAAAAATCCTTAACCTGCTCCAAACATAATAGCAGTCAAAATAAAATCTAATCCTAGAACAACAAGCGATGCATGCACAACTGTTCGTGTTGTAGCTTGGCTAATGCCTTCTGATGTTGGCATACAATCATAACCATTAAAAAGCGCAATCCAAGTTACGGCAACCGCAAAGAAAACCGCTTTAATAAAGCCATTTAAAATATCATAGCTCCAACTCACGGAATTTTGCATCACAGACCAAAAACTGCCTGAATCAACACCTTTCCAATCTACACCGACTAAGGAACCGCCCCAAATACCAATCGCAATAAACAAGATTGACAAAATTGGCATGGAAATAACTCCTGCCCAAAAACGAGGTGCAATCACTCGACGTAAAGGATCAACAGCCATCATTTCAAGACTAGAAAGTTGTTCAGTGGCTTTCATTAAGCCTATTTCAGCCGTCAATGCAGAACCCGCCCGACCAGCAAATAAAAGTGCGGTAACAACAGGCCCTAATTCTCGCAAAAGAGAAAGTGCCACCAACTGACCTAAACTTGTTTCAGCAGAAAAATCAACTAATACGACATAACCTTGTAGTCCTAATACCATTCCAATAAATAAACCGGACAACAAAATAATCAGTAACGATTGGACACCTAAAACATGCATTTGCTTCACAAGCAAAGGAAAATGCTTGCGAATTTGTGGCTTACCGATCAATGCGCCAAATAACATAAAGCCTGCTCGCCCTAATGCACGGAAAAAATCAATCACCTGTTTTCCCAAAGCAGAAATAAAATTGACGATCATTCAAACAATTCCTTCACATAATCTTGCGCTGGGTACTTAAAGCGCACAGGACCATCAGATTCACCTTTTAAGAATTGCACCACGCGCGGATCTTGGCTTTGTAAAAGCTGCTCAGATGTTCCTTCTGCGATGACTTTTTGGTCTGCAATAATATAGGCATAATCTGCAATACTCAATACTTCCTCCACATCGTGAGATACCACGATAGAAGTCAAATTTAACGCTTCATTTAATCGTTTTATCAGGCTCAAAATTACGCCCATACTGATCGGATCTTGCCCAGTAAATGGCTCATCAAACATAATTAAATCAGGATCAAGCGCAATAGCGCGTGCTAATGCAGCTCGACGAGCCATACCACCAGAAAGTTCTGAAGGCATCAATGCGGCAGCGCCTCGCAACCCAACCGCCTCCAATTTCATCAATACGATTTGACGAATTAAACTTTCAGGCAAATGCGTATGTTCACGAATTGGAAAGGCAACATTATCAAAAGTAGAAATATCCGTAAAAAGCGCACCTGATTGGAATAACATCCCCATCCGCTTGCGTACTTCGTACAGTTCACGATTAGATAGACGACAAATATCTTGTCCATCAAACAAAATTTCACCTTGCTCTGGTATTAGTTGCCCACCGATCAATTTAAGTAAGGTGGTTTTACCAATCCCAGACGGCCCCATGATCGCTGTGATTTTTCCCTTTTTTACTTGCAAATTCAGGTTATCGTAAATCACGCGATCACCACGTTTAAAGGTGAGATTCTTAACTTCAATTAGATTTTGATTCATTAAAATCTCGTTTATAAATAAAAAGTGCGGTCGTTTTGACTAGCGTTTTTGTGAAAGGTTCATCTTACGACGAACAAACGCCATCATGCCGTGTAATCCTAAAAACAACAATGATAAAGCATATAAAGGCATATTTCCCAACGCAGAATAAGGGGTTTTACCTTCCGCTGGTGCAATTTTATGCGTCAATGTTGTTTCAATAAACTGTGGTGCCTGTGCTAACACTTTACCTTGTGCATCAACAAAGACTGAAATCCCGGTATTCGTTGCACGAATAAGCGGTTTACCCAATTCTAAAGCGCGCATTCTTGCCATCTGTAAATGTTGCCAAGGTCCAATCGAATCACCAAACCAAGCATCATTAGAAATTGTGAGCAAATAATCTGTATCTTGTTTCAAATTTTGCCGCACTTGTTCTCCAAAAATAATCTCGTAGCAAATTGCTGGCGAAAAAGCGCGTTTTTTTGCCATTAAAGATGGCTGAATCGCATCCCCGCTTTGAAATGCAGACATCGGCAAATTAAACACTGAATTAAGTGGTCGCAGAATACTTTCTAGTGGAACATATTCACCAAACGGCACAAGATGATGCTTACTATAACGATTTGACGTATCTGGCTGATAAGGAAAGTCTGGGTTTCCTGCAGTCATAATAGAATTAAGCAATTTACCAGATTTCGTATCTTGGAATACGGTTCCAACCATTATCTCCGTTTTCGTTTCTTTAGCGGCACGATCTAACCCTTCAAAAAATGGGGTAATCGCATTTTCAAGAGTTGGCAATGCGGATTCAGGCAAAATAATTAAATCTGTTTTACCAAGATTTTCTGCGATTAATTTTTGATAAATCTCCAAAGTAGAATAGAAATAAGCTGGATCCCATTTGAGATTTTGTTCAATATTTCCTTGAGCAAGCGTGACTGAAATTGCCTTATCTTCAACAGCTTTTACAAAGTGAATTCTGGATGAATAAACACTTAATCCCCCCACGATGATCAATAACAAAACGTTCGCTAAAACTAATTTAAGATTTTTCGTTTTAAATAAAGATAAAACAAAATTAAACATCACCGCACTTGCCCAAACGGTAA
Organism: Haemophilus haemolyticus M19501; assembly: GCF_000222025.1. Lineage (GTDB taxonomy): Bacteria > Pseudomonadota > Gammaproteobacteria > Enterobacterales > Pasteurellaceae > Haemophilus > Haemophilus haemolyticus_G. Next base: position 246,664 of record NZ_AFQO01000007.1, on the reverse strand, counting down.
AAAACGTTAATCCTGTTACCCCAAAAATTGGGGCGATGCCATAAAATGGGCTGTCAATTTGTGTATAACCAAATTGGAGCCAAGGAAAACCGGTAAAAACCCAACCTCGTAAAAATTCTGTCAATGTCCAAATCACGGCAAAAATTACCGCACTTTGAACTTGGAAACGCTGAACCAAATAGGTAAAGAGCATCGGGTATAGTGCAAGATAAGCCGCAAGTAAACCGACAAGGAAATAACTCACACCTAAAGATGCGCCACCAAATTGGTGAATACTGACATTAAGCCAACTCACTCCAAAGCAGAAAAATCCCATCGACCACAAAAACGTCGCTAAAAGTGCGGTGGATTTTTTAGAATTTTTAGCGACATACAGTAAACCGAGTAAAGAAACATAGGCTAAAGGCCAATAATCAAATGGCGAAAAGGCAAAAACACCGACGAAACCAGATATAAGCGCAATAAGATAAGTAAAATATTTATTCATAAATTCAATTATATTTTGCACGCCCTTACGAGCGTCTTTTGTATTAGAATTTGAAATCCCATTTCAAGTAAATAAAAAGCACGCGTTAGAAAACGCGCGCCATCATTGAGGATGATAAAATACTATTCGGCTTTTTCTTCCACATCATCCATTTCTGCCAAATGTTCATCTGGCACAGTGACTCGAAGTTGAATCAATCGGCGACTATCTGCCGAGGTGACTTTAAATTGAAGATTTTTCAACGTAATTTCTTCACCACGTTTTGGTAAATAACCAAAAGTTTGCATAATCAGCCCACCAATGGTATCGGCTTCTTCATCATCAAAATCCGTATTAAATTGTGCATTGAAATCATCAATATCTGTGAGCGCACGTACAGCATAAGTATGACGAGAAAGCTGACGAATATCCGCGACTTCTTCTTCATCAAATTCATCTTCGATATCGCCAACAATTTGTTCCAAAATATCTTCAATAGTAACAAGACCTGATACCGCACCAAATTCATCCACCACAATAGCCATATGAAAACGCTCTGAGCGGAAATCTTTCAACATACGATCCACTCTTTTGCTTTCTGGCACAATCACGACGGGGCGCAATAATGAAGATAAATCAAAGACTTCCGCATCTTCACGTAAAAATTTTAATAAATCTTTTGCGTGCAAAATACCCACGATATTATCGCGATCATCGGCATCGGCAATCACAGGAAAACGAGAATGAGCGGATTCAATAATTGTGTTTAAACAAGTATTTAAATCTTGTTGATCTTCAATAAAAATAATTTGTGAACGAGGAATCATAATATCGCGAACACGAAGCTCCGCGATTTCCATCACGCCTTCAATCATTTCACGCGTATTTTGATCAATTAAATCATTTTGTTCTGAATCGCGAATCACTTCCACAAGTTCTTCACGATTTTTTAATTCGCCTTGAAAAAAGCGACCAAATAAAGATTGGAAAAAAGGTTTTTTCGTATTTTCAGATTGGTTTGAATTTTGCTGTTCGTCGTTCATATTGGTTTGTAGTTGATGTCTTATTGACGGCGAAAAAGTATCATATTTTGGAAAAAAGCGCAAAAAGCGAAAAGGGGAAAATCAATAAAAATAACCGCACATTAGGTTTGGCCCTAAAGTGCGGTTAATTTCATCTAGATTTTAGTTAGAACTCATAACGTACGCCAATATTAAAATTACGTCCTGGTGCGCTATAATGATCCGCATTAGCTGATGTAATCGCCATTGGAATACTTGATGCTGGTTGCCCTTGCTGTTGTTTATTTCCCATTGCCTTTGTTAACAAGGAAAGATAAGAAATATCATTCCAATTCCAATATTTTTTATCAAACAGATTATTCACATTAGCTGTAAACATTAAGTTTTTGGTTGGTTTCCAATAAGCGCCCAAATCGAATAAAGAATATCCACCTGTTGGGTTGTACTGGTAAGCTAATGATTGTTCAATATCTTTGTCTGATTTACCTCGACTGTATGTCCATTGGATATTAGCACCAAAAGATTCTCCTTCATAACCAAAACCTAATTTTGTTTTCATTGGCTGAATGCTATTTATTGGTGTTTTTATACCATTATTTTCAGCTTTACCACGTGAATATGAAATACCTGCAATAGTGTAAAAATCATCATAAAAATTCCATTTCATATCGGCTGTGACACCATATACCTTAGCTTTATCAAGATTATCATATTGAATAAAGCTAGTGTAACCATTCGTCGGTTTGGTAATCCAATCAATAAAATTATGATAGCGGTTGTAATAACCAGTCACTAAATAATTAATCTCTGATGTTTTACCTTTTACACCAACCTCAAAATTATCTGCAGTTTCTGATTTCAAATTTGGATTCCCTACCACTGCGACATTTATATTGCCATAACTGTTAAAGAGATACGAGCTTAACTGTTGTATTGATGGTGTTCTAACACCACGAGAATATTGCAAATAAGGAATAAAGTTATCAGATAAACGGTATTCCAAGCTAATTTTTGGAGTAAATTGGGTTTCAGATTGCTTACGAGCCTGTAATTCAGCAACTCGATTATTATTAGATATTGGTTTTACTCGATAATGTACAAACCCCAATTGTGGTGTAATAGCAAAGTTACCAAACGCCATTTCATTTTCTAAATAACTAGTAAACTTATCCTGTTGCATCTCTGCCATTGGATACATATTGGTGATTTGATGATAAGCTGGTCTGACAAGATGAATATCATCACTCGCTTTATTATGCACATAAGATAAACCATAGCGTAACACTTGAGGAATATTTCCATCAATTACAGAAATTAAATTACTTACAAGGCCATAGCTTTTATCACTAAATTTAGTATTTTCTTGGCGATAGCTTTGTGTACCTAAACGATAACGATAGTTTTCAGTTTTGGCATTTTGATAAAAAATTTGTGTTTTTGCATATTGCAACCAGCCTTTTTCACTATTGTATTCGTGACTTAACGAAAAACGATCTCTAGTTACTTTATCCTGCGTATAGCCCGTTATCTGCGTTCCTGTACGCATATCAATGTTAGAATTATTGAAAGAAAGTAAATCTTTATTAATATTCTTATGTTGATGTTCAAAAATAAATCCTAACTTATTCTTATCATCTAGTTGATAATAGTGCTTAGTTAATAGATAAGTATTTTTAGTATCCGTTGGATTTGGAGTTGTACGTGTTTCCCCAACACTATTATTTTTACCTTGGTTTTTAATTTCATTCCCTTTTCGTTGGGTTAGCATTACCATGCCTTCATAATCTCCAGCTTTGACTGCGCCTCCAGCACTACCATAAACTGAACGATCAACACTGTTATAACCAGTTCCTACAACGCCACCGAAATGACGACCTTTTAATAAATATGAAGGTTCTATCGTTGTAAAATTAACACTACCAGAAAGGCTATTAGCTGAACCAGCATAACGAACATCAGCACTACGTAAAGCACTTACATCAATGTAATCAGTACGACCAAATTCCGAACCATAAGAAATAAAATGTTTCGCTTCTTGCGCTTCTGGTAAAGGAATATCATCTATTGTTGTAGTGACTCGGTTAGCTTGTAAGCCTCGAATATTTACACCTTCTCCGCCGGAGCGTGCACCTTGCAATTGGCTGACATTAACATCCATTTTTCCTGCAAAAACATCTTTTACATCACGTGACTGTTTTAAGAAAATTTGTTGATGGCTTACCGATGTATTCACCAATGCATCGCTAATATTTGAATCACTCACAACAATTTCATTCAACTTTTCTTGCGGTGAGTTATGAGAAAGTGTAGGCTGTTCTTGAGCAAACACTATCGGAGATGTGCAAAAAAACGCTACTAATGTAGCAAGCTTTGTTTTTTTCATAAATAAACCTCAGATATAATTGATAAACATTATCAATTATATCTGAGTGTATTATTTTTTCAAAATTTCTTCATGCTTAAGTGATTGACATAACCTTATTGCTAACAAACCGAACACAGTTAACCAGAGATCAATAAGAACTTAAACTCCGTCCATTGATAATATCGCACGCCTGCTTTTTGAATGCCACCGTAATTTTGCCATTCAGGATGATTTGGGGTATCGGGCAAACATTGGGTTTCCAGTGCTACGCCAGAAAAATCTGCATATAATTCGCCATTTCTCGTTGGTGTACCTGCAAGATAATTCCCCGTATAAACCTGCAATGCGGCTTGCGAGGTTCTTACCTCTAAACTTAAATCACCAGTTGGAGAAGTCAGTAACACGCAAGGCTTTTGCCAAGCTTTATTTACAATAAAGGAATGATCGTAACCTTTTGTTGCTTGCTGATCCCCTTGTAAAAAATCTTGTTTGATGGGTTTAGCAATACGGAAGTCAAAACTCGTATTCACTACGTGCTTTAATGGAGAATTAGGGATCCCCTCATTATCTACAGGCAGATAAAAATCAGCATTTAAACGTAATGTATGTTCACGCACGTCACTGCCTTGCTCTGCATTTTCTAAATTGAAATAGGCATGATTCGTTAGGTTCAATGCAGTATCCGTATCACACATCCCTGCATATTCAATTTTTACACTATTATCATCTGTTAGCGTATAGGTTACAGACACATCCACATTACCAGGAAAACCTTGCTCACCATCCTCTGAATGTAATGAAAAGCACACAAAATTCTCACCGCACTCTTGAATTTTCCAACGGCGTTTATCAAAGCCCTCTCCACCATGAAGTTGATGTTTACCTTGATTACTTTTCAATTGAATGAGTTCGCCATTCAATTCAAATTGAGCATTTGCAATACGATTTGCATAACGCCCTACGCTTGCACCTAAATAGCTTTGATGAGTGGGATAATCCTCCACCTTACAACCCAATAAAACCTCACGTAAAGTGCCATTTACTGGCACTTTACAGGAAAGCCAAGTTGCGCCCCAATCCATAAATTGAACACGCATCCCATTTTCATTTTGCAGGGTTATCAGCTGATAAGGTGCGCCATCAGGCGCATTAAAAGTGGTTTGTTCTAACATCATTTTATCTTAAATCACTCGAACACCTTGTGATGCAGTGCACACATAAAAAGTTTCTTTTAAACCAGTCGTTCTCTCGTAATTATCCGCAATAATTTTACGAACTGCATCGACTTTATCATGCGGCGCAAGTGCGACAATACAACCACCAAAACCGCCACCTGTCATACGTGCACCGCCACTTTTGCCAATAACAAGTTGAGCCAATTCAACTAAATAATCAATTTGTGGCACGGTGATTTCAAAATCATCACGCATTGAATCATGAGATTCCCCCATTAACTCACCTAAACGGGTCAAATCATTTTTCTTCAATGCTTCCACTGCATCGAGTACTCGTTGATTTTCTGTTACGACATGACGAGCACGTTTTGCTGCTAATGGTGAAAGTGCGGTCAATTCTGCTTCTCTTTTTCGGAATTGTTCAACTGAAACATCACGTAATGCTTTTACTCCAAAAAATTTTGCCGCATCTTCACATTGCTGACGGCGAGTATTGTATTCACCCGTCACCAAATCGTGCGGTACATTTGAATTCACAATAATAACGGCGACATCTTGTGGCACGGGTGTTGGAATGGTTTCAAGACTACGACAATCGATCATCAGTAAGTGATTTTCCTGCCCAAGTGCGGAAATTAACTGATCCATATTGCCACAATTTGCGCCAACAAATTGGTTTTCCGCTTTTTGCCCATTCAATGCAATATCCGTGTGAGAAAGCGGTAAATCGCCAAGTTGTTGGCAGAATTTACCCACCGCAACTTCTAACGCTGCAGATGAACTTAATCCAGAAGAAAGCGGCACATTTCCAGAAATCACTAAATTTGCACCTTGTTGAAAATGCGGGTAACGTTCCTGGATAAATTTTACAACCCCACGCACGTAATTAGCCCATTTGTGTTCACTCTTAGGAATTTCAACATTGAGAGAAAACTCATCAGTTTCATCAAGATCCGCTGCATAAACATTCCAAATATGATCATCTCGTTTTGTACCAGAAACGGCCGTACCAAAATTAATCGCACAAGGCATAACAAAGCCGTCGTTGTAGTCGGTATGTTCACCGATGATATTTACTCGGCCAGGCGCATAGACGGTAATTTCTGGACAATTTTTATGCTGTTTATTGAAAATTTGTTGAGCATTTTGGATTGGAGTCATATTTCTATCCTTTATATTAAATCTGTACTCGATCTTCTCCACTCTTTGCTAAAGAGGGGGACTGGCTATATTATTTAGTTCTTTCTTTATAATGAACTTCACTCAAAGCACGTAATCGCTCTGCTGCCTGTTCCGCCGTTAAATCGCGTTGACTTTCGCCTAACATTTCATATCCCACCATAAATTTACGCACAGTTGCTGAGCGTAAAAGAGGAGGATAAAAATGAGCATGTAACTGCCAATGTTCGTTATCCTCGCCATTAAATGGTGCGGCATGAAATCCCATTGAATATGGGAAAGAGGTCTCAAATAGATTGTCGTATTTGGTCGTCAATTTTTTCAAAATAACCGCAAGATCTTTTGATTGTTCGTCACTTAATTCAGTTAAACGTTTTACATGAGTTTTTGGTAAAAGCAATGTTTCAAATGGCCAAACAGCCCAATAAGGCACTAAAGCTACCCAATGTTCAGTTTCAACGACAATACGTTCTTTTAACTCCAGTTCTCGTTTCACATAATCAACTAGCATTACTGAACCATGTTTTAATAAATAATCACGTTGTGTGCGATCTTCACGAGCAACTTCATTTGGCAAGAAACTATTCGCCCAAATTTGACCATGTGGATGTGGGTTAGAACACCCCATTGCTGCTCCTTTGTTTTCAAAAATTTGCACCCATTGGTATTTCGTACCAAGTTCACGAAGTTGCTCTTGCCATACTTTAATCACTTCTTCAATCTCAAGTGCGGTTAATAATGGCAATGTTTTACTATGATCTGGAGAGAAACAAATGACCCGACTTTCCCCACGAGCTTGAGAACTTTGGAAAAGTGGATCGGAGGATTTTTCAGGGGCTGGCGTATCTTCTAAAAGCGCAGAAAAATCATTTTTAAACACATAAGGTTTACGATAATCTGGATTTAATTCACCTGTAATACGCTTATTACTCGGGCAAAGATAACAAGTTGGATCATAACTTGGTTTTTGTTCTTCATTCACTTTTTCTTGTTGCCCTTGCCATGGACGTTTAGCACGATGTGGTGATACCAAAACCCATTGATCAATTAACGGATTATAGCGACGATGTGGATGCTCGGTTGGTTCAAAAATATCACTCATGATTGGCTCCCTTTCTAAATTGTAAACGGTTACACAAAATACTGCGCATAAGATAGCAAATTCAAAAAAATAAACCGTGATCAGTATCACATAATGGGAAAATCTCTAAAAGTTTTTTGTGATCTCGGTTACAAATCAGAAAGTAACCGCTTTCAATTTTATTTAGAAAGAACATAATGAGAAACGTGATTTTATTATGGAGAGCATTATATGAGCACCATTCATGATGTAGCCGAATTAGCCCATGTATCTATTGCTACTGTTTCTCGTGTTGTAAATCAGCATCCCTCAGTGAGTGAAGATACCCGCCTTGCCGTAAAACAAGCAATTGAGCAACTTAATTATCAGCCAGATGCAAATGCTAAAGCCCTTGCAATACAAAACACCGATACTATTGGTGTGGTTGTCACCGATGTAACAGACTCATTTTTTGCTATTTTAGTAAAAGCCGTAGATAAAGTTGCAGAAGCACATCGTAAAACAATCTTGATTGGCATTGGCTATCACCATGCAGAGAAGGAACGTGAAGCTATTGATACTTTACTTCGCAAGCGTTGTAGTTGTTTAGTTGTGCATTCCAAAGCGTTATCCGACGATGAACTTAGCCATTATTTGAAAACAGTACCAGGAATGGTCATTATCAACCGAGTGATTCAAGGCTATGAAAATCGTTGCGTAAGTTTAGATAATAAAAAGGGAACTTACTTAGCAACAGAAATGCTTATCCGCTGTGGCCATAAACATATTGCATATATTGGATCTAACCATGCTATTTTCGATGAAATTGAGCGCAGAGAGGGTTATCTTACTGCATTAAAAGATCACAATTATCCCATTATTGAGCATGCCATAACGCACAATTCACCAGACTTCGAAGGTGGTGAAAAAGCAATGATTGATTTGCTTAGTTATAACAAAGATCTTACTGCGGTCGTAGCTTATAACGATTCAATGGCTGCGGGAGCCATTTCAGTTCTCAATGAAAACAATATTAGTGTACCAAGCCAATTTTCAATCATTGGTTTTGACGATATGCCAATTGCTCGTTATTTAATTCCTAAATTGACGACCATTCGCTATCCTATTGATTTAATGGCAACTTATGCAGCCAACCTTGCATTAAGCCTTGTCGATAATGAGGTGAGAACGCCATCAACAATTCAATTTAACCCAACATTAGTACGTCGTTTTTCTGTGGAATCTATCTAAATTCGAAGGTGAACGCACTCATAAAATGTGATGTCGATCACAAATCCGAATTTTTAATGTAATCGTTTTCATTTATGTGAGTTTGATCACAGATTCCAAGCAGATTATTCGCTAATATGGCATCAATTGCAGAATGTAATGCAATATTTATCTCTAACATCAACATTCCAAAATAGGAGCGTTATTATGAAAAAAACAGCAGTATTAAGTGCGGTTGCTTTGGCTATCGGTTTAGGTGCAGCATCTTCTAGCTTCGCAGCAAGTAACAAAATCGGTGTAACCATTTACAAATACGATGACAACTTCATGTCTTTAATGCGTAAAGAAATTGATAAAGAAGCTAAAGCACTTGGTGGCATTAACTTATTAATGAATGACTCCCAAAATGCACAATCAATTCAAAATGACCAAGTTGATGTATTACTTTCCAAAGGTGTGAAAGCTCTTGCAATTAACTTAGTTGACCCTGCTGCAGCGCCAACCATTATTAGCAAAGCAAAACCAGATAACATTCCTGTTGTATTCTTTAATAAAGACCCAGGTGCAAAAGCTATCGGTTCTTATGAACACGCTTACTATGTAGGTACTGATCCAAAAGAATCTGGCTTAATTCAAGGGGATTTAATTGCAAAACAATGGAAAGCGAATCCAGCTCTAGACTTAAATAAAGATGGTAAAATCCAATTTGTATTATTAAAAGGTGAACCAGGTCACCCAGATGCTGAAGCTCGTACAAAATTCGTAGTTGAAGAACTTAATGCGAAAGGTATCCAAACTGAACAATTATTTATTGATACTGGTATGTGGGATGCTGCAATGGCGAAAGATAAAGTAGATGCCTGGTTGTCTAGCTCTAAAGCGAACGACATTGAAGTCATTATTTCTAACAACGATGGTATGGCATTAGGCGCATTAGAAGCAACCAAAGCACATGGTAAAAAACTACCAATCTTCGGTGTGGATGCATTACCAGAAGCATTACAACTCATCAAAAAAGGTGAACTTGCTGGTACTGTGTTAAACGATGGTGTGAACCAAGGTAAAGCGGTTGTTCAATTATCTAACAACTTAGCACAAGGCAAAGCAGCAACTGAAGGCACAAAATGGGAATTAAAAGATCGTGTTGTACGTATCCCTTATGTTGGTGTAGATAAAGACAACTTAGGTGACTTCTTAAAATAATTTCTCATCAATTTTTGTTGTAATCCAAGGGGAAGTTACCCTTCCCCTTTTTAACGAGGTTGGATATGACATCTCAAACTCAAAGTCAAGACAGCCAAGTGCTGCTCACAATGACCAATGTCTGCAAGTCCTTTCCAGGTGTAAAAGCCTTAGATAACGCAAACTTAACGGTTCGATCACATTCTGTTCATGCCTTAATGGGTGAGAACGGCGCGGGCAAATCTACATTACTAAAATGTTTATTCGGTATTTATGCCAAAGATGAAGGTGAAATCCTTTTCTTAGGTCAACCCGTCAACTTTAAAACATCTAAAGAAGCCCTTGAGAATGGTATTTCAATGGTGCACCAAGAACTAAACCTCGTGCGCCAAACTAGCGTAATGGATAACTTGTGGCTTGGACGCTATCCACTTAAAGGACCTTTTGTCGATCACGCAAAAATGTACCGTGATACTAAAGCGATTTTTGATGAATTGGATATTGATGTAGATCCGAAAGAAAAAGTCGCCAAACTTTCAGTTTCTCAAATGCAGATGATCGAAATTGCGAAGGCGTTCTCGTACAACGCGAAAATCGTAATCATGGATGAACCAACATCCTCGCTTTCTGAAAAAGAAGTTGAGCATCTGTTTAAAATTATCGACAAATTAAAACAACGCGGTTGCGGAATTATTTATATTTCTCACAAAATGGATGAAATCTTCAAAATCTGTGATGAAATTACTATTTTGCGCGACGGTAAATGGATCAACACGGTAAACGTGAAAGAATCCACAATGGAACAAATTGTCGGAATGATGGTAGGTCGTGAATTAACACAGCGTTTCCCTGAAAAAACAAACACACCAAAAGAAGTAATTTTACAGGTGGAAAATCTTACTGCTAAAAATCAACCATCCATTCAAGACGTATCTTTTGAATTACGCAAAGGTGAAATTCTCGGTATTGCAGGGCTTGTGGGGGCTAAACGTACCGATATCGTTGAAGCTATTTTTGGCGTACGTGAATTAACCGAAGGAACTATCAAGTTACACGGAAAAACCGTGAAAAATCATACCGCACTTGAAGCGATTAATAATGGTTTTGCATTGGTCACTGAAGAGCGTCGTTCAACAGGTATTTACTCTAATTTAAGCATTGAATTTAACTCATTGATTTCAAATATGAAATCTTATCTCACACCTTGGAAATTACTTAGCACGAAGAAAATGAAAAGTGATACCCAGTGGGTAATTGATTCAATGAATGTTAAAACGCCATCACATAGAACAACAATTGGTTCTCTTTCTGGCGGTAACCAACAAAAGGTCATTATTGGTCGTTGGCTTTTAACTCAACCTGAAATTCTGATGCTTGATGAGCCAACTCGTGGTATCGACATCGGAGCAAAATTTGAAATTTACCAACTCATTCAAGAGCTCGCTAAAAAAGATAAAGGCATTATTATGATTTCATCCGAAATGCCTGAATTACTAGGTGTAACTGACCGTATTTTAGTGATGAGTAACGGTAAATTGGCGGGTATTGTAGAAACTGCAAAAACTTCACAAGAAGAAATCTTACAACTCGCTGCGAAATATTTATAAAGATAAAAGGAACAAATCATGAGTGCCTTACAAAAAAACAAATCCTTTGATTTATTAAAACAAAATGCGATTTATTTTGTCTTGCTGATTTTGCTCGGCATTATTATTGCGCAAGATCCAACCTTTTTAAATTTAATCAACTTCAGTAACATCTTAACCCAATCTTCTGTGCGCCTAATTATTGCTTTAGGAGTTGCTGGTTTATTGATTACACAAGGGACAGACTTATCTGCTGGTCGCCAAGTTGGTTTGGCTGCGGTTATCTCTGCAACCATGTTGCAGTCAATGGAAAATATGAACCGTGTATTCCCTGAAATGGGTGAAATTCCAATTCCTGTCGTCATTCTTGCAGTATGTGCTGTGGGTGCGTTAATCGGCTTGATCAATGGGTTAGTTATCGCTTATTTAAACGTTACCCCATTCATTGCAACAATGGGTACGATGATTATCGTATACGGTTTTAACTCACTTTATTATGATGCTGTGGGTGGTTCGCCAATCGCAGGTTTTAGCGAAAATTTCTCAACATTTGCTCAAGGATTCTTCCGAATCGGCAGTTTTAAACTCTCTTACATCACAATCTATGCAGCCATTGCCTCATTCTTAGTTTGGGTAATGTGGAACAAAACACGCTTCGGTAAAAACGTATTTGCTATCGGTGGTAACCCAGAAGCAGCGAAAGTATCAGGTGTAAACGTTGCACGTAACTTAGTTGTAATCTATATGATTGCAGGTATGTTCTATGCTTTTGGTGGTATGCTCGAAGCCGGTCGTATCGGTTCTGCAACTAACAACTTAGGTTTTATGTATGAATTAGATGCTATCGCAGCTTGTGTAGTGGGTGGTGTGTCTTTCGCTGGTGGTGTTGGTACCGTAATTGGTGTTATCACTGGGGTTATCATCTTTACAGTTATCAACTACGGTTTAACTTACATCGGTGTAAACCCTTACTGGCAATACATCATCAAAGGTAGCATTATTATTCTAGCTGTTGCTATCGACTCCTTAAAATACGCGAAGAAAAAATAATACGAATAATCTCTCTAAAGATAACAAAAAAGTGGGCGTCCTTGCCCACTTTTGTTTTATATATTCAATTCAGTATGAATTCATCGCCTCACTAACGATATTTATGCAATAATCAGCAAACCTTGTATAATTGCGCCACCATTTTTATAGAGAGATAATCATGCAAATTAACTTTACACAAGTATTGCAAGACAGTTGGAACTTCTTCCGTAATCAACAAAAACTCATGCTGCAATTTGTCGCAATTTTATTTATTGTGCAAAGCGCGAGTGCACTTTTAAGTTTTCCAGTTAATGATGAAAATAAAAATGATGTATTAAATCTCGCCAATACAGATATCACTAGTTTTATCTTTTCAGTTGCAATCACTCAGATTTTAACGAGTTTTATCGCTGCTTGGGGATTAACCTCAATCCACAAAATTAGCCTACAAAATTACCGCACTTTAGGGCAAACTTTCTCGCTTACCTTGCGTCGTTTTGCAGGTGTAATTCTGTTGGATCTATTAATGGTTGCACCAATGTTACTTGGTCTTGGTGAAGCATTTGCTGCATTACTCACAAAAAAATCGCCCTCTATCATGTCACTTATCGCGATGATTGTTGGCGTTTGGTTCTTTGTCCGTTTAAATTTAACGGCAGTACATTATCTTTCGACCCAAGATACACTTTCGCAAACTATCCGAAAAATTTGGATGCGGGGAAATGCTAGAAAAGGCGTATTGTTTATTTACACCTTACTGGTTTATTTTCTCGTGCCAATTCTTATTTTCCAATTAAGCGCATTTTCCAATAATGCTGTGTTTGATATGGTGATAGGTATTTTCACCGCATTACTTAATATTTTTATGCTAGTAGTGACTTATCGTTTCTACAGCTTATTTATGAAGGATTAATCAATATGAAACAACTCCTTGACTTTATCCCTTTAATTTTATTTTTTGTCACTTACAAACTCGGGGGGGTACGTGAAGCAGCCATCGTGTTAGTGGTTGCAACAATTTTGCAGATCGTGATTTTAAAATGGAAATACGGAACCGTTGAAAAACAACAAAAAATTATGGCAAGTGCGGTCGTTTTTTTTGGACTTTTAACTGCTTACTTTAATGAAATCCGCTATTTGCAATGGAAAGTGACAATTATCAATGCCTTGTTTGCCATTGTTTTGCTCGTCGCACAATTTCAATTTAAAACCCCATTAATCAAAAAATTACTTGGCAAAGAGCTACAACTGCCCGAAAAGGCTTGGAATACACTTAACCTCGGTTGGGCCGTATTCTTTATTATTTGTATGTTGGTGAATATTTATATCAGCCATAATATGTCGGAAGAAGTTTGGGTTGATTTCAAATCTTTCGGAATTATTGGTATGACGGTGATTGCAACGATTATTTCAGGTGCTTATATCTATCGCTATTTACCTAAAGATGATTCAAATTCAAAAGATGGAGAAAAATAATGTCTTCCAATTTTACTGATAAAAATGGTCGCCAATCAAAAGGTGTTCTTTTACTACGAACTTTGGCGATGCCTTCTGACACTAATGCCAACGGAGATATTTTTGGTGGCTGGATTATGTCTCAAATGGATATGGGCGGTGCGATTTTAGCAAAAGAAATCGCGCACGGACGCGTGGTTACCGTTGCCGTTGAAAGTATGAATTTTATCAAACCAATCTCTGTGGGCGATGTGGTTTGTTGCTACGGTCAATGTCTCAAAGTTGGGCGTTCTTCTATTAAAATTAAAGTGGAAGTATGGGTGAAAAAAGTGGCGAGTGAGCCAATTGGCGAACGTTATTGTGTAACCGATGCGGTATTTACTTTTGTTGCAGTTGATAATAATGGTCGCTCTCGCACGATTCCCCGTGAAAACAACCAAGAGTTAGACAAAGCATTAGCCTTAATTTCAGAACTAGAAGCAGAACAACCCTTGTAAATAAAAGGAAATTATTATGTACTATGTTATTTTTGCCCAAGATATTCCAAATACATTAGAAAAACGTCTTGCCGTACGCGATCAGCACTTAGCTCGTTTAAAACAACTTCAAGCAGAAAACCGTTTACTTACGGCAGGTCCAAATCCAGCTATTGATGATGAAAATCCTGGAGAAGAAGGTTTTACTGGTTCAACCGTAATTGCACAATTTGAAAATCTACAAGCGGCAAAAGACTGGGCTGCACAAGATCCTTATGTCGAAGCTGGCGTATATGCGGATGTTATTGTAAAGCCGTTTAAAAAAGTCTTTTAATTTAAATAACGTAATATGAAAAAAGTCGTCTTAATTTCTCTCTGCATTTTGACCGCACTTTCTGCTTTTGCCGGATCATCTAACAGGGAAAGTAGTTCCATTAATCTTGAGCAAGAAAAACAAAACTGGGCGTCTGCACAGCATCAAGACTACTTAAAACGTTTAAAACAACGTGAAACCTTTTTGCAGGTTGAAGGTTTGCTAAAAAGTGCGGTAAAAAACCAACAATTTTCTGAAGCGACTCAAAATATCACAAAAACCTTAATAGACTCATTGCAAGGCTATCCTTTGCAATACGATTTACTAGCTCGCTTTTGGGAAACCAAAATCGCCTTTTTGAAGAATGATGATATTCAAGGCAAGCAACAAGCAATAAATGAACTCAATGCGTTAGTGCAACAAAATTACCCTTTTGTGACGCCAGTATTTCAAGCCTTATTACAAAAACTATCCACTTCAAACGAACAACAAACATCAGCAACATCAGATAATGCTAAAGAAAATAACAGGGTTCAAAAAGAACAAAATCAACTAGAAAATCCTAAACGACTTGCTGATATTATAAAGAACAGTAATCCTAGCTCTTTAGATAAAAATGCATTAATCGATGCTTTTCCTCGTTATCTAAAAACACTATCGGAACAAATAGAGAATCCAAGCTTTGAGCTCTATCAGCAATGGGCTGAAACTTGGCAACTCTCAGAAGATGAAATCAAACAGTGGAAAATAGCCTTTTTAAATCGTTTTTTTGATAATGAAAACGCTGATTTTCAAAAATGGCGTGATGAACAAATCCAACAATTAAAAACTGATAATCTAATTGAACGCCGTTTACGAATGGCAATTTGGCAAAAAACTGAATTAACCTCTTGGCTGAATTTGCTTTCTGCTGAATCAAAAAGTAAGCAAGAATGGCGTTACTGGGAAGCGAAACAAGATATATCAAAAAATATAGAAAAACTAACCGCACTATCAAAAGAGCGGGGATTCTATCCAATGTTGGCTGCGGCACAATTAAAGCAAGCATATAAAGTCGATTTTCCAGTAGCACCAAGTTTTACCGTAGCTGAACAACTTCCTTTCAAGCAAGTTTTTGTAATGATTACAGAATTAAGAGAACTTGGTCGTAACGGTTTAGCCAAACAACGCTGGCGAATTTTACTTGATAATGCTGATTTCATAACTCAGCTAAAACTTGCAGAATATGCTGAAAACCAACAATGGTTTGAATTAGCTGTTGATGCTTCTATTGTGGCAAAAGCCTGGGATTACCTTTCTCTTAGACTGCCAAATGCTTATCCTGAATACTTCAATGCGGCATTGCAAAATTTGAATATCAGCAAAACTTTTGCAATGGCAATCGCCCGTCAAGAAAGTACTTGGAATCCAATGGCACAATCTTCTGCAAATGCTCGGGGCTTAATGCAACTTCTGCCAAGCACAGCAAAATTGACAGCAGAGAATAATCAACTACCTTATCAAAGCGAACAAGATTTATTCAAACCATTGAATAATATTTTGCTAGGTACCGCACATCTGAACGAACTCAATGGAAAATATCCTAATAATCGAATATTGATTGCAGCAGCTTACAATGCAGGCGCAAATCGAGTAGAAAAATGGTTAAGCCGCGCCAATGGAAAATTAGCATTAGACGAATTTGTCGCATCTATTCCTTTTTACGAAACTCGTGGTTATGTGCAAAATGTAGTCACTTATGACTTTTACTATCAAATTTTACAAAATAAAGAAAACCCACAAACCTTTAGCCAAGAAGAATTGAATCGGCTATACTAAACGCACTAGTTTAATAGTGTGAATGTGGGAGCGTAATTATGTATATCAGCCGCAATTTAGAACAATGGAATGCATTTCTTCAAATGCTAAAAATCGCCTTTGAAGAAAACAAAGCACAGGAGTTTCTAACCTTATTATTAACTGCAGACGAACGGGATGCAGTAGGATTGCGCTTGCAGATTGTCTCTCAGCTGATCGATAAAAATATGCCTCAGCGGGAAATTCAACAAAATCTTAATACAAGTGCCGCCACTATTACTCGAGGTTCCAATATGATTAAAACGATGGATCCTGATTTTATGCAATGGATGAAACAACATCTTGCTCTCATTGAAAAAAACTAAGCGAATTTTTACCGCACTTTCACGCTTATTTAGTCCTAAATGGTGGAAAAGAAATTGGCAACGAGTTGTCTTTCGTTTTTTTTTCGCCGTTTTTGCTTTCTCGCTGCTTTTTCGCTTTGTACCTATTCCATTTTCCGCTTATATGGTACAACAAAAAATCGCTAATTTTTTACAAGGCGATTTTCGATATCAAATCCAATATAACTGGGTCAGCCTAGAAAATATCTCCCCAAATATTCAATTAGCTGTGATTTCATCAGAAGATCAGCGTTTTCCTGAACATTTCGGCTTTGATTTTGAAGCTATCCAACGAGCAATTCGGTATAACGAAAAATCTAAAAAAGGAATTAGAGGGGCATCAACCATTTCCCAGCAAACCGCTAAAAACTTAATGCTTTGGCACGGACAAAATTGGCTAAGAAAAGGTTTAGAAGTTCCAGCAACTATGTTGCTCGAGCTGACTTGGTCAAAAAAACGTATTTTAGAAGTGTATTTAAATATTGCAGAATTTGGGAATGGTATTTTTGGTGTGGAAGCGGCAAGTCGCTATTACTTTAAAAAGTCCGCTAAAAATTTATCTCAAAATGAAGCCGCACTTTTAGCTGCAGTGTTGCCCAATCCAATCATTTATAAAGTAAATAAGCCAAGCTTATTAGTTCGTAAAAAACAAACTTGGATTTTGAGACAAATGGGAAATTTAGGTACTGAATACTTGAGCCATTTATAAAAAATCTAATCGAATTTCTAAAATAAAACAAACTAAAAAATATTTACTTAATACATAAAATAAAAAAACGAGTCTTAGACTCGTTTTTTATTTATAGCATTTTTATTACAGGTTTATTACCGCAAATAACACCCAAACAGTATAAATTGTGGCTAAACCATAAAAGATAAATCCACCAGCTGGCACATGCACTTTAAGATCGTGCATACCGTGGTGAATACGGTGTAAACCACACCACATTGGGAAAATAGTAAGCACTAAAATAACTAATTTACCAATCCAAGAATAAGCAAAAGTAATTAAATTATGCGCATCGACTAAACCAAATGGTAATAACAAACCGATAATTAAAATAACGACAGGGAAGAAAATTGCACTCACTGTACCACCTGCACCGAACATTAACCATACTGGCGGTTCGCCGGAGCGTTTTGGATTTTGATCAACCATTTTTTCTCTCCCTTAAATATAAACTAAAACTAAAGCAATCACGCTAACTAATGCGGTTACCGCCCAAAGTGCATTTCTTACAACAGTGTGTGGTAAGCGTTCATTTTTCACAATGATATTCATCACTTTTGGTGTCATTAAGAAATATGTCACCGTATGATAAAGCGTTGCGATAAGCGTAATAATATTTAAGAATACCACAATTGGGTTTCTTAAAAACTCAATAAAGCTCAAGATGCCTAAGCCTGGCATTGGATTGCTTGCGAGGCAAAGAACACCATAAAGCAATACAATACAAAACCATACAGCAAAGATTGAAGTCGCTTCACGTAGCATATAAGCTTTGTAGAAGTCCAATTTTTGCCACCAAGTCGCTGTCATTGGACGAACA
The DNA here is from genome assembly GCF_000222025.1 of Haemophilus haemolyticus M19501. Lineage (GTDB taxonomy): Bacteria > Pseudomonadota > Gammaproteobacteria > Enterobacterales > Pasteurellaceae > Haemophilus > Haemophilus haemolyticus_G. The sequence continues at coordinate 228,393 of NZ_AFQO01000007.1, read as the reverse complement.
TATTTTTTACGTTTACTAACTGTTACTGACATTCCTTCCCCCTTAGCCTTTTGGTTTTAGCATAGAGATAACATAATCTTTGGCACTTTCCACTTTTCCTTGGTTAATTGCAGAAGCAGGATCCACATGTTTTGGACAAACTTCTGAGCAATAGCCAACGAAAGTACAACTCCAAACCCCGTTTTTACCATTTAATAATGACATACGTTTTGCTTTACCATGGTCACGGTTATCAAGATTATAACGATGAGCCATAGTAATAGCTGCAGGGCCTAAGAATTCAGGATTTAAACCAAATTGAGGGCAAGCGGCATAGCATAAACCACAGTTGATACACATTGAGAATTGACGATATTTCTCAAGCTGTGCTGGCGTTTGTTTAGTGCGACTTGCTTGCAATTCTTTCGATGGATGTGGTTTGCCATCTAATGCTGGTGCTTCGTTACCAATAATATAAGGTTTAATAGCCTCTAAACTTTCGATAAAGTGGCTTAAATCAACTACTAAGTCGCGTTCAATTGGGAAGTTTGCTAACGGCTCAATACGCATATGGCCGCTGTAATCACGTAAGAACGTTTTACAAGCCAATTTCGGTTTGTTATTTACCATCATCCCGCAAGAACCACAAATCGCCATACGGCAAGACCAGCGATAAGAAAGAGATGGTTCAAGTTTATCCTTGATATAACCTAACGCATCAAGCAATGAAGTTTGATTATCATAAGGTACTTGATAAGTACTTAAATGCGGTTCTTGATCGATTTCAGGATTGTAGCGTAATACTTCAACATTCATTACTGGTGAATTAGCCATTTGCTTGCTCCTTAGCTTTCGCAGCGGCTTCTTGAGCCTCTGCTTCCGCACCGTAAACACGTTTTGCAGGTTGAGATTTAGTAATTTTCACTGGACTGTATTCAATGCGCGGTGCACCATTCTCATTGTAGAAAGCAAGTGTGTGTTTTAAATAATTTACATCATCACGTTCAGTGTAATCTAAGCGTTGGTGAGCCCCACGAGATTCTTTACGTTCAATCGCTGAATTTGCAATAGATTGTGCAACATCTAGAATATAGCCCAACTCAACAGTGTAAAGTACATCTGTATTGAACACGCTTGAGTTATCTGCTACGCGAATGCGTTTGTAACGTTCTTTTAATTCTGCAATTTTATCTACTGCTTTTTGCATGCTTGCTTGATCACGGTAAATACCACAACCTTCTTCCATTACAGAACCCATTTCATCACGGATTTCAGACCAAGATTCATTACCTTCTTGTTTATGAAGGGCTTCTAAGCGAGCAACCACATCTTTTGCTTGAGCATCAACCGCACTTTGATTTACCGATTGAGCCTCAACGGCACGTTGCGCAGAATATTCCCCTGCGACACGACCTAACACAACAAGTTCTGCTAAAGAGTTAGAGCCTAAGCGGTTTGCACCATGTAAACCTGAAGATGCACACTCACCTACAGCAAATAAACCTTTGATACGCGTTTCGCTGTTAAAATCAACCTCAATACCACCCATTGTGTAGTGAACAACTGGACGAACAGGGATTGGCTCATTCACTGGATTTACACCTTCATAAGCACTTGCTAATTCACAAATGAATGGCAAACGCTCGTGTAAATATTTTTCGCCAAGATGACGTAAATCTAGATGCACAACATCTACGCCTTTCGCGGTTTTTAAGGTATTACCTTTTTTCCATTCTTGCCAGAATGCTTGAGAAACTTTATCACGAGGACCAAGTTCCATATATTTATTTTGAGGTTTGCCAATTGGTGTTTCTGGTCCTAGACCGTAATCTTGAAGATAACGGTAGCCATCTTTATTCACTAAGATACCGCCTTCACCACGACAACCTTCAGTCATTAAGATGCCAGTATTTGGTAAACCTGTTGGGTGATATTGAACAAACTCCATATCACGAAGTGGTACACCATGACGATACGCCATAGATAAGCCGTCACCTGTTACAATACCGCCGTTGGTATTGAATTTAAATGCACGACAACCACCACCCGTTGCAATCACAACCGCATTTGCATTAATTTGAACAAGCGAACCTTCCATCATGTTCATTGCAACCATACCACGAGCATGGCCATCATCAACAAGAATATCTAATACGAAGTGTTCATCAAAACGTTGGATTTGTGGATATTGAATAGAAGTTTGGAAAAGCGTGTGTAATAAGTGGAAACCTGTTTTATCGGCAGCGAACCAAGTACGCTCAATTTTCATTCCACCAAAACGACGTACGTTTACATCGCCATCTGCTTTACGGCTCCAAGGACATCCCCAACGTTCTAATTGAGTCATTTCCACTGGTGAATGTTGTACGAAATATTCCACAACATCCTGTTCGCAAAGCCAGTCACCACCTGCAACGGTATCTTGGAAGTGTTTATCGTAAGAATCTTCTTCTTTGATAACTGCCGCTGCACCACCTTCTGCTGCCACGGTATGACTACGCATTGGGTACACTTTTGAAACTAATGCAATTTTTAAGTTAGGATTTGCTTCTGCTGCTGCAATCGCTGCACGTAAACCGCCGCCACCAGCACCAACAATTGCAATATCGACATTAACTGTTTGCACGATATCCTCCAATAAATGTAGAAAGTAAAAAAAGAAATTACCCTAAAAGGGTAATGTTTCGCAGGCATTGTGCCATTTTTTGTTACAAATTAATAACGTTTTTTTATGTCTAAAGATGGAAAAGATCGGATTTTGTGATCTACCTCAAAAAAGCGTAGATTGAGTTGAGAAGGGCTCTCGTTTACAATAATGCAAATTTAAAAATGGGAATAAAAATGACCGCACTTACTCATTGGCAACCTTCTGCTGATATAAAAAATCTTCTTAAACGGGCAAAAATTATTGCTGAAATTCGTCAATTTTTTACAGAACGAGGCTTGCTTGAAGTTGAGACGCCTGTTCTAAGTGAATTTGGCGTCACTGATTTACATCTCTCCACCTTTAGCACGGAATTTCTCGCGCCTTTTGATAATCAATCCAAAACACTTTGGCTTTCTACAAGCCCTGAATATCATATGAAACGCTTGCTTGCTGCAGGCAGTGGACCGATATTCCAAATCAGTAAAGTGTTTCGCAATGAAGAAGCTGGTAATCGCCACAATCCAGAATTTACCATGTTGGAATGGTATCGACCGCACTTTAGTATGCATCGTTTAATTAATGAAGTAGATGATTTACTCCAACAAATTTTAGATTGCCCACCTGCAGAAAGTTTAAGCTATCAATTTGTTTTCCAAGAATATGTAGGCTTAGATCCCTTATCTGCAGAACGTTCAGAATTAATCGAAGCGGCACGTAAACATAATTTTATGGCTGAAGATAATGAAGATCGCGATACTTTATTACAGTTTTTATTTAGTGAAGTCGTTGAACCTCAAATAGGAAAAGATCGACCTGTTGCCGTGTATCATTTCCCTTCAACGCAAGCCGCCCTAGCACAAGTTAGCCCAGAAGATCAGCGGGTTGCAGAACGCTTTGAGTTTTATTACAAAGGATTAGAACTGGCAAATGGTTTCCATGAATTGACCGATGCACGAGAACAAAGACATCGTTTTGAATTAGATAATCAACAAAGAAAGAAACATGGGTTACCAACTCGAGACATTGACGAACGCTTTCTGGCTGCATTAGAAGCTGGATTACCAAATTCTTCTGGTGTTGCTTTGGGAGTTGATCGTCTGGTTATGGTTGCATTAGGTTGTGAGAAAATTAATGAAGTGATTTCTTTTGCCGTGGATAATGCCTAGACGAGAAGTGCGGTAAAATTTACCGCACTTTTGATTTTTATTTGCTGATCCACAATGGCAATCGTATAGTAACGGCAAGTCCGCCTAGTGGGCTTTTTTCAGCCCAAACTTTTCCTTGATGCTCCTTAATCACGTTAGATACAATCGCTAAACCAAGTCCTGTGCCACCAGTCGTTCTAGTTCGCGTCTCATCTACTCGATAAAATGGTTTGAAGATTTTTTCAAATTCATCTGGATGCACCCCAGATCCGTTGTCATCTATACGGATCCTGAGAAATTCTTCTTCTTCTTGGATAAAAATATGAAGTTCGATCTTATCCTTTGTGTATTTGAGTGCATTTGTCATGATATTTTCAACCGCACTTTCTAGTAATCTAAAATTGCCGTTAAGTTGTAATTCATTTTTTGGTAAACGAATATTTGTGAGAAATGCTATACCTCGTTGCTCTGCCTCAAATTTTGCATCGTTGATAATATCAGTCCAAAGCGTATTGACATAAAAAATATCCCGTTCAACTTGACTATTCATTTGATGGCGTGAAAGTAGAAGTAGCTCACTAATCATTTTATCCATGCGTTCAATTTCTCTTTCAATACGTTTTATATTATCCTCACCACATTGGTGACGAATAAGAGCCGCAGCCAACTGTAAACGAGTGAGTGGCGTTTTTAATTCATGTGAAATAGATGAAAGTAGTGTTTGTTGATTAGAGATTAAATGATCAATAGAAGATGCCATTCGATTAAAACTTTGACCAACTTGGCGTAGCTCTAATGGACCATGAGCCGTTAATCGCTTATCAATTTTAAAATTGCCTAATGCCACTGAATTTGCAGCTTTTTGCAAATGAGAAATCGGCTTGGTTAGCATTCTTGTGAACCACCAAAGCAATGGACTGGTGATTAAAAGAATAAGCAAAATCAATATAATGGGTCTATCAAAAATGTAATTAAACATCTCTCGTTGCGGATTAACGTAAGATATAAAGTACAAGGCATAAGAATTTGCCTCATCTCCCAAATACACTTGAAATGGACCTGAAATCTGAACTTCATTGAAGTTTTTACGTTTGGGTTCTGAAAAATCACCTGATACATCCGCAAATCTTCGGATATAAGGTACTTCCTCTGGTAGTTCCCCTAGAATATCTTTAGTTTGTAAATCAATAAGAATGGGTCTGGAGGGTTGAAATTTATCTGTATGTAAAACAGGAACTTCTGCAATAAGCCCTTTTAATTGACCGTTGCGGATAATATCGATAATTTTTTTTTGATAGGTAACAACATCTGCTTCTTTTAAAGGCGAATAGACTCTGAGATCGAGAGTAGGCACAGCGATCACAAGACTCATCATGGCAAAAAAAGCAAACCAGAATATAGCAAATGTTCTGATCGCAAGTTGATTTAAACTGAAAAGACTGCGCAATTTCATAAAACTAGGTCACTAAAAGATATCCTTTTCCACGTAAAGTTTTAAACCAAGGCAGTTTACTTTTTCGTTCTGGTAATTTGCGTCTCAAATTAGAGATGTGCATATCAAGAGAACGATCAAATGGGGTTAGTGGTTTTTCCATTACTTCTAAACTTAATTCTTCTCGACTTACCATATTTCCCTTAGATTTAAGCAATAAACAAAGAATCTTAAACTCATAATCCGTTAAATTTAGATTTTCTTCATTATAGGTTGCAATTCCGTGAGAAAAGTTGAGAGTAATTCCGTCAAAAGAAAGGATTTCTACATTTGCGGTATTATTTGAAGGAGATGCACTACGACGCAAAATCGCCTTAATTCTTGCAATAAGCTCACGATCGTTAAAAGGCTTGGGTAAATAATCATCCGCTCCCAATTCTAAGCCTAATACGCGATCAATGTCTTCGCCTCTTGCTGTCAGCATCATCACTGGCACGTTAGAGACTTTACGAATTTCTTTTAGTGTTTCGATACCATTTAACTTTGGCATCATTACATCAAGCAAAACCAACTCGTGGCTTTCATCAAGTTTTTGTAATGCCTCTAATCCATTATTTGCTGTTTGAACATTAAACCCTTCTAGCGTTAAAAGGGATGAAAGTAATTCCGTCAGTTCAACATCGTCATCAACGAGCAAGAGTTTTGACATTGGAGATTCCTTTTACCAATTATTCTTATTGTAGTGCGGTGAAAATAAAAAGATTATTTCCAGAATTTCCACCAACTTGATTTTGGTTTCTCACCTGTTTCAATAATGGTGTTATTTTCGCCTTGTTGTGAAACTTCTGGCAAAGGTTTATCAAGATTGGTTTCTGTCACAATCCCACGTTGATCAAATTTTACTGTGAAAGTGTGTTGAACAGGTGTTTCATAAGCACGTTGTTGTAAGAACACGTAGTACCAAGTGTAGTTATTATAAGGATCGATTAATACTGGCGTACCCAACAAATATTGTACTTGTTGAGCAGTCATGCCTTCTTTAACTTGAGCAACTGTAGTCGCTTCTAAATAGTTGCCTTGCGGTACATCAATTCGATATACAACTTTTTCAACGGTGGAACAAGAAGCGAGGCTTAATGCTAAAAATGTTGCGCCTAAAAGTGTTTTAACTTGCATTTTCTTTACCTTAATTTGTGCAAAAGTACTGTCAAATAATACCCAAAGTTGGCTATGTTTCCAAATTAATTCTCTGATTTTAAAGCCTTTTGTAATTGATCTTTTAAATTTGGCGGTAAACCTTTGATGGTTAGGGTATCTGTCATAGGATCCCATTGAATACGTGTATTCAATAATTCCGCATCAAAACTTAAGGTAACGCCCTTTCCTGACCCAGAGAATTTTGTTAGCGATTTCAATGTTGAACGAACAGGCGGAATGCTCTCTTCCAAACCATAATTCTGTTCTTCCGTAAAGGCGACAAAAGGCTGTTCGTTTAGAGTGGGTAATAAATCAGAAAGTTCCCTTAATTCAATATTGTTACCGTTTGAAAGCTGACCTTTACAATATTCAAACACTTGTTTTTTTACCGCTTGAGTTTGCTCTTTGTTGAGTTCGCCTTGATCGCAGTAATCACTCACCGCTTGCAATAAACACTGATTTTGAACCTGTGGATTTAATCTTTCTTCAGCATCTAAGAAATCCATAAAAAAATCACTAATTTTGCGACCTACACGGCCTTTTATGAAAGTTAAATAACGATTAGAGTTCGCATTTACTTGCAAATCCGTCAAATTTATCCGTGCCGCAATATCAAACTGAGTTATATCAAGATATTCTGTACGGTGAATATCTAAATGCTCATCGACTAACATACTATGGCGGCTATCAAGCAATGCAATAAACAAATAATCTGTCGCTAAGAAATTATATTGGCATAAAATCAAGGTTCCACTATTTGCAAAGTTATATTTACCCAACTCATCTGCAAGCAATTTTGTTGAATATTGACTAAAACCTAAAAACTCAATTTCTTGTTCCAATAAACGATTTAAATGTTGTGCAAATATAGACTTTTCCTGAAACACGCCAAAAGCCTTAGCTTTATTTTGATAACCTTGATGAAGTTGTAACATCATTTGTTCTACTTCTGGCGTAATTGACAACAACTCATCGCGTAATACGCTTTCCATTTTTATGCTGTCGCCATCTATATGTTTTACTAACTGATGCAAAACAATTTGATTAACGGTAATACTCATTTTTGTCACCTTTGAAAAATTTGTTGCAAATTATAACCGCACTTTTTCAGCAAGAAAAAAGAAATTATTTAGGTTCTACCAAATAATCGGGTATCATAAGCCAAATTTTTTGTTTTATTTTTAACATTATGGCTCAACATTCTAAATATTCTGATGCGCAGCTAAGTGCGATTGTGAACGATATGATCGCGGTATTAGAAAAGTATAAAGCACCGGTAGATCTCTCCTTAATCGCATTAGGTAATATGGCAAGTAATCTATTAACCACGAGTGTGCCACAAACTCAACGCGAAGCATTAGCTCAAGCATTTGCGAATTCCTTAATTAATGCGGTAAAAACACGTTAATATGAAATGGATTAAAAAAGGCACCTTCAGCGGCAAACAATACCGCGATGACGTTTCACGAAAAATTTCGTGGGGCCATTGGTTTGCCTTTTTTAATATCATTGTTGCTATTCTTATTGGCACTCGTTATGCCTTTATCATTGACTGGCCAGATACTCTCGCAGGAAAACTTTATTTTTTTGTGAGTTTGCTCGGGCATTTCAGTTTCAACGTTTTTGCGTTGTACTTACTCGTGGTCTTTCCACTAAGTTTCATTGTTAAAAATCACCGCACTTTTCGCGGATTAAGCGTGATTTTTTCCACGATTTGCACAACCTTATTATTATTTGATACCGCTGTTTTCAATCGTTTTAATCTGCATTTATCCTCTGTGGTATGGAATTTGCTGGTCAATCCAGAAAATGGTGAAATGTCACGCGATTGGCAGATTTTCTTTGCACCAATGCCGATTATTTTATTAGCACAGATGTTATTTTCTCGCTGGAGTTGGGAAAAATTACGTAGTCTTGAACGCCAAAAATGGCTAAAAGCTGTCGGTGTATTCTTAACTTCCACGTTTATCACTACGCACTTAATTTATGCTTGGGCAGATGCTTATTTATATCGCCCAATTACGATGCAACGCTCTAATTTTCCTCTTTCTTATCCAATGACAGCTCGTTCTTTTTTGGAAAAACACGGATTCATTGATGGCGAGAAGTACGCACAAACATTAAAACAAGAGGGGCGTTTAGATGCCTTAAAGATTGATTATCCTAAAAAAATACTCACTTTTGCACCAATTGACAATAAACCAAACATTTTGATGATCACTGTTTCTGGATTGCGTTACGATGCCATTTCTCAAGGCAAAATGCCCAAGTTAGCTGAATTTGCAACGAGCGCAACAGAATTTACGAATCATTACAGTACTGGTAATAGTAATAATGCAGGATTAGTAGGATTATTTTATGGCTTAAATGCAAATTACACCGATAGCATTTTAAGCAATCATACCCAATCTGTTTTAATCGAAAAATTACGTGCTGAAAATTATCAATTGGGTTTATTTTCTGCTACGAATTTCAAAGATAGCGTCTTCCACCAAGCATTATTTCGTGAAATAAAACTTTCATCGAATAAAACCAACAAACCAAATAATGAAAGTGCGGTAAAAAATCTCAATGATTTTATTAAAGCACAAAAAACTGACTCACCTTGGTTTGCTTATTTGGATTTAGCCTTGGAGGCTAAAAACCTATCAGACTATGACCGCACTTTGCAGGATATTGATTCTCTTTTAGCAAAATCGTTAGAAGCTACACCACTTGAAAATGCATTAGTCATCATCACGTCAGAGCATGGTTTAACCTTTAATGAAATGAATGAAAAAGAACGAGAAAATTATTTTGGGCGTGATGAAATTCAAGTGCCATTGCTCGTTTATTGGAAAGATTTACCAGTAGGTAAACAAAACGGATTAAGTCATCATACAGATGTTTTCTCTGCATTAATGCAGACAGTATTCCGTGTAGAAAACCCGTTGATGGATTATAGTCAGGGACGTAATCTCTTTGATCTTAAAGGGGATGATTGGGTACTTGCCTCTAATTTCCATTGGAATGTAGTGATTCAACCTGATGGAACTCAATATCACATTGATCGTAAAGGTAATTACAAAAAATTAGATAAAGATTATATCGAGCAATCGTCAGACAGACCACCACTTGGAATCTTCTTAGAAGCCTTCCAATTACAAAATTTCTTCTTTGAAAAATAATCTATAAGGGCACAAAAGAATAGATTTTTTGCTCTTAAGCCTTTATACTCACGACTCAGTTTAAGACTGGAAAATGTTATTAATGAAAATCCGTGAGTTTTTCATAACATTATCATAATGCTTCTCGCCGTACTTACAGCACCTTTCAATTAATATACATTCTCGTCTTTTTATCCTTTCTTTTTACGGAGTTTGTATGAAAAGCCATGTTCGTAGTTTTAAAACCTATATTCGCGATGAAATTATCAAAAAAGGCGGATGGGTAAATGCCCATGCACATGCTGACCGCGCTTTTACGATGACGCCAGAGAAAATTGGGATTTATCATAGTAGTAATTTGCAACAAAAATGGGATTTAGTGGATGAAGTAAAACGCACTTCCAGTGTTGATGATTATTACGCACGTTTTTGCCAATCTATTGAATTAATGATATCCCAAGGCGTTACCGCATTTGGCACCTTTGTCGATATAGACCCAATTTGTGAAGATCGTGCAATTATCGCCGCACACAAAGCTCGCGAAGTGTATAAACACGACATTATTTTGAAATTCGCCAATCAAACTTTAAAAGGGGTAATCGAACCCACTGCGCGTAAATGGTTTGATATTGGTGCAGAGATGGTAGATATGATTGGTGGCTTACCATATCGTGATGAATTGGATTATGGACGTGGCCTAGAGGCGATGGATATTTTATTAGATAAGGCCAAATCTCTTGGAATTATGTGTCATGTACATGTAGACCAATTCAATAATCCAAGTGAAAAAGAAACTGAGCAACTTTGCGACAAAACCATTGAACACGGAATGGAGGGGCGAGTTGTGGGTATCCACGGGATTTCCATTGGCTCACATTCGAAAGAATATCGCTACAAACTTTACGAAAAAATGCGTAAAGCCAAAATGATGATGATCGCCTGTCCTATGGCATGGATTGACAGTAATCGCAAAGAAGATCTTATGCCATTCCATAATGCACTCACGCCAGCAGATGAAATGATCCCCGAAGGTATCACTGTTGCCCTAGGCACAGATAATATTTGTGATTACATGGTTCCTTTATGTGAAGGCGATTTATGGCAAGAATTAAGCCTATTGGCTGCGGGCTGCCGTTTCCCACACTTAGATGAGATGGTCAATATCGCAAGTATTAACGGTCGTAAAGTGTTAGGACTAGAACCAATTTAGATTTTTATTCCCCACAATCAAAAGTGCGGTCAAAATGGGCAACATTTAAAAGTTGATTACAAAATCTAGCTTTTAAATGTTGCCCATTTTTGTTGTGCTTTTGTGTTTTTTAACTTGCCAAAAAACAAAAAATAACTAAAATGAACGCTCATTCATTTTTGAGCAATTATTGCTCCTTATTTTACTCAAGGATCTTATGCGACAAGCTAAAATAGACTTAGCTGAACAGATTTTTTCAGCGACAGATCGTTTAATGGCAAAAGAAGGGTTGAATCAACTTTCTATGCACAAACTTGCGAAAGAAGCGAATGTAGCAGCAGGAACGATTTACCTTTATTTCAAAAACAAAGATGAGTTGCTTGAACAATTTGCACACAGAGTGTTTTCAATGTTTATGGCAACACTTGAAAAAGATTTTGATGAAACCAAGCCTTTTTTCGAACAGTATCGACAAATGTGGAAAAACATTTGGTATTTCTTACAAGAAAATCCCACTATCTTATCCAATTTAAAGCAATATGAATCTTTGCCTAATTTCAAGGATATTTGTAAAAACGTTAAAAATTGCCGTTGGGATTTATTTTGTCATCAAGTACAAAAAGCTGGCTTATTAGCAGAATTATCTGAAGATATTCTCTTTTTATTAAGTTTGAAAACGGCGATAAATTTAGCCTCTGATGCAAAATTTATCGATTTCGATCTTAAGCCTGAAATTTTAGAATCTGTGATTGAACGCTCTTGGCGTGCGATTCAGAAATAATTGTTGTTATTTTTATAACGGAGCTTTAAACATGAGTCAAACTCAACATCAAAGACCAAAACGCTCACATATTTTCTTTATGAAAATAATTTTAGTGGTATTTGTCTTAATTTTTGCCGGTGTCATCGGTTTTAATATGATAAAAGGTGTAATGATAAGCCGAGCCATTGCGGGAATGCCAGAACCTTCAAGCCCAGTGACCGCACTTGAAGTTCAACCTCGTGAATGGACGCCAGTTATCAACACAACAGGTCTTGTGCGTCCAAATCAAGGCGCAATGCTCAGTACACAAAATGCGGGTACGGTTTCACAAGTGCTTGTTCAAAATGGACAAAATGTGAAAAAAGGTGAGGTGCTTGTGGAACTTGATAGTTCTGTTGAACGAGCCAGCCTACAAGCTGCTCAGGCACAATTATCAGCACTTCGTCAAACTTACCAACGTTATGTGGGCTTATTAAATAGCAATGCTGTATCACGTCAAGAAATGGATAACGCCAAAGCGGCTTATGATGCTCAAGTAGCTAATATTGAATCTCTAAAAGCAGCAATTGAACGTCGTAAAATTGTGGCACCATTTGATGGCAAAGCGGGTATTGTGAAAATCAATGTTGGACAATATGTGAATGTTGGAACAGAAATTGTGCGTGTAGAAGATACTAGCTCAATGAAAGTGGATTTTGCTCTTTCACAAAATGATTTAGATAAATTGCATATCGGTCAGCGCGTCACAGCGACAACAGATGCTCGCTTGGGCGAGACGTTTTCAGCTCGAATTACCGCTATTGAACCCGCCATTAATTCATCAACAGGTTTAGTTGATGTTCAAGCTACATTTGATCCAGAAGATGGACGTAAATTGCTTTCAGGTATGTTCTCTCGTTTAAGAATTGCGCTTCCAACTGAAACAAATCAAGTTGTCGTTCCACAAGTAGCAATTAGCTACAACATGTATGGTGAAATTGCTTATTTACTCACACCATTATCTGATGAAGATAAAGAGAAAATGGCTGAGAATAAAAAATTAGATCGTTTATATCGAGCAAAACAAATCACTGTATTTACTAAAGATCGCCAAGGTATTTATTCTCAATTACAAGGTAATGAAGTAAAACCTGGTGATAAAATTATCACTGGCGGTCAACAAGGTATCGGCAATGGCAGTCTTGTAGAATGGATTGAAAAAGACATTGTAGGTGCAACAGAGCCAGTAAATAAAACTAACCTTTAATTAACTAGGAAATACGAATGAAATTTACCGATATATTTATTCGTCGTCCTGTTTTAGCGATTTCAATTAGCTTGCTTATTATTATTTTAGGTTTGCAAGCTATTTCGAAATTGGCAGTGCGTGAATACCCTAAAATGACCACCACGGTAATTACGGTAACAACCGCCTATCCTGGTGCTGATGCAAATCTAATTCAAGCATTTGTTACTTCTACATTAGAAGAATCTATCGCCCAAGCGGATAACATTGACTATATGTCATCTAGCAGTGCCCCAAATTCATCGACTATTACAGTCAAAATGAAGCTGAATACGGATCCTGCCGGAGCACTTGCCGATGTATTAGCCAAAGTAAATGCTGTGCGTTCTGAATTACCAAGTGGAATTGAAGCACCAAGCGTAGCCTCTTCATCAGGTGGTACGGGGATTATGTATATAAGTTTCCGCTCCAACAAACTCGACTCAAGTCAAGTTACGGACTACATTAACCGCGTAGTCAAACCTCAATTCTTTACGATTGAAGGCGTGGCTGGAGTACAAGTATTTGGTGCAGCGGAATATGCATTACGTATTTGGCTAGATCCTCAAAAAATGGCGTCACAAAATCTTTCTGCGCCAACAGTGATGTCGGCCCTTTCTGCAAATAATGTACAAACTGCGGCTGGTAATGATAACGGCTACTATGTCACTTACCGCAACAAAGTTGAAACAACGACCAAATCTGTTGAGCAATTAGGTAACTTAATTGTTGCTTCTCGTGGTGATGATTTAGTACGCCTGCGCGATATTGCGACCATTGAATTGAACAAAGAAAGCGATAATTCTCGTGCAACTGCAAATGGTGCAGATTCTGTCGTATTAGGCATTAATCCTACTTCATCAGCTAATCCATTAACCGTTGCAGAAAAAATCCGACCGCTCTTTGAAAACATCAAAAAGCAACTACCGGATAGTATGGAAACTGACATTCTTTATGACAGTACTATTGCGATTAATAGTTCAATCCATGAAGTAATTAAAACTATTGTGGAAGCAACTGTTATTGTATTAGTGGTTATTTTGATGTTTATCGGATCGCTTCGCGCAATTTTAATTCCAGTTCTCACCATTCCGATTTCGTTGATCGGTGTTTTAATGATGCTACAAAGTTTAGATTTTTCTATTAACTTAATGACATTATTGGCACTTATTCTCGCTATCGGTTTAGTCGTAGATGATGCGATTGTGGTCTTAGAAAACGTAGATCGCCATATTAAAGAAGGGGAAACGCCATTCCGCGCAGCAATTATTGGTACTCGTGAAATTGCCGTACCTGTAATTTCCATGACTATTGCATTGATCGCGGTTTATTCACCAATGGCTTTAATGGGGGGGATTACTGGCACATTGTTTAAAGAGTTCGCTTTAACTCTAGCTGGTGCGGTATTTATTTCTGGTATCGTGGCATTAACTTTATCGCCAATGATGAGTAGTAAATTACTTAAATCCAATGCTAAACCAACATGGATGGAAGAACGCGTAGAACATACCTTAGGTAAAGTAAATCGTATTTACGAATACATGCTTGATCTCGTTATGCTCAATCGTAAATCAATGCTGGCTTTTGCGGTGGTGATTTTCTCAACGCTCCCATTTTTATTTAATTCACTTTCTAATGAATTAACACCAAATGAAGATAAAGGTGCATTTATTGCGATTGGTAATGCTCCATCTAGCGTAAATGTGGATTACATTCAAAATGCAATGCAACCATACATGAAAAATGTAATGGAAACACCTGAAGTCTCTTTTGGGATGAGTATTGCTGGCGCGCCAAATTCTAATGGCTCGTTAAATATCATCACATTGAAAGACTGGAAAGAACGCTCACGCAAGCAATCTGCCGTAATGAATGAAATCAACGCAAAAGCGAAATCAATTCCTGAAGTCTCTGTATCTGCATTTAACTTTCCTGAAATTGATACAGGGGAACAAGGCCCTCCAATCGCTATTGTATTAAAAACGGCTCAAGATTATAAATCGTTGGCAAATACCGCAGAGAAATTCCTAAGTGCGATGAAAGACTCGGGTAAATTTATTTATACGGATTTAGATTTGACCTATGACACGGCACAAATGACCATTTCCGTAGATAAAGAGAAAGCTGGGACTTACGGTATCACGATGCACCAAATCAGTAATACTTTAGGGAGTTTCTTATCTGGCGCGACGATTACGCGAGTCGATGTGGATGGACGTGCTTATAAAGTCATTTCGCAAGTCAAACGTGATGACCGTTTATCGCCCGAAGCATTCAAAAACTATTACTTAACGGCAAGTAATGGACAATCTGTACCATTAAGCAGTTTAATCACGATGAAGCTAGAAACACAACCAACTTCATTATCACGCTTTAGCCAATTAAACTCAGCACAGATTAGCGCCGTTCCAATGCCTGGTTCATCAACGGGTGATGCTGTTGCATGGCTACAACAACATGCGACTGATAACTTACCGCAAGGCTATACGTTTGACTTTAAATCTGAAGCACGTCAATTAGTACAAGAAGGTAACGCATTAGCCGTCACTTTTGTATTGGCTGTTATCATCATATTCTTGGTACTTGCCATTCAGTTTGAATCTATACGTGACCCAATGGTAATTATGATCTCCGTACCATTAGCCGTAAGTGGTGCATTAGTGAGCTTAAATATTTTATCCTTCTTTGGCATCGCGGGAACAACATTAAATATCTACTCTCAAGTTGGGTTAATTACTCTCGTAGGATTAATCACCAAGCATGGTATCTTAATGTGTGAAGTGGCAAAAGAAGAGCAGCTAAACCATGGTAAAACTCGAATTGAGGCAATCACTCATGCAGCCAAAGTACGTTTACGCCCAATCCTAATGACAACGGCGGCAATGGTAGCCGGCTTAATTCCATTACTCTATGCAACAGGTGCAGGAGCGGTATCTCGCTTTAGTATGGGGATAGTGATTGTAGCGGGATTATCCATTGGTACTATTTTCACCTTGTTCGTATTGCCTGTGGTATATAGCTATGTCGCAACCGAACATAAACCATTACCGGTTTTTGATGAAAATAAAACAACCCACTAATTAAAACATAGAAAAAACAAACCGCACTTAGGTGACCCAAAGTGCGGTTTATTTTTTAGATTATTTTTAGCCTAAAATTTTATCTAACTCTTGGCTAACTTCTTCTACTTTTTGTGTACCGTCTAAACGGAAATATTGAGTATTCCCCGCTTTCGCTTCTGCTTGGTAATAATCAATTAATGGGCTGGTTTGTTTATGATATACAGCTAAACGATCTAACACAGTTTCTGGTTTATCATCTGCACGAATAATTAAATCTTCACCTGTCACATCATCTTTACCTTCCACTTTTGGTGGATTATAAACGATGTGGTAAGAACGGCCAGATGCTTGGTGTACACGACGGCCACTCATACGTTCAACAATCACTTCGTCTGGCACATCGAATTCTAAAACAAAGTCAATTTTAACGCCTGAATCTTTCAATGCATCCGCTTGTGGAATAGTACGAGGGAAACCATCTAACAAGAAACCATTTGCGCAGTCAGGCTGAGCAATACGATCTTTTACAAGCGCAACGGTTAATTCATCTGGTACTAATTTACCTTCATCCATTAATGCTTTGGCTTGTTTGCCAAGTTCAGTCCCAGCTTTGATTGCAGCACGGAACATATCGCCAGTTGAAATTTGCGGGATACCAAATTTGTTCATAATAAATTGTGCTTGAGTGCCTTTACCTGCGCCTGGTGCACCTAAAAGAATAATTTTCATAAAAAATCTCCATTAATAAAAACGTGATTAAGATACTGATAAAGCATAGTGCGGTCAAATTTTTTATAATTTTTACCGCACTTTTATAGTGAATTGGCCGTATTATTTTCTTGATTCCAAGGCGCTACCCAAAATAAACAAAGCATGCCAGGAATCGCTAAAAATAAACAAAACCAAAAATACTGATAATACCCCACTGCTCCCACCACATAACCAGAAAGCATACCTAAAACTTTACTTGGCAAAGCTGAAAGGCTTGTAAAAAGTGCGAGCTGTGTTGCGGTATAAAGAGGATTACTCTCACGCGCCATAAAAGCCACAAAAGCTGCGGTGCCAAGTCCAACGCCGATATATTCTGCGGCAATCACAACACCCAGTTTCCATAACTCGGCTAATGTAATAACATCAAAATGTCCGAAAGCTGCCAACCAAATAAACCCACCAATTGTCACCATCTGTACCAGCCCAAATAGCCACAATGCACGGTTAATACCCAGTTTTAGCATTATCACACCTCCAGCAAGCCCAGATAAAATGCTTGACCAAAGTGCAGTACTTTTTACAACAATGGCTATATCCTCTTTGCTAAAGCCCATGTCATAAATAAATTTGGTTTGTAGCGTTGTGGCAAAAGAATCCCCGAACTTATACAAAAACAAAAACAGTAAAAAACCGATAGCTTGAATAACGCCTTTACGTTGGAAAAATTCTTGTAATGGAATCCAAAATGCTTGATAGAACGGCTGATTAGTTTGCTGCATGTCTATTTTTGGCTCTTTTGCTAAAAATAGCGTCATGAAGATGCCTGCTAACATACAAAGTGCGGTCCACAAAAAGACGGTTTCCCAAGGATAAATCGCCGCCAAATATAGCGATAATCCACCCGGAATTAATCCAGCAATTCGATAAGCATTAATATGAATAGTGTTTCCCAAACCTAATTCATGATCACTCAAAATTTCACGACGATAAGCGTCTAACACGATATCTTGTGTGGCTGAAAAAAAAGCGATAAGCAATGCAATATTTGCTACTGTACTCAGTTGTGTTAGCGGATCAAAAAGGCTAATGATGTAAAGTAAGATCAATAATGCCACTTGTGAAAGCAACATCCAGCTACGACGACGCCCTAAAAAACTCGGGAAATAACGATCCAATAATGGTGCCCACAAAAATTTTAATCCATAAGGCAACATCACACCAGTTACTGCACCGATAAGCTCAATTGAGAGATGTTTATCTGTCAGCCAAACAGGCAACATTTGCAATAACACAAATAATGGCAAACCAGAATTAAAACCTGTGAATACGCAAATCAACATCTTGCGTGTAAAAATTTGGGAAGAAAGGGAATTTGACATAAAGTGCGGTTAATTTTGGTTGTATTTTAGAAACTTCGCCTTTCAATTAAAGGATAAGTGTAAAAATGAGGGGGATTTTTTATCACATCCCCCAATGTTTAGCTTTCTTCTTCCTAAAAAAGAAAAACAAATATTAGAGAATATTAATCTCGATACCCTTTTGGATTATTTTTCTGCCAGTTCCACGTGTCTTGCATCATTTTTTCAAGACCACGTTCTGCCACCCAACCAAGCTCTTTTGCAGCTAAACTAGGATCAGAATAGCATGTTGCAATATCACCAGGGCGGCGTTCTACAAGTTTATATGCAATTGTAATGTCGTTGGCTTTTTCAAAGGCTTTTACCATATCTAATACGGAATAACCATGACCTGTACCAAGGTTATAAATATGTAAACCGGCATCATTTTCATGACGTTGAAGCGCTTTTAAATGCCCCACAGCTAAATCCACTACATGAATATAATCACGCACACCTGTTCCATCATGGGTGTCGTAATCACTACCAAATACAGAAAGTTGTGCTAATTTACCGATAGCAACTTGGCTGATATAAGGCAACAAATTATTTGGAATACCATTTGGATCTTCACCAATTAAGCCACTTTCATGCGCCCCTACTGGATTAAAATAACGCAAGATAGTCATGCTAAATTTTGGTTCCGCTTTTGCTGTATCGCGTAAAATCTGCTCAACCATATATTTAGAGGTACCATAAGGATTGGTTGTACTGCCGACCTCACAATCTTCTGTAATTGGAATAATTTTTGGATCACCGTAAACCGTTGCAGATGAGCTAAATACAAAGTTCCAAACACTTGCTTTTTTCATTTCTTGAATTAATACAAGGGTGCCAGCGACATTGTTCATGTAATATTCTGTCGGCTTTTGAACACTTTCCCCTACGGCCTTCAACCCAGCAAAATGAATAACAGAGCTAATCTCATTTTCTGCAAAAATTTTTTGTAACAAAGCACGATCTAAAATATCACCTTCATAAAACTTTGCTTCTTTGCCCGTAATTTGTTTTACGCGCTCAAGGGATTTTGGCGATGAATTGCAAAGATTATCTAATACCACCACCTCTTTGCCAGCATTTAATAATGCTACAACTGTGTGAGAACCGATATAACCGGCGCCACCTGTCACTAAAATGGCCATAATGATTTCCTTATTAATTATTGAGACTAAAAAAATTATATCACTATTTTGTGTGATAAGAACGATGTCTTGTATGCCCTTGCGGTGGTACCGCACGTTTTAACCGATACGGTTTCGGCAGTTCAAGCAAGGCCTCTGTTTCATATTGGCTGACTGGGATAGAATGACCTATATATTCTTCAATTGCAGGTAAATTCATCGCATATTCTTCGCAAGCGAAACTAATAGAAACACCACTTTCCCCCGCTCGTCCGGTACGGCCGATTCGGTGCACATAATCTTCCCGATCATCAGGTAAATCATAATTGAAAACATGCGTCACATCAGAAATATGCAAGCCACGAGCAGCCACATCTGTTGCCACTAAAATATCTAAATCACCATCAGTAAATTGTTTCAATAGCGACAAACGTTTTTTCTGTGCGACATCGCCAGTCAGTAAACCAACACGATGTCCATCAGCCGCCAAATAACCCCAAATTTCTTCACAACGATGTTTCGTATTTGCAAACACAATACAACGCTCTGGCCACTCATCTTCCATTAAGGTTAAGAGAAGTGCCATTTTATCCTGATTAGATGGATAAAAAAGTTCTTCTTTAATTCGATGTCCTGTTTTTTGTTCCGGTTCAATTTCAATATATTCAGGGTCATTCATATCCTCAAATGCTAATTCACGCACTTTATAAGAAAGCGTCGCTGAAAATAACATCGTTAAACGAGATTGCGGAGCGGGGCATTTACGCAATAAATAACGAATATCACGGATAAATCCAAGATCAAACATTCGATCCGCCTCATCTAGCACGACAACTTGAATTTCATCTAAAGCAATTACGCCTTGTTTCACATAATCAATGACTCGCCCCGTCGTACCAATCAAAATATCGACGCCACGCTCAATCGCTTGTAGTTGTTTATCATAACCATCGCCACCATAGGCAAGTGCGGTTTTTAATCCACAGGCTTTTGCAAGAAATTCTGCGTCATTACTAATCTGCACCGCTAATTCTCGAGTAGGTGCTAAAATCAAAGCTCTTGGGTGAGGATATTCAAGATTAGGATCTTGGTGAGTTAAAAGATGGTGAAAAGTAGCCGTTAAAAAAGCCATTGTCTTGCCTGTACCAGTTTGAGCTTGTCCTGCGACATCTCGTCCATTTAAACTGATAGGCAAGGATAAAGC
Source organism: Haemophilus haemolyticus M19501 (assembly GCF_000222025.1). Lineage (GTDB taxonomy): Bacteria > Pseudomonadota > Gammaproteobacteria > Enterobacterales > Pasteurellaceae > Haemophilus > Haemophilus haemolyticus_G. Next base: position 208,136 of record NZ_AFQO01000007.1, on the reverse strand, counting down.
CTGAATTGGGGTACAAAAATCAAAGCCTTTTTTTGCCAAAGCATCTCGTACAATCGGATGTAGAGAAAGATCGGAGAATCGTTGTTGGCTTAAATAATCTTGTTGCATAAAAATCACATTTTAGAATAATAAAATTACGTTTAGCATAGCATTTTTAGGAAAAATCCTCAAAAAAGCACCGCACTTATAAAAATTAACCGATAGGGTTTCCTATCGGTTAATCTCTATTTAATGCTCCATTCGTCACTCACATTTGGATCCATTGCAAAATCAGCAGTATCACTTGGAATCGCTTTTTCTTCAGCCGCCCATTCGCCAAGATCGATTAACTGGCAACGTTTGCTACAAAAAGGTCGAAAAGTACTTTCATTTATCCAAGGCACCGATTTTTGGCAAATCGGACAAGGTACTTCAATCATTTCGTCAGACATTTTTATTTTCCGCTTGTTGTAAATAAAACTGGTGCAATTCTAGCACCTTTTGTTGCAAGTGCGGTAAGTTTTGGGCCATTTCAGCATCATTATTAATCACATCATCTGCCCACTTTAAACGCTCTTGTTGAGAAACTTGAGAATTCATAATTCGTTGAATTTGTTCAAAATTATTGTTATCTCGTTGAGCTGAACGAGCAAGTTGAGTTTGTGGACTCACATCCACCACCAAAATACGATCACAAAGTGCGGTCAATTTATTTTCTATTAATAAAGGGACGACAAATAATGTGTAAGGCGCAGTTTGTTCAGCTAATTTTTGTTTCATTCGTTCACGAATAGCGGGATGTAGAAGGTTATTTAACCACAATTTATCTTCATCATGGTTAAACACTCGCTCTCGTAAAGCCGCACGATTAAGCTCGCCTTGTTCCGTTAAAATTTGCGCCCCAAAATGTTCAACAATTTTTGACAATAAGGGGGAATCTTTCGCGACGACTTCTCTAGCAACCACATCCGCATCCACTAGAGGTACGCCAAGATCGGCAAATAAATTAGCAATCATTGTTTTACCACTACCAATGCCACCAGTTAAGCCTACAATATAAGTCATATAATTTCCCATAAAAAATAAGCGGCGATATTAATCGCCGCTAAACATATAATCAACGAAAGAAAATAAATTATTTCGGATAAACTGGAAGACGTTTACAAATTGCTAACACTTTTTCTTTAGTTTCAGCAATCACTTGTTCTTCATTTTCTTTGCCTAAAGCATCTAAAACATCACACATCCAGCCAGCTAATTCACGCACATCATTTTCATTGAAACCACGGCGAGTTACCGATGGTGTACCTACACGGATACCTGAAGTTACAAATGGTTTTTGCGGATCGTTTGGTACTGCATTTTTATTCACGGTAATATTTGCTTTGCCTAAAGCTGCATCTGCTGCTTTACCCGTTAATCCTTGTTTAATAAAACTTACTAAGAACAAGTGGTTTTCAGTACCATTTGACACAACATCATAACCACGTTGTTTAAATACCTCAACCATTGCTTTCGCATTTTTGATTACATTTGCTTGGTATGCTTTATATTGAGGCTCTAATGCTTCTTTAAAGCAAACTGCTTTTGCCGCAATAATATGAACTAATGGACCACCTTGATTTGCAGGGAAGACGGATGATTGTAATTTTTTGTAGATTTCTTCATCACCACAAGATGAAAGAATTAAACCGCCACGCGGACCGCCTAATGTTTTGTGGGTAGTAGTGGTTACAACATGTGCGTGCGGAAGTGGATTTGGATATAAACCCGCTGCAATTAATCCTGCTACGTGTGCCATATCCACAAATAAATATGCACCCACTTCATCTGCGATTTCACGCATTTTCGCCCAATCCACAACTTGTGAATAAGCCGAGAAACCAGCAACGATAAGTTTTGGTTTACATTCTAATGCTTTTTGACGAACATCTTCATAATCAATTAAGCCATCCGCAGTGATTCCATAAAGCACAGAGTTATAAATCTTGCCAGAGAAACTGACTTTTGCACCGTGAGTTAAGTGCCCACCGTGAGCCAAATCCATACCTAAAATAGTATCGCCTGCATTAATCAATGCACCATACACTGCAGCGTTTGCTTGTGAGCCAGAGTGCGGTTGAACATTCACGTAATCTGCACCAAATAATTCTTTCGCACGGTCAATTGCTAACTGTTCCACAATGTCCGCATACTCACAACCACCGTAATAACGTTTACCTGGATAGCCTTCTGCGTATTTATTAGTGAATTGTGAACCTTGCGCTTCCATCACACGCGGACTCGCATAGTTTTCAGATGCAATGAGTTCGATATGTTCTTCTTGACGACGATTTTCATCTTGGATCGCTTGCCACAATACTGGATCGTAATCAGCGATAGTCATATTTCTTGTAAACATTGTGTTCTCCTGTTATGTAATTTATGGCAGATAGTTTAACTGTTTATGGATAAAAATTTAATTAAAATTTCATTCCTAAATTTTCATCACTTAAATGAAATTAATTCATCATAATGATATGGATTATTTTTGCAACTCTCGCTCCACAGCCCTGTAACCAATATCTCGACGATAAAAACGCCCAGACCATTGAATTTGCTCAGCCAGTTTTAACGCTTTTTGTTGTGCTTCAAATACACTTTCGCCTAACGCAGTCACACAAAGTACACGACCGCCGTTTGTGACTAGCTTGCCTTCTTGTTCTGCGACACCCGCTAAGAAAACTTTCTCGTTTTTGACCGCACTTTTAGGCAATCCGCTGATTTCATCGCCTTTGCGATAATCTTTTGGGTATCCTTCTGCAGCCAATACGATACCTAAAGAAGCCTGCGGATCCCACCGTGATGTTACTTCATCTAATTTGCCGTCACAGGCTTTAAGACAGAGTTCAACAAGGTCTGATTTGAGACGTAGCATTATTGGCTGGGTTTCTGGATCGCCAAAACGGCAGTTAAATTCGATCACTTTCGGCTGACCGTTCGGCATAATCATTAATCCTGCATACAGAAAACCGGTGTAAACATTGCCTTCTTCCGCCATGCCATTAACCGTCGGATAAATCACTTCCCGCATAATGCGACTATAAATTTCGGGTGTTACCACAGGTGCAGGCGAATACGCACCCATACCGCCTGTATTTAATCCCGTATCATTTTCGCCAACACGTTTATGATCTTGGCTAGTCGCCATAGACTCAACATTTTTACCGTCTACCATTACGATAAAACTGGCTTCTTCGCCATCTAGAAACTCTTCAATTACTACTTGGCTCCCCGCTTCGCCAAAGGCATTGCCAGAAAGCATATCATGCACAGCGTTTTCCGCCTCTTGCAAGGTCATCGCAACGATTACGCCTTTACCCGCAGCTAAACCATCTGCTTTAACGACAATTGGTGCGCCTTTCTCACGCAAGTAAGCCAATGCTGGTTCGACTTCGGTAAAGTTTTGATATTCCGCTGTTGGAATTTTATGACGAGCAAGAAAATCTTTAGTAAATGCTTTGGAACCTTCCAATTGCGCCGCTGCTTGAGTTGGGCCAAAAATTTTCAATCCTGCCTTGCGAAATGTATCAACAACACCAATTACTAACGGAGCTTCAGGGCCAACAATGGTTAATCCAATTTGTTTATCTTGAGCAAATTTCACTAATGCGGGAATATCTGTCGCAGAAATATTCACGTTTTCTACTTTGTGTTCCAATGCAGTACCAGCGTTACCCGGTGCGACAAAAACTTTATCTGCTAATGGAGATTGTGCAACTTTCCAAGCCAAGGCGTGTTCACGACCGCCGTTTCCGATGATGAGGATGTTCATGTTGTAGTCCTTGCATATGCCTAATTTAAAAAAAGTGCGGCTATTTTTTACCTGCAATTCCCCCTCTTTTGTAAAGAGGGGATAGTTAGATAAATTAATGTCTAAAATGTCGCATTCCAGTCAATACCATTACCATATTATGTTCATCCGCTGCATCGATGACTTCTTGATCGCGCATTGAACCACCTGGATGGATCACACATTGAATACCCACTTTCGCCGCCGCATCAATGCCGTCACGGAATGGGAAGAACGCATCAGATGCCATCACACAACCAGCCACTTCTAAACCTTCATCTTGCGCTTTAATACCCGCAATCTTCGCAGAATATACACGGCTCATTTGACCTGCACCAATGCCGATAGTTTGATTGTCTTTGGCGTAAACAATGGCATTGGATTTCACAAATTTTGCCACTTTCCAGCAGAATAATAAGTCTTTTAATTCTTGTTCAGTTGGCTGACGTTTACTCACGACTTTTAAATCATCCACGCCAACCATACCTAAATCCGCATCTTGTACTAATAAACCGCCGTTTACACGTTTGAAATCCAAACGTTCGGAACGAGAAGTCCATTCACCACATTCAAGCAAACGAACATTTTTCTTACGTTTCACGACTTCTTGCGCTTCAGCAGAAACTTTCGGTGCAATAATCACTTCAACGAATTGGCGTTCCACAATTTCATTCGCCGTTTTTTCATCTAATTCACGGTTAAAAGCAATAATGCCGCCAAAAGCAGACGTTGGATCGGTTTGGTAAGCGCGATTATAAGCGTCTAAAATATCTTTACCTAACGCCACACCACATGGATTGGCATGTTTAACGATTACGCAAGCTGGCTCGTCAAATTCTTTCACGCATTCAAGTGCTGCATCAGTGTCGGCAATATTATTGTAAGACAAGGCTTTACCTTGCAGTTGATTAGCTGTAGCCACGCTCGCTTCTTTCACATTTAAATCAACATAAAATGCCGCATTTTGATGGGCGTTTTCGCCGTAACGCATAGTTTGTTTACGCACGAAGTTAAGGTTTAAAGTCCGTGGGAATTGACCGCACTTCGCATTCGCCTCTTCTTCCTTTGCAATATGATAAGGTTTTACTAGCTGACCGAAATAGTTGGCAATCATAGAATCATATTGAGCGGTATGTTCAAATGCTTTAATCGCAAGGTCAAAACGAGTTTCAAAAGTTAGGCTGTTTTGATGTTGATCCATTTCGGCTAGAATTGCGTTGAAATCATTGTTATTAACTACAATCGCTACATCTTTGTGGTTTTTCGCTGCAGAACGCACCATTGTAGGCCCCCCAATATCGATATTTTCTACCGCATCAGTCAAGGTGCAATCAGGTTTTGCTACAGTGGCAGCAAAGGGATATAAATTCACCACCACCATATCAATGCCTTCAATGGCATGTTGCTGCATGATGGCATCATCTGTACCACGACGACCAAGAATCCCGCCATGTACTTTGGGATGTAAGGTTTTCACTCGACCGTCCATCATTTCTGGGAAACCTGTGTAATCAGACACTTCCATTACAGGTAAACCATTTTGTGCTAAAAGTTTTGCCGTTCCACCTGTTGAAAGTAGTTTTACACCACGTTTAACTAAACCTTGAGCAAACTCTACAATACCCGTTTTATCAGACACACTCAGTAAAGCCTGACGAATTGGACGATCTGCCATTGTATTTTCCTTTCATTAAATAGTTAAAAATAAGCGATGAGAATTATAACGCAAACGTTTGCTTAAATATAGAAAAGATTAAATATAATTTCTTAAAGTGCGGTAAAAATACGATAAATTTCAGGCATAAAAAAGCCCACATAAATGTGGGCAAAAATAAGGATAAAATTATGAAACTACAACTAAACTACTTTTTAAAAAACTTATTATCTAAAGCACAAGCACCTGCGCCAGAAAATACAAAATATAGAAAGAGAAGTGAGTAAAGTAATGCAAGCTCGCCGCCATTTGCAATTGGGAAAAATAGGTTTCCTTTTCCTGCTACGTGGAGAAAGAAATAGGCATATGCCATTTCCCCTGACAAAATAAACGCGGCTTGGCGTGTAAATAAACCTAAGATTAATAAAATGGAACCAACAATTTCAATTACGCCTGCCACTAGTAGCATTGGATCGCCTACTGCACCATTTCCTCCAGTCATAGAAATTGGAAATTCCAAAAATTTTGCCGTGCCGTGTAAAATAAACATATAAGCGACAACGATACGTAAAAATGCCAAGAAATACGGGCGATATTTTTCAAGATTGTTCATTTGCTTTCCTTTTGTTTAAAGATGAATTAAAACGGCGTCATATTAATCTTTAACGGATAGTCAAACAATAATTAAAATTGAAAAATACTTTTTACCAAAAGTAAAAAATAACTAAAGTAGCTTTTCAATCCAATTAGAAAAAGCATCAGCATCCATAAAGCCCGTTACTCTACTTCCTTTAATTTCATTATTTTGCTGATCAAAAAATAAAATCGTAGGCAATCCCATCACATTAAAGCGTTCCATTAATGCTTTATTTTCTGGGCTATTCTTTGTCATATTCACTTGTAACAATAAGATATTTTGAAATTGCTGTTGCACTTGTGGATCTGAAAACGTCAGCTTTTCAAATTCTTTACAAGCAACACACCAATCCGCGTATAAATCCAACATAGCAATTGAATGCGGATTTTCCGCTAAAGTGCGGTCAAGTTCTTCAGTATTTTTAATTTGCTTAAATTTAACTTGAGAAACAGGCATATTTTCTACCGCACTTTGTGTTGTAGTTTGAGTTTGCCAAATCCAATTTTGCAGGGGTTGTACAGTAACCATAGCCAACGCAAAACTAATAATTTTAATAGCATAGCCAAAACCGTTCTTAGACATCTGCAACGCAAACCAAATAAAAAATACTGTCGCTAACCCAGCCCATAAGCGTGGCTCCCATACTTCAGGCAAAATACGAGAAAGTAAAAACACAGGTAACGCCAACATAACAAAGCCAAATGTTTGTTTCACTGTGTTCATCCACTCACCTGATTTTGGCAAAATTTTATTACCAAACAATGTGATTAACATTAGTGGCACGCCCATACCAAGTGCGAGCAAATAAAGGGTTGCTGCGCCTGTGAATAAATCGCCACTTTGCGCCACATAAAGTAAAGCACCAGAAAGTGGCGCAGATGTGCAAGGCGATGCCACCAGCCCAGCAATCATTCCCATTGCAAAGGAACCGCCAAAAGCACCCGAAGTTTGTTTTTGGCTCCATGTATTGAGTTTATTTTGTAAGCTATTTGGCAATTGAATAGTAAATAACCCAAACATTGAAAGGGCAAGCGCAACAAATAAAATAGAAAGCCCTATCATCACATAAGGATGTTGCAAGGCGATTTGAAACGGTAAACCGATGGCTGCCACTGCAAGACCTAACAAAGTGTAAGTCAGAGCCATGCCTTGAACATAAAGAAAAGCTAAACTAAATGCTCGCATCATATTTGGACGTTGTTGCTGACCGATAACAATAGCAGAAAGCAACGGTAACATTGGCAATACGCAAGGCGTAAAAGCCAGTCCCAATCCTAATACAAAGAAACCAAAAATTGCCCATTTACTATGGAATAAACCATCAGCTAAACGATCTTGTTCAGATAAAAGTGCGGTATTTTTTTCAACTGTTTTTTCGACAATTTGCTCTTGAGAAACGGCTAAATCCCCAATTCGTAATACTTTAGTTTCAGGCGGATAGCAAAAACCTTCGGTACATCCTTGATAAGTGATTTCAACCTTATCATCAGCATTATTAAATGCACCCCTAAATATGCCATCAATTGAGTGAGTAAAAACTTTTACTTCGCCAAAATAAGGATCTTGATGTAATTCCGCCGCCTGTTGGGTATGTAAAGAGAGAGGATTTGATTTACCGACTAACTCAGCACTAATTTTATCTTGATACAAATAATAGCCATCGGCAATATCCCAATGGGCTTGTAACTGGCTTTTATCTGTAGATAAAGTAGCAGAAAAAGCAAAAGCATCATCTACTTTTAAAAAGGTTTGTTTTTTATCGAATAAACCTGAATTAGCCGCAAAAGCGGTGAAAATCAGCGTAAAAAAAAGAAAGAGTTTTTTCATAGAATTGAGTGTAAAAATATAGATTCTCGAAATTCTATCACAAAGAAAGTTGAATACCTAAAACTATGATTTAGATCACAAAAACGAAAATCAAGTAAAAAATCACCGCACTTTTTTATTGTTACAATAATGTTGCACAGATAGAATGATAGCTTTGATAGCATACGCCAAAATAAGTATAAGGATGGAAAATGGCTACTCCAAAAATTCTCGTTGTTGAAGATGAAATTGTCACTCGAAATACGCTTAAAGGGATTTTTGAAGCGGAAGGATATGATGTGTTTGAAGCAGAAAATGGTGTTGAAATGCATCATATATTGGCAAATCATAATATTAATTTGGTTGTGATGGATATTAATTTACCAGGTAAAAACGGCTTATTATTGGCAAGAGAACTCCGTGAAGAATTAAGCTTACCTCTTATTTTTTTAACTGGTCGAGATAATGAAGTGGATAAAATTTTAGGTCTGGAAATTGGTGCCGACGATTATTTAACCAAACCTTTTAACCCTAGAGAACTGACTATCCGCGCACGTAATCTATTGCATCGTGCAATGCCGCATCAAGAAAAAGAAAATACATTTGGTCGAGAATTCTATCGTTTTAATGGTTGGAAATTAGACCTAAATAGCCACAGTTTAATTACACCAGAAGGACAAGAATTCAAACTTCCTCGCAGTGAATTTCGTGCAATGTTACATTTCTGTGAAAATCCAGGAAAATTGCAAACGCGCGAAGAATTGCTGAAAAAAATGACGGGACGAGAGTTAAAACCTCAGGATCGTACCGTAGATGTCACAATTCGACGTATCAGAAAACATTTTGAAGATCATCCTAATACCCCAAATATCATTATGACGGTGCATGGTGAAGGATATCGTTTTTGTGGAGATATAGAATAAAGTTATTATTTCTATCAACTGAGAGACTATTTTAAAATTCCTTTTTGAAATTAATTTCCCATTTTGATAGAATCCATACGCTTTCATTGTGATTGTCACAATGAAAAGTGAGTTCGGATGAAGGTAGCTGGAGAGCGGGGAATTGACCCCACACCGACGATGTAAAATCTTTCAGGTGCGATGGCAGGGACTGTTACTGGACGAACCCTTGGAGAGATCCATTTTAGAAATGGACGCCGAAGGCGCAAAAGAGCGGTTAATTTTTCAATCGTTTTTCAAACGCTCAGGCAAAAGGACAGGGGCAAAAGACAATCTATCGTAAGTGTGGAAATTATCTATCTTTTCACCGCACTTTCTTTTCCATTGTATCTTTTCGTCTTCTTGTCGTGTTTATTTTTGATTTAAACGACGAGGAATCACATGACAATTGAGTCAATTCTTTCAGCTATTGATAGCTTTATTTGGGGCGCACCGCTACTCATACTCTTATCTGGCACGGGGCTCTATTTAACGCTACGTTTAGGCTTTATTCAAATTCGCTATTTACCACGTGCGCTAGGTTATTTATTTAAAAAAGATAAAGGCGGAAAAGGTGATGTCTCATCTTTTGCCGCACTTTGTACCGCATTAGCTGCAACGATCGGAACTGGGAATATTGTGGGCGTTGCAACTGCTGTACAAGCAGGTGGACCTGGTGCTATTTTTTGGATGTGGTTGGTCGCCTTGTTAGGAATGGCAACAAAATATGCCGAATGTTTACTCGCAGTTAAATACCGTGTTCGCGATAAAAATGGCTTTATGGCAGGCGGTCCAATGTATTACATTGAACGCGGGTTAGGCATCAAATGGCTAGCAAAATTATTTGCATTATTTGGTGTAATGGTAGCCTTTTTCGGGATCGGTACATTCCCACAGGTCAATGCGATTACCCATGCAATGCAAGATACTTTTAATATTCCCGTTTTAGTTACTGCAATTATTGTTACACTTTTAGTCGGCTTAATCATTCTTGGTGGTGTAAAACGTATCGCAACCGCATCATCGGTAATTGTGCCGTTTATGGCGATTTTATACGTCACTACCTCACTGGTTATTATCCTTTTAAATATAGAAAAAGTACCAGATGCGATCTCATTAATTATTTATAGTGCTTTTAATCCGCAAGCTGCTCTAGGTGGGGCTGTTGGCTTTACCGTAATGAAGGCTATTCAATCAGGCGTCGCTCGAGGCATTTTCTCCAATGAATCAGGTTTAGGAAGCGCACCAATTGCAGCCGCAGCGGCACAAACTCGTGAGCCTGTCCGTCAAGGCTTAATTTCTATGACAGGAACATTCTTGGATACCATCATCGTTTGTACAATGACAGGGATTGTATTGGTATTAACTGGAGCGTGGAACAATCCTGAACTAGCGGGTGCGACAGTAACAAACTATGCCTTTGCACAAGGTTTAGGGGCATCAATTGGTGCAACGATTGTAACCGTCGGTTTATTATTTTTTGCATTCACAACTATTTTAGGCTGGTGTTACTACGGTGAACGTTGCTTTGTTTATCTCATTGGTATTCGTGGCGTAAAACTATATCGTTTAGCTTATATTGTGTTGGTGGGATTAGGCTCATTCTTACATTTAAATTTAATCTGGATTATCGCCGATATCGTAAATGGTTTAATGGCCTTTCCAAATCTCATCGCGCTCATGGGATTGCGAAAAGTTGTGATTGAAGAAACAAAAGATTATTTCCAACGCTTGAAAATAAATCATCACGATCAAGACGAAATCGTAGAATAATCAAATGAAAAAAGGTGTGGATACAATCAATATTCACACCTTTTTTCTTATCACAATTTCCCATCTTAACAACTTATCTTCGAAAGAAAAGCAGCTTTTTTTTCAGAAATTAGACATAGATCATATTTTTAAAAATTACTTTGATATTTCCTCTTAAAGCCCTTGAAAACCCGAATTAAGAAAGCTATTTTGTAGTTAAAGAAAACTGTAAATCACGCAACAAAGAGGTAAATGCTATGACACTTAATATCACCAGCAAACAAATGGAAATCACCCATGCAATTCGTGAACACGTGGAGGAAAGACTCGCGAAATTAGGTAAATGGCAAACACAGTTAATCAACCCACATTTTGTTTTAAACAAAGTACCGAATGGATTTACTGTAGAAGCATCTATTGGCACGCCACTGGGCAATTTATTGGCAAGTGCAACCTCAGATGATATGTATAAAGCAATTAATGAAGTTGAGGAAAAGTTGGAGCGCCAGCTTAATAAACTTCAACATAAAAGTGAATCCCGTCGAGCAGATGAACGCTTAAAAGATTCATTTGAAAGTTAATATTGAAAATAAGCTAAACAAAGAAAAAGCAAAAGAGCGGTGAAATTTTTCACCGCTCTTTTTTCTTAACTAGGATTAGATTTGTGTTAAATCTACATTCTTAGTCTCTTTTGAGGCTAATAATGCCAATAGCGTCATGAGAGCATTGATTGCTAAATAAATACCTACGCCCATCACACCAAATGATGCATTAATTTTTAAAGAAATCATCGCCGCAATCGTTGCACCAATAATGGATGCCAAATTATAGGCGAGAGATGCGCCTGAATAACGCACTTCTGTTGGGAATAATTCTGGCAATAGCGCAGCCATTGGACCAAATGTCATCCCCATGATCGCCATACCAATCACTAAAAATGCAAATACGCTCATTGGAGTACCATTTTCTAAGAAGAACGGCATGGTTAAACCGAGCACGCCAACGGCCACCGTCACCCAAATCAACCATTTACGGCGACCAATTTTATCAGCATAAACACCAGAAATACTGATAAAAATACCAAATACAATAGCACTAATTAATAACAAGCCAGTAAATATATTTGCTGGGATACCTAAGCCAAGCGCATAACCTGCTTCAGAAAGCTTTGGCGCGGTTCGAGAATATGCCTGCGCAAAAGCCGTCATAATGTAAAACAAAGAATAAGTTGCCACCATAATAAATGTGCCAATAATCATTGGTTTTAAGTGTTTAGTAAAAACAACACTCACTGGTGCATTCAATTTTTTGCCTTTTTGCTCCGCTTCCACAAATACATGGCTTTCGTGCAAAGTTAAGCGAACATATAAACCAACTACAACTAATAAAATGGAAGATACAAATGGGATACGCCATGCCCATTCCACAAGGGCATCTTGCCCGAGGAAATAGCTAACTAAAAAGAATGTTGCATTCGCTACAAATAAGCCGATTGGCGCACCTAATTGAGGGAAAGTACCGTACCATGCACGTTTACCTTCTGGCGCATTTTCTGTTGCAACTAAAGCTGCGCCGCCCCATTCACCACCAAGTCCAATTCCTTGACCAACACGGCATACGCAAAGCAAAATCGGCGCCCAGATACCGATTTGAGCATAGTTAGGAAGTAAACCAATTACTACCGTTGAACCACCCATTAAAACAAGTGAGGCAACCAAGGTTTTTTTACGACCGATTTTATCGCCAAAGTGACCAAATAATGCAGAACCAATAGGACGTGCAAAAAATGCTAAAGCAAGCGTAGAAAGAGAAAGTAAATCATTAGAAAGCGGATCATCGCTATGGAAGAATTGCGTATTGAAAACTAATACAGCGGCAGCCGCATAAATATAATAATCAAAAAATTCGATTGCCGTACCGACCATCGAGGCTAACGCCACTTTCATCGGATTATTACGAAGTTGTGTAGACATTGTGTTTCCTTAGTAGTTTATTATAAAGAGAAAGGATTGAATCCTAGCATTTTAACTAAGGTCTAGCAATTTTTAATATGCAATTTTCTATTTTTTCAGAGAAATATTTTGAATTTTCTAAATGTGAGTTATGCCCAGCGGAAGGAATGGTTACTAAATTAATTTGATTTTCTTTGGCTAAAACTTGGAACTTATGATCTCGTTTCCCACAAAAATAAAAAAATGGCAAAGAACTTAACCGCACTTTTTCACTAAAATCAGGTTGTTTAGATAGACTTGTCGCCAGTAGCATCTTGCCAAGATTTTCCCCGCAATTTGATTTTCGTTTTTCAACTAACTTCTGTCTTTCTTCTTCAGTTAAATGAGAAAACACGGGCTGTTGATACCAATCATTTAATACATTTTCTGGTGATTCTTGCATAAAACGTTGAGCCCAAACAAAATCATGCTGAAAACGAGCCTGTTTTTCTTCGTCAGTTTTTAAACCTAGATTCGCGCCTTCCAAAATAACACCTTGCAAATTAGATCGTTCCACATGGGCTTGCAGTGCATAATACAAAGCGATCCGTCCACCTAGAGAATACCCAACAAGAAAATACGGTTCATTTTTCACCGCACTTTTAATTTGCTGAGCCAAATACTCCGCCGTATCTTCAAAATTTGTGACTTCAATGTCTTTAGCTTGCCCGTGAAAAGGTAAATCTAGCGCAATACAATTAAAGTGCGGTAGATTTTCAATGACTTTTTGCCAGTCGTTTTTTGTACCAAGAAGTCCGTGAAGAAAAATGATGTTTATCATTGAAGGGATTATTGATAGAAAATAATAAAATATGGCGGACTAAAGCCCGCCTACAGAATACTTAAGCACCAATCACGGCGTGACTAATTTGCTCGATTAGGCGTTTATACAAACTACTACCATCACTCGGATTCGTTTTAATTTCAATTAGCGTTGCCTTGCGACGACTATAAGCCTGTTTCACAACGGAATTGAGATCCGCCCAAGTATAAGGATGAGCATATTTAAGATCGAACATTGCCGCGATTTGAGAAAAATCGCTATTATGCGGTAATCGATAGAACTGATCTTTGACTTGTTCATCCACAGGTAACATATCAAAAATCGCACCACCATTATTATTGATCACAAAGATTACCGTTGGTTGCGTAACGTTTTTGAATAATGCGAACGAATTTAGATCATATAAAGTGGACGTATCGCCAATTACTGCAACAACAGGTTTATTTGAACCAATACCAATTCCTGCAGCAGTAGCCAACAAACCATCAATTCCACTCGCACCACGATTGGTATAAACAGGATAACTTTCTGGTAATTGCGTTAGTGCATCAACCAAACGAACAAGTAAACTATTACCTAAAAATAAAACACCGTTATAAGGTAAAAGTGTTGGTAAACGTAATGCGAGCGAGGCTTCCGTTAAATTTCCGCCTACTTGCTGTTCAATAAAAGTCGCACAGAACTTAGATAAAGCTAACGGCTCAAGTAACCAAGGCTTTTGGCGTAAAGGTGGATGCGCACGCAACCAATGATGCACTTTAGCATTGAATCTTGTCAATGAATGATGGTAAGGATCTAATGCTTTACCGCTTTGTTCAACTAGCCAAAATTCCCCTTTAAACGCCTGCAAGAATTGATTAATGCGTTTACTAATAAAACGCGCGCCAAATTGAATCACAATATCAGCTTGTAGAAGTTTTTCACGAACAGTTTGGTTTGCTAGCCAAATATCTTCATAAGGCGTCGTTGGAACAACACCCGATTGAATATCCGTCAGTAATACCCAGCCCATAGCACTTGCCCAAGAATTAATGCCCATCGCTTGTTCTGCAGGTAATTGACCAACCACAACGACACCACGTTTGGTACGCCAATGATCCCAGTTTTCATGCATTAATACTTCGTTCTGTTGAGCTTCCACATTCATCCAAGGCTTAGTTTGAATTAACCAGCGTTGTAACGGCAGCAGCCAAGGGTGGGAATCTACCGCCTCATCAGTTGCATCATAAAGTGGCTCGGCAAATGGCACATTAATATGAACAACACCACCTTGTTGTTTTTGTTGAAAGGCAGCCTGTTCAAGTAGAGAAATCAACCACTGCGCAGAATAATCCGCGTTCGGTTTAGGTAAATTAACATTTGCAACCGGATATTGACCAAATATATTTTGCTGTAAAATAGCCTGATTTGCACCGCACTCCCAAAGTTCTGGTGGACGATCAGCAGTTAAAACAAATAAATTCACACCCGTTTGGCGTGCTTCAATAATGGCAGGATAAAGGTTTGCAGTCGCTGTGCCTGATGTCACAATAATGGCAACAGGTGATTGAGTTGCCTTAGCAATACCCAAAGCAAAAAAACCTAAACCGCGTTCATCAAAATGCGTATGACAAGTGACTGAACCCGCATTTTGCAAACGTACGGCTTCAAGAGTTAAAGGTGTCGAACGCGAACCTGGCGCGATACAAACGTGAGAAACGCCTTGGCGCACCAAGGTTTCTAAAATCACTTTCGACCAACAACGATTAAACACGCTTACCGACATTTTTTTCTCCGTTATCATTTTTCTTCTGCAAACAAGGAAATTAACCCTGCCGCTTTACGTTCAATTTCTTTCCATTCTTCCAATGGCTGCGAGCCTGCCACAATGCCTGCGCCAGCAAATACACGAATACGATGACCTTCAATAAAGGCTGAACGAATCGCCACACAAAACTCTGAACATGCATCGCTCATCACACCCAATGTTCCCGCATACCAGCCTCGATCAAAGGTTTCGATTTCTGACAAAATCATTTTGGCTTGTTGCTGTGGCAAACCCGATACCGCTGCTGTAGGATGAATCGCTTTTAATATATTTACATCTGCATAATGTGCGGTCAAATTTGCACAAATTTTACGAATCAAATGTTGTACTTTGCGTAACGGTTTCAATTCCACATTACTCACATCAAAACTTTCTACTTGCTTACGTAAATTCTGCGAAATATCTTCTACAACCAACCAATTTTCTTTTAAATTTTTCTCGTCATTTAACAACCAATTCGCTTGAGATTGCGTTTCTTCCTCACTTTCAGAAACCAACGCTGTTCCCGCCAAAGCCTCAGTTAGCAACAAATTATATTCACGAGCAAATAGGCGTTCTGGCGTAGAACCAACAAAAACCGAATGAGGATTTTCAGCCCACAAAAAATGATAACAACCTTGATTTTGTTTTTCGCTTTCAGCTAAAAAATCGTACGCATTAATCGCTTGCTTTAAATGAAAAGTGGTTTCATTGGCTAATACAATTTTTGTCAGTTCCCCACTTTTAATATCTACCAAAGCCTGATTCACCCAATCGCACCAAGCTCTTTCGTTAGCTCGAAGCTCTGTATGCAAAGGAATCTGTTTTGGCAAAGCAGAAAGTGCGGTGATATTTTCAAAAGTTTTTAGGTGGGCTAAAGTATCATTCGCACTTTGCTCATCTTTCACAAAAAATGATACCAATGCACCTTTCTCATCCTGTTCAACAAGAACTTTTGGCAATACAAATTGTGCGCTACCTTGAAATTGCAAACCGCCTACCAGTGGGAAACCGCTTTCTTCAATAAACTCTTGTGCTAAATTTAACTGTGAAAATGACCGCTCTTCGCCAAGCGCAGCCAATGATTTTTCTTCATCACGAAAATGTAAATAAAATTGAGGATACGCAGATTGACCTTTCAGCCAAGCCAACAAATCGACCTTGTCCAGTTTCACCTGAAAACGGACAAGTTCATTCGTTGATTGCTGTAAATATGCGTGAATTTGCGATTTTAACTCGCCTATTGCCTGCGCTAAATAACTCATTAGATTTTGTTTTAAATACACAAAAAATTAGCCGTATTCTACCGCAGATTGTTAATGACAAAAAATTTTTTTACAAAATCTTTTCAATATTGAAAATTCAGCGTAAATTAACCGCACTTTTCTCGAAAAATTTATTAGAAACAAAAGGATTTCACTATGAGATTATTCCCAAAATCCGACAAATTAGAACACGTATGTTATGACATTCGCGGCCCTGTGCACAAAGAAGCACTACGCTTAGAAGAAGAAGGCAATAAAATTTTAAAACTTAATATCGGCAACCCTGCACCTTTCGGTTTTGAAGCACCAGATGAAATTTTGGTTGATGTATTACGTAATTTGCCGTCAGCTCAAGGCTACTGTGATTCAAAAGGGTTATATTCTGCTCGTAAAGCCATTGTTCAATATTATCAATCAAAAGGTATTCACGGTGCGACAGTCAATGATGTGTATATTGGTAATGGCGTATCTGAGCTTATCACAATGGCCATGCAAGCATTACTTAATGATGGTGATGAAGTACTTGTGCCGATGCCTGATTATCCGCTTTGGACTGCTGCAGTAACACTTTCTGGTGGCAAGGCTGTTCATTATCTTTGTGATGAAGAAGCAAATTGGTTCCCCGCTATTGATGATATTAAAGCGAAAGTGAATGCGAAAACTAAAGCCATTGTTATCATCAATCCAAACAATCCAACTGGCGCTGTGTATAGCAAAGAATTATTACAAGAAATTGTAGAAATCGCTCGCCAAAATAATTTGATTATCTTTGCAGACGAAATCTACGACAAAATTTTATACGATGGCTCGGTACATCATCACATTGCAGCACTTGCTCCTGATTTATTAACCGTTACGTTAAATGGTTTATCAAAAGCTTATCGAGTTGCAGGCTTCCGCCAAGGGTGGATGATTTTGAATGGACCAAAACATAATGCGAAAGGTTATATTGAAGGCTTAGATATGCTGGCATCAATGCGCTTATGTGCTAACGTACCAATGCAACATGCAATTCAAACCGCACTTGGTGGCTATCAAAGTATTAATGAATTTATTTTACCGGGCGGCCGATTACTTGAGCAACGAAACAAAGCCTACGATCTCATCACTCAAATTCCAGGCATTACTTGCGTGAAACCAATGGGCGCGATGTATATGTTCCCGAAAATTGATGTGAAAAAATTCAATATTCACAGTGATGAAAAAATGGTGCTGGATTTACTCCGCCAAGAAAAAGTACTACTTGTGCACGGTAAAGGATTTAATTGGCATTCACCAGATCACTTCCGTGTTGTTACCCTTCCTTATGTGAATCAGCTTGAAGAAGCCATTACAAAGTTAGCAAGATTTTTGTCGGATTACCGTCAATAATGAATGCTTTGGCTACATTACAAAGGGGACTAAATGTCCCCTTTTTATCTATATAAATATATTGCACTTTCCTTTTGCACTACTATAATAGTGCAAATTTATCTTAGAGGCATTTTATGACACAACAAAAATCCCCTTCTCTCTTAGGCGGCGCAATGATCATTGCAGGTACAGCGATTGGTGCAGGCATGCTTGCTAACCCAACTTCAACGGCTGGTGTATGGTTTATTGGTTCGATTCTCGCTTTAATTTATACTTGGTTTTGTATGACAACATCAGGATTAATGATCCTAGAAGCTAATCTGCATTATCCAACAGGTTCGAGTTTTGACACCATCGTTAAAGATTTATTAGGAAAAAGTTGGAATATTATCAATGGTCTTTCCGTTGCTTTCGTCTTGTATATTTTGACTTATGCCTACATCACCTCAGGCGGAGGCATTACACAAAATCTGCTCAACCAAGCATTCAGTTCTGCTGAAAGTGCGGTGGATATTGGAAGAACTTCAGGATCTTTAATTTTCTGCTTTATCCTTGCCGCCTTCGTGTGGCTTTCAACCAAAGCTGTAGATCGTTTCACAACTGTGTTAATTGTCGGGATGGTTGTCGCTTTTTTCCTTTCTACTACCGGTTTATTAAGCTCTGTAAAAACAGAAGTTTTATTCAATACCGTTGCTGAAGGCGAACAAACATATTTACCTTATTTATTCACCGCACTTCCAGTTTGCTTAGTATCTTTTGGTTTCCATGGAAATGTGCCGAGCTTAGTAAAATATTACAACCGTGATGGTCGCCGAGTCATGAAATCAATCTTCATCGGTACGGGATTAGCACTCGTAATTTATATTTTATGGCAACTTGCTGTGCAAGGTAATTTACCTCGCAATGAATTTGCTCCAGTAATTGAAAAAGGCGGCGATGTTTCAGCATTACTAGAGGCATTACATAAATATATTGAAGTAGAATACCTTGCCGTCGCATTAAATTTCTTTGCTTATATGGCGATTGCCACATCATTCTTAGGCGTAACGTTAGGTTTATTTGACTATATTGCGGATCTGTTCAAATTTGACGACAGCTTGTTAGGACGAACAAAAACCACAATAGTGACATTTTTACCACCGCTATTATTAAGTTTACAATTCCCTTATGGTTTTGTGATTGCCATTGGTTATGCAGGATTAGCAGCAACCATTTGGGCTGCAATCGTACCAGCACTTCTTGCTAAAGCAAGCCGTCAAAAATTCCCTCAAGCGAATTATAAAGTTTACGGTGGCAATTTTATGATTGGCTTTGTGATCTTGTTCGGTGTGTTAAATATTGTGGCACAGGTCGGCGCAAATTTAGGATGGTTTGCCAATTTCACAGGATAAGTTTTACTCGATACAATAAGGGCGTATATCATGCGCCCTTTTTATTTGTAATATAGGATACGAGATGAATAATAAAACTAGCGTTTATGACAAAGAAAATTTCTTTGAGCTTTATCAGAAACTACGCGCAAATCCAATTAGTCTCAATGAAATTATTGAAAAGCCGACCATGCTCTCACTGTTGCCTGATTTAAAAGGGAAAAAATTACTCGATTTAGGCTGTGGTACAGGAGGACATTTACAACTTTATTTAGAACGAGGAGCAGCTAAAGTAATTGGAATCGATTTTTCAGAAAAAATGCTTGAACAAGCTGAAAAAGATCTGCAGAAGTGCGGTCAATTTTCAGGGCGTTTTTCCTTATATCACTTACCAATGGAAAAATTAGCTGAGTTACCAGAACATCATTTTGATGTGATCACTAGCTCTTTTGCCTTTCATTATATTGAAAATTTTCCGGCATTATTATCAACTATCTATGACAAACTCTCGTCTAATAGCATATTGGTTTTCTCACAAGAACATCCGATAACCACTTGCCACAAAGAAGGGGAACGCTGGGAAAAAAATGACAAAAAACAGCAAATTGCTTATCGTTTAAATCATTACCGAGAAGAGGGCGAACGCAATAGAAATTGGTTCAAACAACCTTTTCAAACCTATCATCGAACAACAGCGACAATTATCAATAATTTAATTCATGCAGGGTTTCAAATTGAGCAAATGGAAGAACCCATGCTTGCCGACCAACCACAATGGCATAATGAATTTAAAGATTTATCACACCGCCCATCATTGTTATTTATCAAAGTAAGAAAAGTAGAGAAATAAACAAAATAAACTGGTTTTTAACCGCACTTTATGGTATAAATCGCCCCGCTGTTTTTGCCTTTCAAAAGCAGCTTTTTAATTACTAACAACACACACATATCAACAAGGCTTAATCGGGGTGCCAAACGGTCGATTAGCTGATATGTGGAGGCTCAACCCCAACAAAAGGAAAATATTATGGCACAAGTTTCAATGCGCGACATGATCAACGCAGGCGTACACTTCGGACACCAAACTCGTTACTGGAACCCACAAATGAAACCTTTCATTTTTGGTGCTCGTAACGGTGTTCACATCATCAATCTTGAAAAAACTTTACCTTTATTCAACGAAGCTTTAGCGGAATTAACTCGCATTGCTAGCAACAACGGTAAAGTATTATTCGTTGGTACAAAACGTGCAGCGTCTGAAGCAGTTCAAGCAGCAGCATTAGATTGTCAGCAATATTACGTAAACCACCGTTGGTTAGGTGGTATGCTGACTAACTGGAAAACCGTTCGTCAATCAATTAAACGTTTAAAAGATTTAGAAACCCAATCTCAAGACGGTACTTTTGATAAATTAACCAAAAAAGAAGCGTTAATGCGTAGCCGTGAGATGGAAAAACTTGAATTAAGCCTTGGCGGTATCAAAGATATGGGCGGCTTACCAGATGCGTTATTTGTTATCGGTGCAGACCACGAACATATCGCAGTTAAAGAAGCAAACAACCTAGGTATTCCTGTATTTGCTATCGTTGATACTAACTCAACTCCAGCTGGCGTAGATTTCGTTATCCCTGGTAACGATGATGCGACTCGTGCTATCCAACTTTACGTTTCTGCAGCTGCAGCAGCGGTTAAAGAAGGTCGTGGCAACGAAGCTCAAGTTGCTGAAGAATTAGCAGCTGACGCAGAATAATTTAAGTTTTGCAATAAGGCGAAGCCCTTAATAATCAAACGATTAATTGGCATAGGGGCTAAAATTTAGCCCCTATATTTTTATCTAAAAGTGCGGTCAAAATAAATCGCATTTTCGACAGAGGATTTTAAAAATGGCTGAAATCACAGCATCATTAGTAAAAGAACTTCGTGAACGTACCGGCGCAGGTATGATGGAATGTAAAAAAGCATTAGTTGAAGCAAACGGTGATATCGAGTTAGCAATCGACAATATGCGTAAATCTGGTCAAGCTAAAGCAGCTAAAAAAGCAGGCCGTGTTGCAGCTGAAGGTGTTATCCTTGCTCGTGTAGAAAATGGTTTCGGTGTATTAGTTGAAATGAACTGTGAAACTGACTTCGTAGCAAAAGATGCTGGTTTCTTAGGTTTAGCAAACGAAGTAGCTGATTTCGCAGCAGCAAACAAAGGTACAACTATCGAAGCATTACAAGCACAATTCGAAGAAAAACGTGCTGCATTAGTAGCTAAAATCGGTGAGAACATGAACATCCGTCGTGTTGCTTACTTAGATGGTCAAGTTATTGCTCAATACTTACATGGGGCGAAAATCGGTGTGTTAGTTGCGGGTGAAGGTTCAGCTGATGAACTTAAAAAAGTGGCAATGCATGTAGCGGCATCTAAACCAGAATTCGTGAACCCAGAAGATGTACCTGCAGAAGTAGTTGAACACGAGCGTCAAATCCAAATTGATATCGCAGTTAACTCTGGCAAACCAAAAGAAATCGCAGAGAAAATGGTTGAAGGCCGTATGAAGAAATTCACAGGTGAAGTTTCATTAACAGGTCAACCATTCGTAATGGATCCTTCTGTATCTGTAGGTGACTTCTTAAAATCAGTAAATACTTCAGTGTCTAACTTCATCCGTTTAGAAGTAGGTGAAGGTATCGAGAAAAAAGAAGAAGACTTTGCTGCTGAAGTAGCAAAAATCACTGGCGGTAACGCGTAATTCTTTAAAGATAACGATATGTTAATAAGCCCAACTTAAGTTGGGCTTATTTGTTTTATAGGATAAGCTGCTTAATTAACAGGCTTAAACTTTTTTAGTTACGTTTAGTAAAATAAAAAATCCACACTTTAATAGTAAACTTTTAAAATGTGGATTTTGTAATAAAACTTCAAAAGAAATTAAGAAATTTTCTTTTCTAACGCTTTTAAACGTTTATTTATTCCATCAATACCTAACGTCAGTGCCGCTGTTTTACGCCATTCTTTATTCGTTTGCAATGGAATACCAGAGGAGTATACGCCAGGCTCTGTAATTGGGCGCATAACCATTCCCATTCCAGTAATCGTGACTTTATCACAAATTTCCATATGGCCATTAATCACACTTGCACCGCCAATTAAGCAATAGCGCCCAACAGTCAAACTACCCGCCATGATAACGCCACCCGCAACCGCTGTACCTGTGCCGATATGAACATTATGTGCAATTTGACAAAGGTTATCGATGATCACGTTATCTTCAATAATTGTTGCGTCTAATGCGCCTCTATCAATACAGGTATTCGCGCCAATCTCAACGTTATTACCAATTATTACTTGCCCTACTTGTGGAATTTTAATCCAACGACCACGATCATTTGCGTAACCAAAACCATCACTACCGATAACTGTTCCTGATTGAATTAAGCAATTAGTGCCAATCTCAACGTTATGGTAAACAGTGACATTAGCCCAAAGTTGAGTGCCTGAACCGATCTTGGTATTTTTACCAACAAAGCAATTTGCACCAATGATCACGTTATTACCAAGTACAACACCTTCTTCAATCACTGCATTGGCGCCAATTGAAACATTCTTCCCTAAAGATGTGCCATCAAAAATTACCGCACTTTTTGCAATGCCTTGCGCAGCCTTTGGTGTGCTATCCATATATTGAGCCAAAATTGCGTAAGCTACATAAGGATCTTTCACAATAAGTAAATTGCTTTCTGAAGAACAATGTTCGACATCCTCTTCAGAAACAACCAAAATTCCTGCTTTAGAATCTTTCAATAATGCACGGAATTTTGCGTTAGAAATAAAAGTAAGTTGATTTGATTGGGCTTTATCGAGTGGAGCGATATTCTCAACAACAACATCGGCGTTACCGCGAACGGTAGCGCCGATTTGAGTTGCCAATTCTTGTAAAGAATAGGATTTTTGCATTATGAGAACCTATTATTTTTTCTCTTCTGCTTTAGAAGGTGCTACTTTTTCACTAGCAGGAATAGATTTTAACACTTCTTCTGTGATGTCTTTACCCTCTACCGCAAATACAACTGAATTTGCATCAAGCACATAAGTATAACCTTTCGCTTTTGCTAAATTATTTGTCGCAGTTTGAATACTATCTAATAATTTACCACGCTCTTCTGCTTGACGTTTTTCATTTTGCGCTTGGAATTCTTGAACTTTTTTATCTTGTTCTTGCATCAATTTTTGTAATTCAGCATCTTCAGCCGCGCTTAATTTATTAATTTCTTCTTGGCGTTTTTGAATATCTGCTTGACGTAGGCGAGGTGCATCTTTTTCTAAAGCCGCAACTTTTGCTTCTACTTTTTTACGAGCAGCTGCAATTTTATCATCAACTTCTTTTTTGCTTGCTGCTAATTTTTCAGCTACAGGTTTAAATTCAGCATCGAGTTTATCCGCTACAGCTTGACGGTCTGGGTGATGTTGAAAAATATAACCTGCATTAATGAAAGCAATTTTTTCTTCAGCTACAGCATAGCCTGAAGCAAGTGCGATACCTAAAGCAAGTGCGGTTACTTTTGCGATGTTTTTCATTTGATAAAGATCCTTAATTAAATTGTGGTTAGTTTAGTATTTTCTCTGCCTAACAAAATTAGGCAGAGAATGCTATCTTTGACATTCGAATGATGAAAAAAGTTCAATCTAATTAGAAAGAACCACCAATACTAAATTGGAATTGTTCTACATCATCATTTTCATATTTTTTAATCGGTTTGGCATAAGAGAATACCAATGGCCCAATAGGGGATTGCCATTGGAAGCCTACACCCGCAGAGGCACGAACACGACTAACTTTTCCATAATCGGGTAAGCTTTTCAATACATTGTTATCTAGCCCACTCTTATCCGATTTCCATTTAGTATTCCAAACACTTGCCGCATCAACAAATAAGGAAGTTCGGACTGTATTTTGGCTCTTATCGCTCACAAACGGTGTTGGTACAATAAGTTCTGCGCTCGCAGTTGTGATTGCATTACCACCAATCACATCAGAACTTATCTTATTAAATTTACCATCTTGATCGGCATAAATTGCGTTAGGTCCAATACTACCATAAGCAAAACCACGTAATGAACCGATACCACCAGCTGTATAAGTTTGATAGAACGGTAAACGCTTGTTTCCAAAACCATTTGCATATCCTGCAGATGCTTTTGCAGATATAACCCAACGGTGATCTCTGTCTAATGGATAGAAACCTTGTACATCTGCACTTAGTTTGTAGTATTTGTTATCCGAACCTGGAATTGTAACTCGTCCACCAAGACTTGCTTTTACCCCTTTAGTTGGGAAATATCCCCTATTAAGGCTGTTATAGTTCCAACCAAAAGAAAAATCAAAGTCACTGGTTTTGATTGAATTTCCATTAAAATTCATGGAATCAAGATATAATTTACGGTTATATTCTGGAGCAAAGTTACTGATCTTATTATAAGTATAACCTAATCCAACATAGTAAGAGTTATTTTCATTTACAGGGAAACCTAAAGTGACATTACCACCGTAAGTCGTACGTTTATAATTAGAAGATGTATCACTTTTAGAGTTATCATAGTTTTCAAAGAAAACATTTCCACCAAGACTTACGCCATCTTTAGTAAAATAAGGTTCGGTATAACCCAAATTGACACTCGTACCATAATCATTTTTCGTACCAGCTATACTTACTGCTGCCCCTGTTCCCAAGAAATTATCTTGTTTAACACTAGCTTGATAGCTAATACCACTTTCTGTACCGTAACCAATACCAAAGTTGATACTACCTGTATTACGCTCTTTAACTTTATACACCACATCTACTTCGTCATCAGTGCCTTTTACAGGATCAATTCGATTTTCTACGGTTTCGAAGAATCCTGTACGATCTAAACGGATTTTACCTAACTCAACTAATTGCGAGTTATACCACGCCCCTTCTTGTTGGCGCATTTCTTGACGTAAAGTACTATCTGCTGAAACAGTATTTCCTTCAAAGCGTAGTTGACGAACAGTTAAACGTCGACCAGCATCAACAACAAAAGTAATTGCTAAGGTTTTATTCGCATCATCAAAATCAGGTACTGCATTCACCGTTGCACTACCGTAACCACGTTCACCCAATTTTGCTTTAATAGCATTTTCAACATCGGCGATATCGCTGCGACGGAAAGTATCATTTAAATGTAATGAAGAAAGCAAAGGTTCAAGTTCAGAAGCCATACCGCCCACATTACCAACTATACGAGCACTACGAAGGTCATACTGTAAACCTTCATTTACATCAATGGTTACATTCACTTTCGTTTTTTCATCATTTAGCTGAACATCAGTTTTAGTGATTTGTGCTTTGGCATAACCATTGTTTAAATAATAATCACGAATTGACTGTAAATCTTTCTCGAACTGAGCACCTTCAAATTTATTACCCCATAATTTCCACCAAGAATCAGGTTGTAATTCCATTTGCTCTTGCAACGTGCTGCTACTAACAGATTCATTACCATTGAAAGTTAATGATGCTAATTTTGCAGTATCATCTTCATTGATCTGAATTAAAATTTCAGCACGATTATTTGGTAATGTATTGACAATAGGTTCAACTGTTGCGTTATAGCGACCTACGCTTGCATAGTGCTCTTTTACACTTTTGGCAAATTCATTTAATTTTTCTCGAATTAAAACATCGCCAACTTTAAACCCGTTAGCATCTAAGTTTTGTTTAAGTGCTTCGGTTGGAATAACAGAGTTACCTTTGATTTTAACATCTGAAATGATCGATTTAGCCACAACGCTAACAACAAGCACATCGCCTTCTTGATGCGCATTCACATCATCGAATCGACCACTTACGAATAAAGAGCGGACAATATTAGCCACATCATTGTCAGTCACACGCTGACCGGCACGAACAGGTAGACTTGCTCGGATTTGTTGTTCTAAGTCACCTTGAACACCATCCACGCGAATATCTTTTGCCACAAAAGGTGCGGCAAACACAGTCGTTGTCGTACCGAATAATAAACTTGCGATTAGAAGTTTTTTCATCGATTGTATCCTATATAAATTATAGACGTAAAAAATCATTAAATAATGCAAACACCGTTAAACTTAGTAACAGTGCTGCGCCAATTCGATAACAGATGCCTTGCACCCGCTCAGAAACAGGTTTTCCTTTAACAGCTTCCATTGCTAAAAAAACTAAATGACCACCATCTAATACAGGCAATGGGAATAAATTCATAATGCCTAAATTAACACTAATCAATGCCATAAAACTTAAAAAATACACCAATCCAATATTAGCGGATGCACCAGCACCTTTTGCAATAGAAATCGGACCGCTTAAATTGTTTAATGACAAATCACCCGTAATTAGTTTTCCTAACACCTTCAAGGTTAACACAGAAAGTTGGCCAGTCTTTTCAATGCCTTTCTGCAAAGAGTCAAGAATATCATATTTTAATTCTGTACGATATTCATCAGATAATTTTACGAAAGTTGGGCTTAAACCTACAAACCATTTTCCACTCTGATTACGCACTGGCGTGATAATTTTGTCAAGCATTTCCCCATTACGTTCAACTTTAATAGAAAAAGATTCGCCTCGTTCGACCTGTTTTATAAAATCTGGCCAAGGAAGTGCGGTTAAATTTTCTTCTAAAATTTTATCACCGATTTGTAAACCTGCTTTCTCAGCTGGAGAACCTTGAACAACTTTAGAAAGCACCATTTCAATTTTAGGACGCATAGGCATGATTCCTAATGCCTCAAAAGCACTTTCTTTTTCAGGATCAAAAGTCCAATTTGTAAGATTTAAAGTCCGCTGTTGTTCAATATTAGAACCAAAAGGAGAAAGGGTAATTTCAACATTAGGCTCCCCCATTTTTGTGGCAAGTAGCATATTGATGGTTTCCCAATCTTGAGTTTCTTCGCCATCAACCGCTAGAATTTGCGTATTAGGTTCAATGTGAGCTTGTGCCGCGATTGAACTTGGAGTTATTGATTCAATCACAGGTTTAACACTTGGCATTCCATAAAGATAGATAACCCAATAAGCAAAAATCGCGAAAATAAAATTTGCCAAAGGACCTGAAATAATCACAAATGCGCGTTGTAATACGCTTTTACTGTCAAATGCTTGTGACTTTTGTTCAACTGGAACCGCTTCATTACGTCCATCAAGCATTTTTACATAACCGCCTAAAGGAATCATTGAAATCGCAAATTCTGTACCGTGCTTATCGATACGTTTCCAAATTACCTTACCAAAGCCAATTGAAAAACGATGGACTTTTATACCGCACTTTCTAGCAGCCCAAAAGTGACCATATTCGTGAACGGATACTAATACCGCAATAGCAATGATAAAAGAGCCTAGCGACCACAAAAATGACATTCAGAATCCTTATAACACAAAGAAATAGAAGTAACTGAAAAAAGGTACCGCGGCAGTCAAGCTATCAATGCGATCTAATACACCGCCATGACCTGGAATTAATTGGCTACTGTCTTTAACTCCGGATTCACGTTTAAACATACTTTCAGTTAAATCACCCAATACTGAAATTGCAACAGTAGCAACGGAAAGAATAACAAATCCAGAGATATTTCGCTCACCAACTAAAGCATCGCCAGAGAAATGAATAAATACAAAAGCAAGCACTAACGCTGTAATTAAACCACCAACAACGCCTTCCCAACTTTTACCAGGTGAAACTTTTGGCGCAAGTTTGCGTTTACCAAATGCTCGTCCGCTAAAATAAGCACCAGAATCAGCCGCCCAAACAAGCACAAATACATAAAGTAATAAAAATAAGCCGTGATAAGGATCATGGGTATAGTGTTCTAAACGTAAACGCAATACCCCAGCGATAAATGGGATTAAAGTAGAAAAGGCAAATAAAAGCTGTAAAAGAGGATTTTTAGACCAAAATTTAGCTGATTTAGGATAACTCACCACAAGCAATAAAGCTAAAAGCCACCAACCAACAGCGTTCATCAATAAAAGCTGAAGATGCTGTTCAAACACACGACCGGCATCTAAATAGTTGCCCTCAGTGTAGAGCCATAAAAAAATAAAGGCGCCTAAAAAAGCGGCAATACAAAAACGCGCTAAAGGCTGTTTAAGGCGAGCAAACTGGGTCCATTCCCAAACGCCTAAAGTCGCCACAGCACCTAACGCGAGGGCAAAATAAAAAGGCGTGAATAAAAATAGCGCACATAACACCGCTGCGATTAACACAATGGCTGATAAAACTCGTTGTTTAAGCATAATTTTAATCCATTTATTGAATTATTCTGTCCCACCAAAACGGCGATGACGTTGTTGATAACAGGCGATGGCGCGGTTAAATTCCGCCTCATCAAAATCTGGCCACAGCACATCGGAAAAATAAAGTTCTGCATATGCGATTTGCCATAATAAAAAATTACTAATTCGTTGTTCACCACTCGTACGAATCAATAGATCAACTGGTGGTTCATCTTGTGTAACCAAATGACGCTGAAAAGCAATTTCATCAATTTCTTCAACGCTCATTTCATTATTTTTTACTTTTTCTGCAAGTTGTTTTGCTGCTTGCACAATATCCCAACATCCACCGTAATTTGCAGCGATATTGAGCGTAAGTGCGGTATTTTTTTCTGTTAAATTTTCCGCTTTTGAAATTTTTTCTTGCAAAGATTCACTAAAACGAGATACATCGCCAATAATTTTCAGGCGAATATTATTTTTATGTAATTTTTTCACTTCGCGATCTAAAGCTTGCATAAAAAGCGTCATTAACGCGCTGACTTCTTGCTCTGGTCGATTCCAATTTTCGCTACTAAAAGCATAAAGTGTAAGGAAATTCACGCCAGTTTGGCGAGCATAACTTACTGCTCGGCGAACGGCAGATACGCCATTGGTATGGCCAAAAATACGCATTTTATTTTTTTGTTTTGCCCACCGCCCATTACCATCCATAATAATGGCAACGTGTTTTGGAATATTGTTTTGATCGAGTTCTATCATTATTTTTATTATAAAAAGATCCCTATAAATTCGGCTGTGAACTATATCATAAGTTGTATTAGCTTGCTATGAATTAGCGAGCCCTAATCCACACTTTATTTTTTACATAATTCATTTTTATAATAAAGAAAAATAAGTAACACGAAGAATTTATGTCTGCGATTGAACAAAATAAAGACGGTATTAGATTAAGAATATTCTTACAGCCAAAAGCCAGTAAAGATCATATTGCTGGCATTCACGATGATGAATTAAAAATTACCATTACTGCGCCACCTGTTGATGGTCAAGCAAATGCGCATTTATTGAAATTTTTAAGTAAATCCTTCAAAGTGCCCAAAAGCAGTATTATTTTAGAAAAAGGGGAATTGAGCCGACACAAACAAGTTTGGATTCCTGAACCCAAATTAATTCCAAAAGAAATTCAAAATCTATTGTAAAAACAAAGAAAAAAATCACCGCACTTTGGTCTCATACCCTATCAATTTATGCCATTTTACGGTATTCTATGCCACGTTTTCTATTGTCAAAATGCTGCAAAAGTGCGGTTAAAATTTAAGGTGATTTTATGCAAGAACAATATCGCCCCGATATGATCGAACCAAAGGTTCAACAATATTGGGCAGAAAATAAAGTTTTCAAAGCAATCAAAGACGAATCTAAAGAAAAATATTACTGTCTTTCTATGTTCCCATATCCTTCTGGTCGCCTGCATATGGGGCATGTGCGCAACTACACTATTGGTGATGTAATTTCTCGTTATCAACGCATGCTAGGCAAAAACGTATTACAACCATTTGGTTGGGATGCTTTCGGCTTACCAGCAGAAGGTGCCGCAATCAAAAACAAAACTGCACCTGCTAAATGGACATACGAAAACATTGCCTACATGAAAAAACAACTTCAGCTTTTAGGCTTTGGTTTCGACTGGGAGCGTGAAATCGCAACCTGCAAACCAGAATACTACAAATGGGAACAATGGTTCTTCACTGAGCTTTATAAAAAAGGCTTGGTGTACAAAAAGACCTCAACCGTAAACTGGTGTCCGAACGATGAAACCGTACTCGCAAACGAACAAGTACACGAAGGTTGTTGCTGGCGTTGTGATACACCTGTGGAACAAAAAGAAATCCCACAATGGTTTATTAAAATCACCGATTATGCCGAGCAATTATTAGGGGGCTTGGATAATCTTCCACAATGGCCTGATATGGTGAAAACGATGCAACGCAACTGGATCGGTCGTTCTGAAGGGGTAGAAATTACCTTTGATGTTGCAGATACCAACGAAAAAGTAGCAGTTTACACCACGCGTCCAGATACCTTTTACGGCGTAAGTTATTTAGGGATTGCGGCAGCACATCCATTAGCAAGTTTAGCGGCTCAAAATAATCCTGAATTAGCCACCTTTATCCAAGAAGCAAAAAATGCCAAAGTGGCAGAAGCTGATCTTGCGACAATGGAGAAAAAAGGAATGGCAACAGGCTTATTTGCCATTCATCCATTGACAGGTGAAAAATTATCAATTTGGGTAGCGAACTTCGTATTAATGCATTACGGTACAGGTGCGGTAATGGCAGTGCCAGCACATGATCAACGCGACTACGAATTTGCCAATAAATACGGTTTGCAAATCAAACAAGTAATTGCACCGCTTGCAGGTCAAGAAATTGATTTAGCAAAAGAAGCCTTCACTGAACATGGCACATTAATCAACTCTGCAGAATTTGACGGTAGAGATTTCGAGGGGGCATTCAACGGCATTGCGGACAAACTCGAACAATTAGGTGTGGGAAAACGCCAAGTAAACTACCGTTTGCGTGACTGGGGCGTGTCTCGCCAACGTTATTGGGGAGCACCAATTCCAATGCTGACATTAGAAAACGGTGATGTGGTGCCTGCACCAATGGAAGATTTACCGATTATTCTGCCTGAAGATGTAGTAATGGACGGTGTGAAAAGCCCAATCAAGGCGGATCCAAACTGGGCTAAAACCACCTTCAATAGTACACCAGCATTAAAAGAAACGGATACCTTCGACACCTTTATGGAATCCTCTTGGTATTACGCGCGCTACACTTGCCCACAATATCAAAATGGCATGCTAGATGCGGAAGAAGCAAACTATTGGTTACCGGTGGATCAATATATCGGCGGTATCGAACACGCAACAATGCACTTGTTATACTTCCGCTTCTTCCACAAACTCTTGCGTGATGCAGGTTTTGTAACCAGCGATGAGCCAGCAACGAAATTGCTATGTCAAGGTATGGTGCTTGCTGATGCGTTCTACTACACAAGTCCAACCAACGAGCGTATTTGGGTGAGCCCAACGCAAGTGACGCTTGAGCGTGATGAGAAAGGTCGTATCATTAAAGCGACAGATCCTGAAGGTCGAGAATTGGTTCATACTGGGATGACCAAAATGTCGAAATCGAAAAACAACGGTATTGACCCACAGGAAATGGTGGAAAAATACGGTGCGGACACCGTTCGTTTATTTATGATGTTTGCATCGCCTGCAGAAATGACCCTTGAATGGCAAGAATCTGGCGTAGAAGGTGCTAAACGTTTCTTAGGGCGTGTTTGGAATTTGGTATATCAATATCAACAAAATCCAGCAAAAACTAGCCTAGATATCACCGCACTTTCAGCCGCGCAAAAAGCACTTCGTCGTGAAGTACATAAAACCATTGCGAAAGTGAGCGATGATATTGGTCGTCGTCAAACATTTAATACTGCGATTGCAGCCGTAATGGAATTGATGAATAAACTGACTAAGGCTTCCTTAGAAAGCGATCAAGATCGTGCAGTCATGGCGGAAGCATTAAGTGCAGTTGTTCGTATGCTTTATCCAATTACGCCACATATCTGCTTTGAATTATGGCAAGAGTTAGGAAATGAAAGCAACATCGATACCACTGAATGGGTGAAAGCTGATGAAGCCGCAATGGTAGAAGATGAAAAACTCATTGTTGTGCAAGTAAATGGCAAAGTTCGTGGAAAAGTAACTGTCCCTGCAACGTCTTTAGAAGAAGAAATTAAAGCGACAGCCAAAGCAGATCCTAATGTTGCAAAATTCCTTGATGGAAAAGAAATTCTTAAAGAAATCTATATTCCATTAAAAATGTTGAATTTTGTGGTTAAACCATAATCCGTAGAATCTGTGGAATATTGATATTTCACAGATTCTATCTTTATTAGTGTATGGATTTTAAATTCATACACTCCACAATAAAGGTAATTTTTATGATTAAATCAATCAAAGCATTGTTCATTGTAGCAAGCATTACCGCGCTTTCTGCTTGTGGCTGGCATTTTCAAAACGGTACATTAATTCCACAAGAATTACGTACTCTTACATTTGAAAGCCCTGATTCATACAGCGAAATGTCAGTGGCGATGCGTAATCAGCTACAAGCGAACAATATTCAGCTCGTCAATTCGACTCAAGGCATTCCTGTTTTACGCATCAATAAATTCCGCGAAAATGATGAAGTCGCTTCGGTATTTAAACGCGGTCGCGAAGCTGAAAAAGTATTAATGCTAGAAGTGGAAGCAAGCGTTCGTTTAGCGAATGGTGAAAGCCACCCAATCACGGCAAAAGTCAACCGCACTTTCTTTGATAACTCTCGCGCAGCATTAGCTAAATCCGCCGAACGAGAATTAATTTGGAATGATATGCGGGAACAAGCTGCGCGTCAGCTCATTACTAAAATGGTTGCATTAGAAAAACAAGTGAAAAACAAATAATGAATCGCATCTTCCCTGAGCAACTTAATCAACATCTTTCCCAACGTTTAGCCAAAGTTTACTTTTTGGTAGGGCAAGATCCATTGTTACTAAGTGAAAGTGAAGATGCCATTTATAAAGCAGTGACCCAAAAAGGATTTGATGAGAAAAATAGCATCCAGATTGATAGCCAAACTGACTGGGCACAACTCATAGAATCCTGTCAGTCCATGGGATTGTTTTTTAATAAACAAGTCATGGTATTAAGTTTACCTGAAAACTTCACCGCACTTTTACAGAAAAATCTGCAAGAATTTATTTCGGTTCTACATGACGATATCTTGCTAATTTTACAAATTGCAAAACTAACAAAAGCAAATGAAAACCAAGCATGGTTTGCTGAACTAAACCAATATGAAACCAGTGCGATTCTTGTAAATTGTCAAACACCTACGGCTGAAAATCTTCCTCGTTGGGTAAAAAATCGTACCAAAGCGATGGGATTAGACGCTGATGATGAGGCTATCCAACAACTTTGCTACAGTTATGAGAATAACTTACTTGCGCTCAAACAAGCTCTGCAGCTTTTAGATTTGCTCTATCCTGACCATAAACTTAACTATAATCGTGTCATTAGCGTCGTCGAACAATCCTCAATTTTTACACCATTTCAATGGATTGATGCGTTGCTTGTTGGAAAGGCAAATCGTGCCAAACGCATTTTAAAAGGTTTACAAGATGAAGATGTGCAACCTGTTATTTTATTACGCACACTACAGCGAGAATTATTTACGTTGCTTGAACTTACCAAACCACAGCAACGAATTATGACAACGGAAAAACTTCCAATTCAACAAATTAAGACTGAATTTGACCGTCTAAAAATCTGGCAAAATCGCCGACCGCTCTTTTTAAGTGCGATTCAACGTTTAACCTACCAAAAGCTCTACGAAATTATCCAGGAGCTTGCAAATATTGAACGTCTTGCTAAGCAAGAATTTAGCGATGAAGTATGGATTAAACTCGCTGATTTATCTGTAAAAATTTGTTTGTAATTGCTATTGTTTTTTTTTGCCCTAAAATGATACAATAAGTCGCCACTTTGGCAATAACTTTATTAATTAACTTTCGTGAGGATATCATGATGAAAAAAACACTAGCTACACTTATTTTAATGGGATTTGGTTTTTCAGCTTCTGCAGCTGATTTGTCTGCAAGTTGTAAAACTTATTTCGCTGAAATTGATTCTTTCTTAGCATCAATGCCAGCTGCGCAAGCAAATGCGATGAAAGCTCAATATGAATCAAGCAAACAACAATTTGCATCAATGCCCGTAGCGGCACAGGATCAGGCTTGTAATCAAGCGGCAGAGCAACTTAAACAAATGAAAGCTGCAATGCCGAAATAATTTGAAAAAATCAATAGATGTTATATAAACCCTAGTCTGACTAGGGTTTTATTTTATGGGATGGAGAGCTTCATTCAATAAGCGATGAATTAATTTAGCATTAGCTGGCGGAAACTGTCCTGCATCCAATGCGCGTTGCTCAACCCAAAAACCTTCTTGCCCTTCTCGCCCAAAAGGCTCACCAATCCATTCATCTACGACATAAAAGAAAAAAGAAATAATCTTTGTTGGATATTCAAATTGGAAGCGTTCGTAAAGTTCAGCATTTAATACAACAATGCCAATTTCCTCTTCCAATTCACGTTTTAAAGCCTGTTCTGGAGTTTCTCCCGCATCCACTTTTCCACCAGGAAATTCTAAAGATTGGGCAAAATCCTGTCCTTCTAAACGCTGCGTTAAATAGATCTGACCAAATTCATTACGAATAATACCCGCAGCAACTTGTATAA
Source organism: Haemophilus haemolyticus M19501 (assembly GCF_000222025.1). GTDB lineage: Bacteria > Pseudomonadota > Gammaproteobacteria > Enterobacterales > Pasteurellaceae > Haemophilus > Haemophilus haemolyticus_G. Next base: position 173,377 of record NZ_AFQO01000007.1, on the reverse strand, counting down.
TTTTTTTATCCATTTTTCTATCCAATGTAGAGATATGAAAAAAGTGCGGTGAAAAATCACCGCACTTTGATTGTTCATTAGTGGCGTGCCACACGACTGCCGTGACAATGCTTATATTTTTTACCCGACCCACAAGGACAAGGCTCGTTGCGTCCAATGCGACGATCTGAATAATCTTCAGTCTCTGAATTTTGAGTTGTCTGACTATTTTCATCCACAGGTAAATTATTTTGATTAATACGTGCCGCCATTTCTTGACGAGCACGTTCAGCTTCTTCCATTTCTTCTTGAGTACGCACACGTACACGGGTTAAAGTCGTGATAACGTGGTGTTTTAAGGAATCTAGCATTTCTGTAAACATACGGAAAGATTCTTTTTTATACTCTTGTTTTGGATCTTTTTGTGCATAGCCACGTAAATGAATACCTTGGCGTAAATAATCCATCGAAGCTAAATGTTCTTTCCAAAGTTCATCTAAGGTTTGTAACATAACACCTTTTTCAAAGTGGCGCATAGCGTCTTCGCCAGCCAAAACCTCTTTTTCTTTGTATTCCTTTTCTGCAATTTCCACAATGCGTTCGCGCAAACTTTCTTCGTGAAGATTATTATCTTCTTCTAACCAATTAGAAATCGGTAATTCCATACCAAACTCTTGGGCTAAACGTTCTTCAAGCCCCTTAATATCCCATTGTTCTTCCAAAGATTGCGGTGGAATATATTGATCAATCACGCTATTAAACACATCGTGGCGAATGGCATTGATGGTTTCAGAAATATCATCATTATCAAGCAAATAATTGCGTTGCTCATAAATGGCATGACGTTGGTCATTTGCCACATCATCATATTCAAGTAGGTTTTTACGGCCATCAAAATGGAACGCCTCAACTTTTGCTTGAGCGGATGCAATCACTTTCGCCAACATTTTCGATTCCATTGCCTCGCCCGGTACAGTAAACGCTTTACGCATTAAATTGAGCTTACCCTCATTCAAATAAATGCGCATTAAACCATCTTCTAAAGAAAGATAGAAACGAGAAGAACCGGGGTCACCTTGACGACCTGAACGGCCACGTAACTGGTTATCAATACGGCGAGATTCGTGACGCTCTGTACCGATAATATGCAACCCACCTGCTTTCATTACAATTTCGTGGTTTTTCTCCCACTCAGCTTTAAGTGCTTCAATTTGTTCTTGAGTTGGATTTTCTAATTTAGCAGCCTGCGCTTTCCAGTTACCCCCAAGGATAATATCCGTACCGCGACCCGCCATATTCGTTGCGATAGTCACCGCACCAGGATAACCAGCTTCTGCCACGATTTCCGCTTCTTGTTGGTGGAATTTCGCATTCAACACATTATGTTTTATACCTGCTTTATCTAACGCTTTAGATAATTCTTCTGATTTTTCGACTGAAATCGTCCCCACTAATACTGGTTGCTGGCGTTCTACACAATCTTTAATATCTTCAATAATCGCATTAAATTTATATTGTTCATTTTCAAACATCACATCAGTGCGATCATCACGAATCATTGGACGATTTGTTGGAATTACAACAGTTTCCAAGCCATAAATTTGTTGGAACTCAAATGCTTCGGTATCCGCAGTCCCCGTCATTCCCGCAAGACGCTCATATAAACGGAAGTAGTTTTGGTAAGAAATTGACGCAACAGTTTGGTTTTCGCTCTTAATATCCACCCCTTCTTTTGCCTCAATAGCTTGGTGCAAACCATCTGACCAACGACGCCCTGCCATTGTACGACCAGTGTGTTCATCAACAATCACAATTTCGCCGTCTTTCACAATGTAATCAACATCTTTTTCAAACAATGTGTGCGCACGTAATGCTGCCATAACATGATGAAGCAACACGATTCGACCAGGAGAATATAAAGAATCCCCTTCAGGCATTAAACCTTGTGCAATCAACCAATCTTCCACTTTTTCTTGACCACGTTCGGTTAAATGCGCTTGTTTAGATTTAAGATCTAAAGTAAAGTCCCCTTCGCCTTGATATTCTTCAGTATCTTCTTTTTCTTGTTTAATTAAACTTGGGATCAGTTTATTTACCGCAATATAAAGCTCTGAACTGTTTTCTGCTTGACCTGAAATAATCAATGGAGTACGTGCTTCATCGATTAAGATTGAATCCACTTCGTCCACCAACGCATAGCCTAAAGTACGTTGGAAACGTTCTTCTTTTGAGTGGGCTAAGTTATCACGTAAGTAATCAAAACCAAGTTCGCTATTGGTTGCATAAGTAATATCTGCCGCATAAGCTGCACGTTTTTCTTCAGGCGGTAAACCGGGAATATTCACGCCTACACTCATGCCTAAAAATTCAAATAACGGACGGTTTGTTTCTGCATCTCGGCGAGCAAGATAGTCATTCACGGTTACCACGTGGACACCCTTACCTTCAAGTGCGATTAAATAACAAGGCAAAGTCGCCGTTAATGTTTTCCCCTCTCCTGTACGCATTTCTGCGATACAGCGGTTAGTCAATACCATCCCACCAATAAGCTGCACATCAAAATGGCGCATACCAAGCACGCGCTTACTTGCTTCACGTACCGTTGCGAATGCTTCTGGTAAAATTTGTTGCAAAGTTTCGCCCGCACTTAAACGATCACGAAACTCTTGTGTTTTTGCTTTTAATTCATCATCACTTAATGCTTCAAAAGCAGGCTCCATTTTATTAATTTTTACGACTTGTTTTTTTAATTTACGTAGAATGCGTTCATTACGACTGCCAAAAATTCTTGTTAAAATGCTCATAATTTCTCTTTTTAAATATATAAGTTAAATAGTTAAATGCTTATGAAATACTTTATTTCATGCACAATAATTTTTTAAATATCGCTATTTCAATAGCAATATTCTTCACAAAAAACAGAAAAATTAAATAAGCAAGGGGCCTGCTCGAATTAGCGCACTAAGATTCAACGCTTCAGCAAAAAAGTGCGGTTGAATTTTAGGTTGTTTTTCAGTTTGGTGGGAAATTAAAGGTTGAGGAATGGCCTGTCGTTGCACTTCACGTGCTACTTTTACCGTTTCCAACGCTTGTTGAATGGAGACACTCGAGGAATAATTTTCCGCATTATTTTGATTTTCAAAACTTTGTGCGTTAGGCAAAGCAAAAATCGCGATAATACTCAAAAGTAATCGCGACCAAAAATTCGGTTTGACAGTGCCTGAAATCATCGTCTCGTTGTTTATTATGAAAATTGCGTGTATTGTAGCGGAAATCTAAACTAATGTCATTTACTGAGGGCAGACTTTATGGAAAACAAGGCTGAACGTTATCAAAAAACAGTCAATATTATGGATGTGCTTGAGCAATCGCCCTTTGCCAAAATAATGAAAAAAGGCTTTGCCATCAATGAACTTAATCAAAAATTTAACCGCATTTTTCCACAGGAATTTCACGGCAAATTTCGTATTGGCAACATAACTGATCATTCAATTTTTATTGAAGTGTCTAATGCCATTGTTCGCCAAGGTATTTTATTCAGACAGACAGAATTGTTGAAACTCATTCAAGAAGAATTTCCGCATGTAAAACGACTTGAGATAACAATAAACCCTAGTTTTTAAAAGCTAAGAATAGGAGAGAAGGGAGATTTAATATCAATCAGACTTTTTTAACAATGCTTTCTCTATTTTTTTCTCTTCGCGTCTCTTCTGAAAAAATGCGCTTAATTTCTGACTACAATCTTCTGCCAATACACCAGATGTAATTTCCAAAGTATGGTTCATTTTATAATCATCAAAAAAATGAAAACGCGATCCAACAGCCCCAGTTTTATAATCAGAAGCACCGAACACAAGGCGTTTAATTCTGCTATGCAAAATTGCCCCAGCACACATTGTGCAAGGCTCTAATGTTACATAAAGCGTGGTATTCAGTAGGCGATAATTTTGAATATTTTTCGCCCCATTACGCAAAGCGATAATTTCAGCATGTGCGGTAGGATCGCTTTGAACAATGGAGAGATTCCAACCTTCTCCAATAATATTGCCATCTTCATCCACCAGCACTGCCCCCACAGGAATCTCGCCTAACGCTTCCGCTTTATTCGCAAGTTCAAGGGCATGGTGCATCATTTTCTCGTCAAATTCTGACCGCACTTTTGCTACATCCATTAAACGGAAAAAGGATATTTAATCGGCTCGTGAGATTGATAGCCAATAACTTTAAAATCATCCATCGTGACCCAAGTTTCTAAATCTTCAAGGCTTTTTATATCTGGATTGATTTCTAATTTTGGCAACGAGAAAGGCTCGCGTTTAAGTTGCACATCACGCATTAATTCAAGCTGATCTTCATAAATGTGCGCATTCACAATTTTATGATATGCCTTGCCTGCTTTTTTACCCGTAATCTGTGCCATAAGCGCTAAGAAAGTGAATACTTGAATTTGATTGAAATTCAATCCAAGCGGAACATCACAGGAACGTTGATAACTAGTAAGATGTAAGGTTTCGCCCACAAGAGAAAAAGTATGCGTATGCATACAAGGACGAAGACAACCAAGATCAAATTCGCCAGGATTAAAAAAAGTGAGAATTTCGCCTCGATCATCGATACCTTTCGTTAAATTATTAACGATTTTACGTAACTGATCGATGGTTTCGCCATTAGGCTTACGCCACGCTCTGCCTTGCACGCCATATACTCGCCCCATATCATCAACGCCTCTACGATGCGGATTGGCGAGCCATGCGGCATTTTCATTCGCATTGGCATCCCAAGTTTTCGTGCCAAGTGTGCGGAAATCAGCGGCATTATCATATCCACGAATGTAACCTAAAAATTCCGCAATTGCCGCTTTCCAATAACTTTTACGCGTGGTAATCAGCGGAAATTGATTATTCGCCACATCATATTCTAAATCTGCATTAATAACGGTGAGACAGCGCTTACCTGTACGTTCATTGGCAACCCATTCACCTTCATTAACAATGCGGCGACAAAGATCAAGATATTGCTTCATAAAAATCTCCTATTTTATTACCGCACTTTTGCGTGAATACGCCCAAGCCATAATTAAAGCACCACCAATAATCATCGGTAAACAAAGTGCTTGTCCTCGCGTAATGACGCCAAAGAAATTTTCAACTTCGGGCTCACGCACATATTCCACAATAAAACGGAAGATGCCATAACCAATTAAAAATAAACCAGCAACGGAACCTATTGGACGTGGTTTTTTAATAAAAATATTCAGAATTGCAAACAACACTATGCCTTCTAGAAAAGCTTCATAAAGTTGTGATGGATGACGAGGAAGTAATAGTGGATCATTCGGGAAAATCATTGCCCAAGGCACATCCGTTTCGCGTCCCCATAGCTCAAGATTAATGAAATTACCAATTCTACCTAAACCTAAACCAAACGGAATCAAAGGCGCAACAAAATCAGCCGTTTGCCAAAAATTACGTTTTTGTGAATAAGATGTCCAAATCATGGCAACAATGACGCCTATTAAGCCACCATGGAAAGACATTCCACCTTCCCAAACACGGAATAAATAAAGCGGCTCTTGTAAGAAACGATCCAAATTATAAAAAAATACATCGCCAACACGTCCGCCAATAAATACGCCCATAAAACCATTGAAAAGTAAGGTATCAACTTGATCCACTGTCCAACCGCTATTTGGGCGATTAGCACGACGAACCGCAAGCCAGCGTGCAAAAATAAAACCCAAAAGGTACATCAAACCATACCAACGTAAGCCGATATTGCTATCACCAAGAGTAAAAATGGTTGGATCAAAATGAGGCAGAAGCAAGTAATTTGAATTCATAATTTTCTCTATCTAATAAACATATCAACAGCAATGGTAATTAATAAAAGTGCAAATCCTTTCTTTAAAGTTGGCACTGGTAGTTTTGAGGTGGCTGTCGCACCAAGTTTTGACGTGAAAAACGATGTGGCAGTAATACATAACACTGCAGGGAAATAAATGTAACCTAAAGAATATTCCGGCATTGCCGCATTTCCCCAGCCACTTAACATAAAACTGAACATTCCAGAAGTTCCGAGTAACATGCCACAGAAAGCCGAAGAACCAATAGCCTTTTTCATATCGATACCGCGAGAATTTAAAAACGGCACAATAAATCCGCCACCACCGATACCTGCAGCACTAGATGCCATGCCAATTAGAATGCCACCGATAATAGACGATTGAGTCGTCAAAGGTTTAACTGTTTTATTTGTCTTAGGTTTAATAGATAAGACCATTTTAACCGCGAGATAAACCACTAAACAGGCAAATAATTTACTAGAAATATCGCGATCAAGTTTTCCGATAAAGAAACCACAAATAAACACGCTAACCATAATGCTCGGAGCAAGGATCTTCACCGCACTCCACACAACATTACCTAACTTATGATGTCGTTGAGCCGAAGAAAAGCCAGTAATAACAATCGTTGCGAAAGAGGTTCCAAGTGCGGTAGACATTAACAAAGGTTCTGGCACACCTACCATTGGTAATAAATACACCAACACAGGAACAATCATTAATCCACCGCCGATACCAAAAAGCCCCGCAAAAAAGCCAGCCACAGCCCCCACAAGCAAACAAAGTAAAATAAAGCTAAGCATTATGAATTCCTTGTTTTATTAAAAGAACGTTTTGGAAATTTTGAACCATTATATTTTTTAGGATGAGTATAAGATTTTTGCTCCAATTCTCGCGCTGGTTGATATACAGGAGGATTTTCTGAGAACAACACGCCCGAAAACTCTTTCATCGCTTTGCGATATACTTCTTTTTTGAACGATACGACTTGACGAACAGGATACCAAAAACTCACCCAACGCCATCCATCAAATTCTGGTGATTTGGTTGTTTGCATATTGATATTTTTTTCATCGCCAACAAGCTGCAACAAAAACCAGCGTTGTTTTTGCCCTATACACATCGGTTTGCTGTCATAACGCAACAAACGTTTTGGTAATTTATAACGCAACCAATGCTTAGATACATATAAAATGCGCACATCTTTAGGCTGTAGACCAACTTCTTCGTACAGTTCACGATACATCGCTTGCTCGGCACTTTCATTATCATTAATGCCACCTTGCGGAAACTGCCACGAATTTTGCCCACAGCGCTTCGCCCAAAGCACTTGCCCGTTGCGATTACAAATCACAATACCCACATTTGGACGGTAGCCATCAAAATCGATCACTATCGTTTTACCTTAAATTTTTCATATAAAAATAGTCTGCAGATTGTTTCATAAATCAGTGTTTTTATCAACCAAAGGGCTGGTTACACAATAAAATGCACAGATTGTGGATAACATTGTGAATAACGGATTTCTGATTGTGAATTGATCACGTAAAAACAGGAAAGGATCCTTATCTCATCAAACTTGAAAATAAATTGAGTTATTTTCGTTCTAAAAATCTAAAGAAAAAATAAACCGCACTTTTCACATATAAAAATGTAAGAAAGTGCGGTAAAAAAATACAATTTTTAAAGGGACGCCATTCACCAAAGATCTTTTAGCTATCTCTTTGAGTTATTCAATATTTCTGTGGATAAAATTGTGGTTGAGAAAATCCATAATGTTGTATAACTCAAACAAACCTTCCCAAGACAATTTCAAGAGAAAATTTATCCATTTAAATTCAAGTATTTAGCCATAAAACATAACAATATTTGTAATACACAGAAGTCTCTAAATTTTAATGTCTAATTTTTAAACAAATTATTTTAGGCTGGCAAAATAACGTTCCCAATCGAAATATTGACCGGGATCGAGCTTACGCCCTGGCGAAATATCACAATGTCCAACAATTCGCTCTTTCGTAATTTTAGGATAACTTTTCATGATTAGGTTAGTAAGTTCTTGCAATGCCAAATACTGCTCATTAGTAAAAGGTTGTTCATTACTACCTTCTAACTCAATTCCAATGGCAAAATCATTACATTTTTCTCGCCCTTGAAAGCTAGATAATCCAGCATGCCAAGCCCTTTGGTTAAAATTAACATATTGCGTGATTCGCCCATCTCGTTCAATCAAGCAATGGGCAGAAACACGCATTTGATGAATTTCTTCAAAATAAGGATGAATCTTAGGATCTAATTTTCCTTGAAAAAAATCATCCACATATCCGCCACCAAATTGTTCTGGCGGTAAGCTAATGTAATGGATCACCAGAAGTGAAATATCTTGTAAATCTGGGCGTTCATCAAAATGAGGAGATGGAATTTGTCGACAATCAGTCAGAAATCCTTTCTCAATATCTTTTATTTTTCGCATACATTTTCCTATTTTTGCGATCAGGATCGCAGAAAAAGAGCGGTCTGTTTTACAAAACAATTTTCCCTTTTCACAATATTTCAGCCAATAAAGGCTTAACGAAAGGAAAATAAATGAAACTAACTACACAAACTACCTTGAAAAAAGGCTTTACCTTAATTGAATTGATGATAGTCATCGCCATCATCGCGATTTTAGCCACTATCGCTATTCCTTCTTATCAAAATTATACCAAAAAAGCAGCGGTATCCGAATTACTGCAAGCATCTGCGCCTTATAAGGCTGATGTGGAATTATGTGTATATAGCACAAATGAAACAACAAACTGTACGGGTGGAAAAAATGGTATTGCAGCTGATATTACAACAGCAAAAGGCTATGTAGCCTCAGTAAAAACTCAATCGGGTGGCATTACCGTAAAGGGGGATGGCACATTGGCAAATATGGAATATATTTTGCAAGCTACAGGTAATGCTGCAGCAGGTGTAACTTGGACAACAACCTGCAAAGGAACGGATGCCTCTTTATTTCCAGCAAATTTTTGCGGAAATGTCACACAATGACGAGCTATGCTTTACTTCATACTCAGCGTGTAACCGCTCAAAACGGCGAGATATTTACGATCTCGCCAGATTTATGGGGGCGTAATCAGCAACAACAGTCGCTACTCTTACGTTATTTTGCTTTACCACTCAAAGAAGAAAATAATCGTCTCTGGCTAGGTGTCGATTCCCTTTCTAATCTTTCCGCCTGTGAAACTATTGCTTTTATAACTGGCAAGCTTGTTGAGCCAGTTTTATTAGAAAGCACTCAACTTAAAGAACTATTACAACAACTTGCCCCTAATCAACTTCAAGTGGAAGAGCAAGTTAAATATTACCAACATCAAGAACAGTCCCATCTTGAACAACAAGATGATGAGCCCGTCATTCGTTTGCTTAATCAAATTTTTGAATCTGCTTTACAAAACAATGCCTCAGATATTCATTTGGAGACCTTATCGGATCATTTCCAAGTGCGGTTGAGAATTGACGGTGTTTTACAAGCTCAGCCTCCACTTAGCAAAAATTTGGCGAATCGAATTATTTCTCGCCTAAAACTGCTCGCTAAATTAGATATCAGTGAAACCCGCCTTCCACAAGATGGACGATTTCAATTTAAAACCACTTTTTCCGATATTCTTGATTTCCGTCTTTCAACGTTACCAACCCATTGGGGGGAGAAAGTTGTCCTGAGAGCACAGCAAAATAAACCTGTAGAACTCAGCTTTTCTGAACTAGGCATGACTGAAAGCCAACAAAAAGAATTTCAACGCGCACTTAACCAACCACAAGGATTAATTTTAGTAACGGGTCCAACAGGAAGTGGGAAAAGTATCTCACTTTACACCGCACTTCAATGGCTAAACACGCCTGATAAACATATTATGACCGCAGAGGATCCCATTGAAATTGAGCTTGATGGCATTATTCAAAGCCAAATTAATCCACAGATTGGATTAGATTTTAACTGCCTATTGCGCGCTTTCTTACGCCAAGATCCCGACATCATTATGCTAGGTGAAATTCGTGATGAAGAAAGTGCAATGATCGCGCTACGTGCTGCCCAAACGGGGCATTTGGTACTCTCAACTTTACATACCAATGATGCAATATCTGCCATTTCCCGCTTACAACAACTCGGTATTCAACAACATGAAATTGAAAACAGTTTGCTGCTCGTCATTGCGCAGCGTCTTGTACGAAAAATCTGTCCAAAGTGCGGTGGAAATTTAATAAATTCTTGTGATTGCCATCAAGGTTATCGAGGTCGAATCGGCGTGTATCAATTTCTACATTGGCAACAGAATGGCTATCAAACTGATTTTCAAAATTTACGTGCGAGTGGTTTAGAAAAAGTTAGCCAAGGCATAACAGATGAGAAAGAAATTGAACGTGTGTTAGGTAAAAACTCATGACTAAAAAACTCTTTTATTATCAAGGTAGTAACGCATTAAATCAGAAACAAAAAGGCTCAATTATTGCAGATACGAAACAACAAGCACACTTTCAATTAATAAGCTGCGGGCTTACTCACATCAAATTACAACAAAACTGGCAATTTGGGGCAAAGCCCAAAAATTCAGAAATCAGTGAATTACTCAATCAATTAGCGACATTGCTACAATCCTCTATTCCGTTAAAAAACAGTCTGCAAATTTTGCAACAAAATTGCACTCAAATTATGCTCAACGAATGGCTTGAACGACTGCTTCAATCTATTGAATCTGGTTTAGCATTCTCACAAGCAATTGAACAACAAAGAAAATATCTCACACAACAAGAAATTCAACTGATTCAAGTAGGAGAAATGACTGGCAAACTTTCCGTTGTTTGTAAAAAAATAGCCACGCATCGTAGCCAGTCTTTAGCATTACAACGTAAATTACAGAAAATTATGTTATACCCCTCAATGGTATTAGGCATTTCACTATTATTGACACTCGCATTACTGCTTTTTATCGTGCCTCAATTTGCTGAAATGTACAGAGGCAATAACGCTGAGTTACCAACAATAACCGCAATATTGCTCTCTATATCCAATTTTCTTAAGCAAAATATCGGCATTTTGCTATTTTTCGCTTTTAGTTTTTTTCTATTTTATTACTTCTATCTAAAACGCCAGACTTGGTTTTATCAAAAGAAAAATCAACTTATTTCTATCACGCCTATTTTTGGCACAATTCAAAAGCTTTCGCGTTTAGTGAACTTTAGTCACAGTTTACAAATTATGTTGCAGGCTGGCGTACCGCTTAATCAGGCACTAGACAGTTTTCTCCCTCGCACACAAACGTGGCAAACCAAGAAAACGCTTGTAAATGACATCGTATTAGATAAAGAAGTGCGGTCAATTTTGCAATGGGTTTCTCAAGGCTATGCGTTTTCTAATAGTGTAAGTAGCGATCTTTTCCCGATGGAAGCACAACAAATGCTACAAATTGGCGAGCAAAGCGGAAAACTCGCTTTGATGCTAGAGCATATTGCTGAAAATTACCAAGAAAAACTTAATCATCAAATTGACTTACTCTCACAAATGCTAGAACCATTAATGATGGTGATCATCGGCAGTCTGATTGGAATTATTATGATGGGAATGTATTTACCTATCTTTAATATGGGTTCTGTTATTCAATGATTTATTTCACAATGTTTTTATTAGGCGGTATCTTAGGGATCGCATTGTGGTTCTACCTATCTGGTTTTATTACGCGTTTGCAGCAAAATATTTATGCGATTTACGTTGAATTATTTCCACAAAACCGTTCTCCATTTCAACCGCACTTTGCCTCTATTCAACAAAAAAAGTGCGGTCATATTTTGAGGTATTTTTTTAGTATTGGGGTTGGATTTATATTTTTACAAATTGCCTTCAAAGATTCTATTTTTACTGTATGGATCGGACTCACACTTATTATTCTTTGGACAATCAGTTATCTTGATTGGCACTATCAACTTATTTCTACGACACCCTGTTTATGGTTACTTACTCTAGGATTATTTGGAGCAGACAATAACTTTTCATTACTAACGTTATCTGAAAGCATAAAAAGTGCGGCTAGTTTTTTTATTGTTTTCTACGAAATCTATTGGATTGCAAAATGTTATTACAGAAAAGAAGCCTTTGGACGGGGAGATTATTGGCTAGCAATGGCATTAGGAAGTTTTATTCGTTTAGAAACCTTACCGCACTTTTTATTATTAGCCTCAGTGCTTGGAATATGTTTTTCGCTTATTCATAAAAAGAAAAAAGAATTTTTACCTTTTGCCCCTTTTATGAACTTATCGGCTATCATCATTTATTTCGTCAAATATTACGGATATTAAAAAGGGGAAAACATAATATTTTCCCCTTGTTCTTCATAGAAGTGCGGTTGCTTTTACGAACGTTTCATCACTTCAAAAAACTCTTCGTTGGTTTTCGCCATCATCAGCTTATCAATCAAAAATTCCATTGCATCCACTTCATCCATTGGATTAAGAATCTTACGAAGAATCCACATTTTTTGTAATTCATCAGATGTTGTGAGTAAATCTTCTTTACGAGTACCAGAGCGTTTAAAGTCAATGGCTGGGAATACACGTCTTTCTGCGATTTTACGAGAAAGGTGTAATTCCATATTACCTGTACCTTTAAATTCTTCGAAAATAACTTCATCCATTTTCGAACCGGTATCAACTAGCGCGGTGGCAATAATCGTTAAACTACCACCTTCTTCCACGTTACGTGCAGCACCAAAGAAACGTTTTGGACGATGCAACGCATTAGCATCCACACCACCAGACAAAATTTTACCTGAAGCTGGAGTGACTGTATTGTAAGCGCGCGCTAAACGAGTAATAGAATCAAGTAGAATTACCACATCTTTTTTATGCTCTACTGAACGTTTCGCTTTTTCGATTACCATTTCTGCCACTTGAACGTGACGAGTTGCGGGTTCATCAAAAGTAGACGCAATGACTTCGCCTTTTACGGAACGTTGCATTTCTGTCACTTCTTCTGGGCGTTCATCAATCAGTAATACGATAAGTTCCACATCAGGATAATTATGCGTGATACTTTGAGCAATATTTTGCAACAACATGGTTTTACCCGCTTTTGGCGGCGCTACGATCAAACCACGTTGGCCTTTACCAATTGGCGAGGCTAAATCCAAAATACGGGCAGTCAAATCTTCTGTTGAGCCATTGCCACGTTCCATTCTTAAACGAGAATTAGCATGTAGTGGTGTTAAGTTTTCAAATAAGATTTTGCTACGGGAAACTTCTGGTTTGTCGTCATTGACTTGATCAACTTTTAAAAGTGCAAAATAGCGTTCGCCTTCTTTTGGTGGACGAATTTTGCCTTCGATTTTATCGCCAGTTTGAAGATTAAAACGACGAATTTGACTTGGGGAAACATAGATATCATCAGGGCCTGCAAGATAGGAACTGTCGGCAGAACGAAGGAAACCAAAACCATCTGGTAAAATTTCTAACACGCCACCGCCGAAAATATCCTCGCCACTTTTGGCGTGCTGTTTTAAGATTGCAAAGACAATATCTTGTTTACGCAAACGAGCTAAATTTTCTAAGCCCATCTGCTCCTCGCCGAGTTTCACAAGATCAGAAACAGGCGTATTTTTAAGTTCTGTTAAATGCATAATGAATAAATGTTGGAATTAATAAGAATTGATTATTCGAATGGTGGGCTTGCACCCTTTGAATGGCGCGTAAATTACCACTAAAACCCTACGCTGTCTAGCTTTTATTAGCATTTAATATAAAAAATTACCGCACTTTTTTTAAGAACTTATTTTGGAAGTTTAGCCGTCTAGATTGTTATTTATTTGATTTTTAATTAGAATACGGACAATTTGTAAGGTTATCGATAAGCTCTAAGGGAAATTATGGCGAATTGGGACGGAAAATATATCAGCCCTTATGCAGAACATGGCAAAAAAAGTGAGCAAGTCAAAAAAATTACAGTATCCATTCCCATTAAAGTACTGGAAATTTTGACGAATGAACGCACTCGCCGCCAATTGAAAAGTTTACGTCACGCAACTAACAGTGAATTGCTTTGTGAAGCGTTCTTACACGCATTCACAGGGCAGCCTTTGCCCACTGATGCAGATTTAATGAAAGAGCGTAATGATGAAATTCCCGAAGATGCCAAAGTGCTTATGCGTGAATTAGGTGTCGATCCAGAAAGTTGGGAATATTAACCGCACTTTTCACTTATCCGTTCAAGCCATTCAAAATTGAACATTCAGGGTTGCCATTGCCTTGACAACTGTCGTGCCAGTGCTGCAATTTTTGTACCATTTTTTGTAGCTGTTCTATTTGTTGATTTAATGTCGCAATATGTTGAGCAGTTAGCACTTTCACTTCTCGGCAGCTACGCTTAGGATTATCTTGTAGTGCTAATAATTGTGCGATTTGATGTAACGAAAACCCAACATTGCGTGAGTGTCGAATAAAATGCAACCTTTCTAAATCACTTTCTCCATAATTTCGATAGCCTGACAAACTGCGAACAGCGGGTTTAATTAACCCCATTTTTTCATAATCACGGATTTGTTTTGTAGATAAACCTACTAATTTTGCGGCTTCACTAATATTCATAAAAAACTTCTTGACCTTAACCTTATGTAAAGGTTTATAGTTTAACCATCAATAAAACAACTAACAAGGAGTAAAAATGAAAACTATCACATTAAACATAAAAGGCATACATTGCGGCTGTTGCGTAAAAAGTCTTACTCAAGTTTTAACTGAATTAGATGGTGTACAATCTGCTGATGTGCAATTAGAGGGTAAAGCAAATATTACTTTTGATGAAAATCGAGTTAATGTTGCACAGTTGATTGAGGTAATTGAAGATGCCGGATTTGATGCCACAGAGTAAAAAAATTTCGATTCAGATTGGTGGGATGACCTGCCAATCTTGTGCCAATCGTATTGAAAAAGTTTTAAATAAAAAACCATTTGTGCAACAAGCAGGTGTAAATTTTGCTGCCGAAGAAGCTCAAGTTGTATTTGACGCTACGCAAGCAAGCGAAACTCAAATTATCGAGATTATCCATAAAACAGGTTTCTCTGCCCATATCAAACAAACCAACGAATTACCAATAGAAAAAAATACATCAATCCCTTGGCGATTAATCGTACTTTGGATAATCAATATTCCATTTCTGATTGGCATGCTTGGTATGATAGGTGGCTCACATAGCTTAATGTTGCCCCCTATTTGGCAATTTGCATTAGCGAGCATTGTGCAACTTTGGTTAGCCATTCCATTTTATCGCGGAGCAATCGGTAGTATTCGTGGTGGACTTGCCAATATGGATGTACTGGTCAGCACAGGAACGCTCACTATTTATCTTTATTCTGCTTTTATGCTGTTTTACCACGCCGATCATGCAATGGGGCATGTGTATTTTGAAGCTTCTGTAATGGTAATTGGTTTTGTCAGTCTTGGAAAATTTCTTGAAGATCGCACTAAAAAGCATAGCTTAAATAGCTTGAGTATGCTCTTGCAGCTGACACCGAAAAAAGTCACTGTTTTACGTAATGAAAAATGGACTGAAATTGCTCTTGACCAAGTCAATATCGGCGAAATCATTCGTGCGAATCAAGGCGAGCGTATTGCGGCAGATGGCGTAATTGAAAGTGGAAATGGATGGTGTGATGAAAGTCATTTAACGGGGGAATCTCGCCCAGAAGAAAAACAGAAAGGTGGAAAAGTATTAGCGGGGGCGATGGTAACAGAAGGTTCTATTATCTATCGAGCAAATCAGCTTGGTAGCCAAACCTTACTTGGCGATATGATGAATGCATTATCAGATGCACAAGGATCAAAAGCGCCAATCGCACGATTTGCTGACAAAGTTGCTTCCGTGTTTGTTCCTGTCGTTTTAGTGATTTCACTTGTTACTTTCGCACTCACTTATATTCTGACGAATGATAGTGTGTCTTCACTTATTCACGCGGTATCCGTGCTTGTGATTGCTTGCCCTTGTGCCTTGGGATTAGCCACACCAGCAGCCATAATGGTTGGTTTAGGTAAAGCGGTCAATGCTGGCGTATGGTTTAAAGATGCGGCAGCAATGGAGGAAACCGCCCATGTGGATACCGTTGTGCTTGATAAAACTGGCACATTAACAAAAGGAGAGCTTGAAATCTCTGCTTTATGGCAGCCACAAAGTGCGGTGTATTCTGCAGACGATTTGTATCGTTTTGCAGCAGCCGTTGAACGACAAGCTAACCACCCAATTGCAAAAGCGATTGTGCAAGCAGCAGAACAAAAAATGTTAGAAATTCCCATCGCACTTTTTTCAAAGATGGAAGTGGGTCAAGGCATTCAAGCTGAATTAGAACAAGTGGGAACAATAAAAGTCGGTAAACCTGATTATTGCGGTTTAATCTTGCCTACAAATTTAGGGGAGATCTGGCAAATTGCGAGCATTGTCGCGGTATCTATAAATGATAAACCTATTGGCGCATTTGCGCTGACGGACACCTTAAAAAACGATAGCTTGCACGCCATTCAACGCTTACAACAGCAAAATATTGATGTAGTAATTATGAGTGGCGATCAACAATCTGTCGTGGATTACATATCTAAACAACTCGGCATTAAGAAAGCCTTTGGAGGCCTCAGCCCTAGAGATAAGGCGGAACAAATTCAAAAGCTGAAAGCTCTAGGTCATGTTGTAGCAATGGTCGGTGATGGAATAAATGATGCGCCTGCTTTAGCTGCTGCAAACGTCAGTTTTGCGATGAAATCAGGTTCAGATATTGCAGAACAAACGGCTTCTGCAACACTTATGCAACATTCGGTGAATCAACTTGTAGATGCGCTTTTTATTGCAAGAGCAACCTTGAAAAATATCAAACAAAATCTATTTTTTGCTTTGATTTACAATATTCTCGGCATCCCCCTTGCTGCTTTCGGTTTTCTAAATCCAGTGATTGCTGGAGCTGCAATGGCGATGAGTTCAATTTCCGTATTGATGAACGCCTTAAGATTGAAAAAAGTGCGGTTCTAATTTCATTTATTTTTATACGCAATCGGTGTCGTGAACGCACCGATTTTTTTGTCGCTGAAAATTACCGCACTTTTTATAAAAAAAATTTTAACTTGATCACAATTTTAGAATTTGCTCTTTGAGATTCTCTATTTATCGGCATAACATAATACTCAAATTTTGTTAGGGCATATTTTGCTCTGCAAATTGACAAATTTAAGTAATTTATGCTTTGGAGCAAACTATGAAACCAACAGAAAAACTCAAATGGAACAAATTTGATGCAACATGGATGTTAAACCTTTTCGGTACAGCGGTTGGCGCTGGCGTATTATTCCTACCGATTAACGCAGGGATGGGCGGATTTTGGCCGTTAGTTTTAATGGCAATTATCGTCGGACCAATGACCTATTTTGCTCACCGAGGCTTAGCCTATTTTGTACTTTCATCAAAAAATCCTGGCAGCGATATTACTGAAGTGGTGGAAGAACACTTTGGTAAAACAGCGGGTAAACTTATCACCCTACTTTATTTCTTTGCGATTTTCCCTATTCTGTTGATTTACGGTAACGGTATCACAAACACCGTAGATTCTTTTATTGTGAATCAACTTGGCATGGCATCGCCAAATCGAGCTATTCTCTCTTTTGTATTAATTGCAGTATTGATTTCCGTCATGCTATTTAATGAAAAAGTGATGTTAAAAATCACGGAATGGCTTGTTTATCCGTTAGTCTTAATTTTATTTGTTCTTTCTATTTACTTAATTCCTGAATGGAATAGTGCCGTATTATATGAATTTCCAACAGCAGGCGGTTTCTTAACCACTTTATGGCTAACCATTCCCGTATTAGTATTTTCATTTAACCATTCGCCAGCAATTTCATCTTTCACTTGCTCACAATTCCGTGAATACAAAACTTTCGATGGTGCAGAACGCCATATCGGCCATACAGAAAAAGGCACCTCAACGATTTTGTTATTCTTCGTTATGTTCTTCGTATTTAGCTGTGTATTAACATTAACACCTGAAGAATTAGTGGCAGCAAAAGCACAAAATATCAGTATCTTGTCTTTCTTAGCGAATAAATTTGATAATCCATATATCTCTTATTTTGGCCCGCTTGTTGCATTCTTAGCGATTACTAGCTCATTCTTTGGTCACTATATGGGCGCACGCGAAGGCTTAGAGGGCTTATATTTGAAAATGAAAGGCGAATCTGTAAATCGTAAAAAACTCAATTATGCGACCGCACTTTTCTTCTTATTAACGTTATGGGGCGTTGCGATTATTAATCCAAGTATCTTAGGCTTAATCGAATCTCTTGGCGGCCCAATCATTGCGATGATTTTGTTTATCATGCCAATGTACGCGATTCGCAAAATCCCAGCGATGAAACGCTACAGCGGACGTTTCAGTAATGTTTTTGTAACGATTATGGGATTAATCGCTATCTCTGCGGTTGTTTATGGATTATTATAAGCGCCCTTTAAAGTTTAGCGAATTTTGAGAAATTTATGATTAGCGTATTTGATATGTTTAAAGTGGGAATTGGACCATCCAGTTCCCACACTGTCGGCCCGATGAAAGCCGGCAAACAATTTATAGACGACTTAATTGAACGAAATCAGTTTGAACAAACGGCTGAAATTCATGTGGATGTTTATGGTTCTCTTTCGATGACTGGGAGAGGTCACAGTACAGATATTGCCATCATCATGGGGTTAGCGGGTTATTTACCACATAATGTGGATATCGATATGATTTCAGGTTTCATCGAGAAAGTGAAACAAACTGCGCTTTTACCAATTAATGTTGGTCAAAAGACAGTAAAATTTGATTTTGAAAATAATCTCATTTTCCACCGCACTTTTTTAAAATTGCACGAAAATGGCATGACAATTACCGCTCTTGATGAAAATCGCACAGAGCTTTATCGCCAAACCTACTATTCGATCGGTGGTGGTTTTATTGTCGATGAAGCCCATTTTGGCAAAGAAGAAAAAACCACAGTCCAAGTGCCTTATCCTTACAAAAATGCCGAAGATATTTTGAAACATTGCAGTGATAACGGCTTAATGCTTTCCACTGTGATGTTAGAAAATGAAGTTGCCTTGCATGGCAAAGAAGCTGTTAGTACTCATTTAGAGAATGTCTGGAAGACGATGCAAGCTTGTATCGAACACGGTATTCACACTGAAGGGATTTTACCTGGGCCATTACGAGTGCCACGTCGTGCAGCATCTCTTTATCGTATGTTGCAAGCAAATACCAATTTATCTAACGATCCAATGCGTGTGATCGACTGGGTCAATATGTTTGCGCTTGCTGTCAATGAAGAAAATGCAGCGGGTGGGCGCGTGGTTACGGCACCAACTAACGGTGCGTGCGGGATTATTCCAGCGGTATTAGCTTACTACGAAAAATTCATCTCGCCATTAACACATGAAATCATTGAACGCTATTTATTAGCAGCAGGGATGATTGGTTCACTTTATAAAATGAATGCTTCGATTTCTGGCGCAGAAGTGGGTTGCCAAGGTGAAGTGGGTGTAGCCTGTTCAATGGCTGCTGCGGGACTGGCTGAAATTTTGGGTGGTAATCCACTGCAAGTATGCATCGCAGCTGAGATTGCAATGGAGCATAACTTAGGATTAACTTGCGACCCTGTCGGCGGTCAAGTTCAAGTACCTTGTATCGAACGCAATGCTATTGCTTCAGTTAAAGCAATCAATGCATCACGCATGGCTTTACGCCGTACCACTAATCCAAGAGTAACCTTGGATAAAGTGATTGAAACCATGTACGAAACAGGCAAAGACATGAACGCTAAGTATCGCGAAACATCTCAAGGCGGACTTGCAGTTAAGATTGTTTGTACTTAAATACAAAAATTTCAATTCAATTTATCGTATATAAAACTAAAGCCTTGATAATCAAGGCTTTAGTTTTTCTATCTAAAATAATGGTAATTATAATGATACCCGACACTTGGGACTACAGGAATAACCGGTAGCGAACTTCTCACTCGAGTTTTAACCTTATTATCGCTCGCATTCAATTTTAAGTTAGTATCAACTTGACTTGCCACTTTATCTTTCTGAGCCTGAGTAACCGTATTACCACTTGTTACACGAGCATTATACTCTTGCACAGCCTTCATATCATAAACACCGCCACCAGTTTGTTCTGGTTGAGATGAACATGCTGCTAAACCTAAAATTACACAACTAACAAAAACTATTTTTCTCATTTAATATGATCCTATTTACAAATTACGTCAGTTAATACTGCTCTACCTTCTGATACATAATTAGCTGCTTTTTCCTTTAGTTTTTTATTTTCTTGTGATTGAATACGCTTAGACACATCTTTATCTGTAATTAAATAAACTGGCACATAACTTAAATTTTGAGGATCTTTTTGATTATAAATCGTCGCCCCCGTTACACTACCGTAATATTCACTTTTATCATTTGGCGAAAGATAATTGTGGGTTGAATTTGTATAATCCACACCTCTTTTCACTTTAAATCCTTGACAAATACCAGCTGGAGATTCGTAAATAGTTTCAGATGAGCTCATCTCATCAATTTTATAAACTTTCAACTCAATGCTTTGACCCAATTTCTGAGTATCATTACTTGATATATCAGAGCTAAAGGCTTTCTTATCTTTTTCATCAACATAAGTTACTGAACTAGATATGTCTTTAGCATTAGATAAATGCGGTATAAATAAACTAACCAGCATGCTACAAAATAAAGAAAAAGAAGTACAATTTTTGTAATTCATCTCCAGTTCTCCTTAACGTTCTTTAAAGTAATTTCTAATATTAAAATAGCTATTTGCCAATTAATAGTATTACTGAACTATATCAAAAAGACTTATATGATACTAGGTTATTTTTCAGGCGTAATACTTTTTGATTTTTCTTCATTTTGAGCTTCTAAAGCATCACGCGCGGCACGAATACTTTTTTCAATTAGTGGAACACGCTCATCATCTTTCGGCATTAAGCGTAGCATCATCGCCCAAGTCACTGCCGCCATTTTATAATCTTCCGTTTCAAAATAACGGAATGCGAGCAGACTTAACGCTTCTATGTTAGTGTGATCTTGACGAATCACTTCTCTCAATAAATTGCCACCTTTAAGTTTATCAGTCGCATCTTCAGAAAACATCAATATGCGAGCATAGCCTAATTTATATTGCACATTATCTGGTTCAAGTTTGTTAGCTTTTTGATAGCTATCGAATGCCAAACGTGCATCACCTAAATTCATCCCAATTTGACCGAGCATCCACCATTTCTTTGCATCAGTTGGATTTTTCTGCAAATCAATTCGAAGTGCGGTAGAAAATTGCTGCATTTCTGCATCAGAAAATGGATTTTTATCTTCATCTTTCATTCGGTCAAAGAAATAGGGCAATTTCGCATAAGTTTGCTCTAACATCGATTCGGCTTGCCAAGAACCAACCATAAAATAAGAAGAGCCCGCGATAATTCCTAGCGCCAACACGCCAGACACAAACCACACTTTTCCATAAGATTTGCCAGAATAATCCACATTCTCTTGAACCTTGCTCGGCACATCATCAAGTAAGGTTTTCTGTAATTCTTGTTTGAGTTGCTCAACATTTTCAACTAAACCTTGGGAATTATCTTGCTCAATTTCTTCCAAGCGTGAGAAATATAACGCCTTATTTAAATCATCACGTTTTTGCCCATGTTTCGCTTTGAATTGACGCAATAAAGGATAAAAACAAATTAACGCAACAACTAAAGTGGTTAATATAAAAATTAATGCAAAATTCATCTATTTATCCTTGTTTAATAATTCTGCCAAACGCGCATTATCTTCATCAGTTAAAACATCTTGGGATTTCACCGCACTTTGAGCTTTTGGTTTACGTCTTAATAAAAATACCACGCCTAACAACACAAGCAATAATGGCGCAATCCATAGCACTAATGTGCTCGCTGTCATAGGCGGATCGTAAGTTACAAAATTGCCGTAACGTGCAACCATATAATTCACTACGTCATTTTTCGATTTGCCTTCTTGTAAAAGCTCAAATACTTTGCCACGCATATCCACTGCGATAGTCGCGTTGGAATCCGCAATATTGTTATTTTGACATTGAGGGCAGCGCAAAGATTGTGTTAATTGATGGTAATCACTCTCTTGCTGTGGAGAAGTAAAGTTAAGTGCATCAATGGCTGAAAACGCCACTGAGCTAAACAAAAGTGCGGTCAAAAATAGCCATATTTTTTTCATTATTGTTGCTCCGAAAGTTTGTCATAAATTGGTTTTAAAGTCTGAGTCCAAACTTTCTCGTTTACATCACCGGCATAACGATAATGAATCACGCCTTTTCCATCTACAATGAACGTTTCTGGCGCACCATATACCCCTAAATCCAAACCGAAAGAACCCTTTTCATCTTTTAAAACAACTTGATAAGGATTACCAAGATCTTTTAACCACTTCATTGCTTTAGGTGATTCATCTTTATAATCTAAACCGATAATTCGCACACCATCTTTAGCAAGTTTATTTAAATATTGATGTTCGGCATAACAAGTCGGACACCAAGTCGCCCATACGTTAAGCAAAACGGGCTTACCTTGTTGAAACAATTCATTCGTGTAAGCTTTATTTTCAAAAAGCTCCGTTAAATTTTTTGCTGGCACAGGCTTTCCAACCAAAGCAGACTCTAATGCTTTAATATCTTCACCTTGCGCATTGCGTTTTAATTGCACTAAAAAGGCAATTGTTATCGATAAAAAGAGAATAAGAGGAACGAGTAATTTTTTTTTCATTTTTTACCGCACTTTAAAATTGGTGCCTAGGGTAAGTATACCCTAGGCTAGTAAAAGTGTAGCCTCTTTGAGGCTAGTTGAAATTCTCCAAAGGAGAAGCATTTTAATTAGCCGTGGGTATACCTACCCACGGCAGTATAAATTATTTTTTCAACAACGCATTAAACCGATAGCGTCGATCGAACATACACAACAATCCACCTAACGCCATAAACAAGCCACCAATCCAAATCCAGCGAATAAATGGCTTGTAATATAAGCGTAACGCCCAAGAATTGTCCTCAAGTTTTTCACCAAGTGCCACATAAAGGTCACGAGTTAAACCACCAGCAATGGCGGCTTCCGTCATAGACATCCGACTTACTGTGTAAAAACGTTTTTCTGCAAATAAACTTGCCTCTGGTTGCCCATCTTTCGAAATATCAATTTGCGCTTTTCCACCAACATAATTTGGACCATTCGCATCCGTCACTCCGGCGAATTTAAAATCGTAACGACCAATTTGTGCACTTTCGCCGACTTTCATTCGAACATCACGCTCTACGCTAAAGTTTTGGCTAAACGCAATTCCCCATACGGTCATTGCTACACCTAAGTGAGCTAACATCATTCCCCAATGAGAACGAGATAGTTTTCGTACGCCCACAAAGAATGATTCTCGATGTGTCGCACGTTGTTGCAATTCATAAAGCGCAAGTAACGCGATAATCACGGTCATCATTGAGCCAAGCACGGAACTCACGGTAATTTTATCTTGCAAGAAGTAAGGTAACGCAAAACCCGCAATCACCATAACAAATACGCTGATAACAACAGGCGTACGAATTGCAGAAAATTGATCTCTACGCCATTTCACCAAAGGTCCAATACCAAGTAATAATGCAAATGGTGTCATAATAATTAAGAACATTTGATCAAAGAATGGCGCTCCAATAGAAATAGAACCCAAACCAAGTTGTTTGTGAACGAGTGGTAACAACGTTCCTAAGAAGACAACGCAAAGTGCGGTCATTAAGAAAATATTATTTAATAACAACATACTTTCGCGTGAATAGCGTTCTGCATTATCACGAGAGCGAATTTGACTGCCTTTATACGCATAGAGCGCAAGCGAACCACCAATTACCACAACGAGGTAAGCCAAAATATACAAACCACGAGTTGGATCCGATGCAAATGCGTGAACTGAAACTAAGATACCAGAACGAACTAAGAACGTGCCGAGCAGACAAAGTGAAAAGGCTAAAATCGCAAGTAATACCGTCCAAGCTTTAAAAGAACCACGTTTTTCTGTCACAGAAAGAGAGTGAATCAATGCAGTACCAGCAAGCCACGGCATAAACGATGAGTTTTCTACTGGATCCCAGAACCACCAGCCCCCCCAGCCCAGCTCATAATAAGCCCACCAAGAACCGAGTACGATACCTAAAGTTAAAAACACCCAAGCAGCAAGCGTCCAAGGACGTGACCAACGCGCCCAAGCTGAATCTAATTTTCCGGTCATTAAGGATGCTATCGCAAACGCAAATGCCACCGAAAAACCAACATAGCCCATATAAAGTAATGGAGGGTGGAAAATCAAGCCCACATCTTGCAACATTGGATTAAGCTCTTTTCCGTCCACTGGAAAATCAGGGAAAGTACGCGTAAAAGGATTTGAGGTGAACAAGACGAACAACACAAAACCGACGCTAATAATCCCCATAATACCAAGCACGCGAGCAACCGCTTCTTGAGGTAAATGTTTACTCAATAAAGCAACGGCAGATGACCAAACAGCAAGTAACCAAATCCACAGCAATAAAGAACCTTCATGAGAACCCCAGACGGCAGATAAACGATAATAAATCGGTAAAGCCGTATTAGAGTTATTCACGACATACTGAACACTAAAATCATTTACTGCGAATAAATAAAATAACGCAGCAAAAGCGATGCTTAAACTTGCAAATAAACCATAAGTCATTGGACGAGCTAATGCCATTAATTGTGCATTGCCCTTTTCTGCCCCCCACAAAGGGAAAATCGCCAACATAAGCGATACGGCTAAACTTAAAGCCAGCGCATAATTTCCTAATTCAGCAATCATTTTGCGCCTTCTTTTTCTTGACGATCACGTGTGCTTTCGCCTTTTAAATCTGCATCACCAATACCCATTGGTTTATGCACTTTTTGCATTTTTTCACCTAATTCTGGTGGCACATAATTTTCATCGTGTTTAGCCAATACTTCTGTTGCGGTTAAAACGGTTGGCTGAGTTAATACTCCTTGAGCCACAATACCTTGCCCTTCACGGAAAAGATCTGGCAAAATGCCTTCATATTCAACAGTGATCGCAGGGCCAATATCATTTAAATCAAACCGCACTTTTAAGCTTTTTGGATCACGCACTACCGTGCCTTCAACCACCATACCGCCAACACGAATACGCTGCCCCACTTCAGGTTTTTGATTCGGATTATTATCCTTACCTTGAATCACTTCAGATGGCGTATAAAACAAGTCGATATTTTGACGTAATGCATACAGCATCAATCCACTTGCAATAGCAATGCCGAGCACAACAAAAATGACTAATTTAAATCTGGATTTACGTCTTGGATTCATAGTGTGTTCCCCTTATTTGCTTGTTGTAAACGTTCTTCGCGTTGTTGCTCACGCAATACATTTTGTAACACTGTATTGCGTTGTTTTACACTTTGAACAATTAAGGCAATAACTGCCACTAAACTTACTGCATAGGATAACCATACGTAAAAACCGTAGCCACCCATATTAAAGAAATCACTCCAAGTTTGGAAAAACATAAAATATTCCTTATTTTTTACCCTAGGGTAGGTATACCCTAGGTTAGTAAAAGTACTACCCTTTTAGGGTAAATTAAACGTTCCCCAAAGGGGAATCATTTTATATTAACCGTGGGTATACCTACCCACGGAATTAGATACGATTCGCAAGTGCTTTAACCCAAGGACGTTTCGCATCTTCTTTCAATAATTCCACGCGATAACGCACTAAAGTAAGCCAAATATACAAGGTTAAAAAACCGAAGATACACAAAATTAATGGAACCAACATTGGAATTGCAATGGATGGTTTTTCCAGTTTAGTGATACTCGCACCTTGATGTAACGTGTTCCACCATTCCACAGAAAAATGAATAATCGGTAAAATCACGACCGTTGTAATGCATAAAATCCCCGCCGCTTTTGCCCCTACATTACGATCTGAAAAAGCAGAATAAAGCGCTAAAATACCAAGATAAAGAAAGAATAAAATTAATTCTGCAGTTAAGCGAGCATCCCACACCCACCAAGTGCCCCACATTGGTTTACCCCAAATCGCGCCAGTCACAAGCGATAAAAAAGTAAACAATGCACCAATTGGCGCCATTGCAATCATTGCTAGATGAGCTTGCTTAATTTGCCACACAAGGGCAACCACAGCGGCAATCGCCATTGAACCGTACACCCCCATTGACCAAATCGCTGTCGGCACATGCACGTACATAATTCGGAAACTATTACCTTGTTGGTAATCTGCTGGGGCGAATGCTAAGCCCCATACAATGCCGACACCGAGTAAAATAAGCGTTAAAAATGCAAATAACGGACTCAATTTACCGCAAATACGATATTGAGTTTCGGGTTTTGCATAAGGATGTAGCCACTTCCACATAAAAAAATCCTTAAAAATTAAAGAGAAAAACCACCGCACTTTTATACGGTGGAATGAAATTAATTATCTAAACTAATTCTAAGTGCCGCTGCGATGGCAAAAGGCGAAAGCGTTACAGCGCCAACCATCATGGCACCTAAAATCGCCAGTTGTCCCCCATAAGGCACATTTAATCCTGCAGCCTCCAATACCGATGAAGCAAAAATTAAAACAGGAATAAATAACGGAACAACAAGCAAACTCAACAACACGCCACCTTTTCGTAATCCCACCGTTAAAGCCACACCAATTGCACCAATACAACTCAATACAGGGGTGCCCAGTAACAATGTCAAAACCAATGCCCACCAAATATTGACCTCAAGAGAAAGCAATAAAGCGGCAATCGGTGATAGCAAAATAAGCGGCAAGCCAGTGAGCAACCAATGTGCAACGACTTTAGCCAAAGCCGTCATCGGCAAAGACTGTGCAGTTAGCATTAATTGTTCAAGAGAACCATCAATAAAATCATCACGAAACAAACGTTCAAAAGAAAGCAATGCTGAAAGTAATGCCGCTACCCACGCAATACCTGGTGCGATACGAGAAAGTAATTTAGGATCCGGCCCAATAACCAACGGAAACAAGGTAATCACAAGCAAAAAGAACCATAGCGGATTTAAAATTTCCGCATTTTTGCGCATCGCAATTTGAAGTTCGCGTTTAATTATCTCTAGAAAAATCATTAAGTTATTCCGCTTTATAAGCCGCTAAATTCAATTTTTTCAGATGAGAACTTGGCACTTCTTGGTGGCTAGTCAACAACACAATACCTCCACGTTGAGCATGCTCATCAAAAAGTGCGGTTAAAATTTCCACGCCTTTTTTATCAATCGCAGTAAACGGCTCATCTAAAATCCATAAGGGCGCTTGAGACAGCCATAAGCGACCTAATGCAATACGTTTTTGTTGTCCTGCAGAAAGTTGTGCGGCGGGCAAATCTTCACGACCTAACAACCCTACCTTCTCAAGCAAATCCCACAAAATCTCAGTATTTTGTTCAGCTTGACTAATTCGTTGATAAAACTGCAAATTTTCCCACGCCGTTAGCTCTGGTTTAACGCCTGAAAGATGACCTAAATAAAGCAAATTCTGATGATACTGTTCACGTTGTTTAGAAATTGCTTCAGAATCCCACCGCACCTCGCCTTCTAAAGGTTGGGCTAAACCAGCAAGAATACGTAATAAACTGGTTTTACCTATGCCATTATGCCCTTCAATTTGCACAAAATCACCGCTACTAAAATCGCAAGTCAAAGCACGAAAAAGTACGCGCTCACCACGTTGGCAGGATAAATTTTGCAGAGATAACTTGTGTGGTTCAAACATAATTGCAAAGGGAAAATAAAAAGTGGCGGTATTCTATCACAAGAGAAATATTTGACGAGATTTTAGCCCCCAAAACAAATAACCATTTAGGTGTAGATCGATAGGTTTATTGATTTAAAACAAGGTTTAATAAATTCGTCTATTAATGCAAAAGGAAAAACATTTAATGATCTAAATCAAAATTTTTGCTATTATTTGCCCACTTTTGGTTATAGACCAAAACCCTCAACGAAATTTGTTTTTACATAGAAGGAATAAATTATGGCTTACACTCTACCTGAATTAGGCTACGCCTACGATGCATTAGAACCACATTTCGATGCGCAAACAATGGAAATCCACCACAGCAAACACCACCAAGCTTATGTAAACAATGCAAACGCGGCATTAGAAGGTTTACCGGCTGAATTAGTGGAAATGTGCCCAGGTCAATTAGTTTCTAACCTTGACAAAATCCCTGCAGAAAAACGAGGCGTATTACGCAATAACGCAGGCGGTCATGCAAACCACAGCTTATTCTGGAAAGGTTTGAAAAAAGGTACCACCTTACAGGGCGCATTAAAAGATGCTATCGAACGTGATTTCGGTTCTGTAGATGCATTTAAAGCAGAATTTGAAAAAGCAGCAGCAACTCGTTTCGGTTCAGGTTGGGCGTGGTTAGTATTAACTACTGAAGGTAAATTAGCTGTGGTATCAACAGCAAACCAAGATAACCCATTAATGGGTAAAGAAGTAGCAGGTTGTGAAGGTTTCCCACTTTTAGGTTTAGACGTTTGGGAACATGCTTACTACTTAAAATTCCAAAACCGTCGTCCAGATTACATTAAAGAATTCTGGAACGTGGTAAACTGGGATTTCGTTGCAGAACGTTTTGAACAAAAAACAGCACACTGCAACTGCGCAAAATAATCAATATTGAAGAAGCCTAGCAAATGCTAGGCTTTTTTGTTTTCAGATATGTCAAATACAAAAATGCGGTGAAAATTCACCGCACTTTGTTCTTTTTTGTTTATCCTTCAATCCCTTCAAACAATGCCGTGCTTAAATAGCGCTCTGAAGCTGAAGGCAAAATAACGACAATGAGTTTATCAGCAAATTCTGGTAATTTAGCTAAGCGATCTGCAGCCGCGACAGCTGCACCAGATGAAATACCTGCAAGGATGCCTTCTTCCGCCATTAAGCGACGAGCTGTGGCAAGTGCGGTATCACTATCAACAGTTTCGACACGATCAATAATAGATAAATCTAAATTTTTTGGAATAAAACCAGCACCGATGCCTTGAATTTTGTGTGGGCCTGGTTTTGCTTCTTCGCCCGCTAAAGTTTGAGTAATGACAGGAGACTCCACTGGCTCAACGGCAACAGAAGTGATTTGTTTACCAAAATCTAATTTAATCGCGCGAGAAATACCCGTAATCGTGCCGCCTGTTCCTACGCCAGCAACCACAACATCGACTTTACCATCTGTATCTTTCCAAATTTCAGGGCCTGTTGTTTCTCGGTGAATTTGTGGGTTAGCTGGATTTT
The DNA here is from genome assembly GCF_000222025.1 of Haemophilus haemolyticus M19501. Taxonomy (GTDB): domain Bacteria; phylum Pseudomonadota; class Gammaproteobacteria; order Enterobacterales; family Pasteurellaceae; genus Haemophilus; species Haemophilus haemolyticus_G. Next base: position 144,134 of record NZ_AFQO01000007.1, on the reverse strand, counting down.
CAAATTGTTTAAGCATGACATAGCGGTTTGGATCAGAAGCAACAATTTCTTCCGCTTTCGCAATCGCGCCTTTCATTCCTTTTGCGCCTTCGGTAAGCACTAAATTAACACCCAATCCGCGCAATAAGCGTTTTCTTTCTAGGCTCATTGTTTCCGGCATGGTGAGCGTGATTTTATAACCTCTAGCGGCAGCAACATAAGCCAAAGCAATACCGGTGTTACCGCTCGTTGCATCTACAATTTCTTTTCCTTTCGTGAGCGTGCCATCTTTTTCAGCTTGCCACACCATATTCGCTCCAATACGGCATTTTACGCTGTAGCTTGGGTTACGCCCCTCAATTTTCACGACCACATTGCCATTATGACCAAAGTGTTTTAAACGCACAAGTGGCGTATTTCCGATAGAATAAGAATTGTCTGCATAAATTGTCATAATATTTTCCTTTCGTTGGACTTCGTTAGTGTTGGTTTATTTATAGCACTGCACTTTTGATTAAAAAAATAGTTATTTGATCTATTTTATAACCGCAAGCTATTTAACAATCCCTATATTTTGTGAACTCACTTCAATCCCTGTTTGAGATGAGGAATGACTATTCATATTAAAACGTAAGTCATTACGATAATTTTCCACCCACATTACAGTTGCACCACATACTGCAACAGGCATAATTAATAAATTAATCACTGGTACAAAAGTACAACAAGTAACCAATCCACCAAAAGTTAAACTTTGAGTTCGTTGATTGCCAAGCGCATTTTTCATGATATCAAAAGAGACTTTGTGATTATCAAAAGGATAATCACAATATTGAATTGCCATCATCCAACAAGTGAACAAGAAAGTAAGTACAGGCACGATGGTTTGCCCAACCAAAGGAATAAAACTTAGTAAAAACAAGGCGATAATTTTTGGTAGGCTATAACGTAATTTTTGCCATTCTCGAGCAAGCATACGAGGCACATCCCTCATTACATCCACGAGACTATCATCATTAATATTTTCACCTGTCAGCATTTTTTCTACTTTTTCCGCTAATAAGCCATTAAAAGGAGCAGCAATAAAGCCAGAAAGTGTGGTGAAGGTAAAATAAAAGAGCAATAAAATTGTTAAGATCGAAAGTATCAGTAAAATTACACTGAGAAAACTCAACCAGTCTGGAATAAAATTCATTACCCAATCAATCGCACTGGTGATTTGACTAATAAAAAGCCAAAATAAACCACAAAGCAAAACGGTATTGAGCAAAATTGGAATAATAACAAACCGATGCAAACCTTTTTGTGTGATGTAATGCCAGCCCATTACAAAATAATGGAAACCAGATTTTAATTCATTAGGATTCAACATTTTTCTTTCCTTTCAATAAAAATACGCCTAAAACAGACCGCTCTTTTCCCTTAAAATTCCACGCCTTGAAGTATTTTTTCACCTACTGAAATATGGTAGAATTAGTGCTATTAATAGCATTCTCGCAGGACTAGCACGCGTAAGGAATAAAGATGGATTTAAATACAATTTTGATTATTGTGGGCATTTTGGCACTTGTTGCCTTAATCGTGCACGGATTATGGTCAAATCGTCGTGAGAAATCAAAATATTTTGATAAAGCCAATAAATTTGACCGCACTTCTCATGTGCAAAGATCCCATACGCAAGAAGAAACGCAACCAACAAATGCTAATTTGTCTCATGTCACTACAGCGCAAGCAAACGCACCAATTCGTCATCAAGTCATGCCTAATGCAGCTGTGAATCAAGAACCTGTTGATTATAGACAAAGTGAAAAAAGCGTCGATGACATTAAGATTTCGATTCCAAATGTTCAACCTGTTTATGATATGGGAAATCATCGTTCTGAGCCGTTAAAGCCGACTCAACCACAATATGATATGCCGACATCAAATAGCGTTGCGAATATGACATTGGAACAAATTGAAGAACAAAGCCAAAATGCTAGTTTCGATGGAATTAATTCATCATCTCCAGAATTAAGAGCGCAACTTGCGGAATTAGCTCACGAAGAACGTCAAGTGGACTACAACGTATCTTTTAATGAACCAAAAGCAGAAACTACAACTAAACCTAAACAAAAAACTGGCTATATTCAACTTTATCTTATTCCAAAATCTAGCGACCAATTTAACGGTGCAAAATTAGTACAAGCACTTGAAAACTTAGGGTTTATCTTGGGTGAGGATGAGATGTATCACCGTCACTTAGATTTAAGTGTGGCAAGCCCCGTTCTCTTTAGCGTGGCAAATTTAGAGCAACCAGGAACATTCGATGCTTACAACTTAGTGGATTTTAGCACGATGGGAATTGTATTCTTTATGCAACTGCCATCACCAGGTAATAATCTCGCTAATTTACGAATGATGATCCGCGCAGCACATACATTAGCCGAAGATTTACAAGGCATCGTGCTTACTGAAGAACAAGAAATCTTTGATGAAAATGCAGAGCAAACCTATCTTGCTCACGTGTAAATTCATATCTTAAATTTACCGCACTTTTATCTTTATTGAGACAGGCTTTACGCCTGTCTATTTTCACTCTAAACAAACAAAAAGTGCGGTCATTTTTCCCCGAGAATTTTATGACAAATATTCAAACTCAAATAGACAATCTACGCAAAACCTTGCGCCAATATGAATACGAATACCACGTTCTAGATAATCCAACCGTACCTGATAGCGAATATGATCGGCTCTTTCATCAGCTAAAAGCGTTAGAGCTAGAGCATCCTGAATTTCTTACTTCAGATTCCCCAACTCAACGTGTGGGTGCAAAACCACTTTCTGGGTTTAGCCAAATTCGTCATGAAATTCCTATGCTCTCTTTGGATAATGCTTTTTCTGATGAAGAATTCAATGCCTTTGTAAAGCGCATTGAAGATCGTTTAATCGTGTTACCCAAACCGCTTACCTTCTGTTGTGAACCTAAACTTGATGGTTTAGCCGTGAGTATTTTGTATGTAAATGGCATTCTCACCCAAGCTGCCACTCGTGGTGATGGCACCACAGGAGAAGATATTACAGCCAATATCCGTACTATTCGTAATATTCCATTACAACTTCTAACAGACAATCCTCCAGAGCGTTTAGAAGTGCGGGGCGAAGTTTTTATGCCACATGTAGGATTTGAGCGTTTAAATGAATATGCACTAGAACATGGTGAAAAAACTTTTGCTAACCCTCGTAATGCGGCGGCAGGTTCTTTGCGCCAGCTTGATCCTAATATTACAAGTAAACGCCCATTGGTATTAAATGCTTATGGCATTGGGATTGCTGAAGGCGTTGAACTACCAAGTACTCATTATGCTCGTTTGCAATGGCTAAAATCTATCGGTATTCCAGTGAATCCAGAAATTCGTTTATGTAATGGTACGAATGAAGTTTTAGATTTTTACCGAGATATTCAAAATAAACGAAGATCGCTGGGTTATGACATTGATGGAACAGTATTAAAAATCAATGATATAGCCTTACAAAATGAGCTAGGATTTATTTCTAAAGCACCTCGTTGGGCGATTGCTTATAAGTTCCCCGCTCAAGAAGAATTAACTGTCTTGAATGATGTTGAATTCCAAGTAGGTCGAACGGGAGCAATCACCCCAGTCGCTAAATTAGAACCAGTGTTTGTTGCAGGTGTTACAGTAAGCAATGCCACCTTACACAATGGTGATGAAATTGAACGCTTAAATATTGCTATTGGCGATACTGTTGTCATTCGCCGAGCAGGGGATGTAATCCCACAAATCATCGGTGTATTACATGAACGTCGCCCTAATAATGCTAAACCAATCATTTTCCCGACAAATTGCCCAGTGTGCGACTCTCAAATTATTCGTATTGAAGGGGAAGCTGTAGCACGCTGTACAGGAGGATTATTCTGTGCAGCACAACGCAAAGAGGAGCTAAAACATTTCGTGTCTCGTAAAGCCATGGATATTGATGGTGTGGGCGGAAAATTAATAGAACAATTAGTCGATCGAGAACTGATTCATACACCAGCGGACTTATTTAAACTTGATTTAACTACTCTCACACGCTTAGAAAGAATGGGCGCAAAATCTGCAGAAAACGCTCTCAATAGTCTTGAGAAAGCCAAAAGCACGACTCTTGCTCGCTTTATTTTTGCTTTAGGCATACGTGAAGTAGGCGAAGCCACTGCATTGAATCTTGCGAATCACTTCAAAACCTTAGATGCCCTTAAAGCCGCTGATCTTGAGCAACTTCAACAAGTGCCTGATGTAGGTGAAGTCGTGGCAAACAGAATTTTTGTATTCTGGCGTGAAGCGCATAATGTTGCCGTTGTTGAGGATTTAATCGCACAAGGCATACATTGGAAAACCGTGGAAGTAAAAGAAGCCAGTGAAAACTTATTCAAAGATAAAACCGTCGTCCTCACTGGCACTCTCACTCAAATGGGTCGCAACGAAGCAAAAGCATTACTACAACAGCTAGGCGCAAAAGTAAGCGGTTCTGTTTCCAGCAAAACGGATTTTGTCATCGCGGGTGACTCAGCTGGCTCTAAACTCACCAAAGCGCAGGAACTAAGTATTACAGTATTAACAGAAGAAGAATTTTTAGAGCAGGTTAATCTTTTAAATTAGTTAAATTAGAATCATATAAATAAAAAGACCCTTACGAAATAAGGGCCTAAAAAACTGAAATGGTATTAATTATTTACCATCAACACTCACGCCATAGAAAGCATCGTAGCCAAATGGGCTTTGTACATAGCCTTTTACGCGTGGACTAAGCGGTGCAAAACCAACAGAATGCGCCACTGGAATCCAAGGTGCTTGATTATGAATGATAACTTGTGCTTGTTTATAAAGTGCGGTGCGTTCTTCCTTATTTGTTAATCCGATTGCTTTATCTAGTAATGCATCAAATTCTGGATTTTTAAAACGAGCCATATTGGAATTACCCGCGTTTGAACTTGCCAATAATGGAGATAAGAAGTTATCAGGGTCACCATTATCACCTGACCAACCAAAGATACCTGCAGTTAATTCACCAGCTTTCGCACGTTTTTGGTAATCCGCCCATTCATAGGTAACTGGGTTAGTTTTTACACCAACTTTTGCCCAGTCCGCCATAATAAGTTCAGCCATACGTTTTGGATTTGGGTTAGATGCACGTACAACAGGTTGAATCCAAAAATCAGTTTCAAAACCATTTGGGTAACCCGCTTCTGCTAAAAGTTGTTTTGCTTTTTCTGGATCATACGGATAATCTTGAACTTCATCGTTGTAACTCCAAATTGTTGGAGGAAGTGGATTTTTAGCTGGTGTACCTGCGCCTTGGTAAACCGCTTCAATAATCGCTTTTTTATCCACTGCGTAGTTCAGTGCTTGACGAACTTTGACATTATCAAATGGTGCTTTTTCGGTATTGAATGCGATATACGCCACGTTCAAACCTTTTTGTTCCAAAAGTTGTACTTTTGGATCTGTTTTCATTTTGGCTAAATCCGCTACATTCGGGAATAAAATTAAATCACAAGAGCCAGCCTGTAATTTTGCATAACGTGTTGTCGCATCTGGCACAATGTTAATGACTAAACGATCCAATGGCGTTCTACCCTTCCAATAGTTTTCGTTTGCTACATATTGAGCAGCTTGATCCGTTTTGTAATCAACAAAAACAAATGGACCCGTTCCCACTGGGCGATTATCAATTGTTTCTGGCTTACCTGCTTTCAGCATTGCATCCGCATATTCTGCGGAATAAATAGAAATAAAATCCATGCCTAAACTTGCCAAGAAAGTCGCATCTTTTTTGTTCAAGGTAATACGAATTGTGTTGTCATCTACTTTCTCCACTGATTTCAACAACTCAGGAAATTTCATTGCTTTGAAATATGGATAAGTCCCCTTAGATACATTGTGATATGGATGATTTGGATCTAACTGACGTTGGAATGAAAAAACAACATCATCCGCATTAAAATCACGTGTTGGGGTAAATTCTTTTGTTGTATGGAATTTAACACCTTTTCTTAAATGGAATGTATAAGTTAAACCATCATCGCTGATTTCCCAGCTTTCAGCTAAGGCTGGTTCTATATCTGTTGATCCTTTTTTAAATTCAACTAAGCGGTTATACACTTGTTGTGAACTGGCATTATAAGATGTTCCCTCTATTACAAGTGCAGGGCTAAACCCTAAAGGTGCTTTTGCTGTACAGTAAACGAAAGTATTGTTAGATGCAGATTTGGTTTCAGCTTGTGCGGTCGGTTTATTTGCTGAACCTGATTGATCGCAAGCTGCTAATACAAGTGTTGCAGCTGCAAGAGTTAGTGTTGTTTTTAGCTTCATGATAGTTCCTCACTTTGTTGGCAGGGATTTATTCGAACATTACTATATAACCAGGATGCTAGATAAATCCTATCTAAAATAAATGTTTAATAAGATATAAGCAAATGTCGCTTTTTTTAAATAAAAAAATTCTATGGATTATAACAAATTAATCTAAGGATTCTTCCGTAAATGATCGCCATCATTTTTATGTAATTTCATAAGCGACCAAACTAAGGCGATTGCAAAAAGTGATGAGGTTAAGAAAGTATAGCTAAATGCCTGTTGTAAGCCATCACTCGCGCTAAAGAAATGTCTATAAAGATTTAGAATTATCGATGAAATAGCAATACCAAATCCAATCCCAACTTGCTGCACAATACTTAATACTGTAGAACCTGTGCCTGCCTGTTGTTTTGAAAGATCTCCTACAGTCAACGTATTGATTGAAGTGAAAATTATCGACATGCAAGCGCCATACCACATAAGATTACAAATAATCCAAATCAGAGAACTTTGTTGATCTAACCAAGCCATTGAAATCACAGATCCCGCCATCAAAAGTGCGGATGAAATTAGCGTTGTTTTATAGCCCCAACGATTTAGAATTCGTCCAATTAATATTTTCAAAATCACAGAAATTAACGCAATTGGTGCTAATAGCCAGCCTGACATTTCAGCGCTGTAACCGAAAGATAATTGAAACATCAAAGGCAATAAAAAGGGAACGCCAGATGCAGATAATCGGATAAAAATATTGGCAATAATGCCTAATCTGAATGTACGAGTGCGGAAAAGGGATAAAGGTAAAATGGCATCTTCATTGTTTTTGGCATAGCTACAATACGCCACGAGTAACAGAACACCGACAACTAATACGCTATAGGTTGTAATTGCACTATGATGGCTTTCACCGAGTAAATCCAAACCAAGTGTGATGCCGACTAACCCTAATGCAAACAGTAAAAAACCTGTCCAATCTAGTTTCTCTGCTTCGCCTTTGATATTACTCATCACGCTGCCCGATGCCAAAATTCCTAGTGCACCAATTGGAATATTAATTAAAAAAATCCAGTGCCAGCTGGCGTGAATGACTAACCATCCACCTAAAATAGGCCCTAGAATTGGCCCAATCAAACCTGCAGTTGCCATTAAATTCCAAGCATTCACTAATTGTTGTTTAGGGACAGCTTGAATAATAGCTAAACGCGCCACTGGCATCATAAAGGCACCGCCTATCCCTTGAATCACTCTGGCTAAGATTAAACTTTCTAAATTAGGGGCTGCAGCACAAGCAATAGAACCTAAAATAAACGTGAAAACTGCCCCTCGAAAAACGGCTAATGTCCCAAATTTTGCCGCAGCCCAAGCGGTAAGAGGAATAAATAATGCAACGGCTAAAGAATAAGCAATAATCGCCATTTGCATTTCAAAGGCGGGCTTATGTAAATCGGAGGATATCGCTGGTAAGGCAGTATTAAGAATGGTAGCATCTAGGCTTTGCATAAAAAGCGCCATTGCTGCTACCCAAGCTAAACCGCGATAGGCATTGGATTCAGTCATCGTGCTCCGTGAAAATGGTGCAACCAATTTTCAATAAAATCGGCAATTTGCGGAATGCGGTTAATATCCAACAAAGTGCGGTCAATTTCAAGGGGATAATTCGTTGCAACTGCGAGCACATATTCGTCAATTTCGGGTAAAGGTTTTGTCATTTCCTGACGATGAAGCAAAATCTTTGGAATTGGCTCTTGTTTAAAGCCTTCCACCAACACTAAATCAGTTAAAGTGCGGTCAAATTGTTGTGCTAAATAATCCAATGAAACAGGTTTTGGCGTTTCCGTCATTATCGCCCAGCGTTCATCATTCGCTAAAATGACTTGAGAAGAACCCGCCTCTTTCATACGCCAACTATCTTTTCCTTCCTTATCAACTTGCATATTGTGATGGCTATGTTTAATCACTGAAACGCGAATGTGACGAGTGATAAGTTCTGGGATAAGTTTTTCTAATAATGTTGTTTTACCACTACCGCTATAACCGGTAATTCCAAGTAAAGGAATATGATTGTTCATAAAAATAACCGCACTTTAGATATGGAAAACCCCGAAAGATCGGGGTTAATAAATTAAGAATGTTTTGCTACATAATTGGCAAAAATAAGTCCGCCGATAGCAAGAAGAGCAACAATGCCAAGCCCTATAGTAAGCCACATATTATTTTCCCTCCACTAATTGACGAAATTTACGCCCCATCAAGAGACAAACATAAGCAATAATGAGCAAAAAACTCATATTTAATCCTTTTAGGAAAAGCGGTTGCTCGCCATAAAGTATAACAGGCATTGCTAGAATAGCAACTTTTGCCACATCATCACTAAGTTTTGACCAAGCCTCTAAAGAACTTTTCTCAATGGGTAATTTAAATAAATTCAGCATAATTTCTCCGATGAATAAAAGAGATATTTTGCTGAAATAGAAGAGAATTACTCAACTAACTTTATAGTTTGCGATCTAGATCGCAGAAATAATAAAAAGCGAATCAAAACTTAAGATAATATGCGCAATAAAACAGGCTGAAACTCTGTTTGCTGCCCTAATTTTCTGCTGGAAGATTTTACAAAAATGAAAGAAAGTGCGGTTAATCCAAAGATTAAAATTGCACGCAAGATTTCATTGTGGCTGATGTAATCAGACAACATCGTCGCAATCAATAAGGTCAAAAGCGGTACAACATACATCAATAATGCCGACAACAATATTGACTTTTCTTCTAATCCAATTTCAACAATTTGACCTTCGCGTAATGGCATTAATGTGTCCACATTAAAAATATGCTCGCCACGTTTGCCGTTTAATTCGGAAAGGCTTGATGTTCCACAACTGTTTTTAGCAGCGCATTGTCCACAGGCACTTTGAGATTGGCATTTCACTTTGGCAATGCCATTTTCATAGCTAATAACAACGGCACTTTCTCTTAGCATTGTGATGCTCCCATATAAATATCAAAGCGATGATTTTTCGTTTCACGGCTAAAGTGCGGTTGTTTTCCATAAAGAAACTCTGCATAGTCAGGACGCTTCACGACCACACGTTTTTTAGCGAGTTGTAGTGCAGGTAAAAGTAATTCATCGGCATCTAAATCTGCTCCAACTAAATGCTGGAATATGCGCATTTCTTTTTTTACTAACGCAGATTTTTGTTTATGCGGATACATTGGATCGAGATAAACCACATCGGCATAATCGGTATTAGGATCTAGTTCATTAATATGCTGAACATTCAGCAAGCGCAAATTTTGTTGCAACATCTCGCCGATTTCTTCATCTTGATAAGCACGATTTAAACCATCTTGTAGAAGTAAAAAAACAACAGGATGACGTTCTACTAAACGAACTTGGCAGCCAATCGAGGCTAGCACAAAGGCATCGCGCCCTAGACCTGCTGTGGCATCAATAACCGTTGGCAATTCCGAACCTTTAATCCCTACCGCTTTCGCTACAGCTTCACCACGCCCCCCACCGAATTTACGACGATGAGCCATAGTGCCACCTACAAAATCAACATAAACCGCCCCGAGTTTAGGTTCATCTAGTTTACGAAGTTCTAAACGCTCATCGGTTTGAACAAGTGCAAGTGGGCTTTGTTCATTATGAATAATATGATGTTCAGCACAAAGTGCGGTCAATTCTGCTAATGTTTTTTCTGAAGATTCAGAAATTAGTTGAATACCTACTTGCGAATAAGCCATACGCCGCTTTCCATGTGGTCAGTGTAAGGGAATTGGTCAAATAACGCCGCTTTTTCAATGCGGTGCGTTTTTGATAGTTCAACAAGATTATCGCACAGCGTATGTGGATTACAGGAAATATACAAAATGCGATCGTAATTTTGTACAAGTTTCACTGTATCAGGATCAAGCCCTGCGCGAGGTGGATCGACAAAAATGGTATTACATTCATAAGATTTTAAATCAATTCCTTTCAAGCGATTAAAGGCTCGAACCCCATTCATAGCCTGCGTAAATTCTTCTGCCGACATACGGATAATTTGTAAATTATCGACTTTATTTTCAGCTATATTAAACTGTGCAGCGGCTACGGAAGGTTTTGCGATTTCTGTTGCTAATACCTTACGGAAATTTTGTGCAAGTGCGATAGAAAAATTACCATTACCGCAGTAAAGTTCTAATAAATCACCTTCGCTATTTTGAGTACAATCAATTGCCCATTCAAGCATTTTGCAGTTTACCGTTGCGTTTGGCTGGGTAAAACTATTCTCGACTTGGCGATAAACATAATTTCTGCCATTCACAGGTAAAACCTCATCCACATAATCTTGATCTAAGCAGATTTTTTGTTTGCTGGCACGTCCGATAAGCTGCACATCAAAGCCAAGTGCGGTCAATTTTTCTTTCAAATTTTTTGCTGCACTTTCCCATTCTTCAGTAAGTGGTTTGTGATACAACAGGCTCACGATGATTTTGTTGCTCAGGGTGCTGAGATAATCAATTTGGAACAGTTTTTTGTGTAATACATCTTGCGTTTTTAATAAAGGCAACAGGGTTTGCATCATGCGATTAATGAGTTCGCTTGCGATAGGGAATTCATCAATGCGATAACGTTGTTTGGTCGCCTGATCAAACATAATGTGGTAAAAATCATCTTGCTCGTGCCAAATACGAAACTCCGTACGCATCCGATAATGAGAAGTTGGTGAATCGAAAACTTGAATTTCAGGTGCGTTAAAAGGGCGCAAAAGTGCGGTCAGTTTTTCGTGTTTTTTTTGCAGGAGTTCGGTGTATTGAGAAATCGGTAATTGCATAGAAATTAGTATTCATAGGGTGTATGAAGACGAATCGTTCATACAAAGATAGGAGAATAAAATTATCAGCCGTGAATTAAGCGTGATTTCACAAGCTATTCAAAAACAAAAGGCAGACTTCCGCCTGCCTTATTTAACGTCTCTTATTCGCCGGAATAATCTTCACCGCCAGAGGCAGCTTCACTCACATCACCAGATAAGGTGTAAACACGTTTTTTAGTGTTAATACGAGTACGATATTTATTCCAAGTTTTTTCAAAGAAAGTCTCTGCTGCGCGCTCACCACGGCAAAAAGCGACGAAATCTTTTTCTTCTTTAGTCGCTGGCTCACGTTCCCCTAAGTCTAATGCTTTGAACGCTTGGCCATATTGCTCAAGCACCTGTGATTCTTTGATTGTGTAATCACCGTGACGGGAAAAACCACGTGGGTAGTTTTTGTCGTCAAAGAAACGACGCGTTACGATAAAACTTGCAGCCATAATATTCTCTCTTCTTTCGTTAATATTTACAAAATAGGGCAGGCATTAAACCAATTTTTCGTTATTTTTGCAATAAACCTTTTACAGTTTCAACATAATCTTTCACGAAATCATCGTAATTTAACCCTTCAGGGTTTACACGGAATTTACCATTGACATAAAAATCAGGTACGCCACGTACTTTAAATTGTTCTGCGGCGTTTACTTGTTTATTGACTAAACCATTCACTGCAAAACTATTAATGCCACCATCAAATTGCTCGGCAGTTATACCATTCGATAAGAAAATAGCTCGAATATCATCCATTGATTTCAAAGCATCCTTTTGGGCCGCTTCAAATAATGGTGCCTTTACTTTACTTTCTGCCCCCAATGCCATTGCTAACGCCCAAGCACGCGTTAAGTTTTCAGACTGGCGACCTAAGAAATTCACATGATATTGTTTAAATTTCACGTCTTTTGGTAAAGCATCTGCGACTTGTTGTGGAATTTTGTATTCCATTTCAAAGGCGTAACAATGCGGGCAGTAGAATGAGAAAAACTCAATCACTTCTTTTTGCTGTGAAGCCTGTTGACTCACTTGAACATATTGTTTGCCCTCTTGTAAATCTGCGGCAAAACTATTTACAGACATAAGCGTGCTGACGCCTAAACCTAACGCAAGTAATACTTTTTTCATTTGCTTTCCTTCTTATTTAATGATACCGCGAGCACGGAGCAATGCGGTTTTAAAATCTTCTTCGTAATCTTTTTTGAGACCAGGAATTGGCTCATGTTTATCGGTACCATCCATTTTTAACTGATAAATAATCACTTCATCAGTTAATTCATTTAATGGCTTTTGGAAACCTGATTCATTGGCAATTTTTTGCAAAATTTCCATTAAGCTCAAATCCGGGTCTTTAGACCAATAAGGCTGTAAAAGTTCCAAAACTTCATTTAAACGCTTACATTTCATTGCTATTTCCTTTTTAATCGTAAAAAATAGGCAAATGATACTTGAAATAACGATAGATTAAAATATGACAATTACAATAAGCGCGGTAATTTTGGCTGGTGGCAAAGCACGCAGAATGGACGGGCAAGATAAAGGATTACAGATTTTAGGTAAACACTCTTTAATTCAACATGTTATTCATCGCTTGCAACCACAAATTCATCAGATTTCAATTAACGCTAACCGAAATCAAACAGAATATGCAAAATTTGGCTTTCCTGTTTTTTCCGATGAACTGCCCGATTTTCAAGGGCCATTAAGTGGCATGCTAACAGCCCTAGAAAAAACAAAAAGCGACTTCATCCTTTTTACACCTTGTGATACACCTTTTTTCCCAACTAATCTTTTAGATAAACTCAAAAGTGCGGTTGAAAATCACCGCACTTTAATTGCTTATGCTTGCGATGAGGAACGTGAACATCCCGTTTTTTGTTTGATGTCTGTTCAGCTAAAGGAAAAATTGCGACACTATTTAGCATCGGGTGAACGACGTCTTTTACAATTTATGAAAGAAAATGGCGGGATTTCAGTAAAATTTACAAAAAAAGAAGGAAATTTCGAGAATTTTAATACGCTGGATGATTTAAAGAAAAACAGTCATCTAACCGAACACTAACAAAAGTGCGGTTTATTTTTATTATTTACGAGCACCAAATATCGCAATCAATTCTTTCACTTTTACGCGTTTTTCTGAATTCTGACTAATAGAACGTTGAACTTTTACCCGTTTAAATTTAGCACCATTATAAATTTCACGCGTAAATTTAGTATCGTGATTCGAGATCAATATCGAAATTTGTTTTTCTTTTTGTATAGATTTCGCTAAATCAGCCAAAGCACGTTGTTGCGCTAGGCCAAACTCATTCCCCGCATAACCAGTAAAATTAGTATCTTGTTGTAGCGGAGCATAAGGGGGATCGCAATAAATCACCGAATCTTTATCTGCCAGTTCAAAAGTTTTTTGAAAATCACAGCATAAAAACACCGCACTTTGCGCTTTATGAGCGAAATAACGTAATTCATCTTCTGGAAAATAATGAGTTTTATAAGCCCCAAAAGGCACATTAAATTCATTTTTGCTGTTATAACGGCATAATCCGTTAAACCCAAAACGGTTCAAATATAAAAAAATAATCGAACGTTCGAAAGGATTCGTAGAAGCATTGAATTGACGACGTTTGGTATAGTAATAATTGGGTGTATTGGCATCATCAGCGAAGAAAATCGGCTTACAAGCTTCGATATAACCCTCTACATTTTCTTTAACAATATTGAATAGATTGATTAAATCAGGGTTGATATCTGCCAAAATATAGCGTTCAAAATTAGAATTAAGAAATACTGCTCCAGCGCCCACAAATGGCTCAATTAAGCAGTTTTTTTTGTTTGGAAAGGCTTTATTTATATCGTCCGTTAAACGAAATTTCCCCCCCGCCCATTTTAAAAATGGACGGTGTTTTAACTTAGGTTTTAAAGATTGTTTTTTCGGACGTAACATCTTAATCCGTTTGAGTACAACGACGAATTGCGTTTAACACGAGGGTATGATCGGTATCATTCGCCACATAAGCTTGACCTAGAGATTTGAGTAGCACCAGACGCAATTTACCCGCTAGAACTTTTTTATCACGCATCATATGCGGTAAATAGTCCTCCGGCTGCATCGTATCCGGTGATACGGTGGGCAAATTGGCACGAGCAAGTAATTTTTCAAGGCGAGACACATCTGCAATAGAAATATCTCCAAGTTCTTCCGAAAGCGCCGCTGCCATCATCATTCCCGTTGAAACAGCTTCGCCATGAAGCCAGTTTCCATAACCTAAGTGAGTTTCAATGGCATGACCAAAAGTATGCCCAAGATTGAGCAATGCACGGTCGCCCTTTTCTGTTTCATCTCTCGCGACCACATCCGCTTTAATTTGACAACAACGAGAAATACAATGTTGAAGCGCCTCAGGATGCAAAGCGACAAGTTCATCAATATGTTGTTCTAGCCATTCAAAAAATTCGTAATCTAAAATGGCGCCATATTTGATAACTTCAGCAAGCCCCGCGTTTACTTCACGTTTAGGAAGCGTATTAAGCGTGAGCGTATCAATAATAACCATTGATGGCTGATAGAACGCACCAATCATATTTTTGCCTAATTCATGATTAACCGCCGTTTTACCGCCCACTGAAGAATCCACTTGTGAAAGCAATGTGGTTGGAATTTGAATTAAACGCACACCTCGCTGATAACTTGCCGCAGCAAATCCCGCAACATCGCCAATCACGCCGCCGCCCAATGCAATAATCGTGGTATCTCTCCCATGATTACCTTGCAAAAGCGCGGTGAAAATTAAGTTTAAAGATTCAAGCGTTTTGTATTTTTCGCCATCTGGCAATAAAACATGATCGACCACGCAACCACGTTTTTCTAACGCATAGATGACTGTATCAAGATAAAACTGTGCGACCGTGGGATTCGTTACAATCATCACGCGCTCCCCACGTTTAATCGGGTAACTACGTTCATCTTGTAACAATCCGCTACCAATTAAAATAGGATAGCGACGCTCTTGCAATTCCACGTTGACGCACAGCATAATTTATCCTTAGGTGTGTTTAAAGTGCACCATTCAATCCATTCATATTATCAATTAAATCAACAATTTGATTTACCATTACTTTGGCATTTTGCTCATCGGTTGGCAAAGTGATGTCCGCAATTTCTTCATAAAGCGGATTGCGAATTTTTGCTAAATCTTCCAACACTTGACGAGGATTATCTGCATCTTGGAGTAATGGACGTTTTTTATCACGTTGAGTACGTTGGAATTGTTTTTCCACCGTTGTTTCTAAATAAATCACGATACCGCGTGCAGATAAATAATTACGACTCTCTTTAGAAAGCACTGCGCCACCACCCGTTGAAAGTACAATGCCTTGCATTTGAGTAAGCTCGTTAATAATGCGTTCTTCACGCTTACGGAAGCCTTCTTCACCTTCCAAATCAAAAATCCAGCTAATATCCGCGCCAGTACGCTCTTCAATCACGGCATCGGAATCAATAAAATCCATATTAAGCTGTTGTGCTAATTGACGACCGATGGTGCTTTTACCTGCACCCATTGGCCCCACTAAAAAAATATTACGTTTTTCCGCCATTGTTCTTTTCTAATTAAATTAAAGGTGAAATAAAAAATTGATCTTTCTAACAAAAATACACAGCCTAAAACAAATTTGACTACTTGAAAGATCTCCCCAAAAATGGTCTAGATTATCGCAATAAACCACCCTATTTTTCAACCTTTCTAGGGAATTTATTTTTCACGAGAAACTATTCAGGTGTGGAATAATCAAGATTCTCTATCATCTATAACATCTTAAAGCAGCAAACTTATAACAAAAATAGCGCGTTAAATACGCGCTATTTTTAGTCTATTTTTCAATTTTATTTTTTAGGTAACGCATCAGTTGAAGCATTAAATTTCACATTTGATGAAGTGTAAGCCTCAAAGTGCGGGTGTTTTTTCATAAATTTAATGAAACTTTCCGCATCAGGCAAGTATGTATCAACGCCTTCATATTTTGGATCGTTAAATAATTTACCAAAAGTTTTATAACCATCTTTACCGCTAGCTACATAGGCATTAGTACCAACGAGATAACGTTTATTATCATCAATCGGTTCCCATTGTTGGGTTTGTTTATTCAAGACTTCAACACTCACTAAACGTTTACCTTCCGCATTTGGTGTTTCATTCGCTTCATAACGAATACCTGCACCATAAGGGAATGCGCCTGTAGAGCCATCAACCAAAGCAAATTGCATTGCATCTTCAAGCACTTGTTTCACTAACGAACCTTCCATTTTATAGGTATATAACGTATTCCCGAAAGGTAAGAAAGTATAAGCATCGTTAAAGGTTACATTGCCCGGTAAAATATCTGCGCGTACACCGCCAGCATTTTGAATAGTTAAATCCACCGTTTTGAGTTCGTTATACATTGTTTCTGCAATAAAACGCGTTGCAATAGAACCTTCTGGATTAGATCCTGCTTTATTTGGGATACGGTTTGCTGAACCACCCGGCATTGCAGAACCAGTGATAACGCCCACAATTTCTTGTGCTAAACGATCTTTTTCACTTTTATATTTAGCAATAAGCTTATCGGTTTTTGCATCGTGATCATCAAGTGAAATACTTTTCATTGATTTTAAAGTATCAAGTGCTTTTTTACGTTCATCGCCAGCTAATTCAGCCCATTTACCTTCCGAATTTTTCACTTGAAGTTTATGAGAACTCATTAACACGTGAGGAATTTTACGAGTAATAGACGCAATACCTTCAGGACTGAATTTAACACCTAAATCACCCACAACAGCAGAATAAGCCCAGCCTTCCATTACAAATACCGGTTCGCCATTTGGATTTTTAAATTCAAGTGGATATTCATAGATTACTGGCAATTTTAAACCACGTAATTCATCATTTCCGTATAAATAATGTGAATCGCCAGTAACGATCACATCAATATCATTTACTTTTTGAGCAATTTCGATATTTTTTTCACTTCCTGCATGTGAAAGTAAAATGATTTTATTAATACCTTGTTGTTTTAGCGCATTTGCCATAATTTGTGCAGTAGCAATTTCATCATAGAACTTCACATCCTTACCCGGTGAAGATGAATTCACTGTTTTATTCACGGTATCTAAACCGATAATGGCAATTTTTTCTCCATCCACTGTGAAAATATCGTAAGGTTTCCATTTGTTATACAAAATTGAACTTTTATCAGGAATCACATTAGCTGAAAGCACAGGGATTTTTAATGGTTCAAGCAGTTTTAATAACCCTTCATTACCCGCGTCAAATTCATGATTACCTAAAGTAAAATAATGGAAATTACCAGCATTCATGACAGCTGCATCTGCAGAACCGCCAAACAGCGTGAAGTAAAGCGTACCAGTAATGGCATCGCCTGCATGCAATACTAATGGATTTTTGTATTTTTTACGCAATTCGTTAAGTTTTGCATTGACAGCAGAAAAACCACCAATATCCACTTTGGTTTGCTGACCATTTAAATTAATCCGTGTTTCATGCGGTTCTAAATAAGAATGGTGATCATTGATGTGCAAAATACTTAATTCCACAGCTTTGTGAGCTTGTGGTGCCTCTTTGGCAAGAGCTGCACTAGTGAAAAGCATCGCGAATGCACTGAGTGCAAAGGTGGCTGATTTTTTGGATAAAAGCATAAAAACTCCTGTTGGTAAGGGATTAATTTAAACCTTCTAGCATTGCTTGAAAGGTTTTGTAACGAATTGCATCATTATTGTGCTGTAAATTTTCTCGAGGTTGATCTAAATACGAGAAATCATCAACTTCCACACCTTTAAATTGGCGATTGAACATCATATTTGCTAAAGCAAGGCGTGGCTTAATTTCAGAAGAAGGAGTAATCAAACTGACACGATTTTCAGTAATCGGAAAAATAGTCTGGTTCGGAAAATCTTGGCGCATTTGTTCAATCATTTTTTGAAATATATCTTTAGCATTCAAAGACAATAGTATAATTTGATCTGCTTTTGCTCCCCGCTCCATTAAAGCCTGAACAAATTGCTCCGAATTATCTGTTTGACGAATATAAATTTTTGCCTGCTCATTTGCTAAAAAAGACACCAATAAGTTTTTCTTCATTTCCTGAATTAAATTAGCATCGCCAGTATTTATCGGCTCAAAGTATAAGTAATCAAGAAATTTAGGGGTTAGATTTTTATCTGTTTTAAAAATACGAGTAAGGATTTTTTCGCTTATTTGGATCTGGTTATCTAGAAATTGAGGAGGTAAAGAAAAAAGTGCGGTGAGTTTTTTCTGTAAAATCGAAACTTGTTGCTTTTCTTGTTTAGCTAAAGCGATTGAAAATTGTTGCTTTAAAGCCTCCGCGGACTCAGTTGATATTGATTGGTGAGAAGACGGGGGAGGACTCGCTATCACAGATTGTTGAATGCCAATACATGACGCTAATCCAAGTAACACAGAATGAAAACCGATTTTCATAATAAACCTCATTTAACTGATATTTTATCAATATAAAATACCGCTTAACGCGTAAACTTGACCTAAAACTGCTTGAGAGTTTCTTAGATTATACGTAAAACAAAATTGCATGTGAATAATAATGTTTACCTTTTCAAAAGAATATAACGTACTTATTAGAATGCGCATCCAAAACTTGCAATTTTGCTCAAAAAGTATAAAATTCGCGGGCTTTTTGTCTATATATACAGAGAAAAAAGTAAGCTATATTCTTAAATCGCTTTCGAATTTGGGAATATTCTTTTAGTAATTAAACATTTAGAGGAAGGTTATGGTAACCATTCGTTTATCTCGTGGCGGAGCTAAAAAACGCCCATTTTATCAAATCGTAGTAGCTGACAGCCGTTCACCACGTGACGGTCGTTTCATTGAGCGTGTAGGTTTCTTCAATCCTATCGCACAAGGTAACGCAGAACGTGTTCGTATCGACCTAGACCGTGTTAACCACTGGGTTGGTCAAGGTGCATCACTTTCAGACCGTGTTGCAACTTTGATAAAAGAAGCTCAAAAAGCATAATTTCGCTTTTTGATTTAGTTCTTAAACTAAGATAGGTGAAAAATATGGAACAACAACGTATTGAAGTTGTGGGCAAATTAGGCTCAACCTACGGTATTCGTGGGTGGTTACGTATTTATTCATCAACAGAACAAGCTGAAAGCATTTTTGAGTATCAACCTTGGTTTTTAAAAATCAAAGGTGAATGGCAGCCAACGGAATTAGAAAACTGGCGTCATCATAATCACGAAATCATCGTTAAATTAAAAGGCGTTGATGACCGTGAAGCCGCACAAATTTTAGCAAATGTTGAAATTGGTGTGGATTTATCTGTTTTCCCAGAACTGGAAGAAGGCGATTATTACTGGCACGATTTAATTGGTTGCTCAGTCGTAAACCTAGAAGGTTATACAATGGGAACTGTAACAGAGATGATGGAAACCGGTTCTAATGATGTGCTAGTGGTGAAAGCTAATACCAAAGATGCTTTTGGAAAACAAGAGCGGTTAATTCCGTTTTTGTATGAACAAGTAGTTAAAAGAGTCGATCTCACCACGAAAACTATTGAAGTGGATTGGGACGCTGGTTTCTAATCTCAAGTATGCACAAACGTAATGTAGTAGGCTTTTTATGTGGATAGGGGTGATTTCATTATTCCCCGAAATGTTTAAAGCGATTACGGAATTTGGGGTTACAGGTAGAGCCGTAAAACATAATCTTCTGCAAATAGAATATTGGAATCCAAGAGATTTTACATTCGACAAGCATAAAACCGTGGATGACCGTCCTTATGGTGGTGGTCCTGGAATGCTGATGATGGTGCAACCTTTACGGGATGCAATTCATGCTGCGAAAGCAGCGGCAGGAGAAGGCGCAAAGGTGATTTACCTTTCTCCACAAGGACGTAAACTCGATCAAAGCGGCGTAACGGAACTTGCTCAAAATCAGAAATTGATTTTGGTATGTGGGCGTTACGAAGGTATTGATGAGCGATTGATTCAAACTGAAATTGATGAAGAATGGTCAATCGGGGATTACGTTCTGACTGGTGGGGAATTGCCAGCAATGACATTAATTGATGCTGTTGCACGTTTTATTCCCGGTGTATTAGGCAAACAAGCCTCCGCAGAAGAAGATTCTTTTGCAGATGGTCTATTAGATTGTCCGCATTACACCAGACCGGAAGTGTTAGAAGGATTAACTGTACCACCCGTGCTGATGTCGGGACATCACGAAGAAATTCGGAAATGGCGATTAAAACAATCGCTACAAAGAACGTGGCTCCGACGCCCTGAGCTCTTAGAAGGCCTAGCTCTGACTGACGAACAACGTAAGCTGTTAAAAGAGGCACAAGCCGAATATAACAGTTAGTTTCAGTTACATCTAGGATCAATAAAGGATCAAACTATGTCTAACGTTATCAAACAACTTGAACAAGAACAATTAAAACAAAACGTACCTAGCTTCCGCCCAGGTGATACTTTAGAAGTTAAAGTATGGGTAGTTGAAGGTAGCAAACGTCGTTTGCAAGCATTCGAAGGCGTGGTTATTGCAATTCGTAACCGTGGCTTGCACTCAGCATTTACTTTACGTAAAGTATCTAACGGCGTAGGTGTTGAGCGTGTATTCCAAACTCACTCTCCAGCTGTAGATTCTATCGCTGTTAAACGTAAAGGTGCAGTACGTAAAGCTAAACTTTACTACTTACGTGAACGTTCAGGTAAATCAGCTCGTATTAAAGAGCGTTTGGGCGAATAATTTCGCAAAGAAAAAGGCTTGGGATTCCAAGCCTTTTTTGTGTTCATCATATTAATCTGCACTATAATACAATTTTCCGATTTCAATTTTTTGACGACCAGTCTCTTCTCGCCATTTATTACTATCACGTAAAGAATACACACAGCCGCAATATTCCTGTTGATAAAACCGCTCACGCTTACTAATCTCAATCATGCGTTGCGAGCCACCTTCTTTTCGCCAGTTGTAATCCCAATAAATAACATCATCATATTTTTCTGCAGCGCGATGCCCACAGCCATTGATTTGATTCATATCCTTCCAGCGAGAAATACCCAGGCAACTAGTAAATACAGGGAAACCATGTTCATGAGCATATTCAGCAGCTTTTTCAAAGCGCATATCAAAACACATAGTACAACGAATTCCCCTCTCTGGCTCCCATTCCATTCCTTTGGCACGATCAAACCAATTTTGACGATCGTAATCTGCATCAATAAATGGAATGCCAAATTTTTGGGCAAAACGAATATTTTCTTCTTTACGAATTAAATATTCTTTGAGTGGATGAATGTTCGGATTGTAAAAATAAATCGTAAATTCAATGCCAGATGCAAGGATTGCTTCCATCACTTCACCCGAGCAAGGCGCACAGCATGAATGTAAAAGGAGTTTATTATGTCCGTCTGGCAACTCAAGTTTTTCACGAATAAAAGGAGCATTAGGATCTTTGCGTACCTTTTGTTTACGAGTTTTACCTTGAAAGTTAACCGCACTTTGCTCGGGTTTAGATTGAAGTTCTGTATTCATAAAGTTTAATTAAAATTAATTGGTATCAAGTATATAAGCTAAATTAAGGACTAATAATTTCTATCCACAGACAAATACGCCAAAGAAATCAATGCCTTCTTATAATCACTGTCTGGCAACATTGCAATTGCATCTACTGCTTTTTGAGCTTCTTCTTTTGCACGATTCATCGCATAATCTAAAGACTTATGCTCAGCCATAATAGCTAATACTTCATCAATAGCTTCACGTTTACCACCTTGCTCAATCGCTTCGCGAATTAAAGCAGCCTGTTGAGCATTACCATGACGCATAGCATGTAGCAGAGGAAGAGTTGGTTTGCCTTCAGCTAAATCATCTCCTACATTTTTACCTAGAGCTTGTGCATTTGCACTATAATCCAATACATCATCCACGAGCTGAAATGCAGTTCCAAGATAACGCCCATAATCTTGTAAAGCCTTTTCTTGATCTTCTGTTCCACCCGCGACAATTGCAGCAGCCTGACCCGCCACTTCAAACAAACGGGCAGTTTTACTATAAATTACACGCATATAATTAGCTTCGCTCGTTTCGGGATCATTAACATTCATTAACTGCTGAACTTCGCCTTCCGCTAAAACGTTAGTCGCATCGGCCATAATTCCCAAAATCTTCAATGACTCTAATTGTGCAACTAATTGAAATGCACGCGTATAAATAAAGTCTCCTACAAGTACGCTTGCAGCATTCCCAAATTCTGAATTCGCCGTAGCGCGCCCACGACGCATATCGGACTCATCCACCACATCATCATGCAATAAAGAGGCAGTATGAATAAATTCAACAAAAGTAGCACAAGTAATTGAATTAGAGCCCTCAAACCCTAAAGATCGAGCTGCGAGAACTGCGATCAATGGACGGATCCGCTTACCTCCACCTTGAACAATATAAAAACCTAACTGTCCTATTAATGGAACATCTGAATTAAGCTGAGCAAGAATATTTTGATTAACTTTTTGCATGTCGGGATCTGCAAGTTTCTGGATCTCGTCTATGCTCATAAGATCTTGTTTCTTCATTTTTTCATCAATTATTAGTCAAAAGTGCGGTGCATTTTACCCGAATTTTCAGACTTTCTGAAATCAATCCGCAAATGAAGGGAATTTTTTTATTTTATTGTAAATAAATTCTTGCCATAGGTAGGATTTTTCCGTAGAATTTGCGACCTATTTATATGAATTTTTAAGTGTGGACTGCTAAAGAGCAGGGAAACACAATTAAGCGGAGTATTTATGTACGCAGTTTTCCAAAGTGGCGGTAAACAACACCGTGTGAGCGAAGGTCAAGTTGTTCGTTTAGAAAAACTTGAACTTGCAACTGGCGCAACAGTTGAGTTCGATTCTGTGTTGATGGTCGTTAATGGTGAAGATGTTAAAATTGGTGCACCAGTGGTTGCTGGCGCAAAAGTAGTGGCTGAAGTAGTTGCACAAGGTCGTGGCGAGAAAGTTAAAATCGTTAAATTCCGTCGTCGCAAACACAGCCGTAAACAACAAGGTCATCGTCAGTGGTTCACAGAAGTGAAAATCACTGGGATTCAAGCATAATTTCAGAGGAGATCAAGTAGATGGCAACTAAAAAAGCTGGTGGTTCAACTC
The DNA here is from genome assembly GCF_000222025.1 of Haemophilus haemolyticus M19501. GTDB lineage: Bacteria > Pseudomonadota > Gammaproteobacteria > Enterobacterales > Pasteurellaceae > Haemophilus > Haemophilus haemolyticus_G. The sequence continues at coordinate 120,776 of NZ_AFQO01000007.1, read as the reverse complement.
GTAACGGTCGCGATTCTGAAGCTAAACGCCTTGGTGTTAAACGTTTCGGTGGCGAATCTGTATTAGCAGGTAGCATCATTGTTCGTCAACGTGGTACTAAGTTCCACGCGGGTAGCAACGTAGGTATGGGTAAAGACCACACCTTATTCGCAACTGCAGATGGCAAAGTTAAATTTGAAGTAAAAGGCGAGAAAAGCCGTAAATACGTAAGTATTGTTACTGAATAATTTAAAATCTATTCGATTGAAACGCCCTACAATTTTGTGGGGCGTTTTGTCTTTTTTAATTTCACATAAGCGAGCAAGCAATGAAACAACAACCTCTATTAGGCTTTACCTTTGCGCTTATTACTGCTATGGCTTGGGGATCCTTACCTATCGCTCTCAAACAAGCTTTGTCTGTAATGAACGCGCAAACTATCGTATGGTATCGTTTTATTGTAGCCGCAATCTCATTATTAGCTCTACTTACTTATAAAAAGAAATTACCTGAACCAATGAAAGTCGGTCAATATGCTTGGCTTGCTCTTATTGGGGTAATTGGCCTTACCGGCAATTTTCTATTATTTAGTAGTTCACTGAATTATATTGAACCTTCAGTTGCACAAATTTTTATTCATTTATCCTCTTTTGGAATGCTCATCTGTGGTGTCCTGATCTTCAAAGAAAAATTGGGTCTGCACCAAAAGATCGGGCTTTTCTTATTGTTAATTGGTTTAGGCTTATTCTTTAATGATCGTTTTGATGTATTTGCCGGACTAAATCAGTATTCAACAGGTGTCATCTTAAGCGTAGCAGGATCCCTTATTTGGGTCGCCTATGGAATGGCGCAAAAATTAATGTTGCGTAAATTTAATTCACAACAAATCTTGCTAATGATGTATTTAGGTTGTGCCATAGCTTTTATGCCGATGGCTGAATTCTCGCAAGTACAAGAACTCACACCTTTAGCTCTGATTTGTTTTATTTACTGCTGTTTAAATACCTTAATTGGATACGGCTCTTATGCGGAGGCACTTAATCGTTGGGATGTATCAAAAGTCAGTGTTGTTATCACACTTGTACCTCTTTTCACAATCCTATTTTCTCATATTGCCCATTATTTTAGCCCAGCAGATTTTGCGGCACCAGAATTGAATAATATTAGCTATATTGGCGCATTTGTTGTAGTATGCGGGGCAATTTTATCCGCAATTGGACATAAATTATTACCGCATAAAACTCATTAAAGTGCGGTTTATTTTGGAGAAGTTTTAATGAAATTTATTGATGAATCCCTTATTCGAATTGAGGCTGGGGATGGTGGCAACGGTTGCGTAAGTTTCCGTCGAGAGAAATTTATTCCGAAAGGCGGTCCTGATGGTGGAGATGGTGGCGATGGTGGCGATGTATATTTACAAGCTGATGAAAACCTCAATACCTTAATCGATTACCGTTTTAATAAACGCTTTGCGGCAGAGCGCGGAGAGAATGGACGGAGTTCAGATTGTACAGGACGTCGTGGTAAAGATATTATTTTACCTGTTCCCGTAGGAACTCGCGCTATTGATAATGACACAAAAGAAACCTTGGGAGATTTAACCCAACACGGTCAAAAAATGTTGGTAGCCAAAGGTGGTTATCACGGTTTAGGGAATACCCGTTTCAAATCATCGGTAAATCGTGCACCACGTCAAAAAACAATGGGAACACCGGGCGAAAAACGCGATTTATTACTCGAATTAATGCTACTTGCCGATGTGGGAATGCTCGGTTTACCTAATGCTGGTAAATCCACTTTTATTCGTGCCGTTTCAGCAGCCAAACCAAAAGTTGCAGATTATCCATTTACCACCTTAGTGCCAAGTCTCGGTGTTGTAAAAGTGGACGACTCACATAGTTTCGTAGTAGCTGATATTCCAGGATTAATTGAGGGCGCAGCAGATGGTGCTGGACTAGGCATTCGCTTTTTAAAACATCTAGAACGTTGTAGAGTGCTTATTCATTTAGTCGATATTGATCCAATTGATGGCTCTAACCCAGCAGATAATGTCGCTATTATTGAATCTGAACTTTTCCAATACAGCGAAAAATTATCAGAAAAGCCACGCTGGTTAGTATTTAATAAAATTGATACTATGAGTGATGAAGAAGCTGAAGAGCGAGCACGAGAAATTGCTGAACAATTAGGTTGGGAAGAAGACTATTACCTGATTTCAGCTGCAACAGGGAAAAATGTTCCACCACTTTGTCGTGATATTATGGACTTTATCATAGCAAATCCACGCGAAGCTGAAACACAACAAGTTGCACCTGAAGAAGTAAAATTCAAATGGGAAGATTACCATCAAGAACAACTAGCTGAGCATCAATTTGATGATGACGAAGATTGGGATGATGATTGGACCGAAGAAGATGATGAAGGAATTGAGTTCATCTATAAACCTTAAGAAGGTCTTATTTTATAAGCATTAAAAATTCAAAAGCACCTAAACTATTTTAGGTGCTTTTTACTATCGATCAACGCTCAAAAATTTCAGAATCAGTAAAGAAATAGGCAATTTCACGATTTGCACTTTCCACACTATCCGAGCCATGAACCGAATTCTCACGCTGACTCAATGCAAACTCTTTACGAATTGTCCCTTCTGCTGCAGTTTCTGGATTCGTTGTACCAATCAAAGTGCGGTAATCTTTCACTGCATTTTCTTTTTCAAGTACAGAAACCACTATCGGTGAAGACATCATATAATCAACTAAAGGAGCAAAAAATTCTTTGCCTTGATGCTCTGCATAAAAGCCTTCAGCTTGCTCACGAGTTAAGCATACCATTTTAGAGGCTATGATTTTAAAGCCATTTTGCTCAAAACGAGTTAAGATCACCCCAATTAGATTACGCTTTACCGCATCAGGTTTAATAATCGAAAAAGTTCTTTCTGTCATCATATCTCCTTACTTCAATGATTTTGATAACATTAAATTTGCTAAAGTTTGCACACCAATCCCTGTTGCTCCAACAGCCCATAAATCACTACCAGATTTACGATAAGTCGCTGAACAATCAATATGCAACCAATTTTGTTGATAATTTTTTACAAAATACGATAAAAATGCCGTTGCAGTGCTTGCTCCCGCTCCAACTGGAACCGAACCAATATTAGCAATATCGGCAAAAGATGAATTAATTTGTGAACGATGAAAATCTTCAAATGGTAAACGCCAGAAAGGTTCGTTTTCTTGTTGTGCTGATTGGAAAAGATTTTTCACAAGTTCATCATCCATAGATAATACCGAATGATAGTCGTTGCCTACTGCCACTTTTGCAGCCCCAGTTAAAGTCGCACAATCAATAATAACACCCGGATTTTGGTTATCAGCCTCAATCAATCCATCAGCCAACACTAAACGTCCTTCAGCATCCGTATTCAACACTTCTGCACTCACACCATTTTTATAAGTAATAATATCACCCAATTTAAATGCATTATTGCTCACCAAATTTTCTGCGCAACATAAATACAGTTTAACGCGTTGATTTAATCCGCGAGCGATAGCGAAACCTAATGCCCCCGTTAATAGTGCAGCCCCGCCCATATCGGTTCGCATTGTGCTCATTCCATCACTTGGTTTAATGCTGTAGCCGCCACTGTCAAAAGTAATCCCCTTACCAACCAAACAAGCTAACACTGGCGCATTCGGATCTTGTGTTGGATTGAAATCAAGTTGCAACATAGCGGGCAAGTTAGCAGATCCTTTACCCACCGTCCAAATTCCATGATAACCTTGTTGTTCAAGATCCTCCCCAGAAATAATCTTAAAATTTACCGCACTTTTTTCATTATAAATGTCCGCTTGGTTTAAGATAAATTCAGCCGCACGCTCCGCTAATTTCACAGGCGTTAGACTTTGTGCTGGTTCATTAATAATTCCACGCACAAAATCACCACATTCGATACGCGCTAACAATTCATCTTGTAGATCATGATCCAAATGAGGAAACTCAATCCCGTAATCTTGTTTTGCGGTATAAAAACCTTGATAAAACGCCCAGCAAAATTCCAAATCCCATTCTTCACCAACTAATTCCACCTCTTTAATCCCTTGCCCACGCAATTTACGAGCAGCTTGTTGAACTAAAGTGCGGTCAGTTTTTTCATTATTTTTTAAATGAATTGTTGCTTTATTAGAGTCAAAGCTCAAAATAGCATCTTTTCCCCAAGCGTCAGAGGCTTGGTTTATTGATAATATAATTTCCATTTTATTTCTCGAATATAAGCTTATAGCGGAATAAAACTATACCAGTTTTATTTTTAAATAGTTAATTATTTAAAATTCTTTGACACCATTCTTGATGGTTCAAATACCAAATTACCGTTTTTCTTAATCCCGATTCAAAAGTCTCTTTAGGCACCCAGCCTAGTTTATGATTGATTTTACTTGTATCAAGCGCATAACGAAGATCGTGACCAGGTCTATCTTGCACATAGCAAATTAAATCTTCATATTTATCAATATGTTTTGGTTTATTAGGTAAAAATTCTTCCAGTAAAGAACAAATAGAACGCACCACTTCAATGTTGGACTTTTCATTATTTCCGCCAATATTATAGGTTTCCCCAATATTTCCTTTCATCAAAACGCTATACAATGCAGTAATATGATCTTCAACAAATAACCAATCTCTAATTTGCAAACCATCGCCATAAATAGGCAGTATTTTTCCCTCTATCGCATTTAAAATCATCAATGGAATTAATTTTTCAGGGTACTGATACGGGCCATAATTATTTGAACTATGTGTAATGATTGTCGGTAACCCATATGTTCTATACCAAGCTTGCACAAGATGATCGCTTGCCGCTTTTGAAGCAGAATAAGGGCTACTAGGTTTATAAGCTGATGTTTCAGTAAATACCCCCTCATTACTTTTTAAATCGCCATAAACTTCATCGGTGGAAATATGTAAGAATCGGAAGCTGGATTTTTTTTGATTATCTAAACAATGCCAGTAGTCTAGAGTTGATTCAAGTAGCCTATAAGTTCCTACAATGTTAGTTTGTATAAACTCCGAAGACGCATTTATAGAACGATCAACATGACTTTCAGCGGCAAGATGGATAACAGCATCAGGTTGATATTGTGAAAAAATATAAGACAATGCTTTAGTATCACAAACATCTGCTTGTACAAAAGCATAACGTGGATGGTTTTCTACGGTTTTAAGTGAGGCTAAATTTCCTGCATAAGTCAGCTTATCAACATTTACGATCTTATTATGTGTCTTTTCAAGAAGATAACGGACAAGCGCAGAACCAATAAAACCCGCTCCACCAGTAACTAGAATTGTTCTATTTGTATTCGACATTTTTACCCGATTCTCGTTATAAACAATTTCAAACGAAAAGTGCGGTAAATTTTACCGCACTTTTAAACATGATTTCATCAATGATAATTACGCATAATACATTTCAAACTCAACTGGATGTGGTGCCATATTTAAACGCTCCACTTCTTTACGTTTGATGCTGATAAACGCATCAATAAAATCTTTAGCAAATACACCACCTTGAGTTAAGAATTCATAGTCTTTTTCTAGTGAATTCAACGCATCTTCTAGCGAGCTTGCTACTGCTGGAATATCTTTTAATTCTTCTGGTGGAAGATCATAAAGATTTTTATCCATTGCATCGCCTGGGTGGATTTTGTTTACTACACCATCAAGACCTGCCATTAATAATGCAGCAAATGCTAAATATGGGTTTGCTAAAGGATCTGGGAAACGCGCTTCTATGCGAATCGCTTTTGGATTGGTTACAGCAGGGATACGAATTGAGGCAGAACGATTACTTGCAGAATAAGCCAACAATACAGGTGCTTCATAACCCGGCACTAAACGTTTATATGAATTAGTGCTTGGATTAGTGAACGCATTTAATGCTTTAGCGTGCTTAATAATACCGCCGATGTAGTAAAGTGCGGTTTCTGAAAGACCTGCATATTTATCGCCTTGGAAAATATTTTTTCCGTCTTTGCTTAACGACATATTACAGTGCATGCCTGAACCATTATCGCCAGTAATTGGTTTTGGCATAAAACACGCTGTTTTACCGTGCTCTAACGCCACATTTTGCACAACATATTTATAGATTTGGGTTTCATCGGCTTTTAAGGTTAGCGTATTAAATTTAGTCGCAATTTCATTCTGTCCTGCAGTCGCCACTTCATGATGATGGGCTTCGATGACTAATCCCATTTCTTCTAAAATCAAGCACATTTCAGAACGAATATTGTGCGCACTATCAATCGGTGCAACGGCACAATATCCGCCTTTTTTCAATGGACGATAAGCATTATTGCCTTCTTCATATTTTTTATTCGTGTTCCAAGCAGCTTCTATATCATCAATAGAAAAAGACGCTTTGTTCATTGATACATCAAAACGCACATCATCAAATAAGAAGAATTCAGGCTCTGGGCCGAAAAAAGCTTGATCCGCGATACCTGTTGAACGCATATAATTTTCTGCACGAATTGCAATAGAGCGCGGATCGCGATCATAGCTTTGCATTGTCGTTGGTTCATAAACACTACAACGAATAGAAAGCGTTGGAATTTGCGCAAATGGATCGACCACGGCTGTTTCTGCCATTGGCATAAGCAACATATCGGCTTTATTAATTGTCTTCCATCCTTCAACAGAGGAACCATCAAACATCTTGCCGTCTTCAAACATATCTTCATCAACAAGGCTAACTGGGATAGAAACACCATGTTCTTTACCTTTAATATCGGTAAATCGAAGAAGTACAAATTTCACATTATTTTCTTCAATTAGCTTAAATACATTAGCGATTGCATTTGCGTTTGGCATTAGGAAATCCTCTATGGTTAGTCTTATTAAGATAAGCTCACATTATAACGTAGCCATACTATTTTTTCATGAAATTTATTTTTCTTATTCTAGCCATAGCAGAAAAAGAAAAATACATGTATAATTTTTGCCCTTTCGACAAATGTAGAAATGTAGGGTGCAATTCGTTGCACCATTTTTATGTAACAATGCAATAAAAATTGCATCTTATCCAATCAAAGCATTAAACAATGAAAAACGAAATCGATATTAAAAAACTCCGTAACATCGCCATTATTGCGCACGTAGACCATGGTAAAACCACTCTTGTGGATAAACTTCTGCAACAATCTGGTACTTTTGAATCTGCTCGTGGCGATGTAGATGAACGCGTTATGGACTCAAACGATCTTGAAAAAGAACGTGGCATTACCATTCTTGCAAAAAATACCGCGATTAACTGGAATGATTACCGTATTAACATCGTGGATACTCCAGGACACGCCGACTTCGGTGGCGAAGTTGAACGCGTGCTTTCTATGGTAGATTCTGTTCTATTAGTTGTTGATGCGTTTGATGGCCCAATGCCACAAACGCGTTTCGTGACACAAAAAGCATTCGCTCACGGCTTAAAACCAATCGTCGTAATTAATAAAGTTGATCGCCCTGGTGCGCGTCCTGACTGGGTTGTAGATCAAGTATTTGATTTATTTGTCAATCTTGGTGCAACAGATGAACAATTAGATTTCCCTATTATCTATGCATCAGCATTAAATGGTGTTGCAGGTCTTGAGCACGAAGAATTAGCAGAAGATATGACGCCATTATTTGAAGCCATTGTGAAATATGTAGAGCCGCCAAAAGTAGAACTTGATGCGCCATTCCAAATGCAAATTTCACAATTAGACTATAACAACTATGTAGGTGTTATCGGCATTGGTCGTATTAAGCGTGGTGCGATTAAACCAAATCAACCTGTTACTATCATCAATAGTGAAGGAAAAACTCGTCAAGGTCGTATCGGTCAAGTACTTGGTCATCTTGGTTTACAACGTTATGAAGAAGACGTTGCTTATGCAGGCGATATTGTTGCGATCACTGGTTTAGGAGAATTGAACATTTCAGATACGATTTGTGATATTAACGCAGTTGAAGCACTGCCATCATTAACGGTTGATGAACCAACAGTCACCATGTTCTTCTGTGTAAACACCTCTCCATTTGCAGGGCAAGAAGGTAAATATGTCACATCTCGTCAAATTCTTGAACGTTTAAATAAAGAATTGGTTCACAACGTGGCATTACGTGTAGAAGAAACCCCAAACCCGGATGAATTCCGTGTTTCTGGTCGTGGGGAATTACATCTTTCTGTGTTAATCGAAAATATGCGTCGTGAAGGTTATGAACTTGCGGTTTCTCGCCCTAAAGTAATCTATCGTGATATTGACGGTAAAAAACAAGAGCCATACGAACAAGTAACTATCGATGTGGAAGAACAACATCAAGGTTCTGTGATGGAAGCATTAGGTATTCGTAAAGGCGAAGTTCGTGATATGTTGCCAGATGGTAAAGGTCGCGTTCGTTTAGAATACATCATTCCTAGCCGCGGATTAATTGGCTTCCGTGGGGACTTTATGACCATGACTTCTGGTACAGGCCTACTTTACTCAAGCTTTAGCCACTACGATGAAATCAAAGGTGGAGATATTGGCCAACGTAAAAATGGTGTATTAATCTCGAACGCAACAGGTAAAGCACTGGGTTACGCATTATTTGGCTTACAAGAACGTGGTAAGTTAATGATTGATGCAAACGTGGAAGTTTATGAAGGGCAAATTATCGGTATTCATAGCCGTTCAAATGACTTAACAGTGAACTGCTTACAAGGTAAAAAACTGACCAATATGCGTGCTTCAGGTAAAGACGATGCGATTGTGCTGACTACGCCTGTAAAATTCAGTCTTGAACAAGCAATTGAATTTATCGATGACGATGAGTTAGTGGAAGTGACACCTGAGTCGATTCGTATCCGTAAAAAACTTTTAACGGAAAACGATCGTAAACGGGCAAATCGTACAACGACAAGTACTAGCACGCATTAATAAACAACTTTAGCACGAAAATTTGTAAAAAAATTAACCGCACTTTGGGAATACAACTAAAGTGCGGTTATTTTTATGCTCAACTTACTAAGGAGACAATCTTTCTCTAATCCAATTATCACTTACTTTACGATAACGAATGCGATCATGTAAACGACTTGGTCGCCCTTGCCAAAATTCCACGGTTTCTGGCACAACTAAATAGCCGCCCCAATAATCTGGTCGAGGCACCTTTAATGGATGTTTAGCAGCAACCAATGCGGCTTTTGCTAACAAAGATTTATAATTAGAAATCACCGCACTTTGCTCACTTGCCCAAGCCCCTATACGACTGGTGTAAGGTCGGGTAGCAAAATATTTATCGGATTGTTCTGCTGAAATTTTAACCGCCTTACCTTCAATCCGCACTTGGCGTTCCAATTCTGGCCAAAAGAAAGTCAGCGAAACATAAGGATTACGTTCAATACAGCTACCTTTTCGGCTAAGATAATTGGTAAAAAAGACAAATCCTTGATCATTGACTTCTTTTAACAAAACCATTCGGCTATTTGGGCGACCTTGTTCATCAACAGTCGCAATATTCATTGCAGTAGGCTCATTGACTTGCGCATGAATTGCTTCTTTCTGCCACTGTTCAAATTGCAAAATTGGATTTTCATAGCAATCATTTTGTGAAAGCACGCGTTTAGTATATTCATCACGAATATTGTGTAATTCCATTTTCTCTCCTTTCAAATTTGATGAAAAATGCAAATAGAATAAAGACCCTAAAAGCATTCGTCAATTATCATAAAATATAAAACTCAAATGCAATCGCCCCTTGCAATTATTAGAAATATGCGTATCATCTAGCCCCCTATATTCAACCTCGGGTTCCCTAACCCCGATTTATTTAAACTAAAAAGGTACAACATGAAATTAAACTCTCCGATCTTTAATGATCAACAAAAACGTCGTGCAATCATCTGGCTCAGCTTTTTCCACATATTCATCATTGCAGCGAGCAATTACTTTGTACAAATCCCTTTTGAAATCACGCTAAAATTGACCGCACTTGGTGCAGCAAACGATTTTTCCTTCCACAGCACTTGGGGAACGCTCACATTCCCATTTATCTTTTTAGCTACTGATTTAACTGTGCGTATTTTCGGTGCGGAAGATGCGAGAAAAATCATCTTCGTGGTGATGTTTCCTGCACTTATTGTAAGTTACGTCATATCGGTTTTATTCTCTGAAAGCAAATTCCAAGGTTTCGAATCATTAACGCATTTTGATCTGTTTGTATTCCGTATTGCTATTGCGAGCTTTGCCGCTTACGTGGTAGGACAATTACTTGATGTGATCGTATTTAACCGCTTACGCCAGTTAAAAACATGGTGGGTGGCGCCAACTAGCTCAATGACATTCGGCTCAATGGCAGATACGTTTGTTTTCTTCAGTGTAGCTTTCTACCAAAGTGCAGATCCGTTCATGGCTGAACACTGGGCACAACTCGGCTTTGTAGATTATCTATTTAAATTATTTATAGGAATTATCTTATTCGTCCCAGCCTATGGCGTAGTATTAAATGTCATTTTACGAAAGCTACAAATGCTCGTAGCAGAACGCGTTCCTGCATAAACCCAATTTCTGGCGCATATAAAACAATTAACCCGCTCTTTTGAGTGGGGTTAATTATTAAGAAGCTCATTAAATCGCTTGAGAGCACCATAAAGTCTTCCCATTATATTCTCTACACTTATATTGCTAAAGCAGTGCGGTAAAAAAGTATAAATTTATAACCGCACTTTTTTATATCAAAAAAACATATTTTCTAGCCAAAAGTTATTGGCGCTACCTTCTTATTTTTTTAGAAAATACCGACCTACTTAGTTCTAAAATAGAAGGAATATTTATGCTTTTAACCGGATTACTTTGCGGAATTTTACTCGGATTTGTGATGCAGCGTGGGCGCTTTTGTATTACTGGCGCATTTCGCGATATGTATGTCACCAAAAATAACAAAATGTTTGTAGCCCTTTTATTGGCGATTACCGTGCAATCCATCGGTTTCTTCCTCTTAAAAGAAATCGGTGTATTAAATGTCGAGCCGGCTGAAAATTTTGCCTTTTTAGCGGTGATTATCGGTGCCTTTGTGTTTGGTATCGGCATTGTTCTTGCTGGCGGTTGTGCGACAGGTACGTGGTACCGTGCTGCAGAAGGCTTAGTTGGTAGTTGGGTCGCGTTATTCACTTATATGCTATTAAGTGCCATCATGCGTACTGGCCCATTAGGCGAATTTAATAAAGCTTTACGCAGTATTAATATTGAGCAACGCAATATTTACGATACATTCGGTATTTCACCTTGGTGGTTAGTGGCACTATTAACTTTAATAACGGCTTTCTATGTGTACAAACATCTCAGTAAACCAAACGTAAAAGTCGCGGCATTAAAACCAAAGAAAACGGGACTTGCTCACTTATTATTTGAGAAACGCTGGCACCCATTTTTCTCAGCCGTGTTAATCGGATTAATCGCACTTGCCGCTTGGCCACTCAGTGTCGCTACAGGTCGTGAGTTTGGGCTTGGGATTACTGGCCCATCAGCTAATATTATGCAATTCCTTGTTACTGGCGACGGTAAATTTATTAACTGGGGCGTATTCTTAGTCTTAGGGATTTTTATTGGATCATTCATCGGCGCAAAAGCAAGCAATGAATTTCGTATCCGCGTACCGGATGCCACCACGATTCTACGCAGCGGACTCGGCGGTATTCTCATGGGCATCGGTGCAACCCTTGCGGGTGGCTGCTCTATCGGTAATGGTTTAGTTGAAACCGCCTTTTTCTCTTGGCAAGGTTGGGTCTCATTGCCATTGATGATTCTCGGCACCTGGGTGGCTGCCTACTTCACCATTATCCGTCCACAACGTTTAAAATTAACAAAAGCATCATAAGGAGTTTATATGATCGTTAAATTACCAACACTCGGCCTTGTTTGCCCATTTCCTCTCGTTGAAGCCAAGGAGGCTATGGCTAAGTTAAACAAAGGAGATGGCCTAGAAATTGAATTCGACTGCACACAAGCCACTGAAGCTATCCCCGCTTGGGCGGCTGAAGAAGGCTATGAAGTGACAAACTTTGAGCAAATTGATGATGCCAAATGGTCAATTACGGTGATTAAATAATAAAAAAGTAAACTGCCCTCAAAAACCTGTCCAACTTTTTGGGGGCAGTTTACTTTTTTCGAAGTTAAATTAATTTAACAGGTACTTTTACGACTAATTTTTTAATTTTTTCTATTTTTCCATTGACTACACAGCAAGGTTTATGCGGTTCGTAAGGATAGAATACAGCGAACATTTTTGGTTTCATTGTGACGGTGAATTTATCATCAATATCTGCACAAAGTTGATAATCATCTGCTTCGTTGTAAGATTCATACTTAGACAAATCAGGATAATTAGCGCCAACTTCTATATTTTCCGTACCTCGGATTAACACCTGAACATCTAAGTATTCATGATGTAACTCTGCTTTTTTGCTGCTTGATTCTGCAGTTTCTGGTTCCATTACGTTCATATAAATTTGATCGTTAATATCATGGCGACCATTTTCTAACGTATTCAAATCTAACGTATTCAAATAATCACATACTTCAGCAATCACTTTTGGTAAACCAACTTTAAAATTTGGGCTGGTTAAACTGCTAATAATCATAGAATTTTCCTTATAGTGGATAAAAGTTATCCTATGATACCAAGTCGGTTAAATGAAATAAAGCCACCGATTACATCATCTTTCTTGATTAATCCAATTAGCTCTTATAGTACCGAGTGGAAGAGAGCAAATATCTTGCCAACTTATTGACGCATAAAGTCTAAACAATGAAATTACGGCATTAACACAAGCATTTTCAGAAAAAATATTATCAAGAGGCTTATGAGGACCTGTAAAATGAAAAATAACAGGAGAAATATCAAGAGTATTAATTGAAATCATATGATCTAATTGGAAATTATAACGCTTATCTAATGGAATCCACTGTTCTTTAAAATAGTAATTTAGAATATCTTGATCGCCATAAATTAAACTTTCTTTTAATTGGGTATGTAATGTAATTAATTCTTTAGAAAATGATGAAATTCCTAATTGATACTTATCCATATTAAAATATAAAACACCCGCATTGAAATAATCCTTATCTTGATAAGGATGGCCAATGCGAGTTACATAAGGATCTAAAACTGCTGCTATTGTATGACGAGAGAAATCTAAATATTCAAAAGGAAGCGTAATATTGCCATTAATCACGATATCACAATCAAGATAAATCCAATAAGGAATATCACTATAATGAAGTAAGCGATCAATATAAAATCTTAAATAAGTAGCAGAAGTAATATAATTATTTGCACTAAAAGAATCTAATTCTGATTTATCTATATGAACTAATTGTAATGTTGAATAGCGTTTAGCAAAATAAGGTTGAAGATCATTTTACCACGACTCAGAAATATCTCCTGTATGTAAAATAAAAACAGAGAGATTTTCGTGGTGCATTAATAAAGATTTCAGTGTAATTTCTACATAAGGAAGATAGTTGGCATCACTAGCCATCATTACATTATATTTCATATAGAAAGACCTAATTTCAGAGATAGCGCAATTCATTTTGGAGGAAAACTACTGTCGAGACAATGATAACAAATTGGTAATGTGAAATAAAGTTAGCCATTAAAGCCAAACATCCTGTATAATGCACGGGCTTTATTTTCTACATTAGCGTGCGGCTATCAAAAGAAATTTTTAAACGACCAAAGTGCGGTCATTTTTTCGAGAGATTTCTTTTGCTAGTCGCAATCTGGAAAATAAAGCTTTGTTTTAAATATCATTTTGAAGGAAAACATTGTGAATCCAATTGTTAAACAATTTAAATACGGTCAACATACCGTTACTCTAGAAACCGGTGCGATTGCACGTCAAGCAACGGCTGCGGTTATGGCAAGCATGGACGATACCACGGTATTCGTGACTGTTGTTGCTAAAAAAGATGTGAAAGAAGGTCAAGATTTCTTCCCATTAACCGTAAACTATCAAGAGCGTACTTATGCGGCGGGTAAAATCCCTGGTGGTTTCTTCAAGCGTGAAGGTCGTCCATCTGAAGGCGAAACTTTAATTGCACGTTTAATCGACCGTCCAATTCGTCCATTATTCCCTGAAGGTTTCTTCAACGAAATCCAAGTTGTGGCGACTGTGGTTTCAGTAAACCCACAAATCAGCCCTGACTTAGTAGCAATGATCGGTGCTTCTGCAGCATTAACCTTATCTGGCGTGCCTTTCAATGGTCCTATTGGTGCCGCGCGTGTTGGTTTCATCGACAACCAATTCGTATTAAATCCAACCATGGCTGAACAAAAACAAAGCCGTTTAGACTTAGTGGTTGCGGGTACGGACAAAGCAGTATTAATGGTTGAATCTGAAGCAGACATTTTAACTGAAGAACAAATGTTAGCGGCAGTTGTATTCGGTCATCAACAACAACAAGTTGTGGTTGAAGCAATCAAAGAATTTGCAAAAGAAGCTGGCAAACCACGTTGGGATTGGGTTGCTCCAGAGCCAAACACAGATTTAATCAATAAAGTAAAAGCGATTGCAGAAGCGCGTTTAGGCGATGCATACCGCATTACTGAAAAACAAGCACGTTACGAACAAATCGATGCGATTAAAGCAGATTTGATTTCACAAATCACAGCAGAAGATGAAGAAATCAGCGAAGGTAAAATCGTAGATATTTTCACCGCACTTGAAAGTCAAATCGTTCGTGGCCGTATCATTGCAGGTGAACCACGTATTGATGGTCGTACCGTTGATACCGTTCGTGCATTAGACATTTGCACAGGTGTATTACCACGTACTCACGGCTCTGCAATTTTCACCCGTGGTGAAACACAAGCATTAGCTGTTGCAACGTTAGGTACTGAACGTGATGCACAAATCATTGATGAATTAACAGGTGAACGTCAAGATCACTTCTTATTCCACTACAACTTCCCTCCATACTCTGTAGGTGAAACCGGTATGATTGGCTCACCAAAACGTCGTGAGATCGGTCACGGTCGTTTAGCAAAACGTGGTGTAGCAGCGGTTATGCCAAGCCTTGCAGAATTCCCGTATGTGGTACGTGTTGTATCTGAAATCACTGAGTCTAACGGTTCTTCCTCTATGGCGTCTGTATGTGGTGCGTCTTTAGCATTAATGGATGCGGGCGTTCCAATCAAAGCTGCTGTTGCAGGTATCGCAATGGGCTTAGTGAAAGAAGAAGAGAAATTCGTGGTGCTTTCAGATATCTTAGGTGATGAAGACCACTTAGGGGATATGGACTTTAAAGTAGCGGGTACACGTGAAGGTGTCACCGCACTTCAAATGGACATCAAAATTGAAGGTATCACCCCTGAAATTATGCAAATTGCATTAAACCAAGCGAAAAGTGCACGTATGCACATTCTTGGTGTCATGGAACAAGCAATTCCAGCTCCACGCGCAGATATTTCAGATTACGCGCCGCGCATCTATACAATGAAAATCGATCCTAAGAAAATCAAAGATGTGATTGGTAAAGGTGGTGCAACAATCCGTTCACTAACTGAAGAAACTGGTACATCAATTGATATTGATGACGATGGTACAGTGAAAATTGCCGCAGTAGATAGCAATGCGGCGAAAAACGTAATGGGACGTATTGAAGAAATCGTTGCAGAAGTTGAAGCTGGCGCAATTTACAAAGGTAAAGTCACTCGTCTTGCTGATTTTGGTGCATTCGTAGCAATCGTTGGAAATAAAGAAGGTTTAGTTCATATTTCTCAAATTGCTGAAGAACGCGTAGAAAAAGTGAGTGATTACCTCCAAGTGGGCCAAGAAGTAAACGTAAAAGTTGTTGAAATCGATCGTCAAGGTCGTATTCGTTTAACAATGAAAGACTTGGCTCCAAAACAAGAAACTGAAATTAACCAAGAAGATTCTATAGAAGAACAAGAATAATCTTGGAATATCGAATCAAAACTTGGTAGCACTCGCTGCCAAGTTTTGTTGTTTTCCAACTTTTAGGCATAAAGAAAGCAAATGCGGTGTTTTCGCTTATCTCGCCATTTTATAGTCTATTTATTTAGCTTATGTGCGATCTTACTCCTTGCAGGCTGTGCTCAGTCTAGGGGCGGTTTTGTGTCTAAAAATCATGTCGTGTTGGCTGAACAAAATCCGAATACTCACTTTGAACAAGAAGTGATGATCGTACGATTAAGCCAAGTACTACTCGTTGGAAAAATGAGTAATGAAGAACGTGCATCGCTACATTTTGAACGTGGCGTACTCTATGATTCCCTTGGATTATGGGGACTTGCTCGTTATGATTTTACTCAAGCCCTTGCATTACAGCCTAAAATGGCATCCGTGTACAATTACTTAGGGCTTTATTTATTGCTTGAAGAAGATTATGACGGCGCATTGGAAGCATTCAATACGGTGTTTGAATTAGATTCAGGTTACGACTATACCCACCTTAATCGTGGTTTAAATTTTTATTATGTAGGGCGCTACCATCTTGCTCAGCAAGATTTCTTACAGTTCTACCAAGCCGATACAAAAGATCCCTATCGTGTCTTATGGCTATATTTGAACGAACAAAAATTAAAACCACAAGAAGCCCAAACAAACCTTGTTGAACGAGCAAAAGGGCTATCAGAGGACTTTTGGGGTACACATATCGTTCAATATTACTTAGGACACATCTCTGTAGAAGAATTACAACAACGTGCAAGTGAATTTGCTGAAAATTCACAACAATATGCTGAAATTCTCACAGAAACCTATTTTTATCTAGCAAAACAAAAACTCAATGTAGGGCTAGTAGATGAAGCGGCAGCTTTATTTAAACTAGCTATGGCAAATCAGGTTTATAACTTTGTTGAGTATCGTTTTGCTGCGTTTGAACTAATGAAATTAAAACCAGTTCAAACAGAAGACGAAAAAGAAGAGAAAAGTGCGGTAACAAAAGCGATTGTTTTCTAAAAATCAATCAAAACTCACCGCTCTTTACAGTAGAACGAATAGAAAAATTCATTCGCTCTGCTCAACTTAATAAACCGAAGGCCTCTTTGAGCTTTCCTTATTTATATTCGAGTATTTTAATGACTGACAAAATTACTTTTAATGACTTAGGCTTACCTGAGTTCATCTTAAAAGCTGTTTCTGACTTAGGTTTTGAAACCCCTTCTCCAATTCAACAAGCTTGTATCCCGCATTTGCTCAGTGGCAATGATGTGCTAGGTATGGCACAAACAGGTAGTGGTAAAACCGCTGCCTTTGCACTGCCTTTATTAGCGCAAATCGATCCAAGTGAAAAACATCCACAAATGTTAGTGATGGCACCTACTCGCGAACTTGCTATTCAAGTTGCCGATGCGTGCGAACAATTTGTTAAATATGCTCACGGCACCCGCATTGTTACCTTATATGGTGGCCAACGTTATGACATCCAACTTCGTGCATTAAAACAAGGCGCACAAGTGATTGTGGGTACACCAGGTCGTATTCTTGATCATATTCGTCGCGGAACATTAAATCTTTCTGAACTTCGTTTTATCGTATTAGATGAAGCCGATGAAATGCTACGCATGGGTTTCATTGATGATGTAGAAACCGTCATGGCTGAATTACCAGAAAATCATCAAACTGCGTTATTCTCTGCAACAATGCCTGAACCGATCCGTCGTATTACGAAACGTTTTATGAATGATCCACAAGAAGTGAAGATCAAGGTTAATAACGAAAATGCCCCAGATATTGAGCAAAGTTGTTGGTATGTGCACGGCGTGCGTAAAAATGAAGCGCTTCTTCGTTTCTTAGAAGTGGAAGATTTTGATGCTGCGATTATTTTTGCTCGCACTAAAACAGGTACTTTAGATATTACAGAACTACTTGAAAAAAATGGTTTCCGTTCTGCCGCACTTAATGGTGATATGACACAACAATTGCGCGAGCAAACCCTCGATCGTTTACGTAACGGCAGTTTAGATATTGTTGTGGCAACCGATGTAGCCGCACGCGGTATTGATATTGAACGTATCAGCCTTGTGGTGAACTACGACATTCCGCTTGATGCAGAATCTTATGTACACCGAATTGGCCGTACTGGTCGTGCAGGTCGTTCTGGTCGTGCTTTATTATTCGTTGAACCTCGCGAGCGTCGTTTACTTCGTAATATTGAACACCTAATGAAAAAAGGTATCAATGAAGTAGAATTGCCAAATCATCTTGTGTTACAAGAATGCCGCCGCAAAAAATTTGTCGCAAAAATTACGAAACAACTCGAGCATCACGATTTAGAACAATATCGTAGTTTATTGGAAGACTTATTCACAGCCGATCAAGATCAAGAAGATATTGCAGCTGCAATGTTAATGTTACTACAAGGCAAACAAAAATTAATTCTTCCACCTGATCCACCAATGGAAAAACGTCGTCGTGAACGTAATGAACGAGGCGATCGCCGTGAAAATCCACGTTCAGCTGAACGTCGTGGCGAACGTAAAGGCTACGGAAATCCACAACCAATGGATTTATATCGTATAGAAGTCGGTCGTGCGGATGGTGTAGAAGTTCGCCATATCGTTGGTGCGATTGCTAACGAAGGTGATATCAATAGCCGCTATATTGGTCATATCAAACTTTATGATGACTACACTACCGTTGAATTACCACAAGGTATGCCGAAAGAATTATTGCAACAATTCGGTAAAACGCGCGTATTGAATAAACAAATGCAAATGTCTTTCTTAGGTGCGGTGAAGTCTGATAGTTCCCGTGGTGGCGATGATTTTAACGGTAAACGTAAAGGCCGTGGTGGCGATTTCCGTGGAGAACGCGGACGTAATGAACGCAGTGGTGACAATCGTGGAAATCGTAAATTTAATGAAAAAAGTAACCGCTCTTTTAGCGATAAACCACGCCGTGATCGCCGAGGATAGTATCCTTACGATATAAAGAATAGTGCTATTTCCTAATGTTTTTGCATCATTTAAAATTTAGCACTACTCGGTGAACAAAACTTAGCCCCTTGAACCTCAAGGGGCTTTTTATTGTCTATTGCTTAAATTCTAGCTATAACCCCGCAAGCTTTTTATATAGGAAAAATCATTGAAAGGTCTCTTTTTACGTATTATTACTGCCTTGGCTTTATTACTTTGGGCTATTGATATGGTATTCCCATGGCAATTTTTACGCCATGCTGAAGAAAACCACTATACAGCAATTCAAGAACGAGGCTCACTCATTGTGGGCACAATGAACAACCCTATTTCTTATTTTATAAATAAAGACGGAGAACGAGGCTTTGAATATGAATTAGCTAAAGCATTTGCTGATTCACTAGGTGTAGAACTCGAAATTAAAACTTTTGATAATCAAGAACAATTATTTAATGAGCTAGATAAACATAATATTGATTTAGCTGCGGCTCACCTTTTATATCATCCTAATAATGCAGAACGTTTCCAAATTGGCCCAGCATATCATTCAGCTTCATGGCAATTAGCTTATCGAAAAGATGAACAACGCCCTAAAAATCTAGGCAATATCAAGAAAGAAATTTATATCGCTAACAATTCATCATTGGAAGAAACACTAAAAGAATTACAAAAACAATATCCACAATTAACTTGGAAAAGAAATCAAGCGTTTACTCAAGAAGAACTATTGCTACAACTATCTGAAGGAAAAATTCCTTACGTTATTGCAAATTCCATTGATATCGCGGCGATCCAACAAATCAAACCAGAATTAGCCATTGCCTTTGATATTACTGATGAAGCAAACATTCACTGGTATTTACCAAATAATGCCTACAATGATCTGCAAGCTGCCTTACTCAATTTTATGAATAATGCACAAGAAACTGGGCTAGTAGACAATTTAAAAGAAAAATATTTAGGGCA
This sequence comes from Haemophilus haemolyticus M19501, assembly GCF_000222025.1. Classification (GTDB taxonomy): domain Bacteria; phylum Pseudomonadota; class Gammaproteobacteria; order Enterobacterales; family Pasteurellaceae; genus Haemophilus; species Haemophilus haemolyticus_G. The sequence goes on along the minus strand of NZ_AFQO01000007.1, from coordinate 100,874 downwards.
TATTTCACAATTTGATTACGTGGATACGCGCTCTTATATGAACGCAATTGAAAATACCCTGCCACAATTCTCGCCGCTCTTTGAAAAATACAAAGGTGAATTAGATTGGCGATTACTCGCAGCAGTCGCTTATCAAGAGTCTCATTGGAATCCAGATGCAACATCACCTACGGGCGTGCGTGGCATAATGATGCTAACGAAAGATACCGCACAACATATGAAAATCAGCGATAGAACAGATCCTGAACAAAGCATTAAAGCGGGATCAGAATATCTACACTGGCTGATTAGTCAAATTCCAGAAACCATTGAAAAAGAAGAAAGAATTTGGTTTGCTTTAGCCGCCTATAACATGGGGCTGGGACACTTAATTGATGCGCGTCGTTTAACTAAAAATCTTGGAGGAAATCCAGATAATTGGCTCGATGTGAAAAAAAATCTGCCTTTATTAGCAGAAAAACGCTATTATTCCCAACTGAAATACGGCTATGCGCGAGGCTATGAAGCGCACCAATATGTAGAAAATATTCGCCGCTATATGAATAGCATTGTGAATTATCATCGAGTCCAAGAAAATCAAACAACAAATGATAATGCCAACAACGAAAGTGCGGTTGGAAATTCAGAAGAAATAAAAGAAAAAAAGGATAAATAAAATGTTAAAACGCAAAACTTTTCTTAAAAAGAAAACCAATTTACAACAAACCTCTTTATCACGTAATCTACGTTTGAGACGCTTGAAACACCGTAAACAACAGCAATTTGCGAGACATTCATTACAATTTGTCGTGCAAGAAATTTGTTGTTAATTAAAGCATCTCTATCCAACAAAAAACGGGTTAAAACTTATTAGTCTTAACCCGTTTCTTATCAAAATTTATACTGTTTAGCTTAAGCTAAAGGAATCTCTGCATCTGGCTCGCCAGTTAAGCGATTACGTAAATCGCGACGAATAACTTCAATAGTCCAGAACCAGAAAATATGACCAACTAGTTCTGAAATATGTTCATATAGCGGCCATTCTGCAACTGGTGGGGTTAAACCTAGTGCTGGGAAAGTAATATAGTGCACGCAAATATTAGCAATAATCCCTGCGCCAATACCTTGCCAAAATTTAATTTTTGGAAAACGTTCTGCGACTAAGCAATAACCAATCGCAAAAACTAAAGAAAAGATTATATGGGTAACACCAATCCAATTGAATGCATGATCCGCAAAGGTAAATGCCGCATCAGTTGGATCAATACCCAAATAATCACGTAAAAACACATGTGGTGGATTTAAAAACGCCCGGGAACATACTGCCAACACTTGATCCTGTGTTAAACCTGTAATATCCACTTTACAAGCAGCCGCAAAGAAATCAATTGGACTACGCGGTGGAAATGGATGCTCTGCGCCCCATTTAACAAAAGCGGAAATAATTCCTGCAACGATACCAACAAATACTGCCACGCCATAACGACGACGGTTTGCTGGACTTTGAGTAAAAATACCTGACATATTTTGCTCTCCAATAAAAGTAAAGAAAAAAATAACCGCACTTTTATGCCATTATTTATACAATTTAAAGTGCGATCCCTATTTTGTCGATATAACAAAATATGGGTAGAATACTAGAATGTTTTATGGATTAGTCAAGTTATTATTCTGATTTCACACCAAGATTCCCAATTTTTACGCCTAATAATCCAATAAAAACAGGATCGAAATAATCACCTAGAAATTTGAATAATTCATTTAGTTCTGTAAAAGAGCGTTGAATTTTTATTTGATCTTCTACTTTACGAACAAACTCATAACGTATTCTATTTTCTTCAAAATATGCCGTTAAAGTTAGGTAGATAGTTTCAAAAAAATGGCTTTTAGCCCCCTCTTCACCAGGATCACTAATGCGTACATTCCATGTATTATTAAATAAGACTTGAGGCTGATTTGACATTTTTATACTCCTTTTTACTATTTTTAGCCTAAGAAAAACCCGATTATAAAGTTTCTGTAATCAAAAAATTTATAATCGGGCTTTTCAAACATTTTCCCTGCGTGTTTCGCTTTACGTTGGTAACTCCCTTTCCCTTTACGTTTTTTCTCAACACGTTGGCGAAATAATTTATCATGCAATAATGCCATCACTGCATTATCTTTTATCACTCCTCGAGTGTGCAAATAAACGGTTTCATTTTCAACCGCACTTTTTTGTTTCTTTCCCATAATTTTTCCTTAAAAAAGCCGCAGAAGGATCTCCACGGCTGGAGTATTATACGCGCAAACGTTTAAATTACAAAATCTCAAGTACAATTTCTGGCGGACGCCCGATTTTAGCCTGATTACCATTGATCACAATTGGGCGTTCAATGAGTGCTGAATGTTCACTCATGGCTTTTAATAATTCAGCTTGAGAGAGCTCTAAATTATCTAAATTTAAGCTTTTGTATAAATCATCTTTCGTACGCATCATTTGACGCACATCATCAATCCCTAATTTTTGGGCAATGCTTTGTAATTCATCAATGGAATACTGCTTTTGCAAATACAATTCAACGATTGGCTGAACACCTTGATTTTCTAATAATGCTAGCGTTTCACGGCTTTTTGAGCAACGTGGGTTGTGATAAATAATAACAGACATAGGATTTCCTCTTAGTAGCTATAAACACTATAAATTTTAACTTATAATGACGAAAAATACTTACAGGAAAAGAAATTATGCTAGAAATGTTGAAAAGCTGGTACTCGCGTCGCTTAAGCGATCCACAAGCAATGGGGCTATTAGCAATATTATTATTTGGCTTTATCTCTATTTATTTTTTTGGAAATTTAATCGCGCCGTTATTGATTGCTCTAGTACTATCCTATTTACTAGAAATGCCGATCAATTTTTTGCATCAACATTTAAAATGCCCAAGAATGCTAGCCACAATCATCATTTTTGGTGGCTTTATTGGACTAGCGACAATCTTCTTTTTAATCCTCATGCCAATGTTATGGAATCAAACTATTTCCTTATTAAGTGATTTGCCTGCAATGTTTAATAAGCTCAATGAATGGTTACTAAACTTACCTGAGCATTATCCTGAGCTCATAGACTATTCAATGGTAGATTCTATTTTCAATTCTGTGCGAGAAAAAATCCTTGGTTTTGGTGAATCTGCTGTAAAACTTTCTTTAGCCTCTATTATGAACTTGGTTTCTTTAGGGATTTATGCCTTTTTAGTGCCATTAATGATGTTTTTTATGTTGAAGGATAAATCAGAACTTTTACAAGGCGTGAGCCGTTTTTTACCAAAAAATAGAAACTTGGCTTTTAAAGTATGGAAAGAAATGCAACAGCAAATTTCCAACTACATTCATGGAAAATTGTTAGAAATTCTGATTGTCACGCTCATCACCTACATTATTTTCTTAATATTCGGACTAAATTACCCGCTCTTATTGGCTTTTGCGGTGGGCCTTTCAGTTCTCGTTCCTTATATTGGCGCAGTAATTGTCACAATTCCTGTTGCATTGGTTGCTTTATTCCAATTTGGAATTAGTCCAACGTTTTGGTATATCATCATCGCTTTTGCTGTGAGTCAGCTCTTAGATGGAAACTTACTCGTCCCTTATTTATTTTCTGAAGCAGTGAATTTACATCCATTGATTATTATTATTTCAGTATTAATTTTTGGTGGTTTATGGGGATTTTGGGGCGTATTCTTTGCCATTCCTTTAGCGACTTTAGTGAAAGCCGTTATAAATGCGTTACCTCAAGATTAAAAGTCTAAATTAAAAAGCTATACAAATAAAAAAATAGTTAACCATGAATTTTTGGTTAACTATTTTTTATTGAAGTTTATTCTAAGAATAGAATTTAACTAAGGTAATTCATCAATTTCCTTATCTACTTTAGGCGGGATCATATGTTCACGGCGTAATCCAACATCGTATGCAATTGCGATTGCAATAAAGATTGAAGAATATGTACCAAATCCAATACCCACAAGTAACGCTAAAGAGAAATTATGAATTGATGGACCACCAAAAAAGAACAATGCAATAACAACAATTAATGTTGTCGCAGAGGTTATAATAGTTCTTGATAAAGTTTGCGTTAAAGAAATATCAATAATATCAATCGTATCCAATCGTCTAATTTTTCGGAAATTTTCACGAACCCGGTCAAAGACCACAATACTATCGTTAATGGAGTAACCCACCACAGATAAAATCGCTGCGACAAAAGTAAGATCAATTTCAATTTGTAATGCAGAGAATACCCCTAGCGTAATAATTACGTCGTGCGCAAGAGAAGCAATACCGCCAAAGCCTAAACGCCATTCAAAACGTGACCCCACATAAATAAGCACCATTGCTAATGTCGCTAAAGTCGCATACACAGCACCTTGTGCTAATTCTTCACCAACATTTGGGCCAACAAACTCAATACTGCGAATTTGAATGTCTTTATCTACATTCTGTAGCATACTTTTGACGTGTTCGCCAATGGTAGAATCATTATTACTTGCAGGTAAACGAATCATCACATCCTGAATCGAGCCTGTGGTTTGTACAATTGGGCTTTCAATTCCATTTTCGTGAAGTTTACTACGGATTTGTTCAAGGTTAGCGGATTGTGAGAAGTGAGTATCAAATACTACTCCGCCAGTAAAATCTAAGCCCCAGTTAAATCCTTTGGTAATAATAAAAAATAGAGAAATTACCATTAAAAGTGCGGATAATATATAACCCCATTTACGCACTTTCATAAATTCAGTCAATGGGAACGGGAGCTTGATCCCATTGATTTCACGGATAAAATGTCCGTCTTTATCTTTTGTAAAAAGTTTCATCATTTCCCGCCTAAATTAATAATTTTTTAAGTTGTTTACCACCGTAAAGGGCATTAACTAATGCGCGAGTTCCTGTAATCGCGGTAAACATAGAAATCGCAACACCAAGTGAAAGCGTAATCGCAAATCCTTGAATTGGACCTGTTCCTACCGCGTATAGAATAATTGCGGTTAAGATTGTGGTTAAGTTTGCGTCAAAAATAGAAGTAAATGCGCCGTTATAACCTTCATTAATCGCTTGCTGAATTGAACGACCATTACGAATTTCTTCTTTAATACGTTCAAAAATCAATACGTTCGCATCTACTGACATACCTAAAGTTAAAACGATACCCGCAATACCCGGCATTGAAAGTGTCGCACCTGGTAAAATAGACATTAATCCCACAAGTAATACGATATTAATAACAAGTGCAAAACTTGCAATCACACCAAACATTTTGTAGTAAAACAACATAAAGACAATAACAGCAACTAATCCCCAAAGACTTGCATTAATCCCTTGCTCTACGTTTTGCGCACCTAATGATGGGCCAATTGTGCGTTCTTCAACAATTTGAATTGGTGCAATTAATGCGCCAGATTTCAACAAGGTAGAAAGATTATGTGCTTCCGCGATGCTATCAACACCAGTAATTTGGAAGTTTGAGCTAAAGCGACCTTGGATCGTCGCCACATTAATCACTTCCTCATGTTTTTCTAAAATAGTTTTACCATTTTCGTCTTTTTTACCGTTATCTTTATATTCAACATAAAGCGTTGCCATTGGTTTCTTATAATATTTTTTGGTAGTTTGAGACATAATCTCACCACCTTCACCATCCAAGGTTACACTCACTTGCGGGGTACTTGAATGCTGATCTAAACCAGAACTTGAATTAATAATATGCTCACCACCTAATACCGCGCGTTTAAATAATGCAACAGGATGACCTTGGCGATCATATTTAACTTCCGAATCAGCTGGTAACATATTACGAGAAATTGCATCAGCTGTAACATTTTGATTTACGATACGAAACTCAAGTGTTGCAGTTGCACCTAAAATTTCTTTTGCACGAGCAGTATCTTGAACACCTGGTAATTCAATTACAATACGTTCAGCACCTTGACGTTGAATAACCGCCTCAGATACCCCTAATTCAGCAACACGTTTACGTAAAATCGTTAAGTTTTGCTCAATTGCTAAGTCGCGTGCTTCATTTAATGCTGAAGTTGAAAGACCTAAATTGATACTATCGTTATCCAGCTCTGTGATATCTAAGGTTGGATGCAACTGATGAATAATACGTTCCGCTTTAGAGCGTTGACTTGCATCGGCCAATGTGACAGAAGTACCAAAATGCTCAGTATTTTTAATTGCCGTATATTGAATTTTTTCTTTGCGAAGTTCATTACGTAAACTGTCTTGTAATTGCTCTTGGCGTTTTACAAGTGCAGCATTCATATCAACTTCCATCAAAAAACGAACTCCACCTCGTAAGTCTAATCCCCATTTCATTGGGTTAGCACCAAACATGCTTAACCAAGCTGGAGTGGCTGGAGCAAGGTTTAATGCAGTGGTGTAATTATTGCCAAGACGTTCAGCAATTTTATCTTTAGCGAGGAGTTGATCATCGGTATTAGTAAAACGAGCTAGAATTGAGCCGTTCTCAAGCACAATAGATTTGGCTGGAAGATTATTGGTTTTAAGCACATCTTGAACTTGTCCAAGCACGCTAGTATTCGCTTCTTGACCGCGCGTACCAGAAATTTGAACCGCAGGATCTTCACCATAAATATTTGGAAGAGAATATAAAATCCCGATGGCCACAATAAAAATCACCATCAAATTCTTCCATAATGGATAACGGTTTAACATAGTTTTCCTTTTCTTTTCTAACGCACAGAGCCACAATTCGTGGCTCTGGAAAATAATTTAACGTTACTCTTAAAGTGATTTTAATGAACCTTTAGGAAGAACGCTTACAATGTAGTTACGATTAATCGTAATTTCTGTCGTGTCGTTTAACGCAATCACGATGCTATCGCTACCTTCGGTTACTTTAGTAATTTTGCCGATTAAACCACCAGCAGTTAAAACTTCAGTACCTTTTGCAAGCTCAGACATCAATTTTTTGTGTTCTTTATTGCGTTTAGCTTGCGGGCGATAAATCATAAAGTAAAAAATTAAACCAAAGATCACGAAAATAAATAACGTGGACATCGGGTTTTGTGCTTCCATTGTATGTTTTCCTTGTTAATTTAAGTTGAAAATTGTGCTTAAAATACCATAAATTGGCTCATTGGGAAAGGTGAACCACGCCCAATATTCTACGTTATGGCGATTAATTTTATTTTTTCAAGATAACGATAAATTCTTTTTCCGAAGCGTAATATTGCTCGACCAAAGCAACCGAATTTTCTTCTGCAAAAATAGAAAAATTTTCCACCGCACTTTCAAGGTTTAAGATCAACATTAGCTCATCATTTTTATCCAAATTTTTTAAGGCTTTTTTGGCACTTAAAAGAGGAATTGGACATCGAAGTGTGGTTAAATTGAGCTGATATTTCATTCTTTAACTTGACGACGAGCACTCATGTTCTTGCCCATTTCAGCCAAAATATCCGCACTTAAGCATTCACGCCCCATTTCAAATAACGGTTCTTCTAATGCAATATGACGATCATAACCTTGAATAAAGCATTCAATTAAATGTTCATCAATATTATGACGTTGTTCAGAAATAAGCTCTTCTAACTGCGCAGATAGTGCACTCCAATTTTCATGCAAATATTCGTGCTGTTTTTCTAATTCATCAATGGAGCTTTGTGCTTGCGGAGCCACTTTGACTAATTGAGGGAAAAAATCTAATTCTTCATCCTCATGATGTAGAGGGGCGGCACGATTGAAATAAGTTAAAATTTGCTCAACATCATTTAATACAGCCTGAGTATAGCCGTGTTTTTCTAGATAATCAGGCAAAATGCTTAACTGACGACAAAAACGTTTTACCTTACTATGACAGGCATAAAGCATTTCAATAGGTTCATTCCATGTGGCGAATTGTTGAGGTTCAAGAATTTGCATAAGGTTTCCTTTGTTAAAAAGTGCGGTCAGAAAACATTTCATTTTTCTACCGCACTTTCATCAATTATGATTTATCCGCTAATTGTAATGGTGGAACAGGTTTGCCCATGCGAGCATAGAATTCCACGACAAAATCATCAAAACGATCGTCTTCGATAGCTTGGCGAATTTCCGCCATTAAACGTTGATAATAGCGTAAATTGTGAATTGTGTTCAAACGCGCACCTAAAATTTCACCGCACTTATCCAAGTGATATAAATAAGCTTTCGTATAGTTTTTACAAGTGTAACAATCGCAGTGAGGATCGAGCGGGCTAGTATCATCGCGATATTTTGCATTACGGATTTTAACAATACCATCAGTCACAAATAAATGACCATTACGTGCGTTACGAGTTGGCATTACGCAGTCAAACATATCAATGCCACGACGCACGCCTTCCACTAAATCTTCTGGTTTACCCACGCCCATTAAATAACGGGGTTTGTCAGCTGGGATTTGTGGGCAGATGTATTCTAAAATGCGGTGCATATCTTCTTTTGGTTCGCCTACCGCTAAACCGCCCACCGCATAACCGTCAAAGCCAATATTCACTAAACCTTCTAATGATACTTTGCGTAATTCTTCAAATACGCCGCCTTGAATAATACCAAATAGGGCATTCTTATTGCCTAATTCATCAAAGCGATCGCGGCTGCGTTTTGCCCAACGAAGTGACATTTCCATAGATTTTTTCGCATAATCGAAAGTCGCTGGGTAAGGCGTACATTCATCGAAAATCATCACGATGTCAGACCCTAAATCATATTGAATTTCCATGGATTTTTCAGGCGAAAGGAAAATACGCTCACCATTAATTGGGTTTTGGAATTTTACGCCTTCTTCGGTGATTTTACGTAATTTACCTAAACTAAATACTTGGAAACCGCCACTGTCAGTCAAAATCGGACGATGCCATTGCATAAAGTCATGTAAATCACCGTGTTTACGCATCACTTCCTGTCCAGGACGAAGCCATAGATGGAACGTGTTACCCAGTAAAATTTCTGCACCTGTCGCACGCACTTCTTCTGGCGTCATGCCTTTTACCGTGCCATAAGTACCCACTGGCATAAACGCAGGGGTTTCTACGCTGAACGTGCCTTGTGGACGTTCAAATACCAAGCGACCACGACGAGCATTGCCGCTTGTTTTATCTAATTCATACTTCATTTTTGCTCCAACGAATAAACAGTTCGAAGATTTTTTGAACAAAAAAGCCTGTTAAAAAATACAGGCTTTGTGATATCATATTTACAATGCTCTTTGAGCAGAGGCGGATCTACTAAGATAGTCCGCCAGTTGCCGCTGTCGGGCTATTTCGTAGATCCTGAGTTTGTTAATCATACTAAGGATAAAAATATGACTAAATTTATGATTAAGTTGGTCATCATTATTCTACTTTGCCTGTTATTGAAAAGTAGCACTGGCTATTAGTAGTTGATGCCGACAAGGGATGGTTACCGCCATCTCTCGTTCTTTATTGTAGGTGCTGACTAATTACAAGTCAAACAACTTATTCCAATCCTCTCACATTAGAATTTTTATTAATAAACATCGCATCGCCATAACTAAAGAAACGATATTTTTCTTGCACTGCATGCTTATACGCATTCATAGTATTTTTATAGCCAGCAAAAGCTGAAACTAACATAATCAAAGTGCTTTCAGGTAAGTGGAAATTAGTAATTAAACAATCCACCACACGGAATGATTTGCCCGGGTAAATAAAAATGGACGTATCAGAAAAATAAGGCTCAATTAAATCTGGATTACCAAATTCTTCTGCAGAAAGCGCCGCACTTTCAATAGAACGAACAGAAGTCGTTCCCACTGCAATAACACGTTTACCCGCTTTCTTTGTTGCAATAATAGCATTGCAAACTTCTTGAGAAACTTCTACATATTCAGCATGCATCACATGATCTTCAATATTTTCGACACGAACTGGCTGAAATGTTCCTGCGCCTACATGCAATGTGACAAATTCAAAATTCACACCTTTCTTTTTAAGTTTTTCAAGCAAGGGATCATCAAAATGTAAGCCTGCTGTTGGTGCTGCTACCGCACCAGGTACTTTACTATAAACGGTTTGATAACATTCTTGATCGGCTTCTTCATCTGGACGGTCGATATAAGGCGGCAATGGCATATGTCCAATGGTTTGCAACACATCTAAAAGAGCGGTTGATTTATCACTTAATTCCACTTCAAACAATGCACCATGACGCGCTGTCATTACCGCTTTAATTCCATTATTTTCGCCTAATTTATCTTCACCTAAAAATAATTCAGCCCCTTCTTTGGGTGATTTTGATGAACGAATATGCGCTAAGAAACGATGCTCATCTAACATGCGTTCAACTAAAACTTCAATTTTCCCACCGCTGGCTTTACGCCCGAACATCCGTGCAGGAATAACGCGAGTATTATTGAAAACCAATAAATCGCCTTCATCAATTAAATCCAATACATCTGAAAAAGTGCGGTCAATTACCGCGCCATTTTCTCCATTCAAATGTAATAAACGGCAAGATGATCTATCCTCCTTTGGATAGCGAGCAATAAGTTCATCAGGTAAATCGAAATTAAAATCTGAAACACGCATAATAAAGTTTAGGTTAAATAAAATAGGCGGTAAGTCTAGTTTGAATCGGGGATGATCTCAAGAAAAAATAAAAATCTTATCTTCTATTCATAGTTAAACTTTTTTATTTATCTATTGAGGTGATGCAAGTTAAGAACTATTTAAGATAGAAAAATGGCTAGCAATTACGCTAGCCATTTTGATGAATTATAAATTTGCTTTTTTAGTTACTTTTGCGTTTACATCACAATTTTTGATGATGATCTTATCGCTAGTTTTACCTTTTTGAATTAAATTCACCGGCACAACAGAATCAAATTTATCTAAAGTTAAACCACTATCTACATTCCAAACATAGTCACCAGAAGTGAAACTTGTAAAATCGTTTTGTGATTTATCACGAGCAAAATCTTTTGCAATAATTTTGTTACCTAAACTAACCATTGCCGCAACTGGCTCTTGGTTTTCAAATTGATACACTGCAGTCACAGTTTTTTTATTACAAGAATAAACTACTGTTTTATCAGTAATAGTTGACGCAGTTTGAGCAGCCATTTGAGTCGATGCTTTTTCCATTACTGGCGCTTCTTTTGCGCATGCAGATAATACAACAGCGGCAACAAATGCCGGTAAAACTTTAGTAAAGTTCATCATTAAATCCTCTTAATTAAGCCCCAATCTGGGGCGCTACTTAGATACGTTTAATTAAATAAAGTTCCCAATGTTAAATCAAAAAATCTATTAACATGAAACTAAATCCTAATTATCATTTTACGACTTTTTATACTAAAAGTGCGGTTATTTTTAACGTTTTTCCAAAATTGGTTTAAGGAATCTCGCTGTATGAGATCCTGCGACTTTAGCAACTTCTTCAGGCGTGCCAGTAGCAATAATTTGTCCGCCACCGCTTCCCCCTTCAGGACCAAGATCGACAATCCAGTCTGCCGTTTTAATCACATCAAGATTGTGTTCAATGACGACGATAGTATTTCCTTGGTCGCGTAATCGATGCAGTACTTCAAGTAATTGCTTAATGTCAGCAAAATGCAAACCAGTCGTCGGCTCATCTAGAATATACAAGGTTTTACCCGTATCACGTTTAGAAAGCTCAGTCGCTAGCTTAACGCGCTGCGCTTCACCGCCTGAAAGTGTTGTGGAAGATTGACCTAATCGAATATAGGATAATCCTACATCCATCAAGGTTTGTAATTTTCTTGCAATCATTGGAATCGCATCAAAAAACTCGCGAGCCTCTTCCACCGTCATATCTAAAACTTGATGAATCGTTTTGCCTTTGTAACGAATTTCTAAGGTTTCGCGATTATAGCGTTTACCTTTACATTGGTCGCAAGGAACATAAACATCGGGTAAAAAATGCATTTCAACTTTGAGTACACCATCGCCTTGACAGGCTTCACAGCGCCCACCTCGTACGTTAAAGCTAAAACGCCCCGGATTATAACCACGCGCACGCGCCTCTGGCACGCCTGCAAAAAGTTCACGAATCGGGGTAAATAAGCCTGTATAAGTGGCTGGATTTGAACGTGGCGTGCGCCCAATCGGGCTTTGGTTAATATCAATAACTTTATCGAAATGCTCTAATCCCTCGATAGACTGATAAGGTGCGTAATCCGTCTTTTCCGCTCTATTTAATGCATTTTGCGCAAGTGGAAATAAAGTGTCATTAATAAGTGTGGATTTTCCTGAGCCTGATACACCAGTTACGCAAGTAAATAAACCAACGGGAATATCTAAATTCACATTTTTTAAGTTATTACCTGATGCGCCTTTAAGTTTGAGCCATTTTTTCTTATCAAGTGCGGTGCGTTTTTTCGGGATTTCGATTTTATCTGCGCCCGATAAGAATTTTCCTGTTATGGAATTTGGATTTATCATAATTTCATCAGCGTTTCCTTGCGCAATAATTTGCCCACCATGCACGCCAGCACCAGGCCCAATATCTATAATATGGTCAGCCGCACGAATCGCGTCTTCATCATGTTCCACGACAATTACCGTATTACCAAGATTACGCAAATGAATTAACGTGTTAAGTAAGCGTTCATTATCACATTGGTGCAAGCCAATCGAAGGTTCATCTAATACGTACATTACACCAACAAGCCCCGCACCAATTTGGCTAGCAAGGCGAATACGTTGTGCTTCACCACCTGAAAGAGTTTCAGCAGAACGAGAAAGAGAAAGATAATTCAAACCAACATTGACTAAGAACAGCAAACGCTCGCGGATTTCTTTAAGAATTTTTTCCGCAATTTGCGCTTTTTGACCAGTGAGAGAAAGTGCGGTAAAAAATTCAAGGGTTTCGCCAATGCTTTTTTCCGCAATTATCGGCAAATTGGTTTTTTCAATATACACATTACGCGCTTCGGGTCTCAAACGAGATCCGCCACAGTCTACACAAGGTCGATTGCTAATATTTTTTGCTAATTCTTCACGCACCGACATTGATTCTGTTTCTTTATATCGGCGAGCCATATTATTCAAAATACCTTCAAAAGGATGCTTGCGAATAACCACATCTCCACGATCATTCATATATTGGAATTCAATTTCCTCTTTGCCTGAGCCATGCATAATGATGTGTTGAATTTTTTTTGGCAAAGATTCATAGGGCGCTTCAACATCAAAATGATAATGTTTTGCCAATGAGGTGAGCATTTGATAATAATAGAAATTACGACGATCCCAACCTTTTACCGCACCACCAGCAAGAGAAATAGTTGGATTTTGCACCACACGATCTTCATCAAAATATTGCTGCACACCCAAGCCATCACAAGTTGGGCAAGCACCTGCAGGATTATTAAAGGAAAATAAACGAGGTTCTAATTCTGGCACAGAATAACCGCAATGCGGACAAGCAAAATTTGCCGAAAAAATTAATTCTTCTGCTTTCGGATTATCCATATCTGCCACAATTGCGGTGCCACCTGAAAGCTCTAATACGGTTTCAAAAGATTCGGCTAAACGTGTTACTAAATCTGACCGCACTTTAAAGCGATCTACCACCACTTCAATAGTATGTTTTTTCTGTAAGGCTAATTTTGGTGGATCAGATAAATCACAAATTTCGCCATCAATACGTGCTCGAATATAACCTTGCGCAGCAATATTTTCTAAAATCTTAACATGTTCGCCTTTTCGATTTTTGACAACTGGCGCAAGTAACATCATCTTGCTGTCTTCTGGCAAACTTAATACTTTATCTACCATTTGGCTAATCGTTTGTGCCGTTAATGGAACATCATGATCTGGACAACGCGGTTCACCTACTCGGGCAAACAATAAACGCAAATAATCATAAATTTCTGTAATTGTTCCAACCGTAGAGCGTGGATTATGTGAGGTAGATTTTTGTTCAATCGAAATCGCAGGGGAAAGCCCTTCAATAGAATCCACATCCGGCTTTTCCATTAAAGATAAAAACTGACGCGCATAAGCAGAAAGGGATTCAACATAGCGACGTTGCCCTTCCGCATAAAGTGTATCAAACGCTAAAGAGGATTTCCCCGAACCTGAAAGCCCAGTGATCACCACAAGTTTATTGCGTGGAATAGTTAGATTTATATTTTTCAGGTTATGGGTTCGAGCCCCGCGAATATCGATATGTTCCATAAAATAACTCAAAAGGATGAAATAAGTTTAAATTTTGCGATCATTATCGCATATTTTAATATCTGTGCAAATATCCAGTTAAAATATATAGATCTTTTGAAAAATTTCAGGCAAAATAACCGCACTTTTTTAGATAAAAAATGAGGTTTTTTATGGCTGGAGTTAATAAAGTCATTATTGTGGGTCATCTAGGCAATGATCCTGAAATTCGTACTATGCCAAATGGCGATGCCGTAGCAAATATTAGCGTAGCGACCAGTGAAAGCTGGAACGACCGCAATACTGGCGAGCGCCGTGAAGTAACAGAGTGGCACCGTATTGTATTCTATCGTCGTCAAGCGGAGATTTGCGGTGAATATTTACGCAAAGGCTCTCAAGTATATGTGGAAGGTCGTTTAAGAACGCGTAAATGGCAAGATCAAAATGGTCAAGATCGTTACACTACAGAAATTCAAGGTGATGTAATGCAAATGCTTGGTGCGCGCAATCAAAACGCAGGTGGTTACCCTAGTGATATGGGAGCTGCACCACAACCTTCTTACCAAGCTCGTCAAACTAACAATGGTGGTAATTATCAATCATCTCGTCCAGCGCCACAACAAGCTGCACCACCAATGGATGGATTCGATGACGATATCCCGTTCTGAAATCCATATACATAAATTATGTAAAAATACATCATAGAAACCAGAGAGAAGCCTTATAAAATAAGACTTCTCTTTTTTTTACATTAATTTTGACACAATATCTTTAATTTGATAGTATTTATATATGATATTTTTGTAAATTAAATGATTATGCATAGATTAGAAACAGTCCTTTTTTCAAATGGAGAACGTTTTCCTATATTGGTTAATGTTAAAACTGGTATTCCTGATTTTTATTCAACCTTATGGGTAACTGTAGAACTACGTAATCAATCCGCAGTAAACACAATTAGAAATAAGCTGGGAACTATACAGTGGGTAATGAATTGGGAAAAACAGAATAATCTTGTTATTAGCGATCTAATTCATAACAAAGCACTCTTAACAGAAAACCAATTAGAATCTCTTATCCAACATATGAGAATAAATGTAAAAAAGCGAAAGAATGTAATCAATACAAAAAAAAGTGTGTTAATGAAAGGTAGGACTCAATTTATTGATATTTATTCTGCCGTATCTCTTAGTCATCAATATAATAGACTAACAACGCTTTCAGAATACATATTATTTCTATCTAAAGTAATTAATGTATCTAATGAATATATTGAAAAATTGACGAAACTAATTACGTTAATTAAAGAGTCAAGACCTAAAAATCATAAAACATTATCTATCAAACCAGAAAGTGAACTACCTGATGGATTGTTAGATGAGTTTATGTCTATTGCGAACTTTTCTAATCCTAATAATCCATTTCAAGATATTGGAATTAGAAAAAGAAACCATTTGATGTTTATCTTATTAAAGGAATTAGGGATTAGAAGAGGAGAGCTATTATCAATTCAAATCCCATTTATTGATATAGGAACAGCTAAATCCTCAATTACAATTAGACGAACGCATGATGATAAATTTGACACAAGGAAGAAGCAAGCTGTAAGTAAAACGAAAGAAAGGCGACTTCCTATTTCACAAAATATAGCTCAACTTATCAATGACTATATTATGAACTATCGCTCTAAGATTCCTAACGCTAATAAACATCCATATTTATTTGTAACCCATCGAAAAGGAAAAACGCAAGGAAACCCAATTAGTACCAGTTCTTTTGATAATGTTATTGTACCAACGATGAAAAAGATAGATTCTAAATTTTCTATTATTCATCCACATATTTTTCGTCATGAATGGAACTTAGATTTTTCACGAAAGGTGGATAAAAATAATCAAAATGTAAATCATGATTCTTCTCATAAAGATTTTATTTCTCCTGAAAAAGAAGCAAAGATGAGACAACATCTTATGGGGCATACATCCGAGAAATCAGGAAATATTTATAATCAACGTTATATAAGAGAAAAAGCTAACAAGATATTATTAGATCTTCAGATTCAGTTTCAAAAAAAGGTTGATAATTATGAATCAGAATAAACGTCTTAGACAGTCAAGAGATGGGTATGTATTTGATGAAAATGAAAACTCTTGGCATATAAGTAAAGACAAAACCATTAACTTTTCTCAACCCATATTAAATATAAATAAAAAACATTAGATGGGTTTAGAAAAACATTAGCAATATATGCCGAAAAATACTCAAGTTATCACGTATATCACATGTATCAACAATTTCAACGATTAGTAATTTCAACTAATTTAGAAGTCATTAATGTGCCAATAATCTTGGATTGGAAAAATAAACTAGGAAAAGAACATGAATGGTATTTAGGAGCATTAAAGGGTTTTTTATTGTCATGGCATGAGTATGGCTATTATGGAGTTGATAAATCTGTTGTGTCATTGCTAGAAAGCTTTACGTTGAGTGGAAATGATAAAGGTAAATCGGTATTAATGAGATGCCCTTATACAGGAGCATTTACCGAAAATGAAATTTTGGCTTTAATGGCTGAACTTGCTAGACTTTGGAGAGAAGATCTTATTTCATTTGAAACATATGCATATATTCACTTACTTCAATCTACAGCTAGAAGACCCATTCAAATACGCCATTTAAAATTTGAAGATTTAAGAAAGGAAATCTCTCAAGGAACATGGAATTATTTTCTAAATATCCCTAGTGCCAAAAAAAGAGGAGGATTATTCAGAGAAACATTTAAAAAACTTGCTATCACAGAGGACTTATATTTAATTCTCCTAAACTTTATAGAATATCAATATAAGAAATTGCTTAGTTTGGTTGATGAAACCTTTATTTCTAGTTATAAAATGAAATTACCAATGTTTATTGATTGGAATTGTTTAAAGAAGAATATCAAAAATAGGAATTTTGATCTTTCATTATTAAACAAAGATATTTTTCATTATTCTGCTTCTTCGTTGGAGCTATACGCATTACGAAAATTCTGTATTCACCAAAAAGCAATTTCAGAACGAACAGGCGAGATTATTCATGTAACAGCAAGACGTTTTCGCCATACTAGAGGAACAAATCTAGGAAGAAAAGGGGTTGGGGCAACGATTATAGCAGAGCTCCTAGATCATACAGATACACAAAACGTTAAAGTTTATACTGAAAATACAGCTGATACAGTGCAATACATTGATCGTGTTATGGGTGCTGAAATGGGAAAACTCGCTCAAGCATTTACAGGTAGAATTATTTCTAACTTAAATGAAAGCGAAAGGGGGCATGATCCAACATCTTTAATAACCAATAACGGAATAGATACAATAGGTGCTTGTGGTACAAATGATTTTTGTATAACTGGCTATGAAACTTGTTATTTATGTCCTAAGTTTAGACCGCTCGTTGATGGTCCTCATCAACAAATCTTAAATAAATTGTATGAGGAAAAGGAAGAACGTTTAAAACAAACCAAAAGCATAGATTATGCATCATCCAAAGATCGTATTATTTTAGCTGTTGAGTATGTTGTTCAAGCTTGCAATGATATGAAAAGAACTATTGGGAGCCACTAATTATGAATAATCTAATTTTTACTCCACAAGATAATAATCCTAAATCTAATTTAGAGCAATTTATTAATTTCAGTAAAAATCAGCTTACTATCTTTGGAAATGATTGCTGGGAAAACAATCAATGGAAAACAACATTCAGCATTTATCCAGTTCAGGTTCGTTTTTCCACAGAAAGAATTAAATCTACAGCTTATAAATATGAGCCATTAGCTGCACCATTCATTGAATTTGCCAAAGCCTATATTCGTTATACTTATTCTCTAAATCCCATTCGTAATTTAGCCAGACATATTGAATCTTTACGTATAGTTGAAATGGCTCTCTATAATATTAAAGGAAAGGCTGACATACTTCAGCTTGATTATTTAGCTATTCATGAAGTAGAAAATATCGTATCAAAAAAGTATAAAAAAGGTACGGAATCAGTCAATAAATTAGGCTATCAAATTCAAAAATTATTTGATTTTTGTAGAGAAAATCAAATTACACCTCAACTACCTTTATGGGAAAATCCTTATAAACGCCCTAGAGATTTGACTATACTACTGGATGATAAAGGAAAAGAATACCGTTCAAGTAAAATGCCAACTGATGAAGAAATGATGCTGGTTGCTAAACTCTTTCATGATGCCCCTAATTTAGACAAAGAAACTGAATATTATACAGCTGTTATGGCTCTACTTATGGTCGCTCCATCTCGTTGTTCTGAGTTGATGTCTTTATCTGTCAATTGCTTAGAATGGGAGGACGATAGCTTGGGAAATAAGCAATTAGGTATTCGATGGATACCAGCAAAAAATGGTAAAGAGGGATTAAAGTGGGTTCCTAGCTGTATGCAAGATATTGTTGTTGAAGCGGTTAGGCGTTTAACAAATATAAGCTCCTTGGCAAGAAAAGCAGCTAAATTTGCAGAAGAAAATCCTAATATATTGATGTTATTTGATAAAGATCTTGTAACATCCCATTCTTTATACAAAAAGCCTTTGACTAAAAGTGAAATAGCTGAAGTGTTAGATATTGATTCCCAAAATATCTGTAACACCAAATGGTTTAAAAATTTAATAAGTGAAAACGATGGAATTATAACTTATGAGATACTAGGAAAATTTTTGTATAAAAAATACACATCAAAATTTAATAATTGGCCCTATGTAGATAAACATAAAAACGTTAAGGCTTCTGAAGCTTTGTTATTATTCAGAGAAAATGAATTTCATGATGACTTTTCCTCTAAAAGTTTCTCTTTTGTGTTACCAACAGTGAACCAAATTAATGATAGATTTTGCTATTCAGAAACTCGCCCTAAAACATCATTATGGGAAAAACATTGTATAGGTACATCTAAAGGAGAATTTATTAGATTACCATCGCATAATGCAAGGCATTGGTTGAGTACAAAAGCTGAGCGAGGTGGAATGGATGAATTAACTTTAGCTAACTGGGCAGGCAGAGCTAGAGTGGCAGATAATAAAGCTTATGATCACAGGACAGAAGAAGAAAAAAGTGAGGCAGTTCGAGATTTACTCATTCCTGAGGATATTTCAATATTAGACAAAATTCATTTAAATCTTCCTATTACCTATGAAGACTTAGGTAAAGACAGAATTGGAGTTGCAACGATAACAGAAATAGGTATTTGTGAACATGATTATGCGATGTCTCCATGTTCTCGTCATGGTGATTGTGAAACATGTAAAGAGCTTATTTGTATTAAAGGATTAGAGTCTTCTTTAGAAATATTAAAGCAACGTGAGACTCAATTAACCGAGCAATTTAATAAAGCCAAAGAACACCATAAAATAGGTGTTTTTGGTGCAGATCGTTGGATAAGTAACCTAGGATGGAGATTAACACATATAAAAACTAAAATTAAGTTCTTAGAAAATAGTGAAATCCCAAATGGATCATTATTAAGAATGCCTGATGAGTACGACCCTTCTCCAGTTAAATTAGCTTTACAGGAAAAGGGAATGGATATAGATCTTCAAAAGCCTGAAACAGCTAGATTAGACGATGATTTATATAGACTAATGGAGTTATAGTATGCCTAAAATTCTTATCACAGAGGAAAATTTAGAAGATATAATCATGTTGATTAATACTTGGGAGGGTAAATTAACATGGGATTTACTTTGTTCTGAAGTTTCACAACTATTGAATATTAAAAGCATTGAAAGACAATCACTAGCTAATTATAGTGATATACAAAAGGCTTTTAGTACACGGAAACAAAGAATAAAAGAAAACTCTAAAGCTAATCCTCAACCAAATGTAACGATAGATTATTTGCAAAAACAAGTAAATAATTTAAAGGCTCAAGTACAACGATTGGAAGAAATCAATGAGCAATACAAGCAAAAATTCATTGTATGGCAGTATAATGCATATATGCATGGAATGACAGAAGATAAGCTAAATAAGCCACTTATTGCAGTTAATCGCCAGCATCGATAAAGAGATACCGTTTGAAATTTAAATTTCAAACAGTATTTTTTCAAAAAGATTATCCTTCTCTTCTTGGGATTCTATCCTCCGGTGTTACTGATGTTAATTTGGCTAATTTCGGGGCTAGCCATTCTCTGAGGTCATCCATTAAGGAATAAACTACAGGCACAAATACTAGGCTCAACAAGGTTGAGGCGATTAAACCACAGATGACAGCGATTGCCATAGGTGCTCTAAATGCCGCGCCTGCACCACTGGCAAACACGGCCGGGATCATTCCCGCTACCATTGCAATGGTGGTCATTAAAATCGGGCGGACACGTTCCGAATACGGCACTTATGGCGAAATCGTAAATATGCCCGTTCACGCTGTGGTAAAACACCCTGAAAACCTCACAATGGAACAAGCTGCGGCAAGTTGGATGATGTTTGTAACCGCATACGGCGGTTTGATTGAATTTGGCAAGGTGCAAAAAGGCGATTTTGTTGTATTGGGCGGAGCGACCAGCTCGGTAGGCATTGCCGCCATTCAAATCGCCAAAATGCAAGGGGCAAACGTGATTGCTCTGTCTCGCACGCACGCCAAAGGTGATGTGCTTTTACAGAAAGGGGCGGATTTTGTGATTGCCACCAAAGAAGATGACGTTACGGCTAAATTACTAGAAATTACAAACGGCAAAGGCGTGAATTTGGTGTTCGACCCTTTGGGTGACAAAGAAGCAGCAAAAATTATCAACGCAATGACACAAGACGGCAAATACATCATCTACGGTGCATTAAGCCACGATGATATCGCCGTGCCTGTGTTCCCAATTTTAGGCAAACACTTAACCGTGCGAGGCTATGAATTGTTTGAAATCACTACCGTACCAGAAAAACTCGCTCAAGCGAAAAAATTCGTGTTTGACGGCTTAGCAAGCGGTCAATTAAAACCAGAAATTGACAAAGTTTTTGCTTTTGATGAAATGGCGGAAGCTCACCGTTATATGGAAAGCAATGCACAGATTGGGAAGATTTTGGTAAAGGTTTGATTGTTTTAAGGTAAATATGCCGTCTGAAAAATAAGTTTCAGACGGCACATCGTTATTTTACCTGCCGATTAAGCCACCACACTAGCGAGAGCATCACAGGCACTTCCACCAGCACACCGACCTCCGTTGCCAATGCTGCCCCCGAGTGCAAACCGAACAAAGAAATTGCCACCGCCACCGCCAATTCAAAAAAATTACTCGTGCCAATCAAGCACGCAGGGGCGGAAATTTCGTGTGGTAATTTGAGCTATTTTGCCAAAACGTGAGCCAAGACAAAAATGCCGTAAGTCTGTGCCAGCAAGGGAATGGCAATCAGCAAAATAATCAAGGGATTGGCAATAATGGTTTGGGCTTGAAAGGCAAACAGCAACACCACCGTCAAAATCAAACCCATAATGGAAAAAGGTTTCAGGCTGCCTGAAAAATATTCCGCTATTCTTTTTCTTTAATACCTTGAATAATCTGACACTTATCAACCGTTTTATTTTCACAACCCACAAATTGCATTAAAAAAGTTTTAACTTGTTGTAGTTCTTTGATTTGTTCGTCCAAATATGCCAAATGTTGCTCGGCAAGTGCATTGATTTCATTGCATTGTTTGTTAGGCGTTTGTTGTAATTGCAACAGCGTTTTGATGTTACTTAAAGAAAGACCGATATTACGGCAAGTTTTAATAAAGCGTAATTGCTCTAACTGATTTTCATCAAACACACGATAGCCGTTTTGTTGATGTGTAGGGGCGATTAAGCCTTGTTTTTCATAATAACGAATGGTTTCCAAATGTACGCCTGTTTGTTCACTGGCTTGTTTTATTTTAAAAAATTTTGACATTTTGGCTTGACCCTGTAATGACTACGGAGTTTATAGTATAGCAAATTTCATCTTAAAACAGGAGCAAAAAAATGGCGTGCCAAAATTGTTGTGGTTCAAATCAGCCCATTCATCAATCGCCCAAGTACAAAAAAGCCTTGTGGATTGTCTTGATATTAAATTTATCAATGTTTTTTGTGGAAATTGTGATGGGGGTTAAATCAGGTTCAACTTCGCTGTTGTCGGACAGTTTGGATTTCTTGGGCGACAGTGCCAATTATTTGATAAGTTTGATTGTTTTGCCAATGGCGTTAAGTTACCGAGCCAAAGCATCTATGGTTAAGGGGCTAACGATGGGCGGTTTTGGTTTATTTATTTTAATGACAACCATTTATCGTGTGTTTTATGGGGAAATGCCCAGTTATTCTGAAATAAGCATTGTGGGATTTTTGGCGTTATTGGTCAATGTGTCGGCATTGTTGATATTATTAAAATTTCGTGATGGCGACAGCAATGTCCGCAGTGTGTGGGTGTGTTCCCGAAACGATGCGATTGGTAATGTGGCGGTAATTTTGGCGGGTATGGCAGTTTATTTTTTTCAATCAAAATATCCTGATTTAATTGTGGCGTTTGTTTTGGCATTTTTGGCATTACAAGCCAGTCAAGAAATCATCAAAAGGGCTTGGGCGGAATTAAAAGTCAGTTAATTTAAAACACCGTTTGGATTGATGTTCAAGCGGTGTTTTTATTTTTAAATTTTGCAAAATAACTTTCAGGCTGCCTGAAAAACCTACACCCCTTTATTCCCCAGCGATTTTCGGTTTATCCACCACACCAGCGACAACATCACAGGCACTTCCACCAGCACACCGACCACCGTTGCCAATGCCGCCCCCGAGTGCAAACCGAACAAAGAAATTGCCACCGCCACCGCCAATTCAAAAAAATTACTCGTGCCAATCAAGCACGCAGGGGCGGAAATTTCGTGTGGTAATTTGAGCCATTTTGCCAAAACGTGAGCCAAGGCAAAAATGCCGTAAGTCTGTGCCAGCAAGGGAATGGCAATCAGCAGAATAATCAAAGGATTGGCAATAATGGTTTGGGCTTGAAAGGCGAACAGTAACACCACCGTCAAAATCAAGCCCATCACGGAAAAGGGTTTTAGACTGCCTGAAAATTGTGCCACCGATTTACCCGATTTTTGTAAATAAGAGCGGGTAAGCCAGCCTGCCAGCAAGGGCAACAGCACATATAAAACCGTGCTTAAAATCAAGGTATTCCACGGAATCTCTATGTCGCTTACGCCGAGCAATACGCCTGCAATCGGAGCATACGCCACAATCATAATCAAATCATTGACCGAAACCTGCACCAAAGTGTAATTGGGGTCGCCTTTGACCAGTTGCGACCACACAAACACCATTGCCGTACACGGTGCCACGCCCAGCAAAATCATGCCGGCAATGTATTCTTGTGCCGACTGTGCGTCCACCCAACCTGCAAAAAACACCCGAAAAAATAACCAGCCGAACATCGCCATCGTAAACGGCTTGACCAACCAGTTGATAAATAAGGTTAAAAATAAGCCCTTTGGTTTTTTGCCCACGTCTTTGATTGCCGACCAATCAATCTGAATCATCATCGGATAAATCATCAGCCAAATCAGTATCGCCACAGGCAAATTCACATGAGCCACTTCCAACGATGCAACCCATTGAAATACATTGGGAAACCAAACACCCAAAACCACGCCCAGCACAATCGCCAACGCCACCCAAAGGCTTAAAAAACGTTCAAACAAACCCATGATTTACTCCTTATGATTAATAATTTCGCCGTCTTCTTTGACAAACGGGGTCGCAAAAGGCGGTAAAAATGCCAAAACTGTTTCGGATGGACGGCATAATTTCACACCTTTTTCACTCACCACAATCGGACGATTGATTAAAATCGGTTCACGAAGCATGGCGGAAATGAGCTCGTCATCGCTTAATTTTTCATTTTGCAAATCAAACGTTTCATACGGAGGCACATTGGTTCGCAGCAATTGGCGAGGCGTGATGCCCATGCGTTTGATTAAATCACGCAAAGTCGTTTCACTTGGCGGATTTTTCAAATATTCAATCACTTGTGGCTCAATACCAGCGTGGCGGATGAGTGCTAGTACATTGCGTGAAGTACCGCAGTTTGGGTTGTGATAAATGGTGATGTTCATAGTTACTCCAATCTTTCAAGAATATAGAAATATTTGGCAATAATTTTTCAGGCTGCCTGAAAATCACTGGCAAGATTCGCCTGTTTGAGAACAGCAGTTTTGGGTCAGAAAATGGGTCAATGCCATCATCAAATCCAGCTCGGCAAAATAACGCATGTGCCGTCCTTCCTGCACCACACGCACAAGCCCCGAATGCAACAGGCTTTTTAGATGAAAAGACACATTATTCGGGGCAAGGTTAAGCTGTTTTGCCAAGTCGCCAGCAATCATGCCAGTACTGCCTGCGGCGGTAAGTTGTTGAAAAATCGCCAGTCTTATCGGAGAAGACAGGCTCTCAAAGAGTTTGCTTGCTTGTATCGTATTCATAGGCGTAATTATAACAAGAAATTTCAATATTTCAAGTATGATTGAAGTGTTTTTTAATTGCCCGAAGCCACCTTTCCAAATACGAAAACCCACTTCCCATTTTTCGCTATTCTTATCCTAATTTCAATACATTAAAATACGCTCATTCCATTTCATAAATAAGGTAAAAAAATGACCAAACAAATCCAATTCACCCAAACAGGTTCGCCTGATGTCCTGCAAATCGTTGATGTACAAATCCCCGCCCAAAATCGGGCGAAGTGCAAATCCAAATGCACGCTTTGGGACTAAACCGTGCCGAGATGATGTATCGAGTCGATTGATTAGCAAGTTTTGGCAACATCCCATTAAGCGATAAACCTGAAGGCATTGCCTCAGTTGGCATTAGGCCAGTAGGTACTGAATGCATCATCGCCATATTGCCATGTTGTGCGTGGTTCATCATATTCGCAAGGCTATAAAGCGAGCTACTGGCTAAGCTAATTCCAATTCCATAACGTAAAAAATCTCGACGTTTCATTCTTTCCTCCCCCCTATTGGTTATAGGATTTAAACACTTCACTTTCACCGTTTTTCTTAATCAAAACAACATCATAAGGATCTTTGCGTCCGCCGTATGCTTCACCGTCCATACCTGGTGAACCAATTGGCATTCCCGGTGCAGACAAGCCTATTGCATCGGGTTTTTCTGCGAGTAAACGTTTGATATCCTCAGCTGGTACATGTCCTTCAATCACATAGCCATCAATCACGGCTGTGTGGCAAGAAGCATGTTCATATTTAATGTTAAAGCGCTTATGAGCATCATAATTGCCTGTTTCGTTGACTTTAACCTCAAAACCGTTTTTCTGCATATAGCTGATCCATTCATTACAACAGCCACAAGTCGGGCTTTTCCACACTTCCATAGAAAGTGTTTGTGCTTGAGCAAAAGCGGTTATGCCTAAACTTAAAAGCAACAATGAGCGGGTGAATTTATGTAATTTGCAAATTTTTCTCAAAATCCTACCGCTTGTTTTTCAATATGTATGAAATCTTTACTATAATACAGTCTCATTACTCAGGACTAATAATGCACACATTCCATCCTCAATCGCTTGTCTGGACAAGAGAGCCGCAAGCTTTTGAAATATCAGAAAATAAAATAACCATCACCACAATGCCACATACGGATTTAAAGCAGTCAATGTGTTTTTGCGTGAACACCCCAATTTAAACATTCATTAGGTATAATAATAAAAACCTTAAACAGAATATCATAGCAAAATGAATTTAAAACCAGTTAAAAATCAAACTTCCCAATACGAAGAGTGGGCAAGAGAAAAAGTCAAAAAAGCTATATCCCCAACCTGAAGAACGGGGCTTTACGGCGCAAAAATGGTAAATTTGACTGGTTAAAAATTGAAGGCAAAATAAGTTATTTTAATTTGCAAACACCCAAATCCTGCATAATTTTGAAGATTTTTTACAAATTATTTATATAACATTGTTTTATATTGTAAAATTTTTAAGCTGTGTTGTTACCCATCAACACTGCTTTCAATTATTTTTTCTTTTTCGCCAATAACTCATCAATTAAACCATTCAGCACTTCCCGAATGGTTACGCCCTGTTCCGCCGCATATTTTTTTAGTTCACGATGATTGGCTTCTGTCATATCAAAGCTAATCCGCTTAATACGCTCTTGCTCGCTGACATCAGCAACAGAAAGTTTGCTTTTAGTTGCGCTTGGGCGACCTGCTGTTAATTTATTCATTTGCATATTTCCTTATTTATTTAAAACATTGGTGGTGTCCTGAAAAGTGTGCTGGGTTAAATTTGTTTGGGATGATTGATTGCCTAAAATCCAATATTAAAAGATTTAACATGATAAAACATTGATTTGGAAAAACAGCAACTGCGCCTGACGGCTCTACTTAATCTGTGCCGAATCCGACAGTTATTACCCTCAATCGCTTTAGTATGTTGCTTACCCACCCATTGGTCACCGGTATCAGAAAACGCATTTACAAAAGCATCCCAATTATCGCCGGCAATACGTTCATAGCTTACTTTGAGTGCTTTTAAACGCTGCTTTAAAGCCAAAGCGGTTTGCAAATCACGTTTGCCCCAAACAAATGCCATGATTTCACTTGTCTTGGCATGATAACCGATGTAGATACGGTATTTTTGGTCTATCCGATTTGGTGGTACAAAATGCCAATGGCGCTTTATTCTTTGCTCGAGCAAGTAGACTTTAGTGGGAAAAATATTGTGCCGGTGGTTGGTCACGGTGGCAGTCGTTTGGGTGGAACGGATAAAGATATTCAGCAACTTCAACCACAAGCCAACGTGAAAAACGGTTTTGAGGCGTATTTGCATAAAACGGTAAGGGCTGAACAACAA
The DNA here is from genome assembly GCF_000222025.1 of Haemophilus haemolyticus M19501. Lineage (GTDB taxonomy): Bacteria > Pseudomonadota > Gammaproteobacteria > Enterobacterales > Pasteurellaceae > Haemophilus > Haemophilus haemolyticus_G. The sequence continues at coordinate 73,876 of NZ_AFQO01000007.1, read as the reverse complement.
GTGGAAAAAAGATTAGCTAAATTCTTAACCGAAAATGGTTATACAAAATAAAAATGTAGGGGCACACAGCGTATGTCTCTACCATTTAAATTTCAATTTTATGAAGAAAAAATATCTCCTCCAACTCGCTCAAGATTTGGTTCTAACGGCAATATTGCTTTCTCTTTTTGGCTATCATCTTTATGAAGAAATCACGCACGAATGGCTCGGCTTGGTCTTTTTTGCTTTGATTATCTCACATCTTTCACTGAATACATGGTGGCTCAAAAAGACCTTTTCAGGCAGTTATAACAGCTATCGCATTTTGCAAAGTGCGGTCAATTTTGCAACTTTTTTGTTATTTTTAACCGCTTGTATCAGTGGCATTATGCTTTCTAAACATCTATTGGTGGAAATGCTATTCCACTCTACCACAGATTTAATGTGAAAAATTCATATGACCAGCACCCATTGGTTGCAAATTTTAGTGGGTGTACATTTGGGGTTACATTGGAAACCTATTGCTAATTTATTCGCAAATGGCTAGATAGAAACGATCTTATACTCGCCACAATTTTATTAATTAAGGATAGCCAAATATGAAGAAAATTAATGTTGCCATTGTGGGGAGTGGGTATTCTACCCGTATTTTCCACGTTCCCTTTTTTAAAAATGATCATCGGTTTAACGTGATAAAATTTTTTGAGCGTTCAACCACTCGGGCATTAGCATGGTTCCCCAACATTGATATTGTGTCAAATTTTGAAAAGTTACTGACTGATGAGGTGGATTTAATCGTGATTAGTCAATAAGTGTAAAAATGGCATAATCAACTCAATGAATTTATGGACAAATATTATCTGTTTGGTATTTTATAGTAAGTACATTGTGTAAAAATAAAATCTGAAATCTAGTCTTTTTATTCTTTATTTTTACATATTCACACTTCAATTTTGACAAGTTAATATTTAATTGATTGATTTTAAAGCATTTTATAATTTACATTTTATAAATGATATAGAAACAACCGTTTTAATTCAAACGGACTCAAAACAAAAAGGAAGCAATTTGCTTCCTTTTTTAGTTGAAATGCATTGAAATCATTTTAAGAATTATTATTTGACGTTTCTTCAGATTCCTCAATCAATATTCCTGCTGTTTCATCATTTAATGCCTGAGCATCAACATGAGGTTTAATGAATGGTTTTGGCGTCCAATATTTTTTTAAGATTTCATTAGAAAAACCATGCAGAACTTCCTCATTTAGGCGTTCTTGATCCAATGCTCTAACTTCTTTAATAACTTCATCAGCCTCAATCTTATCAATACCAAGTTTCATCAATGTTGCTTGGCTAAGGGCAATGGCGGATTCAAAAGTTTCACGCACAATAAAATCCACATCTTGCTTAATTAGGCTTACTGTCGTTTTTCTATCATAAGTGCGGGTTAAAATCGGCAAGTTTGGATAAGCTCCTTTAAGTTGGCTCACAATCGTTTCAATGCGATCTGTATCATTAATACCAATCACGACACATTTAGCTTTTTCAATTCCCGCGGCGTAAAGTACATCCAAACGAATACCATCACCATAATAGACTTTAAAACCAAATTTTGCCGCAGCACGGATATTTTCTATATTACGATCAATCACTGAAACGCTGATGCCACGGATTAATAATGTTTGACATACGATCTGGCTAAAGCGGCCAAAACCAATTACAAGCACGTTATCTTCTAAATCATCAATAGGGGATAGATCGCTCGTATCTGGTTGATTCGCTGATTTTCTCTCCCCAGATTGCGCTAATTTACGAGTAATTTGTGTAATAAATGGAGAAAACAACATGGAAATAATTACCGCTGCAGTAAAAGTGGCATTTTCATGGTTGCTCATTACGCCTGCTGTTGTTGCGGCAGAGAAAAGTACGAAAGCAAATTCACCACCGTGCGCCAAAAGTGACATTCTTCCCACTGCTTCTCTATGTTCTAAGCGAGTAATTCGAGCAACAACATACACAGAAAGTCCTTTACCAATAATATAAAGGAATACAATTCCGAGTAGTAATAACCAGTGATTGAACACTAAGCTCAAATCCAATGACATACCCACACCCATAAAAAACAGACCAAGCAATAGACCTCGAAATGGCTCGATATCAGCTTCTAATTGATGGCGGAACGAAGATTCTGACAGCATAACCCCTGCTACAAATGCCCCCATTGCCATTGAAAGCCCACCTATTTCCATGGCTAATGCCGCGCCAAGTACAACTAATAAAGCAGCCGCCGTCATCATCTCACGAATATGTGCTTTAGAAATTAATCGGAATAACGGATTCATTAACCATTTACCCGCGACAATCAAGCCGATTACCGCCCCTAATGCGATGCCGATTGACATCCAATCGGTATGAGTGCTTTCTTCAGAATGAGGTGCAAGAAACGCCACTGATGCTAATAATGGTACAATAGCAATATCCTCAAAAATTAAAGTCGAAATAATTCGCTGACCTTTAGATGTACTGGTAATACAACGTTCTTCCAAAGTTTGCATCACAATCGCGGTTGAAGAAAGTGTAAATCCCATGCCTGCGATAAACGCGACTTCTTTCGGTAAATCGAGCAAATAAATCCCCGCAAAAGTAAGCAGCACACCACAGAACCCAACTTGCAGCAACCCCCGACCAAAAATTGCTTTTTTCATAGACCAAAGCCGTTCAGGGTGCATTTCAAGCCCAATAATAAACAAGAACATCACGACACCCAATTCAGCCAAATGTACGACTGAAGCCGGATCTTGAATAACACCGAATACTGAAGGACCAATCATACAACCAGCCACTAAATACCCTAGCACACTGCCAAGCCCTAGGCGTTTAAATAACGGCACAATAGTCACGCTCGACGCAAGCAAAATTACGGTTTTAATCAGATCTGAATCGGCAAAGTGGGCAACAGCATTTGACATAGGCATTCTCGAATAAGGGGAAATATAGCTTACATTCTAGCTTGTTTTTACTAAATAAAAAAACACATCGATAACTTAAACTTGATATAATTCATCACAATTTTTCACCGCACTTTTCAAGTATGTCGTTACAATTCAATATAATCGCCTTATTACTGGTGGTTTTAATTATTCTCGGATTACTCAGTCATAACAGCGCAATTACGATTTCTGCTACCGTATTACTTATCATGCAGCAAACTTTTTTATCTTCACAGATTCCTTTGCTTGAAAAATATGGCGTTAAAATTGGTATCATTATTTTAACCATTGGGGTTTTAAGTCCCTTAGTTTCAGGGAAAATTCAGTTACCTGATTTATCAGGTTTTCTTAGTTGGAAAATGGCACTTTCCATTTCCGTTGGTGTGCTTGTGGCATGGCTTGCCGGCAAAGGTGTGCCTTTAATGGGCGAACAACCGATTTTAGTCACTGGCTTGCTTATCGGCACAATTATTGGTGTAGCATTTTTAGGTGGAATTCCTGTTGGCCCACTTATTGCTGCAGGTATATTAGCTTTACTTTTAGGGAAAATTTAAATGAAAAACAAATACCTCACTCTTGCCGCTTTAAGCGGTTTCTTCTGTGTCGCATTAGGCGCATTTGCAGCTCATGGCTTAAGCCATATATTAGAAGCCAAAGCATTATCATGGATTGATACGGGTTTAAAATATCAAATGTTCCATACTATTGCAGTACTTGCCGTTGCATTATCTGCTTTACATGACAACAAATTCGCCCGATTATCCATGTCTTCTTGGTTAATTGGAACCTTATTATTTAGTGGAAGTTTATACGCACTCGCTTTCGGAGCAAGCAATGTAATTGTGTGGATTACGCCTATTGGCGGAACTTTATTTTTAATCGGATGGATTAGCTTAGCTTACGGAAGTTTCAAAAGTAAATCGCTATGAAAAACAGATTGGTAAAACACGCATTAACACCTTTACAACAATCTCTTTTTTCTCAATTAAATGACATCATGTTGGTGGATCAACGTCGTTTATCCGCCCGCATTCATGGTATTGGAAAAATTAAAAGCCTAGAGGCACAACAAGCCGTTGCAGATGAAATCCAACAGAAAATTGAACAAGCAAGATTACGTGTAGAACAACGGAAAAGTGCGGTACAAAATCCCATCGTTTTTCCAGAAAGCCTACCTGTTAGCCAACGCAAAGCAGAAATTCAAAAACTGCTTTCTGAACATCAGGTCATCGTGGTAGCTGGGGAAACTGGTTCAGGTAAAACTACCCAATTGCCGAAAATGTGTTTGGAATTAGGTTTCGGCAACTTAGGCATGATTGGTCATACTCAGCCACGCCGTATTGCTGCTCGTTCGGTGGCGGCGCGTATTGCGGAAGAACTGGAAACGGAGCTTGGCGGTTTAGTCGGTTATAAGGTTCGTTTTAACGATCAGATCAGTGATGATACGCAAATCAAGTTGATGACTGACGGGATTCTGCTAGCGGAAATTCAAAACGATCGTTTTCTCAATCAATATTCTTGTTTGATTATCGATGAAGCCCACGAACGTAGCCTAAATAACGATTTTATTCTCGGTTATCTGAAACAGCTTTTACCTCGTCGTCGTGATTTAAAACTTATCATCACTTCTGCGACCATTGATGTGGAACGTTTTTCAAAACATTTCAACAATGCCCCGATTGTCGAAGTCTCGGGCAGAACCTATCCTGTTGAAGTGCGTTATCGTCCCGTAGTGGAAGAAGACGATCAAGATCAGCTACAAGGCATTCTTAACGCAGTGGATGAACTGCAAGCGGAAGGTCGAGGAGATATATTGATCTTTATGAACGGTGAGCGAGAAATTCGTGATACCGCCGAAGCTTTACAAAAACAAAATCTAAAACACACGGAAATTCTACCGCTCTTTGCTCGCTTGTCTGCACAAGAACAAAATAAAATTTTCCATCCAAGTGGTTTAAATCGCATTGTATTAGCGACCAATGTCGCAGAAACTTCATTGACCGTGCCTGGCATTAAATATGTGATTGACCCAGGTACCGCGCGCATTTCCCGTTATAGCTATCGCACCAAAGTACAACGTTTACCGATTGAACCTATTTCACAGGCATCCGCTAATCAGCGTAAAGGTCGTTGCGGACGGGTGAGCGAAGGCATTTGTATTCGTCTTTATTCGGAGGAGGATTTTAATTCTCGTCCGGAGTTTACCGATCCTGAAATTCTGCGCACCAACTTAGCCTCCGTTATTTTGCAAATGACGGCATTGGGCTTGGATGATATTGAAGCTTTCCCATTTGTGGATGCGCCGGATAAACGTCATATTCAAGATGGGATAAAACTGTTGGAAGAATTGGGTGCGTTTGAAATGGTTCGCACCAAATCAGGTGAGAAACGTCAATTAACAGCCGTAGGCCGTCAATTAGCTCAACTTCCTGTGGATCCACGTTTAGCAAAAATGTTGCTAAGCGCTGTCTCACAAGGTGCCTTGCATGAAGTGATGATTATTGTTGCCGCGTTATCCATTCAAGATCCGCGCGAGCGTCCACAAGAAAAACAACAGGCTTCCGATGAAAAACATCGTCGCTTTGCTGATAAAAAATCGGATTTCTTAGCATTCTTGAACCTTTGGAATTACGTGCAAGAACAGCAAAAGGCATTGACGAAAAACCAATTCCGTCGTCAATGCCAAAAGGATTTCTTAAATTATTTACGCATTCGCGAATGGCAGGATATTTATCATCAAATTCGTTTAACCGTGCGTAAAATGGGCTTGCCGATTAATTCCGAAAAAGCCGAATATCAGCAAATTCATACCGCACTTTTAAGCGGCTTGCTTTCTCATATCGGTTTAAAAGAAGCGGAGAAGCAACAATATCTTGGTGCACGTAATGCCCATTTTGCAATTTTCCCCAATTCTGTGCTTTTCAAAAAACAACCGAAATGGGTGATGGCAGCAGAGTTAGTGGAAACCTCCAAACTTTGGGGGCGTATGGTGGCTGAAATCGATCCAGAATGGATCGAGCCACTTGCCGAGCATTTAATTAAAAAATCCTATTCAGAACCGCGTTGGTCGAAATCCCGTGGCGCCGTGATTGCTGATGAAAAAGTCACGCTTTACGGTGTGCCGATTGTGGCTGCGCGACCAGTGAATTACGGTGCTATTGATCCAACGGTAAGCCGTGAGATCTTTATTCAATCTGCCTTAGTGGAAGGGGATTGGAATACCAAACATAAATTCTTCAAAGAAAATCAACGACTCGTTCGAGAAGTAGAAGAGTTGGAACACAAAAGCCGTCGCCGCGATATTTTGGTGGATGATCGCACGCTTTTTGAATTTTACGATCAGCGTATTGGCGCGGAAGTAGTTTCCCAAAAACATTTTGATACCTGGTGGAAAAAGGCGCAGCAAAAAGATCCTGAATTGCTTAATTTTGAACGCTCATTTTTGATTAATGATGATGCGGAACAAGTGAGCAAGCTGGATTTCCCGAATTTCTGGCATCAAGGCAATTTAAAACTCAAATTAACTTATCAATTTGAACCAGGTACCGATGCAGATGGTGTGACCGTGCATATTCCATTGCCATTGCTTAACCAAGTGGAAATGACCGGCTTTGACTGGCAAATTCCAGGTTTGCGTGAAGAATTGGTGATTGCGCTGATTAAATCTCTGCCGAAATCTTATCGTCGTAACTTCGTGCCTGCACCTAATTATGCTCAAGCTTTTTTAAGTCGAGTCGTGCCGTTGGAAAAACCGTTATTAGATACGCTGATTTATGAATTGCGTCGTATGACGGGCGTTACCGTAAAAGCGGAACATTGGAATTGGGAACAAATTCCAAGCCATTTGAAAATGACTTTCCGTGTAGTAGATGAAAACGGCAAGAAAATCGCAGAATCCATGAATTTGGATGAGCTGAAATTCAACTTAAAAGATCGCGTACAGGAAAGTATTTCTGCTGTGGCAGATGATGGCATTGAGCAAAGCGGGCTACATATTTGGAGCTTTGCAGATTTACCACAATGTTACGAACAAAAACAACGTGGTTTTAGCGTCAAAGCATTCCCAGCTATTGTAGATGAAAAAGATGCGGTAGGTATCAAACTGTTTGAAACAGAGTTTGAGCAAGAAGTGGCGATGCAACAAGGTTTGCGTCGATTGTTGTTACTCAATGTACCGTCACCGATTAAATATTTGCATGAAAAATTGCCGAATAAAGCCAAATTGGGGTTGTATTTTACCCCGTTCGGTCGTGTGTTGGATTTGATTGACGACTGTATTGCTTGTGCCGTGAATAAACTGATTACCGATTTTGGCGGTTTTGTTTGGGATGAAGCAGACTTTGAAAAATTGCGTGATTTCGTTCGAGAAAACCTTAACGAAGTGACCGTGGATATTGCGCAGAAAGTGGAGCAGATCCTCACGCTCACACATCAGCTTAATCAACGCCTCAAAGGCAAAATGGATTTCACCATGGCATTTGCCCTGTCTGATATGAAAAGCCAAATCGCCGGTTTGATTTATCAAGGTTTTGTACAAAAAAGCGGCTACGCCCGCCTGCCGGATTTACTCCGCTACCTGCAAGCTATCGACAAACGCATGGATAAACTTGCTCAAGATGTGAATCGCGATCGTGCCGCCATGTTACGCGTGGAACAAGTGCAACAAGCCTACCAACAACTCCTCGCCAAACTGCCAAAATCCAAACCGATTTCTGATGAAGTGGCGGAAATTCGTTATATGATTGAGGAATTGAGAGTGAGTTTATTTGCGCAACAGCTGGGGACGAAGTATCAGGTGTCAGATAAGCGGGTTTTGAATGTGATTAATAATATTTAAAGAGGAACTAATGATAGATATTTTATCCTTAATAATAGGAATTTTTATTTGTGTTATCGTTGATTTAATCTTAAAACCATGGGTTATTGCTTATAGTAAAAAATGGGGTGAGATAAGTGCTCAGTTAGCAACAAAGGATGATTTAAAAGAAATTACACACAGTATTGAGTCTGCGAAGAAAAATGCTGAGATAGATACTCAATTAGTTAGAAAGGAGGATCTGAAAGAACTTACAGAAGCTATTGAGTCAGTTAAGACTGGACTAGAAAGGAGGAATATAGAGTATCAGATTCGATATTCTAAGATATATGAAAAAAGCATTTTAGAACTGGAAAAAGTAATTAATAAATTTTTAGAGTTATCTTTGTGGGCAAAAAATATAGATATTGAATATAATTCTATGAATGGTGATAAAAATGAGTTTCTTTATAAAAAGTTTTTAGAACTTGATAAAGTTTTAATTGAACAAAAAATAATTATAAAAAAATCATTTATTTGGCTACCTAATGAAATTATAAAAGAATAGAGTTGGAAATGGATAAAAGCGATCCAATACACGCTGGACACGTTTTTCAAGTATATTTTGTAAGCTATACAAAAAAATTTCTTGAAATGGAAAATAAGATTATATGTATAATCAAGAATAGTAACTATTATTCAATGAAATAGTCCCCCACGATAGCGCTCGTCTCTTGACGCGTGCTTGTATCTTCAATTTAAGGGCATCGCCCAAGATAGCGCAAGCGTCTACGCTTGTGCTTAGAGGTCCAAGCGAGGACGCTTGAACCATCGTTCTGTTTTTAGAAAGTGCGGTCATTTTTTCAAACGTTTTTTCAATCTCAAAAACACTTTCAAAATCTACCGCACTTTTGCTTATCGAAACTCCACATAAATCTTCTTACCCAATCCCTCTGCGATACGTTATAGAAAAATTACGAGTCAGTTTATTTGCTCAACAGCTGGGTACAAAATATTAAATATCGGATAAAAGAATAGAAAATATTATTAGTCAATATTAATGATAATAATACTCAAAATTAAGGCGGTATAAACCGCCTTAATTTATTTAAAATAACCCATACCTCTTTGTAAGTATTTTGAGAAATAAGGTTGATCAATCTCACATTTTTTCGTTCTACGGGTGGAAAAACTTTTTTCTTTTGGTATCTTACGCGCGAATGAATCTATATCCACATATTTTATGTGGCATTAAGAATAATTCTCAACTTTCTACTTAACCTAACCTTTTTATTACAACAAATGGAGTGATTATCGTGAACGCATTCAAAAAAAGCCTCATTGTGGCAGCGTCTTTCGCGAGTTTAAGCTTATTTAACTCAGCGGTAGCTGATATGGTTTATAAGCCATTAGAACAACCTGTTGAACCAGTAAAACCAGATTTGAAAATTGAATCTGTAAATGAAAAATTTGCAGAAAAATATCCAAATCAATATAACAGCTGGCGTTCAACTGCAAACGGCAACGGTGAAAAAATTATTTATGCCGATGAAGAAAATCCACGTTTAATCGTTCTTTGGGGCGGTTATGCATTTGCAAAAGAATACAATGCGCCACGCGGCCACTTTTATGCAGTTACTGACGTTCGTAGCATTCTGCGTACTGGTGCACCAAAAACTGCAAATGATGGTCCACAACCAATGGCATGTTGGACATGTAAAGGCCCTGATGTTCCACGTTTAATCGCGGAATGGGGGGAAAAAGATTATTTCAATGCGAAATGGGCAAAAGGTGGTCCAGAAATCGTGAACTCAATCGGTTGTGCTGACTGTCACGATACGACTTCTAAAGATTTTGCTGAAGGTAAACCAGCATTGCGTATTGCTCGTCCACATGTGCTACGTGCATTAGATCACTTAAATAATGCAGTTCAAGCTAAAGCAAAAGCAGAAGGCAAAACCACACCTAACTTAAGTTTTAACACAGCAGAACGTACCGAAAAACGTGCAGAAATCTGTGCAAACTGTCATGTAGAATATTACTTCGCAGGCGACATTAAACAAGTGACTTTCCCTTGGGATAATGGTCAAACTGTGGATGATATTGAAAAATATTATGATGATATTGGTTTCTCTGACTGGACTCACAGTCTTTCTAAAGCACCAATGTTAAAAGCTCAACACCCTGACTTTGAAATTTGGTCTTTAGGTATGCACGGTAAAAATGGTGTAACTTGTGTAGACTGTCACATGCCAAAAGTACAAGGTAAAGACGGTAAAGTTTATACTGATCACCAAATCCAAAATCCATTTGATGCATTTGACCGCACTTGTGCAAACTGTCACGATCAAAGCAAAGAAAAATTACGCGATATCGTCACTTCACGTAAAAAAGAAGTGAAAGATGTAATGGGTCGTTTAGAAGAGCAAGTTGTTAAAGCTCACTTTGAAGCGAAAGCAGCTTGGGATGCAGGTGCAACTAAAGAAGAAATGGAAGCGGCATTAATGGATATTCGTCATGCTCAATGGCGTTGGGATTATGCTGCAGCAAGCCATGGTGGCCATATGCACGCACCTGAAGTCATGCTTCGTGTATTAGGTTCTGGCTTAGATAAAGCAGCGGATGCTCGTACTAAACTTGCAGCAATCTTAACTAAACACGGTGTGAAAACTCCAGTTCAAATCCCAGATATTTCAACAGCTGATAAAGCGTGGAAAGTAATGGGTATTGATATCGAAAAAGAACGCAAAGCTAAAGAAGAATTCTTAAAAACTGTGGTACCACAATGGGAACAACAAGCTAAAGAAAAAGGCTTATTAGTTGATCCACCAGCACAAAAATAAATGAAAAATCCACCGCACTTTTAAGTGCAAACTGGAAAGTGCGGTAATTTTCAAGGTCAAATTTGAGGTAACCCAAATGAATTTAACTTTTTTAATCAACACATCTGCAAAAGTGTTAGCGTTAATTATGGCGTTTATAGCATTGCCGTTTTTGGCTTATGCCGATGATGCACAAAAACCTTCGGATCATTTTACTTATGAACCGCAATTAGATAACCAACGCGATCCAAATCAATATTGCGCTAAATGCCATAAATTCGACAAAGTAGATAAAAACCAAACTGTAGATCAGTCTGGCGGCGAACTCCACTTTGGTAAATTCCATGGTGCACACTTAGATAAGAAAAATCCAAATAACGGTAAAGCAATTACTTGTGTAAGCTGTCACGGTAACGTTTCTGAAAATCACCGTCGTGGTGCTAAAGATGTCATGCGTTTTGAAGGGGATATTTTCGGTAATAAAAAACCGATGTATTCAGTTCAAGAACAAAACCAAGTTTGTTTTGCTTGTCACCAACCTGACAAACTTCGTGAAAAACTATGGGCGCATGATGTACACGCAATGAAATTACCTTGTGCAAGTTGCCATACGCTTCACCCTAAAGAAGACGCAATGAAAGGTATTCAACCAAAACAACGCGTTAAACTTTGCGTAGATTGCCATGGTGAACAACAAAAACGTAAAGCAGAACAAGATAAACTAACCGAACAAAAGGATAAACAATGACAGCCTGCTCACGCCGAAACTTTGTTTCCGGCATGGGGGCAGTGATCCTTATGACGGGAACATCTTTACCTTCTTTTGCGAAAGAAGACAAGGCGGATAAACCTAAACGTTACGCAATGATACACGATGAAAATTCGTGTATCGGCTGTACAGCCTGTATGGATGCATGCCGTGATGTAAACCAAGTGCCAGAAGGCGTTTCTCGCTTAGAGATTCTACGCAGTGAACCTTACGGTGAATTTCCAAATCAGGAATATGAGTTCTTCCGTCAATCTTGCCAACATTGTACAAATGCACCTTGCGTAGCAGTTTGTCCAACTGGTGCATCTTTTATTGATAAAGAGACTGGCATTGTAGATGTACATAAAGATTTGTGTGTAGGCTGCCAATACTGTATAGCAGTTTGCCCATATCGTGTACGTTTTATTCATCCAGTACATCGTACCGCAGATAAATGTAACTTCTGCCGCGATACAAATTTAGCTAATGGTAAACAACCAGCTTGTGTGGAAGCTTGCCCAACCAAAGCATTAACCTTTGGGGATATGAATGATCCAACAAGTGCAGTTTCACGTAAAGTGAAAGAAAAACCAGTTTATCGCACTAAAGTGGAACTAGGTACACAGCCAAACTTGTACCACATTCCATTCCAACATGGGGAGCCTAGAAGATGACATTAGATTATCCAGTTCCATTTCATACGCCTAATCTAGTGTGGGATTCTACCATTGCGATCTACTTGTTCTTATTGGGGATCTCATCTGGTGCGGTACAGTTAGCAATTGCGTATAAACGCAGCAATAAAATAGAAAATCTAAGCCAAAACTGGATTATTCGATCTGGGGTAATTTTAGGGTCTGTACCAACATTAATTGGTTTAACGCTATTAATTTTCCACTTGGCTCGACCTTGGACATTCTGGAAATTGATGTTTAACTATCAATTTAACTCCGTAATGTCGATGGGGGTCATGCTATTCCAAATCTATATGTTGTTTTTAGTGATTTGGGGAGTGGTGATTTTCAAAAAAGAAATCGAAGCATTAATTAATCGCTTTATGCCAAAACTGCAATTTGTGATGAAACTCATCGGTATTGCAGAACGTATTGCAAGTCCAGTCGAAGTTGTTCTTTTCGTATTGGCTGCAGTGCTTGGTGCATACACAGGGTTCTTACTTTCTGCATTGATCAGCTATCCAATGTTGAATAATCCAGTATTACCGGCATTATTCTTAGCTTCTGGTACATCATCTGGTATTGCTGCAACCTTCTTAATTATCTTGATTGCAGGAAAATTAAAAGGTGATTCTCACGAATCGCACTTCATCCACAAATTTGAAGTACCAATTATGGTGACAGAGCTTGGTTTGCTTGTATGTTTCTTCGTTGGCTTACATTTTGGTGGCGGCCAAAAAACAGTTGCGTTACATAATGCATTATCTGGTTTCTGGGGTGCGGTATTCTGGATTGGGGTATTCTTTATTGGTATCTTGATCCCATTAATCGCCAATATGTTTGTTAATGACCGTTTAAAATACAACCGTAACTTTATTATCTTGGTGTCTATTTTTGACTTAATTGGGGTATTCTGTTTACGTTTCTTTGTTTTATATGCGGGACAATTAACAGTAGTATAAATCAGAATTATGTGTATAAGAAAGGCGTATTAATAAATACGCCTTTTTTCTTGTTTGAAATAACCTATTGGTCTCTAACCAGCAATCATCCAAAGTCCACCTAACATATCAAGCATTAGGTTATTTAAGAACAATAAGATAAATACGATGACCATAGGAGAAAAATCAATCATACCTAATGTTGGTAGGAATCGACGGATAGGTCTTAAAAGTGGTTCTGAGAGTTGATAAAACGCATAAATCACAGGACTATTTCCACGATTAAACCAACTTAAAACAGCCCCAATAAAAAGCACATAAAAAATGGCTAAACCAATGCTTTTCAATATAGTTAACACACCCAATACTAAGAGTACATTTACTGATAAACCAAAATAAATAATACCTTTCAACATACCGATAATAAATACTAACAGTAAAGCAGAAGTATCAATATTTTTTACAGTAGGCGCAATTTTACGCAGAGGTTTTAATACTGGATCAGTCATTTTGACTGCAAATGTCGAAACAGGGTTGTAATAATCCACTCGAGCAAACTGTAACCAAGCTCGTAAGATCAATACAAGTGCGTAAAGATTAATAATTGACCCGATAAATAATGCGGTTTGGGATAATTCCATCATAACCATCCTTTTCTTCTAAAATAAATATATGGTGTCAATGCTGCGGCGATCATTAACCCAATTGCCATTGGATAACCATATTTAAAATGTAATTCAGGCATAAAATCAAAGTTCATACCATAAGTGGATGCAACTAATGTTGCAGGAAGGAACATCACAGAAACAACTGAGAAGAATTTCATAATTTTGTTCTGTTCAATATTGATGTAACCCATTGCAGCTTGCATTAAAAAGTTCACTTTTTGGAACAATGATTCATTATGCGGTTGCAAAGATTCAATATCTCGTAAGATTTCTCGTGCTTGTTCTAACTGGTTTGTTGGTAAGCGCGTTTTGCGAACCAAGAAACCTAGTGCACGTTGGGTATCCATCAAACACAAACGAACTTTTGAGCTCGTATCTTCTTGTTCCGTGAGCGTATTTAATGCCTCATCAAAGGCTTCATCTTGTTTTCCGTTTAAAATAACGCGACTCAACTCTTCCAAATCTGCATAAACATTTTCAATCACGTCCGCTAATTGCTCAATTTTCGTTTCAAATAAATCCAATAAAACTTCATAGGAATTACATTCTAACAAGCGCTGGCTACGTGAACGCATACGATATAAACGGAATGCTGGTAGCTCGCGATCACGCAACGTAAATAAACGGCCATCACGAATAGTAAAAGCGACGCTCGCTAAATCAGCATAATTGTCTTCATCTTCGCAATAAAAAAATGAGTGAAGGTGTAGACCATCTTCGTCTTCAAAGAAACGGGCGGAAGCTTCAATATCTTCCAATTCTAGAAAAGATGCTAAGCTCTGGCCTAAGCCTTCTTGTAGCATTTCACGCTCTTCGCCTGTCGGCTCAAGTAAATCAAGCCAAATGGCAGTATTGAGATCGGTTTGGTCTTCGTCAATGCGAACCAAGCGGGAATCATTGATAGCAAACGCGTTGATCATTTCATACTCCTTATAGGATTATGAACAGCTAACAGTGAACAAATTAAAGAAGAAACGAAAGTGCGGGGAAAAATCGCAAAGTTTTCGTTAAGAGATGCCGAAACAACGGTAAATTTACCGGCGAACGCGCGCCGATAATAAAAAGGCGGGCGTCTAGAGCGATATTCGGTATCGACTATGACTGTCCAAAGTGTGTGTCCTTCTCGTTAAAAAATCGGGCGAATGTTACGCTTGAAAGCGGTGTTCGTCAAGTTTTATCAAAAAACTATGGCAACATTTCGCCCTTATTTGAAAACTAATCTCTAAAATTATTAAATTGGAATGGTTGGCCTAATTCAGTGCCTTTAACAAGTTGAATGACTGCCTGTAAGTCATCGCGTGACTTACCTGTCACACGCACTTGTTCACCTTGAATTTGAGTTTGAACTTTGATTTTAGAATCTTTTACTAATTTAGTAATTTTCTTCGCCATCTCTGTTTCAATACCCTGTTTAAGTTTGATTTCTTTACTGTAAAGTTTACCGTGGTGTTCGCTTTCTGCAGGAATATCTAAAGAACTGTGCTCAATACCACGTTTAATACAAGATCCAATTAAAATCTCAATTAATTGCTCAAGTTGGAAATCAGATTCTGTGGTAATTTTAATCGTTTCATTTTTTTCATTTAATTCAATTACCGCTTCCACGCCACGGAAATCATAACGCGTGCTAAGCACACGGTTGGCATTTTCCACCGCATTACGGACTTCGTGTAAAGTAATTTCAGAAACAATATCAAAAGATGGCATAGTCTTCTCCCATTTTATTAAATTCTATCATTGGCACTTAAAAGGCATAAAAGTGCGGTTAAGTCGGCGAAGTTTACCACAATTTGCGCTTGTTGTTGCACTTTAGGTTTAGCATGGAACGCAACACCTAGCCCCGCCACATTCATCATTGCCAAGTCATTTGCCCCGTCACCAATAGCAATAGAATATTGTGAATCAATACCGTATTTCTCTAACAAATGTTGCAATGTTTTAGCTTTGTATTGGGCATCAACTACATCGCCTTTAACTAAGCCAGTGAGTTTTCCGTCTTCAATATCAAATTGATTTGATGCAGCAAAATCAAGCTGTAATAAGGTTTTCAAATAATCCGCAAAATAAGTAAATCCACCTGAAGCAATCGCTGTTTTCCAGCCATATTTCTGTAAGATTTGGATCGTTTCAACTAATCCAGGCATTAACGGTAAATTCTCTCTAACTTGCTGTAAGATACTTTCTGGCGCACCTTTTAATGTACCCACTCGACGACGCAAACTTTGTTCGAAATCTAATTCACCTCTCATTGCACTTTCCGTAATCGCAGAAACAAGTTCGCCAACACCCGCTAATTTCGCAATTTCATCAATACACTCAATTTGAATAGCGGTAGAATCCATATCCATCACCAACAATCCAGCTTGAGACAATTTAGGGATAAAATCTAATTTAGCAATATCCACTTCAACATCATGAGCAAATTTAATGAAGTCAGCAAACCATTGACCTTTCAATAAAACGACAATATTTTGCTCTACCATCCAAACATCAAAAATCTGAAAATTTTGACCGCACTTTTGTTGAAATTTTTCTAGCGTAGTTATGTCCAACTTTGTGCCGTATAAGATAAAAGGTTCTCCGTTCTGTATAGGTTCCTCATTAGCTAAAAGTGCGGTAGGAAATTGTGGGTATTTTTGTGTAATGCTTTCGAAACGTTGAATTTGCATAAAAATCCTGTAAATTGTGGCGACTGAAAAGATTTTAACCGATGTGAGTTGAAAAAGTGCAAATAATTAAAGAAAAACTAATCAAATCAACCATGCTTGCAACGATTATTGTGCTAAGCCTAACTGCACTTAGCGTTATCTTATTTGGTGTGAAGCAATTTAAGCTGAGTTCACAATTTGCTAGCGTAAACCAAGTGGCGAACATCTCACATATTTTGGTTCGTCAACAAGCCAATTTATTTTCAGTTTTACTCACAAATAATGCTAAAACAGAGCAATTAACGGACAATCTTGATCAAATAGTCAAAGAAGTCTTTATTTTAGATGCCAGCTTATATGATGGCGAAGGAAAATTACTGGCTCAAAGTCGCGAAATGCGCAATTCACCCGATGCAAACAATCAACAAATTGTAGAGCCACTTTACGCCCAAAGCGGCATTAAAGGATTTTTACGTGTCACCATTGATGCCCAATATACGCAATCTAACCAATCAAAAATTAATCAAATTTTTCACCAATTATATGGTGAACTCATTATTGTATTTTTACTTGGCGCGGTGATGGCAAGCTCTATTCATTATTTTTTAAATCACTATCGACGGACTTACCGCAAATCCAAAGAGAAAAAAAGTACGGTAAATTTGAAAGTAAAATCGAGTAGCACGCGTTTTCACCAGCGTCGCCGTAGAATTTGATTATTGTCACAAACTATTAAATTGAGTGCGGATTTTTTCTAAATTTCCTTCAGAAATAAGGTAGAATGCGCAAGATTATTTTTTCAAAGCGAATTATAACAGGAGAACAAAATGGCAACTCGTAGACAATTAGCCAATGCAATTCGTTTCTTATCAATGGATGCTGTGCAAAAAGCTAAATCAGGTCACCCTGGTGCACCAATGGGAATGGCGGATATCGCTGAAGTATTATGGCGCGACTTTTTAAAACACAATCCAACCAATCCTAAATGGGCCGACCGAGATCGTTTTGTACTTTCTAACGGCCATGGTTCTATGTTGATTTATAGTCTTTTACATTTAACTGGCTATGATCTTTCTATCGAAGATTTAAAACAATTCCGTCAATTACATTCTAAAACCCCAGGTCACCCAGAATATGGTTATGCCCCTGGTGTTGAAACCACGACTGGTCCGTTAGGTCAAGGTATCACTAATGCAGTGGGTATGGCGATTGCTGAAAAAACCTTAGCGGGCCAATTTAACCGTGAAGGTCATGAAATCGTTGATCACCACACCTATGTATTCCTAGGCGATGGTTGTTTAATGGAAGGGATTTCTCACGAAGCCTGCTCTTTAGCGGGAACCTTAGGTCTAGGTAAATTAATCGCATTCTACGATGACAACAACATTTCCATTGATGGTCATGTAGATGGTTGGTTCAGTGATGATACCGCTGCACGCTTTGAAGCTTATGGCTGGCAAGTAATCCGTAATGTGGATGGCCATGATGCTGAACAAATTCGTCAGGCTGTTGTACTTGCACAATCAGAAAAAGAAAAACCAACGTTAATTATTTGTAAAACCATTATCGGTTTCGGTTCACCAAATAAATCAGCGTCACATGATTGTCACGGTGCACCATTAGGTGATGAAGAAATCGCATTAACCCGCAAAGTACTTGGTTGGGAATATGCGCCATTTGAAATTCCAGCTGAATACTATGCTGAATGGTCTGCGAAAGAAAAAGGTGCTGCAGCAGAAAAATCTTGGGTAGAAAAATTTGCCGCTTATGCTAAAGCATATCCAGAACTTGCTGCAGAATTTACACGTCGTGTAAACGGTGAATTACCAGCAAATTGGGCTGCAGAATCTAAAGCGTTCATTGAAAAATTACAAGCGAACCCAGCGAGCATTGCAAGCCGTAAAGCATCACAAAATGCAATCGAAGCATATGCTCATGTGTTACCTGAATTCTTAGGTGGTTCTGCAGACTTAGCAAGCTCTAACTTAACATTATGGAGCGGTTCTAAACCAATTCGTGCACACGAAAATGTAGGTGGTAATTACCTTAACTACGGTGTGCGTGAATTTGGTATGTCTGCCATTATGAACGGTATTGCTTTACACGGAGGTTTCATTCCTTACGGCGCAACCTTCTTAATGTTCTACGAATATGCACACAATGCGGTGCGTATGGCTTCATTAATGAAACAACGCTCATTATTCGTTTATACTCACGACTCTATCGGTTTAGGCGAAGACGGCCCAACTCACCAACCAGTTGAGCAAACTGCATCACTACGCTTAATTCCAAACCTTGAAACATGGCGTCCGTGTGACCAAGTGGAATCAGCCATTGCATGGCAACAAGCGGTTGAACGTCAAGATGGCCCAAGTACGTTGATCTTTACCCGCCAAAACTTAGCACAAATGGACCGCACTTCTGCACAATTAGATGCCGTTAAACGTGGTGCTTATGTATTAAAAGACTGCGAAGGCACACCTGAGTTAATCTTCATTGCAACAGGTTCTGAAGTAGAATTAGCGGTGAAAGCGGCTGAAGCATTAAGTGCAGAAGGTAAAAAAGTACGCGTTGTTTCAATGCCAAGTACAAACCGTTTTGATAAACAAGACGAAGCATACCGTGAAAGCGTATTACCTGCAGCTGTAACCAAACGTGTTGCGATTGAAGCGGGTATTGCAGACTTCTGGTATAAATACGTTGGTTTTGAAGGTCGTGTAGTAGGCATGAACAGCTTTGGCGAATCAGCACCTGCGGATCAATTATTCAAACTCTTTGGTTTCACTGTTGAAAACGTGGTAGCGAAAGCTAAAGAAATTCTTTAAGATTCATATAAAAAGCTCCTTGACAGTCAAGGAGCTTTTTTATTATCTATTGAAAATTATTATGAGATATGAGATAAAGAAAGGAATAGATTAATACTTAATTTCTCAGCTATCTAACACAAACTACAACTTTTTATTTGGGGCTGTACTAGATAACGACTAAAAATCCCATTTAAGTTAGAATAAACCAATGAGAAAAAGTCGCTTAAGTCAGCATAAACAAAATAAACTCATTGAACTGTTTGTCGCAGGTGTCACAGCAAGAACAGCCAGTGAATTGGTTAATGTAAACAAAAATACAGCCGCTTATTACTTTCATCGATTACTCTTACTCATCTATCAAACAAGCCCACATTTGGAAATGTTTGAAGGCGAGATTGAAGCCGATGAAAGCTATTTCGGCGGTACTCGAAAAGGCAAACGAGGTCACGGTGCCGTGGGAAAAGTCGCGGTATTCGGGCTTCTCAAACGAAATGCCAAGGTTTATACCGTCGTTGTCCCTAATGCGCAATCAGCAACATTATTGCCAATTATCCGAGAGAAAGTTAATCCTGATAGCATTGTGTACACGGATACCTTTCGTAGTTATGATGTGCTTGATGTCAGTGAATTTAGCCATTTTCGCATTAATCACAGCACGCATTTTGCTGAAAATCACAACCACATAAACGGAATTGAGAATTTTTGGAATCAAGCAAAACGCCATTTACGGAAGTTTAATGGCATTCCCAAAGAGCATTTTGAGCTATATTTAAAGGAATGTGAATGGCGTTTTAACAATAGTGAAATAAAATCTCAAATTTCCATTTTAAAACAATTAGTTAAGGGTAATTTGGTCCAGTTATCTAGTACAGCCCCTTTTATTTTCTGCAGTTTCTGGCTCTAAATCTAATTTTGCCATTAATAACTGATCGCCATCTTCTTCTGGGTTACCTGTGACAAGTAATTTATCGCCATAGAAAATAGAATTTGCACCCGCCATAAAACACATCGCTTGCATTTCTTCACTCATGCCACTACGGCCTGCAGAAAGGCGAACATAACTTTTTGGCATGGTAATACGTGCAACAGCAATCGTTCGCACAAACTCTGTCCAATCTAATTCTTCCGCATCGGCTAACGGTGTACCTTCAACCTTAACGAGTTGATTAATCGGTACTGACTCGGGTTGCGGATCAAGATTTGCAAGGCTCGCGATTAATCCAGCCCGTTCTTTGCGGGTTTCATTCATCCCCACAATGCCGCCACAACACACTTTTAACCCAGCTTTGCGTACTTTTCCTAACGTGCTAAGACGATCATCAAAACGACGAGTACCAATCACTTCTGCATAATGTTCTGGTGCGGTATCAAGATTATGATTGTAATAATCCAAACCAGCTTCTTTTAAATCTTCTGCCATACCATCTTGCAATAAACCAAAGGTACCGCAAGTTTCTAAGCCAAGCGATTTCACTGCTTTAATAATTTCAGTGACTTTCTCAATATCTTTAGGCTTAGGACCTCGCCAAGCTGCGCCCATACAAAAACGCCCTGCTCCACGCGCTTTCGCAATTTTTGCTTTCGCGACGATCTCATCAACATCTAATAACTGCTGATTTTGTACTCCTGTATGATAACGGGCTGATTGAGGGCAATAACCACAATCTTCTGGGCATCCACCCGTTTTGATAGACATTAACGTGGATAACTGAATCACTCGAGGATTAAAATGCTTGCGATGAACTTGCGCAGCGCGGTAAACCAATTCCAAAAATGGCGTTTCAAATAACGCCTCAACTTTGCAAACAGACCAATATTCAACGCTTGGATGTGGTGTAATGGAGTTAATTTGTAGTTTTTCAGTTAACATATTTTTCCTTTGAAAGTGCGGTGAATAATCACCGCATTTTTGTATCTTAATTCATTCAGTTTATAGGCTGGTATCTATAGCCATAAATAGATTCATAGGTTATAAAGTCTATATAATTTTACGTCTCTTTTTGCAATTGACTTATCTGACCATTTTCCACCAACAATACTCGATCTATCGTACCAACTAATTCCGATGGTTGGTGAGTAACAAGTAACAATGTTAGGTGTTTCTCATCACAAAGTTTGGCAATTAAAGCTAGCATTTCTACACGAAGCTTCTGATCTAATGCGGAAA
Source organism: Haemophilus haemolyticus M19501 (assembly GCF_000222025.1). Taxonomy (GTDB): domain Bacteria; phylum Pseudomonadota; class Gammaproteobacteria; order Enterobacterales; family Pasteurellaceae; genus Haemophilus; species Haemophilus haemolyticus_G. The sequence goes on along the minus strand of NZ_AFQO01000007.1, from coordinate 52,638 downwards.
AAGGCTCATCTAATAACAAGATAGGTTTATCTCGCAACAAACAACGCGCCAACGCCACTCGTTGTTTTTGCCCCCCTGAAAGAGAATTCGGTAAACGTTGCAAATAATCGCCCAATCCTACAGAACAAGCGACCTGTTCAATTTTTTCCTGTTCAAGTGCGGTTAATTTTAAAGAGGGTTTTAAACCCAACGCAAGATTTTGCTGTACGGTTAAATGAGGAAATAAATTATTTTCTTGAAATAGCATGGAAACCGGACGCTCGTAAGGTGCACGACGAGTATAATTTTTATCGTTTAACCAAATTTCTCCTTGATGAGGAAATTCAAATCCAGCAATTAAATTCAATAAGGTACTTTTTCCCGCGCCACTCTCGCCAATAATTGCGACACGTTCGCCAGCATTTACGCTCAAATTAAAGCACATCGGTAAGGTTTTATCGTTCAAAATCACATTATTTAGATAAATCATCGGCATCCCTATGTGCGTGAATAAAGGCAAATAATATGCCACAAAGCAATAATAAAATCCCAGCAGTGACAGCAGCATCTTGATTACGATAATTCCCTAGCTGCTGATATAACAAGTGCGGTAGGGAAGTAAACTCTTGATTACCGAACAACGCAATAGCTGTAAAATCCCCTAAAGATAGCGCCAAGGCTAAAGCAAAAGCATAGCGCAATGGTGCACGTAAAGTTTGCCACTCAATCAGAGAAAAACGTTGCCAACCCACAATTCCCAGACTATTACACAGATTTTCGTAATAACGCATATTGTTATGAAAAGGTGCGCTCAAAATACGTAAAACAAAAGGCATTGCACTTAACGCATTGCAAAATACAACAATGGCAAATAAATCAATATTCGAAAAGTCACGCTCTTGTAATAATAAAAATAATCCCATCGCAAGTACTAAAATCGGAATTGCCAAAATCACCATTCCTGCATTAATAATAAATTGCGCAATTTTCTGATAATGCAACCATTCTAAACGGCGTGATAAAAGTAGCAAGGCAATAGCCATCGTTAATGCAAGTAATGCAGATAAAGGCGCGATAGAAAGTGAATAGCCTAACGCACGCCAGAGCTGAGAATTATGCCAAACTGTGAGCAAACTTGGTGAACTCAATGCGCTGATAAGAATGTTTAATACTGGCGAAAAAAGGAAAAATACAAAAACAAGTAAAACAAAAACATGGAAAATTTTGACCGCACTTTTAGGCTTCTCAAACCAAGGATTACTATTACTCAAGCCATTTTGATTAGAGGGAGAAAAACGCGACGTTAAGCTAAATAAAACTAAGCAAAATACAAATTGCAACATGGCAAAAAGTGCTGCTTTTGGCAGATCAAATTCAAATAAAATCGCTTGGTAGATTGCGGTTTCTAATGTTGTATATTGAGGCCCACCGCCTAGCGTAAGAACAACGGTAAAACTGGTGAAGCAAAGCATAAAAATCAAGCTGAATGTAGGCAAACATTGCTGACGAAAAACGGGCCACTCCACTAATTTCACGAATTGCCAGCCTTGTAAATTGAGTTGCGCGGCAAGCTGACGTTGCTGATAAGGGATACTTTGCAAACTTTGTAAGAAAAGTTGCGCAGCCAGTGGAATATTGAAAAAAAGATGGGCAATTAAAATACCCGAGAGTCCGTAAATATGTCCCTGCCACGACATTCCCAAAAGATTAGCAAACCAAGCGAACCAACCGCTTGAACCATAAATGCCGATCAAACCAAAAATTGCCACTAAAACAGGTAAAACAAAGGTCAGCGACATTAATTTTAATAGCCACTTTTTTCCTGAGAATGGTTGATAAAACAATGCTCGAGCGAGGAGCAGACCAAAAAAATAGATAAAACGGTAGAAAGTAAAGCTTGCCCAAAACTGAAAAGAATCAGATGCTGTAGGTAATCATCCGTTAACCAAGATCGCCATTGCAATTCATCACCCAATGCAAAGATCGAACTTAACGCGCCACCATAAAAAAGAGTAATGAAACTAATGACAACAACCCCGCCCACATAATGACGAGGGCGGAGTTGTGGGTGATGAAATAACGAAAACATCAAACTATTTTGTTAATGTGGTTTGCCAAGTGCTAATCCAATTTTTTAATTGTTCCGCATTCACCATTGGATTAATTGGAGTTTGAGTTTTTTGTTGAGCTTTAAGCGCATCAAAGTGCGGTTCAATTTCACCTTGAATGACTGGCAACATAATATTGGCTGTCACAATATGTTTTTGTGCCGTAGGTGAAATTAAAAATGCCATAAAATCATCCGCACATTGATTTGGATGGTTTGCAACTCGGGCCGCTAATTCCACTTGAGTGATATGCCCTTCCGAAAAATCTGTCGCTGCATAATTATCTTTTTTCTCAAAAAGTTCGTGATAAAGTGGTGATGTACTGTAACTTAACACTAAATCAGCTTCGCCTTTTAAGAATGCACCGTAAGTATCTGACCAGCCTTTACCCACGGTCACCGTATGCTTATCCAACGCTTTCCAAGCAGATTGAATTTTATCTGCAGAATAAATTGCATTCATCCAAACCAATAAACCACGACCCACACTGCTGGTGCGAGGATCTTGATAAATTACACGGATATCTTGGCGTTCAACCAATTCTTTCAAACTTTTCGGCGGATTTTGTAATTTAGTTTTGTCATACACAAAAGCATAATTACCGAAATCAAAAGGCAAGAATGTTTTATTCGTCCATTTTGTTGGCAGATCAAGTTGAGTTAAATCTACTTTATTTGGTGTGAAAATACCTGTTTTTTCAGCTTGTTCTAAAACAAAGTTATCTAAACCTAATACAATGTCCGCTTTTGTTTTCTTTCCTTCCAAACGAACACGGTTGAGCAACACGCCACCACTTTCAAAAGGGGTAAAATTAATAGTGCATTGTGGGTGCGCTTTTTCAAAATCTTGTTTTACTTTTGGACCTGCGCCCCACTCAGAAGTAAAAGAATCATAGCTATATACATTCACACTTTGTTGTGATTGAGCTAATGCAGCGGCGGAAAAAAGTGCGGTAGAAATTAAGGTTAATTTAAGAAGTTTCATTATTACATCCTTATTTATATCAAAAGGCAGCAATAATGACGGGAAGGAGATAAGGTTGTATTCCTAGTTTCCTACGTCAGTATTAACTGTTTCAGGTTCACGGGTATGATCTCAGCATATTGCACCCCGACTAGGCTTTTTAGTGTATTAAAATTTATTAGGCTTGCCAATGGATTTTTAAAAAGAAATAAACTTTCTACATTTTCTGAAAAATAAAAAAGCCCTGTAAAACAGGGCATCCATAAGAGGTTTTAAAATTAAAAAGTGATCCGATCACGGTTTCTTTCAAGTGTTGCTTTACCAATCCCTTGCACTTCTAACAGCTGTTCAGCACTCGTGAAATTACCGTGTTTTTCACGATATTGCACTATCGCTTCTGCTTTTTTCGCACCAATTCCTGTTAAGGCTTTTTGAATTTCACTCGCAGTTGCCGTATTGATATTCAATTTATCACTCACAGCAGTTGATGCAACTTGAGCTTCAGTTTGAGTTGCCACAACAGGTTGAACGGCCTGCTCTGTAGCTTTTTCCTCAGCAAAAGCCGAAGACGCACCTAAAGCCCCGCACAATATCATCGAAGTGAATAATGTTTTCATTAATTTCATAGAGGTTTCCTTTTAATATGAACATGTTGACGAGCATATCAACACAGCCATTTTTTATGTTTTCAAGAAAACGCTCAAGATTCTTACCGCACTTTTGCGATTCAGATCGCAAAAATTCTTAATTTGCATGAAAAAACAAAGGGCTTATCATTTACGACAAGCCCTTAAGATTAATTAACTTCTTTTATTCTCAGCTCTTTTGGAACCTCAAAGAACATATTTTCTTCTAACCCTTGTAGTTCTTCTATGGTATTCGCACCAAACTCTTTTAAACGGGAAATAATCGATTGGACTAATTCTTCGGGTGCAGACGCGCCAGCTGTAATCCCTATGGTTTTTACATCATTAAACCAATCATCTTGAATATCAGCAGGATCATCAAGAAGCTGTGATTTAACCCCCATTCGAGACGCCAATTCAGCTAAACGATTTGAATTTGATGAGTTTTTAGAACCCACAACCAACACTAAATCTGATAATTTTGCCAATTCTCGCACCGCTTCTTGACGATTGGTTGTCGCATAACAAATATCGTTTTTATGTGGCCCTTGAATAGCGGGATATTTTTTCTTTAATGCAGCAATGGTTTCAGCCGTATCATCTAGCGATAAAGTGGTTTGCGTCATAAAGGTTAAATCATCATTTTCTTGCATCGGCAAACGTGCAATATCTTCGACTTTTTCGATCAAGAAAATTCCGCCATCTTCATTACTATACTGCCCCATTGTGCCTTCAACTTCAGGGTGTCCTTTATGTCCAATCAAAATCGCTTTTGTCCCTTTTCGACTTGCGCGTGCAACTTGCATATGCACTTTAGTTACCAAAGGACAGGTTGCATCAAATACTTTAAGATTACGGTCTTTCGCTTCTTGTCGAACGGCTTGAGATACACCATGCGCAGAAAAAATCACGATCGCACCATCAGGTACTTCGCTTAATTCTTCCACAAAGATCGCACCACGCTCACGCAATCCGTTCACAACAAATCGGTTATGCACCACTTCATGACGAACATAAATCGGTGCGCCATGAATTTCTAAGGCGAGTTCAACAATACTAATAGCACGGTCTACACCGGCACAGAATCCTCGTGGATTGGCTAAAATTATCTTCATTTTTGACCGCACTTTTCTACTTGTTTATCTTGTACTTTTTTCTTTTCGCTCTTAAACGCATCTAATGCTAATAAGACTGCACCAATACAAATGGCAATATCGGCGATATTAAACACTGGATAATGATAAATATCCCAATAGAAATCAAAGAAATCCACGACGAAACCATTGTAAGCGCGATCTACCATATTCGCTAACGCCCCACCAATAATCAGTGCATAAGCAGAATTTTGGATTTTTTGTTCGGCATTATTTTTTGCTAAAAAATAAACCAACATGCCAGAAATAGCCAATGCCAACAAAATAAAGAAATATTGTTGCCAGCCACTATGATCTGCCAAGAAACTAAATGCTGCGCCATAATTTCGAACATAAGTCAGGTTAAAAACAGGTAGCACATTAACACTTTCATACAAATCAAATTTTTGTACCACAATGTATTTTGTAAGCAAATCAACCACAAAAGCGACCGCACTTAACCATAAAAATGAAAGCCCTGATTTTTTGGACATACTATTTCCCTTTTAAAAAAATTCCGCTAATTCTAACATAAGCCGATAAATGATAAAGCAGGATCTTATTTACTGAACGGTTTCTGGTAATTTTGCTGGATCATCAGCCAAGTCTTTAACATTCACAACATTTTTCCAATCAAATACTTTAATTTCCTGTTTTTCAGGGTGGAAGAAATTCACGCCTTGTAAATGTTTTTCCTTAATTCCCATCCAATCAGCAAAACCATAAACAAAATTAAATGCCGATTGTGGCATTTTTATTTTTCCTACCTTTTGGCTATCACTCGAAAACATAATGAAAGGAATTTCATAATCTTGTTTATAAAGATTATTTGGATGCAATGATAAACCTTTAGAATCCTCATAATGAGCAAGCCCATGATCAGAAAAGTAAATCACCGAATAGGGTTCATTTTGAGCCACCAATTGTAAATTTAATTTTTCCAAAAACTGATCCGTATATTTAATCGATTCTAAATAACAGGACATAGATTGATTAATAAAATAATTTTTAACCTCGTATGGAAGACGCTCACAAAAAGCAGGATGTGATCCCATTAAATGAATCACAATTAATTTTGGATTGTTAATATTTTCTTTTAAAACTTTATTTAATACAGGCAACATTTCCTCGTCATAAACTTTTTTAGAATTATAACCTAACGGCTTCATAAAAATCGTTTCATCTGCACTTTGACCAATACGAGAGGCCATCGTATCAAATTCCCCAATTTTGCCTTGGTTAGAAATCCAATAGGTTTTCACGCCCGCTTTTTTGGCTAAAGAAATAATATTATCCGTATAAACCGTTTCCCCTTTTTCTGCTCGATATAGGGTGCGTTGTAAAGACGGTTGCGTATTAGGTGCTGCAGAATAATAATTTTCAAAAACTGTGCCTTTCACACGCTCTAAAAATGGCGTGGTTTTCAGTGGAAAGCCATATAACGACATATAATCTTTTCGCATACTTTCACCAATAATTAAAATATAATTTTTATATTTTGGCGTAAAAGATTGAATATCCCATTGAGAAGGCGAATTAACAGATTGATTTAGAAAATCTCGTTGTTCTAAATATAGATCATTCATTCGATCAAATTCAGAATAAAAAAGAACTGGATAAAAACGGAATTTATAGGCGTAGTTCCAATTAGAAAATTGATTGTAAGAAAACACTAACAATAGACTGATAACAGCCATATTTAGCCATTTAAATGCTTGTTGTTTAACATAAAAACTTAATTTCATTAAAGCAACAAATAAAATGATATAACTAACTTGAAATAAAAATATCCAAAAAGGAATAGTTGTGTAATATTCTAAGGTTTCATTAATATTCGTTTCATAAACAGAAGCGATAATACCCAAAGATGGAATTCCATAGAAAAAACCAGCAGAGCAATAAAATAACGCGCTGAAGAATAATACAGTAATTAATATTCGCCCAAGCCAAGGGGTAAAATAAAAAGAAATCGCCGTGATAACAAATAAAATTGCGTAATCTGAAACGGGAATATTCTCACTTAATACATTACCCAACCCCATATTGGTAAAAATGGAGAAAACAAGTAATAAGAGATAAAACCACATTGTTTTTGAGCGAATCATTTCTTTTCCTAACATCATCTCTACTTCCTTTTGTACAAAAGTAAAAAAGTGCGGTTAAAATCAACCGCACTTTTCTGTTTTACAACGAATTTAATTATGCAAAATGGCGTACTTCACCATTACCCGCCACATTTTCTACACAACGTGGACAAAGTGTCGGATGTTCAGGATTCACGCCGATTTTGTCAGAATAATGCCAGCAACGTGGACATTTTTCACCGTTAGAACGCGCTACGCTTACGGCAATTCCCTCTAACTCACCCGCTGCCACATCCGCAGGTTTGTCAGCTAATGGTTTGACTTCTGCTTTTGAGGTAATTAACACAAAACGTAATTCATTGCCTAATTGCTCTAACAATGCACGATATTCATCGTTAGCATAAACCGTTACTTCTGCTTCTAAACCACCACCGATCACTTTATCGTTACGCGCGATTTCTAGTACGCGGTTCACTTCAGAACGAACTTTAATCAGTTGTTGCCAGTAAGCATCATCTAATTTCTCATTCTCGCCTAAACCAAATAAGCCTTCGTAGAATTCTTCAGTAAAGACAAATTCAGCACGTGGCGTCGCCGTTTGTGGCAAGTAGCCCCAAATTTCATCTGCAGTGAATGACAAGATTGGTGCCATCCAACGAACCAATGCTTCTGCAATGTGCCATAATGCTGTTTGGCAGCTACGACGCGCAAGGCTGTCTGCTTTAGTGGTGTATTGACGGTCTTTGATAATATCAAGGTAGAACGAGCCCATTTCCACAGAACAGAAACGCATTAAACGTTGTACCACTGTGTGGAATTGATAGTTATCGTACGCGTCTTTAATTTCTTTTTGAGCATCTAACGCACAAGCTACCGCCCAACGATCCAAGCTAATCATTTCTTCCGGTTTAACCGCATCACGTTGCGGATCAAAACCATTCAAGTTCGCTAATAAGAAACGTGCCGTGTTACGAATACGACGATAGCTATCCGCTGCACGTTTTAAGATCTCATCAGAAACGGTCATTTCCCCCGTATAGTCGGTAGACGCCACCCATAAACGTAAAATATCACCACCAAATTTATCCATAACTTCTTGTGGGGTCACGATATTACCGATAGATTTTGACATCTTACGGCCTTGACCATCCACGGTGAAACCATGGGTTAATACTTGTTTATATGGCGCTTTGCTGTCTGTTGCTGTAGAGAGCATTAAAGAAGACATAAACCAACCACGGTGTTGGTCTGAACCTTCTAAATACATATCGATATCTTGACCGTTAAATTCTGGACGATTCGCCACAACAGAAGAATAGGTTGATCCTGAGTCAAACCATACGTCAAGGGTATCTGGCACTTTACGATAGGTTTCTGCGTCCACACCTAATAATTCTTTTTCGTCTAAATCCCACCATGCTTGAATACCGGCTTTCTCTACACGTTTCGCTACTTCTTCAAGTAACTCTAAGGTACGCGGATGAAGTTCTTCAGTTTCTTTATGCACGAATAAGGTCATCGGCACGCCCCAAGTACGTTGACGAGAAATACACCAGTCAGGGCGGTTTTCAACCATTTTCTCGATACGTGCTTGACCCCAATCTGGAATCCAGCGAACTTGTTTGATTTCACCTAATGCTTGTTGGCGTAACCCCTGTGTTTCCATACCGATAAACCATTGTGGTGTCGCACGGAAAATAATCGGGGTTTTGTGGCGCCAGCAGTGTGGGTAGCTGTGTTTGATTTTCTCAACTTTTAATAAGTTGCCCACTTCTTGCAATTTTTCAACAACCAATGGATTGGCTTCAAATACACCTTTGCCTGCAAAGAATTCAGTCGTTGAAATAAATTTACCGTCATTCGATACAAGACCCGCCATTGGTAAATTATATTTTTGCCCTACAATAAAGTCGTCCAAACCATGATCTGGCGCGGTATGTACTAAACCCGTACCACCATCAGTGGTCACGTGATCACCTAAAATCACTGGTACAGTGAAATCATAGAATGGATGGTTAAAGCGTACTAACTCAAGTGCTTGACCTTTTACTGAACCTAAAACTTCAACCTGTTCTACACCCACCGATTTTGCCACAGACTCCACTAATTCAGCAGCTAAAATCACACGCTCATCGCCAAGTTGTACTAAGTTGTATTCTAAGTCTGCATTTACCGCAATCGCACGGTTAGATGGCATTGTCCAAGGTGTGGTGGTCCAAATCACCGCAGATAATTTGCCATGGCCTTTGCCTACTGCGTTAAATTTCTCTTCAATTTCTGCTGCATTTACTGCAGGGAAACGCACATAGATAGACGGAGAAACTTTGTCTTCGTATTCCACTTCTGCTTCCGCTAAAGAAGAACCACAATCCAAACACCAGTGCACTGGTTTTGAACCTTTGTATAAGTGACCATTCGCAATCACTTTACCAAGTGTACGGATGATGTTTGCTTCGGTGTTGAAGTTCATCGTTAAATAAGGGTTATCCCAATCGCCTAACACGCCTAAACGGATAAAATCTTTTTTCTGACCTTCTACTTGTTCTGCAGCGTATTCACGGCATTTTTGGCGGAATTCAGCGGCGGTCACTTTCTCGTTTGGTTTACCCACCAAACCTTCTACTTTTAATTCAATTGGCAAACCGTGACAGTCCCAACCCGGGATATAAGGCGAATCAAAACCTAATGCAGTTTTGGATTTAACAATAATATCTTTCAGAATTTTATTAACGGCGTGACCGATATGAATGTTGCCGTTCGCATACGGAGGGCCATCATGCAAAATAAAGGATTTTTTACCTTTCGTCGCTTGGCGGATTTTTTGATACAACTGTTTGTCATACCAATTTTTTAACATTACAGGTTCGCGTTTGGCTAAATCGCCACGCATAGGGAAACCTGTTTCAGGTAAATTTAACGTGTTTTTGTAATCAACTGTCATGTTATTTTCCAATTTTATATTTCAATATAATTCTATTTTGCAAAAAATGCTTTTGCTGTTTTTACATCTTGTTCAATTTGAGCCTTCAACGCCTCAAAAGACGGAAACTTTATCTCATCCCGAATCTTATGGCAGAATTCCACCTCTACCATTTGTCCATAAATATTCTGAGAAAAATCAAATAAATGGACTTCTAATAATTGTATCGTACCGTTAATGGTTGGGCGTTTTCCCATGTTGGCGACGCCGTCAAAAATCTCACCCGATTTTAACCGCACTTTCACCGCATAAACCCCTTTTACAGGATTCACTTGACGATGTAAGCGAACATTCGCGGTAGGAAAACCAATGGTGCGGCCTAATTTATTGCCGTGGATCACTCGACCAAAAATACGATAAGGTTTACCGAGTAAATTTTGCGCATGCTGTAAATCATCTTTAGCCAGAGCTTCACGGATAGCCGTGCTACTGATACGTAACTCGTCTAAACAGAAGGTTCGGCTGTCTTCAACTTCAAAACCAAACTGCTTTCCGGCTTGTTGCAACATCGCAAAATTGCCTAAACGTTTCGCACCAAATTTGAAATCATCGCCAATGCTGAGAAACTTCACATTTAATTTGCGCACAAGCCAATCTTCAATAAATTGTTCTGCAGGAAGATCAGCAAAAGTGCGGTCAAATTTCGCGACGATCACCACATCCACCCCCGCCTGAGCTAAATAATGTAATTTATCTCTTAACCGCATTAAGCGCGCAGGGGCTTTGTCACCCATAAAATATTCGCGCGGTTGCGGCTCGAAAAGCATCACTGCCATGGGTAAATTCAGCGCATTCGCTTTCTGACGAAGATGACGCAAAATCGCCTGATGCCCCAAATGCACGCCATCAAAATTGCCAATGGTTAATGCGCACCCTGACAAATATGGCTGTGTATTATGAAGCCCACGAATTAATTGCATTACATCTTATCCAAAAAACAAAAAATAATCGGTGCATTATAGCGGTAACTTAATGTTTTGTCAGTAAATGGTGTTTACGAACACCCAATAGTACCAATACACCTAAATAAACGACCGCAGCCAGTCCGATTAACCAAGCTAGCCAATAGACACGCATTAAAAATGTCATGGCTGCCCATTCTTCGATAGACGGGCAGTTATACCAAAGCAAGCCGCCCATGGCTAAGGCTGCCCCTAAAACTTTCAGAAAAAAGACCGCACTTTTACGTGAAAAATGATACACATCCTCTTTCGCTAAACCACGATAAAGTAAATAAGCATTTAAGGTTGCTGACATCGCAGAAGCAATCGCCAACCCCACATAACTAAATGGAATCGCCAATACGTTAAAAGCCATATTGCTCACCATGGCAATGATCCCGATTTTCACAGGGGTTTTGGTATCTTGACGCGCGTAATAACCATTAGCCAGGATCTTAATCAGCATAAAGCTAAGCAAACCGGCATTGAATGCCCATAAGGAATAAGAGGCTGCGTGCACATCTGTTAAGGTAAAACTGCCACGCATAAACAATACGAGTAACATAGGCTGGGCTAACACAGCAATCCCAATCGCAGCCGGCACACCGAGTAATAAAATCATTCGTACGCCCCAGTCCATTGTGTTGCGAAAATCAACCGCACTTTGGGAAGAATTGTCTTCTCGATTCACGTGATGGCGAGCAAGTGTCGGTAAAATCACAGTAGAAATCGCAATACCAAATAGCCCAAGTGGAAACTCTAATAAACGATCTGAATAATAAAGCCAGCTGATGGAGCCTGTCATTAAGAAACTGGCAATGACTGTATCAAGCAACAAGTTGATTTGACTTACGGAAACCCCGAACAAAGCCGGAATCATCAATCGACGGATTTTGGCTACCCCTTCATCATGCCATGCCCATTTTGGTTTTACGAGCAAGCCTGCTTTCTTCAAGAAAGGGATTTGGAATAAAAATTGTAATAAACCACCTAAGAAGATCCCGATAGCAAGGGCAAGATCAGGATTATCTAATCTTGGTGCGAGGAAAAGTGCGGTCGCAATCATGGCGATATTGAGTAAAACAGGCGAAAACGACATCACACCAAATTTACCTATCGTATTTAAAATCGCCCCAGAAAGTGCCACAAAGGTGACAAACCATAAATAAGGAAACGTAATTTTTAAGAGTAAAGACGCTTGTTCAAATTTGTGTGCATCGGGCCCATCATTTAGCCAATCGGTAAACCAGCCCATCCCGAAGATCGCCGCAACAACAGGCGATCCCACCATAGCAAGCAAGGTCACAATACTGACTAATCCGCCTAGCGTACCCGATACTTTCCCGATAAATTCTCGGGTTTTAGAAAGATCGCCCGATTTTTGATATTCAGCTAATACGGGGACAAAGGCTTGAGAAAAAGCCCCTTCCGCAAATAAACGACGTAAAAAGTTTGGGATACGGTTAGCGAATAAAAACACATCTGCCGCTGCGCCTGCACCGATCAAATGGGCAATCACCACATCGCGGACTAAACCTAACACACGGGACACTAATGTCATCCCACTCACGATAATGCCGGATTTTAAAAGTCGTTTACTCAAAATAGGGGTCTCTTCAAAAAAATTTGCCTTAATTGTATAGAATTTTTGTTTTTACGCTATATTCCGTGAAAAAAAACTGATAAAATCCGCCGCACATCGTTTGTGTGAGCCCATATTGAAAGAGCTTGTAAAAATAACGATACTTACTTTCGGTTGTGTCTCACCGAAATCAACACAAATTTTCCATTGACAAAAGTATAAAAAATCGGCATATTGACGCCCTTTATTTTGTCTATTAATCAACAGAAATTTTAGGAGTTTGACCTTGGCTAATATCAAGTCAGCAAAAAAACGCGCGGTTCAATCTGAAAAACGCCGCCAACACAACGCAAGCCAACGCTCTATGATGCGTACTTACATCAAAAAAGTATATGCTCAAGTAGCAGCAGGTGAAAAAGCAGCAGCTGAAGCAGCATTCGTTGAAATGCAAAAAGTTGTTGACCGTATGGCTTCTAAAGGCTTAATCCACGCTAACAAAGCAGCAAACCACAAATCTAAATTAGCTGCACAAATCAAAAAATTAGCGTAATTTTTAGCTAGAAAGAATGAAAAATAAAACCGCACTTTAAAGTGCGGTTTTTTATTCCATTGAATTTTAGGCTAAAGCAACAACATCGATCCCCATTTGATAATATCAAAGAAGAATTTATTTTCATTCGTCGCGATACCATCAGGATTTTTCGGTGTGCCATCTTCATTTTTCTGCACTTCCACCATGCCATTTTTATATTGACCTTTCACGACAGCCAAATCATCACGCGCTTCATTACGTAATTTTAAACACACCTGTTCAGTTAAAGGCTCAACATTGCCCACTTCGGTACGGAATTTTTTAAACTGATAGCTTGCGTAATTCATTGATTTTTCATCGGCTTGGATAATCTTCACATATTGTTCGCCAATAATTTTTTCCAACGGATAGAAAAAGACATATTGTGAGTGAATATAGCTATCTTCTTTAGAAAAATGCTGTTGCAAAATACGAGTTAAATTTGGGTAAACGCATTGTTCTGCTTGCTTACTTGCAATTGCCCATTGTTTTGAATCTTGATCAGACAGTTGGTAATCCGCCCCCGCAAATTCCGCTGGAATTACGGATTGTTGGCTACCAAACATTGAACAGCTAGATAACAATGCTGCCATACCTAAGGTTGCAATTAATTTCACATTTGATCCTTGTAAAAGTGAGAATACGCAAAATTCTAGCAATATCTTCACAACAGATAAAGCAGCAAATGAATTTAGTTTTCCTGATCCGAAAAACTTCCGCTATAATAACCGCACTTTTTTACGTTAATTAAAAGGAATTCTTATGCAAAATCCAAAAGATGATGTGTTATATGCGCCTGTTGAATGGGTCGATCATAGTGAAGGCTATAGCGACATTCGCTATCATAAATCCACTGATGGTATTGCCAAAATTACCATTAACCGCCCAGAAGTGCGTAATGCGTTCCGTCCACAAACAGTGAAAGAAATGATCACCGCATTTTCTGATGCTCGTTTCGATGAAAATATTGGTGTCATTGTATTAACTGGCGAAGGCGAAAAAGCATTCTGTTCTGGTGGCGACCAAAAAGTGCGTGGCGATTACGGCGGTTATAAAGATGACAGCGGCGTACATCACTTAAATGTATTAGATTTCCAACGCGATATTCGTTCTTGTCCAAAACCGGTTGTGGCAATGGTGGCAGGTTATGCAATTGGTGGCGGTCACGTACTTCATATGCTTTGTGATTTAACGATTGCTGCTGAAAATGCTATTTTCGGTCAAACAGGGCCAAAAGTCGGTTCATTCGATGGTGGTTGGGGCGCAAGCTATATGGCTCGTTTAGTGGGTCAGAAAAAAGCACGTGAAATTTGGTTTTTATGCCGTCAATATAATGCACAAGAAGCATTAGACATGGGCTTAGTCAATACAGTTGTGCCTTATGCTGATCTTGAAAAAGAAACCGTGCGTTGGTGTCGTGAAATGTTACGCAATAGTCCAATCGCAATTCGTTGTTTGAAAGCGGCATTAAATGCGGATTGTGATGGTCAAGCTGGTCTTCAAGAATTAGCGGGTAACGCGACAATGTTGTTCTACATGACTGAAGAAGGTCAAGAAGGTCGCAATGCGTTTAACGAAAAACGCGCCCCAGACTTCAGCAAATTCAGACGTAACCCTTAATTTATCGTTTTAAAGTGCGGTTAAAAATCTTTGTGAATTTTGACCGCACTTTTGTATTGGGAGCAAGCATGGCTGAAAAATCATTTAATCTTTACCGTTATTCCATCCCCGTTGATAGCCAACTTATTCTGCGTGATCGTTTTTTAAAACGCCGTGAAGGCTTAATCGTAAGAGTGAGTTGCAGCCGAGACGGTTGGGGAGAAATCGCCCCGCTACCTGGTTTTAGCGAAGAGACCCTAGACCAAGCTCAAGAACAAGCAATTGAATGGCTAATGACATGGTGCAATGCAAGCTGTGACGCACCTCGCGTACCATTAGATGGCACCTATCCCTCCGTTGCTTTTGGTATCAGTTGCGCAATGGATGAAATGAAAGGTTATTTACAAGCTGAAGGCAATTACCATACAGCACCACTTTGTTATGGCGATCCAGATGAACTGTACGCCAAACTTGCGAGCATGAAAGGCGAAAAAGTGGCAAAAATGAAAGTGGGTATATACGAAGCAAATCGCGATGGATTAATTGCCGATATGTTTTTAGAAGCCATTCCCGATTTACAATTACGGCTTGATGCAAATCGCCATTGGTCGTTAGAAAAAGCGTTACAATTTGCCGCTAAAGTCAAACCGCAACATAGAAAACGTATTCAATTTTTAGAAGAACCTTGTAAAACACAAGAACTCAGCCGTGAATTTGCAGCTCAAACCGATATTGCAATTGCATGGGATGAATCCGTGCGAGAGCCTAATTTTTATCTGGAAAAGGAACCGCACTTATCGGCTGTCGTAATCAAACCCACTTTAATTGGTTCAATTCAACGTTGTGTAGAACTTATTAAGCAAGCCCATTTGTTAGGGATAAAAGCGGTTATTAGTTCAAGTATCGAAAGCAGTTTAGGGCTTTCTCAACTTGCGCAAATCGCACAACAATACACCCCGAATGTGACTCCAGGCTTAGACACGTTAGATTTGATGGAATATCAAGTACTACGCGCTTGGCCTGCTTCTAATTTACCTATTGTGGATTTAGAATCTGAATTTATCACTAAAATTATCTGATTCGACCACCAAAAATCGAAAAACCAGTATAATGCCCCACACAAAAAGGATTAAAAATGTCGCAAACACACAGAATTTTGCTGTTAAATGGCCCGAACTTAAATATGTTAGGGGCTCGCGAGCCAAAACATTATGGCAGTATTTCTCTTGCATCCATTGAAGAGAAAATACAAACATTAGCCACTCAGCACAATGTAAAAGTGGAATGTTTTCAAACCAATAGTGAAGAAAAATTAATTAATAAGATCCACGAAAGTGTTCATCAAGTCGATTTTATTTTAATCAATCCTGCGGCTTATACCCATACCAGTGTAGCATTGCGCGATGCACTTTTAGCCGTTTCAATTCCTTTTGTGGAGATTCACTTATCCAACGTGCATAAACGTGAACCATTTCGTCATCATTCTTATTTTAGCGATGTGGCTGAAGGCGTTATTTGTGGTCTGGGTGCAAAAGGTTACGAGTTTGCCTTTTTATTTGCTATGGATTACCTTGCTAAAAAATAAGAAAATCGAGCATTTTTGGCGAAATTCATAGAATTTTATCGCAAATTTGCAAAATTTGAGGTAATCTCTGCAACACAAAAACAAGTTTATTCATAACCGCACTTTTTTCGTTTAAAAGTGCGGTTAAAATTTCAATCTTTTTAGGAAGAACGTATGGACATTCGTAAAATCAAAAAATTAATCGAATTAGTAGAAGAATCTGGCATTACTGAATTAGAAGTGCAAGAAGAGGAAGGCACAGTACGTATTAGCCGTGCCACACCAGTCGTTGCTCCAGCAGCCGTTCAATATGCTGCAGCACCAGTAGTAGCACCGACTTCTGCCGCTGCACCAGCTCAAGCACCAGTAGCTGCGACACCAGCACCAGCTGCATCGGATGAATTATCAGGTCATCTTGTACGTTCTCCAATGGTGGGAACGTTCTATCGCAGTCCAAGTCCTGAAGCAAAAGCATTTGTTGAAGTGGGTCAGTCTGTGAAAGTTGGCGACGCGCTTTGTATCGTTGAAGCAATGAAAATGATGAACCGCATTGAAGCGGACAAAGCTGGTGTCGTAAAAGCAATTCTTATCAACGATGGCGATGCCGTTGAATTTGACGAACCATTAATCGTTATTGAATAATTTCCAATATTTTGTCGGGCGGGCTTTAGTCCGCCTATTTCATATACAAACAATTAGAGCGAATTTATCGTAGGCGATATAAATTGAAATCTGTTCACTCCAAATTTGAATAGGGAGAACAATATTTCAATAACCTACATAAAAATTCACGTCTATCTGACTAAACGGACTCTTTTATGTTAGAAAAAGTTGTGATTGCTAACCGCGGTGAAATTGCACTACGCATTTTACGTGCTTGTAAAGAATTAGGTATTAAAACTGTGGCGGTTCACTCTACCGCTGATCGTGATTTAAAACACGTTTTACTTGCTGATGAAACCGTTTGTATCGGTCCAGCACCTTCCGCAAAAAGTTATTTAAATATTCCAGCTATCATTGCTGCCGCCGAAGTAACAGGCGCAGATGCAATTCATCCAGGATACGGTTTCTTATCTGAAAATGCTGACTTTGCTGAACAAGTTGAACGCTCAGGTTTCACTTTCATCGGCCCAACTGCGGATGTCATCCGTTTAATGGGCGATAAAGTTTCAGCTATTAAAGCGATGAAAAAAGCAGGCGTGCCTTGTGTACCGGGTTCTGATGGCCCTGTAGGTAACGACATTGCTAAAAATAAAGAAATTGCTAAACGTATTGGCTATCCAATCATCATCAAAGCATCAGGCGGTGGTGGCGGCCGAGGTATGCGTGTTGTACGTAGCGAAGACGCATTAGAAGAATCTATTGCGATGACCAAAGCAGAAGCGAAAGCTGCATTCAATAATGATATGGTCTATATGGAAAAATACTTAGAAAATCCACGTCACGTGGAAATTCAAGTGTTATCAGATACTCACGGTAATGCAGTTTATTTGGCTGAACGTGACTGCTCAATGCAGCGTCGTCATCAAAAAGTTGTGGAAGAAGCACCAGCTCCAGGTATTACAGAAGAAGTTCGCCGTGATATTGGCTCACGCTGCGCAAAAGCTTGCGTAGAAATTGGCTATCGCGGAGCGGGAACCTTTGAATTCTTATATGAAAATGGCGAATTCTACTTCATTGAAATGAATACGCGTATCCAAGTAGAACACCCTGTAACTGAAATGATTACAGGTGTAGATTTAGTGAAAGAGCAATTACGTATTGCAGCAGGTTTACCAATTTCCTTTAAGCAAGAGGACATTAAAGTTAAAGGTCACGCAATGGAATGCCGTATTAACGCAGAAGACCCAAAAACATTCTTACCATCCCCAGGTAGAGTAAATCACTTACATTCACCGGGCGGTTTGGGCGTTCGTTGGGATTCTCACGTTTATGGCGGTTATACGGTGCCTCCACATTACGACTCAATGATCGCAAAACTTATCACTTATGGCGATACACGTGAAGTTGCAATCCGTCGTATGCAAAATGCCTTATCTGAAACAATTATTGATGGTATAAAAACCAATATCCCACTTCATGAATTAATTCTTGAAGATGAAAATTTCCAAAAAGGCGGAACAAACATCCACTATTTGGAGAAAAAATTAGGTATGAATGAATAATTAAACATTAAATGGCTAACAAAGGTTAGCCATTTTTATATATTCCGATATTTATTTAATGATAATAAAAACTAAAACGGAGCAAAGCGTTTTGAATTATTCAAAAAAGTTGTAATATGAATAAGTATAAGGGGCGTAGGATATATGCGCCCCTTATACCATTTAAAAAAATATACTTTCACTTATAAAAATTTTAAGGAAGAAATATGACATTAAAACAACGTTATCAACAAGCTGGTAAAGAAGCCAGCTGGGCATTGAGCCTATCTATTTTATATGTGATAGGTTGGTGCTTATGTGCTTATTTACCTAAAGAAACTCAAGGCCCTATCGGCTTTCCCCTCTGGTTTGAACTCTCCTGTATTTACTTACCTATTTTATTCATTGTGATTGGTTATTGGATTATCAAAATTATTTTTCAGGATATTTCTCTTGAAATTAACGATCAGGAGAATCAAAAATGAATTTAGGTATTATTCTTCCTTTAATTATTTATCTCACTTTTGTTTTTGGTGCGGCAATTTTTGCCTATGTAAAACGTACAAAAGGCGATTTTTTAACAGAATATTATGTGGGAAATCGTTCGATGACAGGGTTTGTACTCGCAATGACCACAGCCTCTACTTATGCCAGTGCAAGTTCTTTTGTGGGCGGGCCAGGGGCTGCTTATAAATATGGATTAGGCTGGGTATTACTTGCGATGATTCAAGTCCCTGCTGTATGGTTAGCATTAGGTGCGTTGGGTAAAAAATTCGCACTCTTATCAAGAGAAACCAATGCTTTAACCATTAATGATCTTTTCTTTTATCGCTATAAAAACAAATATTTAGTTTGGCTATCAAGCCTTGCTCTTCTTCTCGCATTTTTTGCTGCGATGACCGTGCAATTTATTGGCGGTGCGCGTTTATTAGAAACAACCATCGGCATTTCTTATACTCAAGCATTACTCTTATTTGCTTTAACGGTAGGTATCTATACATTTATCGGGGGCTTCCGTGCTGTCGTACTGACGGATACCATTCAAGGTACCGTTATGATTTTTGGAACTATAATTCTCCTTGTTGGCACGATTTATGCCCTCGGTGGTGTAGAAAGTGCGGTCAATAAATTGACTGAAATTGATCCTGACTTAGTCACGCCTTACGGGCCAAATGGAATGTTAGATTTCCAATTTATGGCTTCTTTCTGGATACTTGTCTGTTTCGGGGTGGTTGGTCTTCCACATACCGCAGTTCGATGTATGGCATTTAAAGACAGTAAAGCCTTACATCGCGGCATGCTGATTGGAACCATTGTACTTTCTATAATTATGTTAGGTATGCATTTAGCTGGTGCGCTTGGCAGAGCGGTTATTCCAAATTTAACGGTATCAGATCAAGTAATTCCAACATTAATGATAAAAGTATTGCCGCCTATTGTTGCGGGGATTTTCTTAGCCGCACCGATGTCTGCAATTATGTCTACAATTGATGCGCAACTTATTCAATCATCTTCTATTTTTGTCAAAGATTTATACCTTTCTACGAAACCAGAAGCCGTAAAAAATGAGAAAAAAGTGAGTTATTTTTCATCAATTATTACGCTAATTTTGACCGCACTTTTAATCTTTGCTGCCCTCAATCCACCAGATATGATTATTTGGTTAAACTTATTTGCCTTTGGTGGACTAGAAGCTGCATTTTTGTGGGTAATTGTGCTTGGTATTTACTGGGATAAAGCAAATGCTTATGGTGCGTTAAGCTCAATGATTATCGGCTTGGGGAGTTATATCTTACTCACTCAACTTGGCGTCAAATTATTTAACTTCCATCAAATCGTGCCATCATTAGCATTTGGATTGATCGCTTTTTTAGTAGGTAATAAATTGGGCGAACGTCGAATCGAAAAAACTCAATTAAAAGCTACCGCACTTTAAGTATTAATTAACAAAACAGCCATTTCCCCTGCTTGTGTAGGGGAAAATTCTATAAGGGCGGAGGGTGTCCCCTCAGCTTTCGGTAGCTCCCGTAAATGCAGGGAGCTAAGATAATAAACGAGAAAAAGAAATGATTTACCAAATACTCGCCCTGCTTATTTGGAGCAGTTCATTAATCGTCGGTAAGCTCACTTATTCGATGATGGATCCTGTGCTTGTTGTGCAAGTGCGGTTAATTATTGCAATGATTTTGGTAATGCCACTTTTTTTACGTCGCTGGAAAAAAATTGATAAACCAATGCGTAAACAGCTTTGGTGGTTGGCATTCTTTAACTATACTGCGGTCTTTTTATTACAATTTATTGGTCTGAAATATACATCTGCGTCTAGTGCCGTTACGATGATTGGACTAGAACCGCTACTTGTTATATTTGTTGGGCATTTCTTTTTTAAAGACAAAGCAAAATGGTTTCACTGGCTATTCGGTGCAATGGCATTTATTGGCGTTGCAATTTTAATCAATGGTGGAAAAAATAATGAAGGCATTGATAATGTTAGTTTATTAGGTTGCTTATTAGTGCTAAGTGCAGGGATTATTTTCGCGACTGTGTTACGTTGGACGCGGCGAGTTGTTGCCAAAGTTTCAACGCAAGTTTACACAGCCATTAGTATTGTTCTTGGTGCTATAACAACATTACCTTTTACCTTATTACTGACAGAAAACTGGCAAATATCATTAAATTCCACAGGTATTGTAGGTTTATTATATCTTGCTCTTGGCTGTAGCTGGCTTGCTTATTGGTTATGGCATAAAGGACTTAATACCGTTGATGCTAATATCTCTGGTATTTTACTTGCACTTGAACCATTATTCGGAATCTTATTTGCCGTATCATTACTTGGCGAAACGCTGTCATTTTCAGCCGTACTTGGCATAACAATTATTATGTTAGCCACACTTGGCTCGACTTTACTGCCGAAACTTTTAAAAAAATCGGTATAATATGCCCCAAAATTTTTGGACTTATCATCGTGAAAAAAATTGATCAACAAAGTTTAGAAAATGCCTACCGTTTATTTGAAAGCGGCGATATTCATCACATTGAAATTGGTTCAACAAAAGGGCTACAACAAATTCATCATTACCTATTTAATGGTCTTTATGAATTTGCTGGTAAAATTCGTGAACAAAATATTTCAAAAGGTCATTTTCGTTTTGCTAATGCACTTTATTTAAAAGAAGCATTAGGAAAGATAGAGCAAATGCCAGAAGATACTTTTGAAAATATTATTAATAAATATGTAGAAATGAATATTGCGCATCCTTTTTTAGAAGGTAATGGTCGTTCAACTCGCATTTGGTTAGATTTGGTTCTAAAGAAAAATTTAGGTAAAGTTGTCAATTGGCAAAATGTGGATAAAACTCAATACTTACAAGCAATGGAGCGTAGCCCAATTAACGATTTAGAAATTCGTTTTTTATTACAAATAAATTTAACAGATGATGTAAATAACCGAGAAATTATTTTTAAAGGTATTGAGCAATCTTATTATTACGAAGGTTACGAGAAAGAATAAAGTGTGGTAAAAATACGCAAAATTTTAAAAGGAAAAAACAAATGGCTTGGATTCAAATTCGCCTGAATAGTACCAATGAAAAAGCAGAACACATTAGTGATTTTTTAGAAGAAATCGGATCCGTTTCTGTGACTTTTATGGATAGTCAAGATACCCCGATTTTTGAGCCTTTACCGGGCGAAACGCGTTTATGGGGCAATACGGATGTAATTGCGTTATTTGATGCTGAAACAGATATGGCGGAAATTGTCGCGTTATTGCAAGGTGCAGGGCATTTAGATAGCAATACGGCATACAAAATTGAACAAATAGAAGATAAAGACTGGGAACGCGAATGGATGGATAACTTCCACCCAATGCAATTTGGTAATCGTTTATGGATTTGCCCTAGCTGGCGTGATGTGCCTGATGAAAATGCCGTCAATGTTATGCTCGACCCAGGTTTAGCATTTGGGACAGGCACGCATCCTACAACCGCACTATGTTTAGAATGGCTAGATGGTCTAGATTTAAAAGATAAAACCGTCATTGATTTTGGCTGTGGTTCAGGCATTTTAGCCATTGCCGCATTAAAACTTGGTGCGAAAAGTGCGGTGGGAATTGATATCGATCCACAAGCCATTCTAGCCAGTCGCAATAATGCCGAGCAAAATGGCGTTGCAGATCGCCTACAACTGTTTTTATCTGATGAAAAACCCTCTGATTTAAAAGCTGATGTCGTGGTGGCAAATATTCTTGCTGGCCCTCTCAAAGAACTTTACCCAATCATTAGCCAACTTGTTAAACCGAATGGCGATCTTGGTTTATCGGGCATTTTAGAAACTCAAGCTCAATCGGTATGCGATGCCTATACGCAAACATTTGCGTTAGAGCCAGTCGCGGTCAGAGAAGAATGGTGCCGAATTACGGGTAAGCTAAAAACGCTTTAATTTCTTTTTGTCAATCAAAAAAAGTGTATTTTTTAAACAAATTTCACTTTGCAAAGTAAAGCAAAATGCGTATTATAGCCAGCCTTGTCGGTCGTCGACCAGTTCGACACTAATTAGATTTAGGCTTGCTAGGAAGGTAACGTAAAATGCGAATCGGTTCATACCAATTAAAAAATCGTGTTTTACTTGCACCAATGGCAGGCATTACCGACCAGCCTTTCCGTCGTCTTTGTGCATATTATGGTGCTGGGCTCACATTTTCAGAAATGATGTCCACAAATCCGCAAGTTTGGCATACCGAAAAATCCAAATTGCGTTTGGCACATAGTGAAGATTTAGGTCTCAATGCCGTGCAAATTGCAGGTAGTGATCCACTCGAGATGGCGCAAGCTGCGGCTATTAACGTGGAATATGGCGCACAAATCATTGACATTAATATGGGATGCCCCGCCAAAAAAGTAAATCGCAAACTCGCAGGCTCTGCGTTGTTACAATTTCCAGATTTGGTGGAAAAAATCTTGCGAGAAGTAGTGTCCGCCGTCGATGTGCCAGTGACCTTAAAAATTCGTACAGGCTGGGATAAATCTAATCGAAACTGCGTTCAAATCGGCAAAATTGCAGAACAATGTGGCATACAAGCATTAACGGTGCATGGTCGTACACGCGCTTGTCTTTTTGAAGGCGAAGCGGAATATGACAACATCAAAGCCGTTAAACAAGCGATTGCCATACCAGTTATAGCCAATGGTGATATTGATTCTGCTCGGAAAGCAAAATTCGTTCTCGATTATACCGGAGCGGATGCCATTATGATCGGTCGTGCTGCCTTAGGTAACCCTTGGTTATTTCAAGCTGTGGAAAACCTAATTGAGCATGATTCGATAAGCCAAATGCCAAGTTTAAATGAAAAGTGCGGTCAAATTTTGCGTCATATTCAAGAATTACATCAATTCTATGGCGAACAAAAAGGCTATCGCATTGCGCGTAAACACGTGGCTTGGTATTTACAGGGAATTCAACCTGATTCCGTTTTTAAACAGACTTTTAATGCAATTAGTGATCCGAAAGAGCAACTCATTGTATTGGAAGATTTTTTCAATTTAATTTTGGATAAAGAAAAATGTTAGAACAACAACGTAATCCTGCTGATGCTTTAACGGTATCAGTATTAAATGCGCAATCACAAGTGACCAACAAACCATTACGCGATTCAGTAAAACAAGCATTGCGTAATTATTTAGCGCAATTAGATGGTCAAGATGTGAATGATCTTTACGAATTAGTATTAGCGGAAGTTGAACACCCGATGTTAGATATGATTATGCAATATACTCGTGGTAATCAAACCCGTGCAGCAAATATGCTTGGTATCAACCGTGGTACATTACGTAAAAAACTAAAAAAATACGGTATGGGCTAAGTTATACTTTTTTTAGATAGCAAAGGGCGAACATTTTAATGTTCGCCCTTTTCATTCAATCAGATAAAGCACAAGCTATAACCTGTGCTTTAAATTTATCTTAAAATCAACCGCACTTTATTCTACGGTAACAGACTTCGCTAAGTTACGAGGTTGATCTACGTCAGTACCTTTAATTAAAGCCACATGATAAGAAAGCAACTGCATTGGGATAGTATAAAAAATCGGTGCAACGATATCATTGACTTTTGGCATCGTGATGATTTTCATTCCTTCACTTGGTGTAAAGCCCGCTTCTTTATCGGCAAATACGTATAATTGACCGCCACGAGCACGAACCTCTTCAATGTTCGATTTTACTTTTTCTAATAATTCATTATTTGGCGCCACAACAATTACTGGCATATCGGCATCAATCAACGCTAATGGACCATGTTTTAATTCTCCAGCTGCATAAGCTTCAGCGTGAATATAAGAAATCTCTTTCAATTTCAACGAAGCCTCTACGGCAATTGGATAAAACGCACCACGACCTAAGAAAAGTGCATGATGTTTTTCAGCAAAATCCTCAGCCAATGCTTCAATTTCTGTATCAAAAGCTAACGCTTTTTCAATTTCAGCAGGTAAAGATTGCATTGCTTTGATAATCTCTTGCTCTTTTTCTGCAGAAATATGACCTTTAACTTTACCAAGTGCCGTCACCAACATTAATAACGCAGCGAGCTGTGTCGTAAATGCTTTTGTTGATGCCACCCCAACTTCAACACCAGCACGCGTCATAAATGCAAGATCTGATTCGCGTACTAGCGAAGATCCGGCAACATTACAAATTGTTAATGCCGCCATATAGCCCTTTTCTTTCGCTAAACGAAGAGCCGCTAAAGTATCGGCTGTTTCACCAGATTGAGAAAGGGTAATCAATAAGCTATTTGGACGGATAACAAATTTGCGATAACGAAACTCTGATGCAATTTCAACATCACAGCTCACTCCAGCCAAAGATTCAAACCAATAACGCGCTACCATACCTGCATTATAGGATGTACCACAAGCAACAATTTGAATATGCTCAACTTTTTCTAAAATGCCTTTTGCACCATTACCAATTGAATCGACAATCACATTTTCATGATTGATACGCCCTTCCATTGTATTGATAAGTGCGGTGGGCTGTTCGTAAATTTCTTTCTGCATAAAATGACGGAATTTACCTTTCTCTGCCGCGTCATTTTCAAGATTAGATTCGTGAATTTCACGCTCAACTTTATTTCCGTAAGTATCATAAATATCAACTGTACGACGTGTAATTTCTGCAATATCCCCTTCTTCTAAAAAGATAAAACGGCGGGTAACACTTAAAAGTGCAAGTTGATCTGAAGCTAAGAAATTTTCACCAATACCTAAACCAATCACTAGCGGACTGCCAGAACGAGCCGCGACTAAATGTTCAGGATGACGGCTGTCCATTACCACCATCCCGTATGCGCCCGTGAGTTGTTTTACCGATTTCTGCACAGCCTCTAAAAGGGAATCCGTGCTACGCATTTCCCATTCAACTAAATGCGCGATCACTTCAGTATCTGTTTGCGATAAAAAGATATAACCACGAGATTTTAATAATTCGCGAAGTTCTTCGTGATTTTCAATAATACCGTTATGTACTACAGCAAAAGTACCTGACGCATGGGGGTGCGCATTAGTTTCTGATGGTTCACCATGCGTTGCCCAACGCGTATGCGCAATTCCTGTACCACCAATCAATGGTTTCTCCGATACTGCCTCATCTAAAGCTTTAACTTTACCTAAGCAGCGCACTCGTTGTAATTCGTGATGTTCATTTACCACTGCAACGCCTGCAGAATCATAACCACGATATTCCAAACGATGTAAACCATTAATTAAGATTTCCGCTACATCACGTTGCGCTACCGCGCCGACAATACCACACATAAGCTTTCCTTATTGTTAATTAAATAAAAAATACGTCTAGTTTTTTAACCGCACTTTATACGCAAATTACTTCTACGCCATGAGCTAAAATGGCTTGTTTATCTTGTTCTGACAATCCTGTATCAGTAATAAGCACATCAATTTGTTTCCAAGTTAATTCTAAATTTGGCATTTTTCGCCCAATTTTCTGAGATTCCACCATCACAACAACTTCACGAGAAACTTCCGCCATCACCTGACTTAATCCTACAAGTTCATTAAAGGTCGTAGAACCTCGCGCTAAATCAATGCCATCGGCACCAATAAAAAGTTGGTCGAAATCGTAAGAACGTAGCACCTGTTCAGCTACTTTTCCTTGAAACGATTCCGAACGAGTATCCCAAGTGCCACCAGTCATCAGCAACGTTGGCTCATTTTCTAATGCTCTCAATTCTGTTGCCACCGAAAGTGAGTTCGTCATGACCACTAAGCCTTGTTTTAAATTAAGTTGCTTAATCAGAGCCGCTGTAGTACTACCGCTATCTACGATAATACGGTTATGATCACGAATACGTTCGGCGGCGGCTTTCGCTATGACAAACTTTCGTTTCGTAAGTTCATCATTTTCGTTTTCATCAATAATTTCTTTTGGCATTAAAATTGCGCCACCATATTTACGCAATAAAAAACCATTTGTTTCTAGCGCACTTAAGTCTTTACGAATAGTCACTTCAGATATATCAAAAAGCTGTACTAGCTGTTCTACACTTACCTCACCTTGTTCTTGCAAAAGTTGCATAATAGTATGGCGACGTTGTTTAGTATTACGAGGCTGGCTACTTTTTTTCATAAAGCTATCCTTAGATGCAATAAATTTCGGTTCGAAAGTTTATTTAAAGAAGATTGTTTTGTAAAGTAAATTTTAGGTAACAAAAAACCCTGCTCATTGGCAGGGTTTAAAATCATTCAAATATTAATTATTTGATTGCATCTTTTAATGCTTTACCAGATACAAATGCTGGCACTTTAGATGCTGCGATTTGGATTTCAGCACCAGTTTGTGGGTTACGGCCAGTACGAGCAGCACGTTCATTTACTTTAAATGTACCGAAACCGATTAATTGTACAGGCTCACCTTCTTTTAGGCTTGCAGTAATTGCATCTAAAGTCGCTTCTAACGCTGCTTTAGCTTGTTTTTTGTTTAACTCTGCAGCGTTTGCAATTGCATCAATTAAATCTGTTTTGTTCATAAATTTGTACCTTCTGTTAAATAAAAATTTGATTCTTTAAAAGTATCTTTGCGAACTCGTCGCAAAAGCTGTGCAAAGGATAATCTAACTTGAGATGAATTAAAAGCATGATTTATAAAAATTGTGACAAATCTCACGTTATTGATGAAATTCTATACCAATGTTAGATATGCCCTCAGTCCGAATTTCATTTTTTAAAGCTAAAATTAATTCAATATCACGTTTTTCACATTCTTTAAGCAAACGATAAACTTGCCATTGCACATCAAGTTCTGTTTGAATATCTTCATTTTCTTTTAGCTCACTTTCTGACCAATCTCGTCCAGTTTCTGTTTCCAATAACGCTCTTATTGTTCCCAACGAAATTAAGCTTATTTCTACCGCTTTTTCTAAAGTTTCGCCCGCAATAATGGCGTGTAAAATTTCAGCTAAAGCCTGACAAGCATCTAATGCAGGCACAACACCAAAACTATCATAATCATTCACATCGGGAATAATGCTTTCTAATTTTTCCAGCTGATTTTCAAAGTTGATTTTAACCTCTTTAATTGTTAAATATTCCCACACCAAATTGAGAATATTTTGATACGTTTTGGCTTCAACGCTAAGCTCGTTCATTTGACAGAACAATTTAAAATTTGGTGTCATACGTTCACATAAAGCAGCCATAAAAGTCAGATGTTGCCAACTTTCTAAGTTTTCTAAGCGTTTATGAATCGGATTTCGCATCTTATTTCCTTAATTCGTAAGAGTTGGAATATTTATGAATCGCATTTATGTTCCGCTTTACAAAGTTCAAGCGTCGCATGAATTAATTTGCGAGCGATAGTACCCGTTGGCGGTAATTCTGGCAAGGGTTGATCATAAGAAAACCATTGTGCATCGTGAATTTCACTTTCCTGCAATGTTATTTCTCCGCTTTCATAATCAGCAAGAAAACCCACCATTTGAGAGTTTGGAAATGCCCAAGGCTGGCTACCGAAATAACGAAGATTTTTTATTGAAATCCCTGTTTCTTCAAAAACCTCTCTCTGCACCGCTTGTTCAAATGTTTCCCCTACTTCGACAAAACCTGCAAGCGTCGTGTATATTCCTCCGTTAGGACTATAATGTCGCTTATGATTTGCCAATAGAATTTCGTGACCACGACGAACCGCAACAATAATTGATGGGCAAATCACAGGATAAGTTCGATACCCACAGTGAGTACATTGCACGGCAAGTTCATCTTGAGTTTGTTGTGTTTTATGACCGCACTTTCCACAGAATTTATGGGTTTTCAGAAAATGATTAATTTCCACACCTCGACTTAATATATAAAATTCATCCTCTGGCAGTGAAAGTAATTTACGCAAACTCACATATTCTCGTTCGTCATTTATTTGCTCTGCAACAAGCCATAAGGGATTATTTTTCCATTCTCCAATTTGCATTGCTTTCAATCCTTCCAAATCAACATCTTTAGCGATACCAAAAGGCAATTCATTATTCACTAAATACAGATTAGAACCTTGTGTAAGCAACCAATAACCAAAATCATCTTGTTGAAGTATTTTCATTTTTTCTCCATAAAAATAACCGCACTTTCAAAAGTGCGGTCATTATAAATCTTCTTTTTATAACTCACTAATAATAAGAATGTTCTCCACGTTGATGCTCGGTTATATCTTTTGCACCTTTTAATTCATTTGGGAATAGGCTAACAAGTTGTTTTTCTACGCCATCTTTTAATGTAACGTCCACCATTGAGCAACCATTACAGCCACCACCGAATTGT
The DNA here is from genome assembly GCF_000222025.1 of Haemophilus haemolyticus M19501. Taxonomy (GTDB): domain Bacteria; phylum Pseudomonadota; class Gammaproteobacteria; order Enterobacterales; family Pasteurellaceae; genus Haemophilus; species Haemophilus haemolyticus_G. Next base: position 23,545 of record NZ_AFQO01000007.1, on the reverse strand, counting down.
AAAATTGCGTAACCATCTTCAGTAATTTCAATTAAAGTTATGCGTCCACCGTGATTTGCAAGCTGTGGATTAATTTGAGTTTGAATCACATATTCAACACGTTCAATTAATGGCGCATCATCAGCCACCTTACGCATTTTAGCATTTGGTGCTTTTAAGGTAAGTTGTGCACCAAGCTCTTCGGTAACATAATCAATTTCTGCTTCTTCTAAGAAAGGTAAGCTAACCTCATCAATAAATGCAGAAAAAGTATTATATTTCATTTCAACATCGCTTTCTTCCACGGCATTCGGTGGGCAATAAGATACGCCACATTCCGCGTTAGGTGTGCCTGGATTAACCACGAAGATACGAATATTTGTTCCTTCTTCTTGCGTGTCTAAAAGTTTTCGAAAATGCGCTTGTGCGGCATCAGAAATAGCGATTTGCTGGGTTGCTTGTTCCATAATTATGTCCTAAATACTTGAGAGAAAGTATAGGGAATAATACGCTCATCGTGCTTTTTTTTCCAGTGCTTTATATTAAGCCCGCACCAGCCCCCACACTTGGATCTCCTCCACTCCTAATTTTCGCAACAATTTTGAGATTTCATTGAGTGTAGAACCTGTAGTAATTACATCATCCACCAGCGCGACACGACGATAAGGAAACTCATTTTTCGAAACAGCAAGAGAAAAGGCATTTTTTAAATTCTGACGACGATCTTTTGCACTCAGACCACGTTGAGTATGGGTATGTCTCACACGTTTTACGATATTGTTCAAATTAGGAATATCCAGCCAACGACTTAATTGCCGAGATAATAAATCAGCCTGATTATAACCCCGTCGCCACTGACGAAAATGATATAAAGGCACGGGAATGATTGCTTCTGGCAATTTAAGTTGATGTGTTCGCTTAGCATCACGCACCGCAAGATATAAAAGCCGAGCTAAAGTGCGGTCAATCCAAAATTGATTTTGAAATTTAAAACGGTGAATCAATATCGAAAGTGGCTCAATATAATGCCCTATAATGACCATCTTATCCCAACTAGGTTCTTGTTTAAGGCAATTACCACAATGCAGCGCATAATATTGCAATTCCGAACCACAATGACCGCAATAAGGAAAAGATTTAATTTGTTTTTGGCAACGTGAACATAGCCCATTTCTTGCAATATGAAGATTGCCACGACAGTGGATACAGCGAAAATTGAAGAAGTTCATTTGATCCTTATTAGTGATTACTGCAACTTAGGGTAGATGTAGTAACCTAGGGTAGGTATACCCTAGGCTAATTGTAATGCTACCCCGTTGGGGTAGATATAAGCGTTCCCTCAAAGGGGAACTACGATTACCATCGCTTACAAACCTAGGGTAAATATAAGCATTCTCAAAAGGGGAGCTATGATTACTATCACTAAACGTGAGTATACCTACCCACGACTTACAAACCTAGGGTAGATGTAAGCGTTCCCCAAAGGGGAACTACGATTACTATCACTAACCGTGGGTATACTTACCCACGGATTACAAACCTAGGGTAGGTGTAAGCGTTCCCCAAAGGGGAACCACGATTACCCTCACTAACCGTGGGTATACTTACCCACGGATTACAAACCTAGGGGGAAAAATAAGCATTCCCAAAAACAACTAAACATTTCTCTCAAACCATTCTACGTTAAAATCCATTTCTTCAAGTTGAAATAGACTCTTCATTTCATCATTGAAATGGGTTTCTTTGTGATGCTGTTTTTGATTCTTAATGTAATTAATAAGTTGATGTTTATCCCTGTCGCTATAAGTTAATGCGCAATATCCTACTGACCAAGCCGTAAATTCTGGAAATAATGATTTATTTTCATCTAAAAAACGGTGTGTCGATTTTTTTAATTTACGAACAAATTCAGCCACTGAAATCGTTTGGTGTAATTCAACAAATAAATGTAGATGATCTGGCATACCATTAATTCGATGAAGTATAGATTGGTGCGCTTTAACAAATCCCCAAATGTAATCATAGAGAATTTTCTCATTTTCTTCATTAATGGCATAAACACTGTCTTTTGTCCTAAAAACAATGTGATAAAACAAACGGCAGTAACTCATTGTAACTTTTTACCCGCACTTTTTTGTTTCAAGGCATCTAACGTTTCTCCAGCTTTTAAAATATGTGGCGTCACGAAAATCACTAGCTCACGTTTTTGATGTCGTTCACTTTCTTTACTAAACAATCGTTTAATGCCTGGTATATCGCCAAGTACTGGCACTTTATCTTCGCTTTTTGTGATCGTATCGTGGAACACGCCGCCAAGCACAATGGTTTCCCCATCTTTGGCAAAAACCTGAGTATTAATTTCTTGCTTATCAATAGAAACCACCTCGTTTTGTCCATAAGCGACACGAGAACCTGGTGAGTTTTGGCTCACTAATAAATCAAGCAAGATATTGTTATCTTTAGAAATATGTGGCGTCACTTCCAAACCAAGCACTGCCTCACGAAATTCCACAGATTGCGTATCATTACGGGTATTGCTCACGACATAAGGAATTTCTGTCCCCTGTTTAATGCTCGCACTTTTCTTATTGGTAGTGAGTAAGCGAGGACTAGCGATAATTTCTACATTATTTTCACGTTCCAAAGCGCTCAATTCTAAATCAAGCAATCGCCCATTAATTCTCGCGACTTGTAATGCTATCGAGCCAGCAGGTGTCGTCGTTGTCGCAAAATTTACATTAAGATTATCCGCAATATTTTCAAAGCTATTGCCTGTAAGGCTGCCCGCAACTCGTCTTGCATTTTCAGTTGGATTAAAAATCCCCCACCGAACGCCAAGTTCTTTCAAACTCTCATCCGTAATTGTCACAATTCGCGCTTCAATAGCGATCTGTTCAATAGGCTTATCCATTTCAGCAATCAGTTTTTTGATATTTTGCACAGAACGAGGTTCATCCTGAATAACCAGCAAATTACTGCGATCATCAAAGGTAATGCTCCCCGCAGGAGAAAGCAAAGATCCACTTCCTGTTGTTAAGGATTTCATTAATTCAGAGGCTTTAGCAAAATGAAGTTTTACCGTGTGACTCACTAAGTGCGGTTCATTTGTCGTAAGATTTCCTGCAACTTGACCTTTGCCAGATTGACTGCCGTTTAAATAATAAACCCCATCATCTTTATTCAAAGTAAGATGCTTACTTTTTGCGATTATTTTTAGCAAACGTGGCATATCAATATTGTTTAATTTCAAAGAAATATTGCCTTCTAACGCCTCATCCATCACTAAATTGACATCATATTGAAAAGCTAATTGCTCCAGTGTTTGAGCTAAAGGCGCTTGCGATAAACGAATAAAAAAACGTTCGTTATCAGTTTTTGGGTTAGCAAAAACGATTAATGGCAAACAAAAAACAACTAAAAAACAACCGCACTTTAAAAGATATTTCTTCATAATCTTCCTTTAAAAACTTAATTCTTTCTGTTCAGTGCTATCACATTGCTCACCGAGCTTACGCATAAATTGAACTTTATTTTGATTGATTTTTGTTACAACATATCCTTCTTTAGCTACATCAACGCCCTCTAAAACGCTGTAAATTTGCAAATCCTGATCCAGCAATAACGCAAACGCTTTATCTTTAGAAATCACTACGCCCACCAATTTTAAAGCGTTCAAAGGAATTTCAGCCGCTTGGCGATTTTCATCAGCTCCACATAGATTATTAGGTACATCTGAGGAAATTATTTCTGTCTGCTCCATTACTGTTTGTGCGTTATCAAACTGAGAACGGTTACGCTGTGTTTTATCGAAAGGATCTTGTCCCCAACTGCAATTCATAAAAAATAATGTAATCAGGTAAAACCAATACTTCATTTTGCCTCCTTATCTAGCTGAAAAATGATCTCGGTTTGCAATGAGCTGTCTTCAGGTTTCATAAATTGCAACCGGCTTACAGAAAGCTGTGACGTATTAGCTAAAAGTGCGGTTAAAAATATCCTCGTTTTTTCAAAATGCCCCGTAAGCTGTAAATGCAAAATGGGCTGTTGCCCCATTTCCCAACGTAAATGCTGAGATAAACCGTTACGCGCAGCTAAACGTTGAATTTGTTTATTCAAAGGCATAATTTGTGCAGCCAGTTCAGGAGAAAGTTTTCGATTTTCCGATTGCTGCTGTAAAGAAGTTAAAATTTTCTGTTGATGCAATAATTCTGAACGCTTCACCGCTAACTCATCTTCAGTTTCATGGAGACGGGAGTTACCCTCTATATAATCTAAAACGGGGCGAAAAATCACCGCACTTAATAACAATAAAAAGGTTAAACCGTGCACATAAAAAGGCTGACTTAGCCATTTTCCAAAAGGAGTAAAAGGATCGTTCAAAAAGGCTTTCACTTATCTTCTCCAACTTCTTCCACATCAAAGCGAAAAAACAATGTATGTTGCTCAGGCTGAACTTGACTTAATTTCACATTGGGGAAATGTTGCTTTAAAAATTGATGTACCGACTCAAATTCCATTTGATCTTGCGCTCGACCCTCAAAACTTAAGTTATGGCCATCTTGTTTAAATCGGTTTAATTCGCCTTTCTGAAGAGGTAATTCACTTAATCGTTGCAAACTATTTTGAACTTGCCCGTTCGTGAGAGATTGCAAAACTTCACCAACTTGCACCGCACTGCGTAACTGTTCAATTTGTATGGTAGTTTTATGAAGCTGTTGATTAAATTTTTCAAAAGACTTTTGCTGTGCCTGCAAATTTTGTTGCTGTTGTTCAATCAAATTGCTAAAAGCCAACATTAAATTAATAGCAAGCAAGATAAATAAAGCGATATAAAAAGCTAAACTACGTAAACGCTTTTGATGTTGATAAGTACGCCAAGGCAATAAATTCATCGACATTTAACTACTCACTTTTTGTTGATATAAATCTTTTTGCCACAGCGCATTGCCAAGTGCGATAAAAGGTAAATCCGTTTCTACTCGCTGCCAGTTTTCTGGTAATGGCGTATGACTTGAAGGAATTTGATAAACCAAAATTCGTTCAATTTGCCCTTCAAAACGTTCGGTAAATTGTTCATAAAGTGCGGTCAAATTTTCGTGAGATTGTAAAATTTGCGATTGCTGTGCTTTTTCACAAATCGCCAAACAATAGTCATCTTCTTGAAATAAAAACAAGGTATTTTCTGACCGCACTTGTTCATTCAACAGATATTGAAATGCACGCAAAACAGCATTTGATGCAACATCCAATACATTAATTTTAAATGGCTGAAAATCTTGCAAATAAGTTTGAGCAGTACTTTTACGAATTGCAGTAACGTCTAATCGAAAACCTTGCTTTAACGGAGTAGAACGATAATCAAACCACAATTCTTCTAAAGAAATAGGCAGCTCTTTTTCAATCACAAATTTACATTGTTGATGACATTCTTGCGCATTTAACACTTGTGGCAACATTAATACTTTCGACCAAGTTAAGTGAGCGGGAATACTTGCCACAAACTGCAAAGGAAAGGTTTTCCCTTGATATTGTGTTTTTAGCTGTTGTAAAAAACGATTTTTAAAATCACGATCATTAACAAAGATTTGATAACTTTGTGGCTGTTCAAGATCATTAAACCACACAAAATCAAAATACCCCTGCTTACGATGAATGCCGATTTGTAAAGTGCGGTAATTTTTCAGGGAGAATTGCATATTCTTTCCTATTCTTTAAAGGCTGAATCTTTTATACTTAACAGCCAAATCATAGGTCTCTTGACAAGAATATTCATTAACGAAGCGAGAATTTTACGATGCGGATCGCAAAATTAATATTAAGCACCCTATTAACTTTATGTATTTTAGGTTTAGTGGCTGGCGGAATGCTGTATTTCCACCTAAAATCTGAATTGCCCTCAGTAGAAACATTAAGAACTGTTGAATTACAGCAACCAATGCAGATTTATACGGCCGACGGTAAATTAATTGGCGAAGTGGGCGAGCAACGCCGTATTCCAGTAAAATTAGCCGATGTGCCACAACGCTTAATTGACGCATTTTTAGCGACGGAAGACAGTCGTTTTTACGATCATCACGGATTAGACCCTATCGGCATTGCCCGTGCATTGTTTGTCGCAGTGAGTAATGGCGGTGCATCACAAGGTGCAAGTACGATCACTCAACAATTAGCGCGTAACTTTTTCTTAACTCCAGAAAAAACCATTATTCGTAAAGCTCGTGAAGCCGTGCTTGCCGTAGAAATTGAAAATACTCTCACTAAACAAGAAATCTTAGAGCTTTATTTAAACAAAATCTTTTTAGGCTATCGTTCTTATGGTGTTGCAGCGGCGGCACAAACCTATTTCGGTAAATCATTAAATGAATTGACGTTATCGGAAATGGCGATTATTGCTGGTTTACCTAAAGCACCTTCAACAATGAACCCGCTTTATTCTTTAAAACGTTCAGAAGAACGCCGCAATGTGGTGCTAAGCCGAATGTTAGATGAAAAATACATCAGCAAAGAAGAATATGATGCTGCATTAAAAGAGCCTATTGTCGCCAGTTACCATGGGGCTAAATTTGAGTTCCGTGCGGATTACGTCACTGAAATGGTACGCCAAGAAATGGTTCGCCGTTTTGGCGAAGAAAATGCTTACACCAGTGGTTATAAAGTATTTACCACTGTACTTTCAAAAGACCAAGATGAAGCCCAAAAAGCTGTGCGTAACAACTTAATTGATTACGATATGCGTCGTGGGTATCGTGGTGGTGCGCCTTTATGGCAAAAAAATGAAGCAGCTTGGGATGATGAACGTATTCTAGCGTTTTTACGTAAATTGCCAGATTCTGAACCATTTATTCCCGCAGCTGTGGTTGGCATGGCAAAAGGTGGGGCAGATCTATTATTAGCATCTGGTGAAAAAATGACGCTCTCCACTAATGCAATGCGTTGGACTGGCAGAAGTAATCCTGTAAAAGTAGGTGAGCAAATTTGGATTCGTCAACGCACTAATGGTGAATGGCAATTAGGGCAAATTCCAGCAGCTAACTCTGCGTTAGTATCTCTTAACTCAGATAATGGTGCGATTGAAGCCATTGTTGGTGGCTTTAGCTATGAACAAAGTAAGTTCAACCGTGCGACACAATCCTTAGTTCAAGTGGGTTCTTCTATTAAACCATTTATTTACGCAGCGGCATTAGAAAAAGGATTAACGCTTTCTAGCGTACTACAAGACAGTCCGATTTCTATTCAAAAACCGGGACAAAAACTGTGGCAACCCAAAAACTCACCTGATCGTTATGATGGTCCAATGCGTTTACGCGTAGGATTAGGTCAATCCAAAAATATGATTGCTATTCGTGCGATCCAAACGGCAGGTATTGATTTCACAGCAGAATTTTTACAACGTTTTGGTTTTAAACGTGATCAATATTTTGCTAGTGAAGCCTTAGCGCTTGGCGCTGCCTCTTTCACACCATTAGAAATGGCTAGAGCTTATGCGGTGTTTGATAATGGCGGTTTCCTCATTGAACCTTATATCATTGAAAAAATTCAAGATAACACGGGTAATGACTTATTTGTTGCAAACCCTAAAATTGCTTGTATTGAATGTAATGATCTCCCTGTGGTTTATGGTGAAACGAAAGATAAAATCAACGGCTTTGCCAATATTCCTTTAGGCGAGAATGCCTTAAAACCATCAGATGACAGTACAAACGGTGAAGAAGTTGATCAACAACCTGAAACGGTACCAGAACTGCCAGAATTACAGTCAAATGTGACCGCACTTAAAGAAGATGCGATTGATTTAATGGCAGCAGCAAAAAATGCCTCGTCAAAAATAGAATATGCGCCACGTGTCATTAGTGGCGAACTTGCCTTTCTCATTCGTAGTGCCTTAAATACTGCGATTTATGGAGAACAAGGTTTAGACTGGAAAGGCACCAGTTGGCGCATTGCACAAACCATTAAACGTAGCGATATAGGCGGAAAAACAGGTACTACCAACAGTTCAAAAGTAGCTTGGTATGCAGGATTTGGTGCAAACTTAGTAACCACAACTTATGTCGGATTTGACGACAACAAACGTGTACTTGGGCGCGGAGAAGCGGGGACGAAAACAGCGATGCCAGCTTGGGTCGCTTATATGAAAACTGCATTGAGCGACAAACCTGAACGTAAATTACCATTACCACCGAAAATTATGGAAAAAAGTATTGATACGATGACTGGATTGCTTTCTCCAAACGGTGGGCGCAAAGAATATTTTATTGTAGGTACTGAACCAACTAGAACCTATCTTTCGGAAATGCAAGAGCGTGGTTATTACGTTCCTACAGAGTTACAGCAACGCTTAAATAATGAAGGCAATACGCCAGCGACGCAACCACAAGAACTCTTCTAAAAATGGCCGCACTTTAGTGTGTAATCGGGCGAGTCAATTGACTCGCCTTCGTTATTAAACAAAGGATATATTATGCTGAGTTATCGTCACTCATTTCACGCTGGCAATCATGCCGATGTCTTGAAACATATTGTTTTAATGCTCATTTTGGAAAACCTTAAACTCAAAGAAAAAGGCTTTTTTTATTTGGATACGCACTCTGGTGTAGGTCGTTATCGTTTATCCTCAAACGAATCAGAAAAAATGGGGGAATATAAAGAAGGTATTGGACGCTTGTGGGATCAAACAGACTTACCCGAAGATGTTGCTCGTTATGTAAAAATGATCAAAAAACTCAATTATGGTGGCAAAGAACTACGTTATTACGCTGGCTCACCGTTAATTGCCGCGGAATTGTTGCGCCCACAAGATCGTGCACTATTGACCGAGCTTCATCCTAGCGATTATCCAATCCTTCGAAATAATTTTAGTGACTACAAAAATGTCACCGTAAAATGTGACAATGGCTTTCAACAAGTCAAAGCAACGCTACCTCCCAAAGAACGCCGTGGCTTGGTGCTAATCGATCCGCCTTATGAATTAAAAGAAGATTATGATCTTGTCGTCAAAGCCATTGAAGAAGGCTATAAGCGTTTTGCCACTGGCAGTTATGCGATTTGGTATCCCGTTGTATTACGCCAACAAACTAAACGTATTTTTAAGGGATTAGAAGCAACGGGGATTAGAAAAATTCTAAAAATTGAACTCTCTGTTCGCCCTGATAGCGATCAACGAGGCATGACAGCAAGCGGTATGGTAGTAATTAATCCACCTTGGACATTAGAAACTCAAATGAAAGAAATTTTGCCTTACCTCACAAAAACATTAGTTCCAGAAGGTACAGGAAGCTGGACGGTCGACTGGATTACGCCTGAATAACCGTCTCTTCCCATTCTAAACCGCACTAAATTTCACCGCACTTGACTTCAAAAGTGCGGTGAAATTTTCTGAGATTTTAAATACCCCAAATCATTAACCCCACTGTTCCCAAAAGCCCATTTTTTCGCTAGAATGCACGCAATTTTTGACTTAATAAAGGATAACATTATGTTTGGAAAAGGCGGTTTAGGCGGCTTAATGAAACAAGCCCAACAAATGCAAGAAAAAATGCAAAAAATGCAGGAAGAAATCGCGCAACTAGAAGTAACGGGTGAATCTGGTGCAGGTTTAGTGAAAATCACAATTAATGGTGCACATAACTGCCGTCGCATTGACATTGATCCGTCTTTAATGGAAGACGATAAAGAAATGTTAGAAGATTTAATCGCGGCCGCTTTTAACGATGCGGTACGTCGTGCAGAAGAATTACAAAAAGAAAAATTGGCATCGGTTACTGCTGGAATGCCATTGCCTCCAGGAATGAAGTTTCCGTTTTAATTATTAGGCGCGTGAATATAAGATTCACGCGTCATCTCTCATTTGCCTCTCATTAAAACACTATGCAAAGTAGCCCACTTTTAGAACACCTTATTGAAAACTTACGTTGTCTTCCAGGCGTAGGGCCTAAATCTGCGCAACGTATGGCTTATCATCTTTTACAGCGTAATCGTAGCGGTGGAATGAATTTAGCTCGAGCACTCACAGAAGCTATGTCTAAAATTGGCCATTGTTCACAATGTCGAGACTTTACGGAAGAAGACACTTGCAACATTTGCAATAATCCACGCCGTCAAAATTCAGGTTTGCTTTGTGTCGTTGAAATGCCCGCAGATATTCAAGCTATTGAGCAAACAGGGCAATTTTCAGGACGTTATTTTGTCTTAATGGGACACTTATCACCACTTGATGGTATTGGACCTCGTGAAATTGGCTTAGATTTACTGCAAAAACGTTTAGTAGAAGAATCTTTCCATGAGGTAATTCTTGCAACAAACCCAACAGTGGAAGGTGATGCAACAGCAAACTACATCGCTGAAATGTGCCGCCAACATAATATCAAAGTGAGTCGTATCGCACATGGCATTCCTGTCGGTGGTGAACTGGAAACTGTGGACGGCACAACGCTTACTCACTCTTTTCTAGGTCGTCGTCAAATCGACTAATCTTCTCATACCATTATGCGTTTATTTATCGCCGAAAAACCAAGCTTAGCTCGCGCTATTGCTGATGTGCTCCCCAAGCCTCATCAACGCGGCGATGGTTTTATTAAATGTGGCGATAATGATGTAGTAACTTGGTGTGTAGGGCATCTACTCGAGCAAGCAGAACCCGATGCCTATGATCCTAAATTCAAACAATGGCGTTTAGAACATCTCCCTATCATTCCTGAAAAATGGCAACTTTTACCACGAAAAGAAGTAAAAAAACAACTTTCTGTAGTGGAAAAACTAATCCATCAAGCCGATACACTTGTTAATGCGGGAGACCCTGATAGAGAAGGACAATTACTTGTCGATGAAGTGTTCAGCTATGCCAATTTATCTGCAGAAAAACGCGATAAAATTTTACGCTGCTTGATTAGCGACCTAAATCCAAGTGCGGTAGAAAAAGCGGTTAAAAAATTACAACCCAACCGTAATTTTATTCCTCTTGCCACATCCGCACTCGCACGAGCTCGCGCCGATTGGCTTTATGGCATCAATATGACGAGAGCCTATACTATTCGTGGCAGACAAACTGGCTATGATGGCGTGCTTTCGGTTGGTCGAGTGCAAACCCCTGTGCTGGGTTTAATTGTACGTCGAGATTTGGAAATTGAACATTTCCAACCGAAAGATTTCTTTGAAGTACTAGCCTGGATTAATCCAGAGAATAAAGAACAAAAAACTCAGGGGAAATCAACCGCACTTTTTAGTGCCTTATGGCAACCTAGCAAAGCTTGTGAAGATTACCAAGATGATGACGGCAGGGTGCTCTCTAAAGGATTAGCAGAAAACGTTGTAAAACGTATTACAAATCAACCAGCAGAAGTAACCGAATACAAAGACGTTCGTGAAAAAGAAACGGCGCCCTTGCCTTATTCCCTTTCTGCGTTACAAATTGATGCAGCAAAGCGATTCGGTATGTCCGCTCAAGCCGTATTAGATACGTGCCAACGCCTATATGAAACTCATCGTTTAATTACTTATCCGCGTTCTGATTGTCGATATTTGCCCGAAGAACATTTTACAGAACGTCATAACGTATTAAATGCAATTTCAACCCATTGTGAAGCTTATCAAGTCTTACCAAATGTCATTTCAATTGAACAAAGAAATCGCTGTTGGAATGATAAAAAAGTAGAAGCTCACCATGCAATCATTCCAACCGCCAAAAATCGTCCAGTAAATCTAACACAAGAAGAACGTAATATTTACAGCCTTATCGCTCGCCAATATTTAATGCAATTTTGTCCTGACGCAGAATATCGTAAAAGCAAAATCACATTAAATATCGCCGGCGGTACTTTTATAGCCCAAGCGCGAAATTTACAAACGGCTGGGTGGAAAGAATTATTAGGCAAAGAAGACGGCACAGAAAATCAAGAACCCTTATTACCAATAGTAAAGAAAGGACAAATTTTGAATTGTGAACGCGGAGAGGTAATTAGTAAAAAAACTCAGCCGCCAAAGCCTTTCACAAATGCAACTTTGCTTTCAGCAATGACGGGAATTGCACGATTTGTACAGGATAAAGAACTCAAAAAAATTCTGCGAGAAACGGATGGATTGGGCACAGAGGCTACTCGCGCTGGCATCATTGAGTTACTTTTTAAACGCGGTTTTTTAACGAAAAAAGGGCGAAATATTCATAGCACAGAAACTGGAAGAATTTTAATTCAGGCATTACCAGATATTGCCACCCAACCAGATATGACCGCCCATTGGGAATCACAACTCACAGACATTAGTCAAAAACAAGCAACCTATCAGCAATTTATGCATAACTTGAATCAAATATTGCCTGATTTAGTCCGTTTTGTAGATCTTAATGCATTAAGACAATTAAGCCGCATTAAAATGATTAAATCCGATAGAGCAAAACCTAAAAGTGCGGCAAAAAAAATCCAGTAAATCAAACGGTCAAACTGATTAAAGTTAAACCAGTTAATATTTTTTTTATGCAAAGCACTTGCGAGAAAATTGAATTTTCTATAACATTCACGACTGGTTTTCTTGCAAAATTGCAAATTAGAGAGAAAAAATGTATCAAGTTCTTTTATTTATTTATGTTGTTGTCGCGATTGCCTTGATCGGGTTTATTCTCGTTCAACAAGGTAAAGGAGCGAACGCTGGCGCATCTTTTGGTGGCGGCGCATCAGGTACAATGTTTGGCGCTGCTGGTGCAGGTAACTTTTTAACACGTACCAGTGCGATTTTAGCAACCGCATTTTTTGTTATTGCTCTTGTTTTGGGAAACATGAATTCACATAAAGGCAATATTCAAAAAGGTGCTTTTGACGATTTATCACAAGCTGCAGAGCAAGTTCAGCAACAACAAGCAGCTCCAGCGAAAGAAAATAAAAATAGCGACATCCCACAATAAAATAGGATTAGCATAAAAATTAACGCTCTGGTGGTGGAATTGGTAGACACGCTATCTTGAGGGGGTAGTGACCACAGGTCGTGCGAGTTCAAGTCTCGCCCAGAGCACCATTTGACTAAACAAAGCCCCGCGAAACTAATCGCGGGGTTTTGTTTTATCTACTATTATTGGGGTTATCTTATTTCCCGTCTCATATTCCATCACAATACGCTCTCCAAGATTCAATATCAAAAACAGTAAACTATAGAAGATAAGACCTGATTATTAGATATGGCAAAGAGTTTTCCTTGAATGCTCTATAAAGGCTTTATTTCATTATTACAAACTGTAAGAAACCACTCCTTTTGTAACTAGATATAATCTTTATAAATATACACAAGGTTCATATAAACGTTTTTCTTTACTGATTCAAAGCATTAATGAAAATACAAAAGAAAGAAGATAAGGAAAAAAGATGGGAAAAAACAGAATTAATTCTGATGCTTAATAACTTCCGTTTTAAATGGGGAAATAATTTATGTGCTGGAATAAGAGATAGCAAAAAGCCGCTAAAATTCTTTAGCGGCTTTTTTTTGAATTTGGCTCCTCCTGCGGGACTCGAACCTGCGACATATGGATTAACAGTCCACCGTTCTACCGACTGAACTAAGGAGGAAATGGTGCCTCGAGGCGGAATCGAACCACCGACACGGGGATTTTCAATCCCCTGCTCTACCGACTGAGCTATCGAGGCGTTATCGTTATTGGCTACTGCCTGACAACGGAGCGTATTAAACTATTTTTTTGGGATTCGGTCAACACTTAAATTTAAAAAAATACAAAAAAACGTTGCGTTTGAATAGTTAATCATCAATATGTTTATTAAAACAACGAAATAATAAAATTATTTCAAAATAAACCGCACTTATTATAAAAAATGCTCGATGGTATTTCCTAACGAGCATTTTTGATTATCTGAAAAAATTCAATTATCGTCTTACACGGAATTTTTTCTGTGCCTTATCAACTTTCAACAAATAATTGCGAGCCTGTGATGATGGGTGAGCTGTCGTTAGAATGCGATAAACTTGCTCTGGATACATTTGGTTAATTTTGTAAATCGCCATATCCTTATCATTATCAAAAACACGCAATACAGCACCAGCCCCACTATTATAAGCAGAAATCATTGCAAAACGTTTTGAGGTTGGATTCGTAATTCCATCTAAATATTGATTTTGTAAAATCCACAAATAAGATACGCCAGCATCAATATTATTCGCAGGATCATATAAATAACGAGTTGATGGTTGACCGCCCTTTCCTTTCATTGCAAATACATCTCGACCTGCCGTATGAGGCACGACTTGCATTAATCCAATTGCATTTGCATAGCTAATCGCGTATGGGTTAAAACTAGATTCTGTTTGTATAATACCTAAGATCAAACTTTCATCAATGCCATAACGTTCAGCCGCTTTACGAACTAATGATAGATATTTCTGCGCACGCACTTCTACGTGATTTGCAATCATTGGAATTGCAACAAATTGCACAGTATTCCCGTTTTGCAATCGACGAGTTTGTAATTTATTTTGAATCAAGTAAGTGGCGAAATTACTTGCGATAACTTGATTGGAAATTTGTTGCCCTTGATGATCCACAACCTGCCCTAAAAGGAATGGGCGAGAGCTAATCGGCACATCTCCAGATGCAAATAAATCAATACCTTTTGCATCCGCCCCCATTAACAAGGTATGGACAATAGCATTATGTAATCGATTTAGATCTTGCTGAGTTTCAATAACGATATTACCTTCATCAAAACTCACGTGGCTACGCGTATAAAAAGAATCTGTATATTTCACGTAATCTTTTCGACTAGCCACTAACAATTCATTGACCCCCCAAATGCGGTCAATATTATGCGAGAATTGCCCTGTGAGGATATCTAACCCTTGCGTGTCTTTTGCAAAGGACTCATCATAATTCATGCCTCCACGATTCAACGAGTCGCTACAAGCATACAAAAGCGGTAATAACGCTAATACTAAATACTTTTTCATTGTATAACAGCCAATTAATTTGATGGAGGAACATAACCTTCAATATGAACATCTTTACCTTCAAACAAAAAATTTACCATTTCTTGTTCTAACAATTTACGGTGTTCCGCATTCATCATATTGAGTTTTTTCTCATTCACTAACATCGTCTGTTTCTTAATCCATTCACCCCAAGCTTTCTTACTCACCGAATCAAAAATTCGTTTACCTAATTCTCCAGGATAAAGTTGGAAATCTAAACCTTCTGCTTCTTGTTTGAGATACTCACAAAATACCATTCTTGCCATAATAATTCCTTGCAAATTGTATTAAAAGATTCTTCACAGGCTGAGCCAGCCCGATCTGTTCAGGATTTTTCGGATCATACCAATATTTAACTGCACTTGATAGATTTGATTGATATTCTTTTGGACTTTCCACAACTTTGCGCCAATCTAAATTAGCTTGCTCAATATTAATTCCACCGTCCATTTCAGCATAAATAGGATGGATATCTAAATGAAAATGGCTAAAGGTATGACGAAAAGCTGGCCATTCTTGATAATGCGTGACTTTTTCTTGCGCTAAAAAATTAAGTAACGAAGCTTTATCTTCAAATTGTGGAAAACAAAATAATCCGCCCCATAACCCCGAGTTTTCTCGCTGCTCCAAGCACACTTTGCCATTTTTAGATAAAATCAAAAAATAAGTGTCTTTTTCAGGCATATCTTTTTTAGGCTTTTTGGCAGGAAACTTTTCCCAACTATGATTTTGATAAGCTAAGCACTCCAAATTTAATGGGCAAAGCTCACATTTTGGTTTGGTTCGCGTACATACCATCGCGCCAATATCCATCATAGCTTGATTAAAATCCGCCACACGATCTATGGGTGTAACCTGTTCCGTCAACGTCCACAAATAATTTTCTACTTTTTTCTCGCCAGGCCACCCTTCAATAGCAAAATAGCGAGCTAACACGCGTTTTACATTACCGTCTAAAATTGGATAAGGCTGATTTAATACAGAAGATAAAATAGCCCCAGCTGTCGAGCGCCCCACACCCGGTAACGCCCAAACATGCATAAAGTCTATCGGAAAATTTCCATTAAATTCATCCCGCACTTTTTGGGCCGCTTTATGCAAATTACGCGCCCGAGCGTAATAACCTAAACCAGACCATAAATGCAAAACTTCGTCTTGCGAAGCATTGGCAAGTGCGGTGATATTTGGAAATGTTTTAATAAATCGCTCAAAATAAGGAATAACTGTCGCGACTTGTGTTTGTTGTAACATCACCTCAGAAAGCCATACGCCATAAAACGTTTTATCTTGTTGCCACGGCAAATGTTTACGGCCAAATTTGTCATACCATTTCAGCACAGATTGTGCAAAAGGTGCGTTACTTGAAGATTTTGCTAACATAAAAGAAAAGTGCGGTTAAAAATCCTAATGATTTTACACGAAAATAAGGCTTGTTTATCTGTATTTTTTCAGTATAATCCGCGATCTATTTGGTGCCAATTATGGCGTATTATTAACTCACGCGGTGTGGGGAGAAAGTTCTTATAGCGGCGTGGCTTCATTTTGAGGTTTTCTATGAAACAAGGTATTCATCCTGAATATAAAGAAATCACAGCAACCTGTTCTTGTGGTAATGTGATCAAAACTCGTTCAACTTTAGGTAAAGACATCAATCTTGATGTATGTGGTAACTGCCACCCATTCTACACTGGTAAACAACGTGTTGTTGATACTGGTGGTCGTGTTGAGCGTTTCAACAGCCGTTTCAAAATTCCAAGCACAAAATAATTTGGACTTGTTTAAAAAACCCCGCTAATTTGCGGGGTTTTGTTTTATCAAGAAGATAAAATGTTGCTCATTTCAACAAACTAGTTTACAAACTCATCGCATTCTCAACCTGAACGAAAAATCCTTTATCATTCAAAATAATGCTGTAATCTGTTTGATAACTTTTTCCATCCGTCACTACTAAAGCATGGCAGCTTCGAATGCCTTTTTGTGGATAAAATTGCGTTTCTCTTGCTTGAAGAATTTGTTTCACCATCATGCTGGTTTTAGTTGAATCTCCTTGCTGCTTAAATGCATCAGATAGCACTTTTGACACAGAAAAATCATTACATTGTGGCACGATCACTGGCTTATAAACTGATTTCTCCTTTGCTGCTTTTTCATGTTTTTCTGAAACAACTGTTGTCGGTTTTTTCTCAATAGATGTCTTAGGTTTCGAGCTAATTTCCTTTACCAAAGCTTTAGGCTTTTTGTCTGTCAATTTCACAACTTGTTTTTTATTTTTAGTACTCATTTTCTTGGTTAGAACTAATTTAGTTTCTTTCGTTTTTTTAGTTTGTTGTTTTTTATCTAAAGATTTGGTTACTACAATTTTTTTATTTATTTGATTTTTATGTACTGGTGCTGCAGTAACTGATGTCGTAAAAAATGGCAACAACACCAAAATGAACGTTATCAATTTTCTCATTCATGTCTCCTTAAACGTAAAGTGCGGTTAAAATTAACCGCACTTTGAATGTTAAATTAAAAAAGTAAAGCGATAAATTAAAGGTAGTAATGTTCTACGTAATTTAATTTATCATCTAGTTTTAATACTAAAGGTTGACCTGTTGGAATTTCAAAATCCATAATTTCAGCATCAGAAATACCGATAATATGTTTTGCCAACGCACGGAGTGAGTTACCGTGAGCAACAACTAAAACACGTTTACCAGAAAGCATTGCTGGTGCAATTTGGTCTTCCCAGAATGGAAGTGCACGCTCTAAAGTAATTTTTAGATTTTCAGCATTCGGCACTACGTCAGATGGAATATTTGCGTAACGGCGGTCATTGTGTGCAGAATTTGGATCTTGTGGATCTAGATCTGGTGGAGAAATGTCATAAGAACGACGCCAAATATGAACTTGTTCGTCACCGTATTGCTCCGCAGTCGCTTTTTTATCTAAACCTTGTAAGGCACCATAATGACGTTCATTTAAACGCCAGTTTTTCACTTGAGGAATCCATAATTGATGGGATTCTTCTAACACGATGTTACAAGTTTTGATTGCACGAGTTAGCACAGATGTAAATGCGATATCAAACTCATAGCCAGCATCTAATAATTTTTTGCCCGCTGCTTTTGCTTCTTCTACGCCACGTTCTGTTAAATTTACATCACGCCAGCCAGTGAACAAGTTTTTCGCATTCCATTCACTAAAACCGTGACGGATAAATACTAATTCCATAAGAATCTCCTAATGTTTTCAAATAAAAAGAACGCGCATTTTATAGCAAAAAATCCTTAGCTTTAAAAGTTAAAAGGAATGATTTACTGATCTTTAGCAAAAAATAACCATCAAACTTTTTCGACTTTTCACAAATATGATAAGATTTGCGAGTTTTACGAATTTAGGATGAATTATGTTGCGTTTTGGCGTTAATCAAAAAACATCATTATTATTAACCGCACTTTTAAGCTGCGGTTTATTAATATTTTCGCCTGTCAGCCAATCTTCCGATCTCAATCAAATTCAAAAACAAATTAAGCAACAAGAATCTAAAATTGAGAAACAAAAACTTCAGCAAGCTAAGTTGCAAGCGAATTTAAAAAAACACGAGAGTAAAATTAACAGTGTTGAGAGTGAGCTGCTTGAAACCGAAATAAGTTTAAAGGAAATTCGTAAGCAAATTGCCGATGCAGATAAGCAACTCAAACAATTAGAAAAACAGGAACGTGAGCAAAAAGCACGATTAGCCAAACAAATAGATATAATTTACCGTTCAGGCATTAATCCATCACTGATTGAACGAATGTTTGCCCAAGAGCCAACAAAAGCAGAGCGAATGAAAGTTTATTATCAGCATTTAAATCAAGTTCGGATTGAAATGATTGAGAATTTAAAAGCAACCCAAGCACAAATTGTAACGCAAAAAGAGGTGATTCTCGCTCAGCAAAAGAACCACCGAAATCAACTTTCCACACAAAAGAAACAACAACAAGCATTGCAAAAAGCACAACAAGAACGTCAATCTACGCTAAATGAACTTAATAAAAATTTGGCGAGAGATCAAAATAAATTGGATAGCCTAAAAGCTAATGAACAAGCGCTCCGTCAAGAAATTCAACGTGCCGAAAAAGCGGCCTTAGAACAAGAAAAAAGAGAGCGAGAAGCACTTTCACAACGACAAAAAGCTGAAGAAAAACGGACTTCAAAACCTTATCAACCGACAGCACAAGAACGTCAATTGCTTAACAGTACAAGTGGTTTAGGAATTGCCAAAAAACAATATTCAGCACCAGTTTCAGGGCCAACTTTACATAATTTTGGAACGATTCAGGCAGGTGAAGTTCGTTGGAAAGGTATGGTTATTGGTGCCTCAGCTGGAACTGCAGTCAAAGCGATTGCGGCTGGACGTGTCATTTTAGCTGGGTATTTGAATGGCTACGGTTATATGGTCATCGTCAAACATGGTGAAACCGACTTAAGTTTATATGGCTTCAATCAAGCTGTATCAGTAAAAGTTGGTCAGCTTGTTTCAGCAGGGCAGGTTATTGCTCAAGTAGGAAATACAGGGGAAATATCACGTTCCGCGCTTTATTTTGGTATTAGCCGTAAAGGAACGCCAGTGAATCCTGCTGGGTGGGTTCGTTGATGAATATTCTGATAACAAGTGCGGTGAAAAATTTCATCATTTTTTCTACCGCACTTTATACTTCCATCTCCCTTGCACAAAATAAACTTGCTATTGTTATTGATGACGTAGGCTATCGTCTCAAAGAAGATGCGGCTATTTTTGCAATGCCGCGTGAAATTTCCGTCGCAATTATTCCTGCTGCACCTCATGCTCGAGCACGTAATCAAGAAGCAAAATCTCAAGGCCGAGACATTTTAATTCATATGCCGATGCAACCGGTGAGTGCGGTAAAAATAGAAGATGGAGGGCTGCATTTAGGAATGTCTTCAGCTCAGGTCAATGATCGGGTAAATACGGCTAAAAATATCGTAAATTATGCCATTGGCATGAATAATCACATGGGCAGTGCGGCTACGGCCGATCCCCAATTAATGACTTATTTAATGACCGCACTTCAAGAAAAACATTTATTCTTTTTAGATAGTCGAACAATAGGAAAATCTGTAGCAGGAAAAATAGCAAAAGAACAAGGGGTTCGTTCATTAGATCGCCACATATTTTTAGATGACAGTAACGAACTAGCTGACGTTCAACATCAGTTTCAAGCTGCAATTCAATATGCAAGGAAACATGGTACCGCGATTGCAATAGGACATCCTCGTCCAAATACAATAGCGGTGTTACAAGCAGGTCTTAACAATTTACCAGCAGATATCCAACTTGTCGGAATGGGTAACTTATGGCGCAATGAAAAAGTAATTCCACCTAAACCATTTATTCTATTATTTACAGAAATGCCTGCGCCAACCTCAATGGAACCTTTTGAACCAGTAGGATTACTACGTGGAATTCCAAAATAAAACCTGATTTTACAATCAGGTTTTTGTCTTATTTAGAAAGTGCATTTCTTAATTTACCTTGATGTCTTTCTAATAATGCCTTCGCCTCTAATTTTGATAAATTACTTAAAATCATCATAATCGCCAGTTTGGCATTTTGATCTGCTTCAAGTAATGTCTGTTCGGCTAATGTTTTATTGCAATCCGTTGCTTGCATCACAATACGCACAGCGCGTGCTTTAAGCTTTTCATTACTGGCTTGTACATCGACCATCAAATTTTCGTAACATTTACCCAATAAAATCATACTTGCCGTAGTCAGCATATTCAGTACCATTTTTTGTGCGGTACCAGATTTTAAGCGGCTAGACCCCGTCAATATTTCAGGCCCAACAATCGTCTCTATCGCAATATCGGCTATCTCAGCCATCGCAGATTTTGGATTACTCGCAATAGAAACTGTCAAAGCACCAAGAGATTTAGCGTACTGAAGACCTGCAATAACATAAGGTGTGCGACCACTTGCTGCGATTCCTACTAATACATCATTTTTTGAAAAATTTATGCTTTGTAGATCCTCAAGTACAGCTTTCGTATTATCTTCCGCCCCTTCTATGGGATGACGGATAGCATGTTCGCCTCCCGCAATAATACCTTTGACCATTTCTGAAGATACACCAAATGTAGGAGGACATTCTGACGCATCCAATACACCGAGGCGACCACTCGTCCCAGCCCCAACATACACTAGACGGCCGCCCTGTTGGAAAGCATAAACGATTTTATCTACCGCTAACGAAATCTCAGGCAAACATGCTTCAATAGCTAAAGGAACTTGTTTATCTTCCTTATTCATTAATCGAACAATATCTAAAGCACTTTGACGATCAATATCAACTGAATTCGGATTTCGTTGTTCAGTAATTAACGTGGATAAACTTTTTAATATAATATCATTCATATTTTGACCTTAGTTTTTAGGGAAAATAGCCCCCAAACTAACCGCTCTTTTTGCGCCAGTTACTCTAGGCAGGTTTGCTGGTAAATTGTTGATTCGACAATAAGCCAACCAAGCAAAAGCAGCGGCTTCTACATAATCAATATCAAAACCTTGCTCTGTCGTTGTACCAACCTGCCAATCGAGTAAATTCTCATACAATCCACGCATAATTAAGCTATTCTTGGCACCACCGCCACATACTAGTAAACGTTTTGGTAAATCTGTTTGGAGCTGATTTAGTGCATTGACAATGCTTGTTACCGTCAATTCAACAAGCGTCGCTTGCACATCTTCTGGGGATAATATGATTTTGGAGCAAAGAGCGGTAAGTTTTTTAGATGCTTTTTCTACTTTGCCAATTAACCACTCAAGATTAAATAGCTCTCTCCCTGTACTTTTTGGAGCGGGTAAAGAGAAAAAAGATTCATTTAATAATTCCTCAAGCAGAATTTGATTCACGTTGCCTTTTGAAGCCCACTCACCATTTTTGTCATAGCGAAGGCCTTGGTGTTTTTCTATCCATTGATCTAATAATGTATTACCTGGCCCTGTATCAA
This sequence comes from Haemophilus haemolyticus M19501, assembly GCF_000222025.1. Taxonomy (GTDB): domain Bacteria; phylum Pseudomonadota; class Gammaproteobacteria; order Enterobacterales; family Pasteurellaceae; genus Haemophilus; species Haemophilus haemolyticus_G. Next base: position 1,606 of record NZ_AFQO01000007.1, on the reverse strand, counting down.
ACCCAATTACAGGTTGATTAGGAAACAATATAGAAACATTACTAATCCCACCAATATTTAAAACAACTGTGGCAAAATTAGGATTTGAGAATACAGCTTTGTGGAAAGCGGGTACAAGAGGAGCCCCTTGTCCACCTAAAGCCATATCTTTACGACGAAAATCACCAATAACAGATATTCCCGTTTTCGCTGCCAATAAATTCATATCACCTAGTTGCATCGTGAAAGGAAATGCTGAAGCAGGAGAGTGCCATACCGTCTGTCCATGACAACCAATAGCTTCAATTTGGCTTGGAAGAAGATTATATTTTTGTAGAAAAGTATTTACACAATCGCAATACAGTAAAGCAAGCTCATGATCGAGTTCGCCTAAATTTTGCAGAGTAGTTTCACCAGCTTGAATGAGTTTGGTTAATTTCTGACGTAAATTTTCTGGCATAGGAAAAAAATCAGATAAGATAAGTCGAGGCTCTAGAGAAAAATCAACGAGAGCAACATCCACTCCATCTAGACTAGTTCCAGACATCATGCCAAGATAATATTGATATTTCATACTAATTATTTTTATATTTAAAATTCGATAATTATATATCTAATTCAAAAAGAAAAATAAAAAGAATTATTAAATAATATAAAAAATGGATTAGTATTAAATATTTTATAATTAGTTGAAAAGAAGATTTTAATGGCAGGGGCGGAGAGGCTCGAACTCCCAACACCCGGTTTTGGAGACCGGTGCTCTACCAATTGAACTACGCCCCTATTGGTATGAATAAATTGGCGGAATGGACGGGACTCGAACCCGCGACCCCCTGCGTGACAGGCAGGTATTCTAACCAGCTGAACTACCACTCCGCTAAATGTGGTAATTGGCAGTGCCTTACTCTCACATGGGGATACCCCACACTACCATCAGCGTTACAACATTTCACTTCTGAGTTCGGTATGGTATCAGGTGGATCTATTGCACTATCTCTGCCAAAAATTTTTTATTTTCTTAATTCACTCAATAAATAAACTAAAAAATAAACCTGGCGGTGCCCTACTCTCACATGGGGATGCCCCACACTACCATCGGCATTACAGCGTTTCACTTCTGAGTTCGGTATGGTGTCAGGTGGTTCCACCGCACTATCGCCGCCAGGATAATTCGTTGATAACTTGTCTTTATCTTTCGCTACTCAGCTCTTCCTCTACCTTTCACTCGTTCTTATTGGGCACAAGCTGAACGTTTAGTTAATTTCTTTTTCTTTTACTCTGTTTTCCAAAAACACTTGAGCGTTGTATAGTTAAGCCTCCTCGGGCAATTAGTACAGGTTAGCTCAATGACTCACATCACTTACACACCCTGCCTATCTACGTCTTAGTCTTAAACAACCCTTACACACTTGATGTGTGGGAGAACTCATCTCTTGGCAAGTTTCGTGCTTAGATGCTTTCAGCACTTATCTCTTCCGCACTTAGCTACCCGGCAATGCGTCTGGCGACACAACCGGAACACCAGTGATGCGTCCACTCCGGTCCTCTCGTACTAGGAGCAGCCCCAACCAATTCTCCAACGCCCACGGCAGATAGGGACCGAACTGTCTCACGACGTTCTAAACCC